>CAWAVQ010000010.1:0-38764 GCA_963785535.1 uncultured Chloroflexia bacterium | reverse complement strand
TGTCAAAGGGAAATTTGTCAATTAAACAAATATGTTCGGGCAACGAAATTGAACCTGCAACTTGTCAAGATGGAACTTTCACCGTATAATAGCGGACACGAACAGCGAAAATAGTATTTGATTATGGGCGCTTAGCTCAGTTGGTTAGAGCGCTTCGCTTACACCGAAGAGGTCGTGGGTTCGAGTCCCGCAGGCCCACACGGTCTCACATTTTGCGAGGTCTTTCTTTCGTCAAAGCCCCTATTGAGGGAATGATATCGAGTTCCCGCAACATGTGGGGCTTTTTTATTTCAGCAAAGGCCTTTTGGGGGAGCCTTTTGTGTATCTTGTGACAAATGTTACCAACGGGTTGTTGCATAATAATTAATATGAGGTTTTAATTGGTTTTGTAAGAATTGTGCTAAGATTAGAAACAAATCCTTCTAAGAAGGGCCAATGCTAGGTCCACCGTGAGTATTCGTTTCAAAGTTATCCTCCCTTATCTTCTGTTGACCCTCATCGTAGCTATTACGGGGGCCTATGCTGTCACCAAGTTGGTGACTGAATCTCTTTCGGAAGGATTGAACAATCAACTTTTAGAAGCGGGGCGATTTGTTTCGCAAGGTGTTGCCGACCAGGAAGTTAAACAGATCGATGACGCACGCATCATTGTTTATACACGCACTGTAATACAAGCGCTCCGTGATGAAGATCGCGAAAAACTTGTAATGTCGACAACCCCAATCGCAAATGGATTGGGTATCGACAATCTTTTTCTCATTAATGCTCAAGGCCAGGAAGTTCTCCATTTGCAAAGCAGTGCAAATGGGCCGCTTAATGATGTTACACAATTGCTTCAAAAGACCAATCTTGACATCATACAGTCAGTACTGGAAAATCACAGTTCAGACAATATCCCAAGCAGAGCAATTAGCAAGGATCCAACCGACAGGCGCTGGTATTACTTCACCGCCATTCCGATCAGAACTCAAGATGAATTGCTCGGCATGATTATTATTGGCACACCGATGGATGCGGTCATGCCGGCTCTTAAGAATTCTTCTCTTGCAGATGTTATTATTTATGGAGAAGATGGGCATGCAATCGCTTCCACATTCAAGGCTGAAGGGAAAATAGTGCGATTTATATTGCCACTCTTACCATTCCATTAGAGATGTACCAACAGGTGATTTCTACGGATAACCTGGTCATAGGGGAAAACATCAACGTAGCCAGCGCCCTTACAGCGCAGCATATGGCAAGTTACAAATCGGGAACGAACTACTGGGAGTCTTTTCCGTTGTATTGCCATCCGGCTATGTAAGCCAGACTGCATCTGCCAATCGTAACTCATATTTTCTTATCTTTTCATTTGCAATGGTTTTCGTCATCCTGATCGGTTTTTTAATCTCACGTCGTATTATCGATCCACTTTTCTCTCTGGTGCAAACCTCCCAAGCTATCGCTGGTGGTGACCTGACCCAACGTACCGGTATTCAAGCCAAGGATGAGATTGGAACGCTGGCCAATTCTTTCGATGAGATGACAGAACACCTGCAACAACGCACTATAGAGTTGCAGAAAACCAACCAAATCCTCGAACAAATGGATCGCGCAAAAGCCAGTTTTATCAATATTTCAGCACACGAACTTCGCACTCCCCTGACTCTCATTCAGGGTTACACGTATATGCTAGAACAGAGAGCCGCAAGTGATGCTGAGCTAAAACCGCTCACCAGGGGACTCATGGATGGGTTCAATCGCATGGATGAAATCATCAACAGTATGTTGGACATTTCCAGAATCGATAGCAAGGAACTCACTCTATCCAAAGCGGATAAAAAGATCAGTCTGATCATCACAAAAGCACAACAGCCTTTTAAAGATGCATTAGAAGAACGCAGAATAAAATTGATTGTAGAGGGACTGGATACAATCCCTCCTGTACACGTCGATGGCGCTCTTCTCCAAAAAGTCTTCTATCATTTGATCATGAACGCGATCAAGTACACACCGAACGGCGGCAGCATTAAAGTCAGCGGTTGCATGATCAATAACGGTACAGGTGTTCCAGAAGTCGAAATTGTTGTACAAGATACAGGGATTGGAATTGACCCGCAAGACCACGAGCTGGTATTTGAAAAATTCTATCAGACAGGGGAGGTACTTTTACATTCGTCCGGGAAAACAAAATTCAAAGGTGGGGGCCCAGGCCTAGGATTAGCAATTGCCCGCGGCATTATTGAAGCGCACGGTGGTCGCATATGGTTGGAAAGCCCTGGTCATAACGAAAAAACCTATCCTGGAACCACCTTCTATGTGCGCTTACCAATGAACGTTCAGCAGAAATGAAACATCCAAGGCAAAATCGAAGGGAGTCGTTACTCATTCTATTGTTAGTACCCATCGGTATGTTATGCATGTTCATAACTGGACAGATGGCTATTCAGCTTAAGCCACTCTGGCAGTTAGAAGCAGACTTACGGTCGCTTTTGAATCCCACTGCTAATTTCGTGGTCAACGAAGAGGGCGTGATCGAACTGGTCGACCCCTCTATTCCGCGTCCTCAAACCAACCCAGAGGATCTTCTGGATTCCAGCGCAATCCCACCAACCGATGAGTTCATTGTGATTCCGACTCCTATCCGTGTAGATACACCGGTGCCAACATCAGGCATCCTTACGCCTGTTCCCACACCAACTCCGACCATAAGCGCACCTATTATTGTGCCTACACCGCAGGAACCTGCGCTAGCAGACTTGGCTATCACAAAGACCGATAGTAGCAGCACATATACACCGGGGAACCCGATCCAATACACCATTGTTGTAACTAACCGGGGGCCAGACAATGCACCCACATTCGACGTTATTGACAATGTCCCTGCGAATATTACAAATCTTACAGTAGGCTGTTCGCCTGCCATAAGGTGCGGCACGAATGCAAGCAGCGGAAACAATATTTCCTTCACAGATGCATCCCTGTTCAATCAACAAGGAGGGGATTATCAGCTTACTATCACTATTAGCGGGACAGTGTCTTCCGGAGCAAGCGGGTTTCTTTACAACACGGCCAGTGTTATTGCTCCAAACAATTCAAGATTTAGAGACCCCCGTCTGAATAACAACACGATCACCGACATGGATACGCAACAGTCCATTTATGATCTTGCCATAACGAAGAGTGACGGGGTTGATACTTATACAGCAACGAATCCTCCCAACTATACAGTTGTAGTGACCAACAATGGGCCAAGCGACGCCCAAGGGGTCCGCGTTATAGATAATATTCGTCCACAAATCACCTCATGGACCTGGACTTGTGTCATGGTCAACGCCAGCGGATGTAATGAGGTCACAAACTTCACAAACAACTTCACCGATACGGTAAACATCCAAAGCGGTGGCAGGATCGAATATACTGTTACCGCCAACCCCACAGGCGGCATAGCCCAGAGTTTATCCAACACTGCGAATATCGCTCTCCCGGTTGGCTCTACAGCAATTGACCCAAATCTCTCGAATAACTCGGCTACGGATACAGACATTCCTTATATCGACTTGCAAATTACGAAGGATGACGGTTCGTCAACATATGTAGCGAATGGCACAGTGACCTACACGGTCATCGTGACAAACAACAGCTCATTCGATGTAAACGGGATTACCGTATCCGATCCAATACCCGGCCGGGTCGCCACCTGGTCGTGGGATTGTGGTGGTGGCTGCACTCCAGTCACCGACAGTAACGCCGATTTTATGGATACGATCAACCTGACGGCAGGGGGCAGCTTGACCTATACCGTTACGGCAGTCCTCTCTGGAAATGCGAACCCAGGAAATTTAACCAATACGGCTACCGTAAGCGCACCGGCGGGGCTTGTAGAAGCAGCGCCTGCGGACAACTCGGCCACGGATGTTGATGCTCCCTATATCGACCTGCAAATCTCAAAAGATGATGGGGTGGTGACTTACACACCAGGTGGAACATTGAACTACACCGTCACTGTGACCAATAACAGCGCTTTTAACTTAACCGGCGTCACTGTGACTGACAACAGGCCAGCTTTGATTGACCCTACGATGTGGGCCTGGACATGCAGTCCAAACCCACCTCCTCCGGGTGCAACCTGCGCCACTCCGTCCGGTACGGGTAACATAAATACAACGGTTAATTTACCTGCGAGCGCATCTGTCATTTTCTCTATCAATGCTACCGTTCGCGCGAATGCAGTAGGAACCCTTGACAATACAGCCACTGTAACTGCGCCAACTGGCCTCACGGATGCAGATACGAGCAACAATACAGCTACCGATTCCGATGCGTCATCCGTTGGTGAACCGGATATTGGGCCACCTGACGGGAACGTGTATGACATTCCAGATAACTCATCCGTAACCTTCGTTATGAGTCAACCGATTGTTGCGGATGGCGACGCTGCTGCCGATTTTGTCTTTTATGAATTGCCAACGGGTTCTGGTATCGATCTCGACCAAATCATTATTGAGATCAGTACAACTGGCCTCCCAGGCTCCTGGCTCCCGGTATTCTATTGGGGCAATAATTCCCCTGATACAAATACCAATGTAGATAACGTGAATATCCCGAATATTGCCGCGGCCTGTCCAACAGAAGTGGATAATTGCGCAATTGATTCGGGAGACCTTTACAACAATACAGGCATCCGTATTGATGTGGACAACAGCCCATTGTCCTCTGGACTATCTCAGGGGAATTATTACTGGATAAGATTTACAGAACCCGGCCTGGGCAGCACGGATGGCGCGCACGTAGACGCCATAGAAATCTTGCCATAACCAAAAAAAGACTGGCGAACCATTCTCTTTTCATGGATGTGCCATTTCTCACTTGACCCCTACCCCCTAACGTTCTACAATATGTTTAAATATGTCTGACAACTGAATCACATCAGTTCGAATTCTATTCCCTAAATCACGGAGAAAACAATGTCCGATTTCCTATTCCGCGGTTCCCTGGCTGACCTCGACCCCGAAATTTACGATCTGACCCAGATCGAGGCCGAGCGCCAGGTCCGCAAGCTGATCATGATCGCTTCCGAGAGCCAGGCCCCGTTAGCCGTGCGTGAGGCGCTGGGTTCTGCCTTCCAAAATATCTATGCCGAAGGCTACCCCGACGAAGAGACGCGCTGGATGACCGATGAAGAGATTCTCGACCACCCGGCGCGTTTGGCGAATTATCGCCGTAACTCGGACCCGCGCTATTACAAGGGCGTCGAGTACGCCGATACGGTCGAAGCGCTGGCCCGCCGCCGCGCTGCCGAGACCTTCGCGGCCAACGGCGTCACCGCCGACCAGATTTATGTCAACGTGCAGGCCCTCTCGGGCGGACCCGCCAACAACGCCGTTTATCACGCGCTGATGAACCTGGGCGAGACCGTGCTGGGCATGAACCTGCTCTTCGGCGGACATCTTTCGCACGGTTCGCGCGTCAACCGCAGCGGCAAATGGTTCAACGCCGTGCACTACTCGATCAATCCCGAAACCGAGCAACTCGACTACGACCAGATCCGCGCACTGGCGCTAGAGCACAAACCCAAACTGATGATCGCCGGCTACTCGTCCTACTCGTGGGTGCCGGATTGGAAGAAATTCCGCGAGATCGCCGATGAAGTCGGCGCTTACCTGCTGGCCGACATCTCGCACATCGGCGGCCTGGTGGCGGCTGGTGTCGTCCCCTCGCCCATCGGTATCGCGCACGTAGTCATGTCCACCACCCACAAGAGCCTGGACGGCCCGCGCGGTGCGGTGCTGATGACCACCGACGCAGCCATCGCCAAGAAGATCGACAAAGCGGTCTTCCCCGGCGAACAGGGTGGCCCGCACGTCAACGTCTTTGCGGCGCTGGCGCTGACCTTCAAACTGTCCCAGACCGAGCAGTTCAAGCAACTGCAGGCGCAAACCGTCAAGAACGCGGTTGCCATGGTCGACCAGTTCCAGAAGCGCGGCCTGGTGATCCCCTTTGGCGGCACCGACACGCATCTGATCAACATCGATTGCAACACCATCGTCGGCGAGGACGGCACCGCCCTGAGCGGCGACTACGCTTCGCGCATCCTCGACATCGTCGGTGTGGTGATCAACCGCAATACCATCCCCGGCGACAAATCGGCGCTCGACCCGGCGGTATCCGCCTGGGCACGCCCTGGATCACGCAGCGCGGCTTCGACGAAGCCAAGTCTCGCCAGTTGGCTGATGTCATCGCCGATGTGCTGCTGGCCTGCAAGCCCTTCAGCGTGGACACCGCCGCGCCATGGCCGCCAGCGCCGCGCCAAAATTGATTTCAGAAGCTGAACCAGGCCAAGATCAAGATCCGTGACCTGGCGCTCTCGGCCGGGATGGACTTCGCTCCTAGCGAGCACGGCTATCCCCATTTCTACTATCTGGACGACAAAGCTACGACGGGCGTCTTTAATTTGGTGGGAGCGCGTGCGCGGCAGTTCCTCGATTACGCGGTCTCTTCGGATCTTTCCGCACTCAAACCTGGTTCCACGCAGGCGACGGAACTCAGTCTCCCCGGCGCGACCGTGACCGGCTCCCTGACCTGCGTCTTCTACGACCAGTATGTGCTATCAGTACCCGTCGAGCACGCCACACTGGTCGCTACCTGGCTGCGCGACCTGTCGGACGGCTACGTTTCGTTCAACCTGGACGGTTCACCCGATTTCAGCGAAAAGCGCCTGCCCGGGCCGATCGCGGTGATCGCGTCGGATGCACCGGCCGTAGGGTCGAACGGTGGTTCGTCGGTCAGTGAAGAGAAACCCTGGTTTATCGGCCACACCCCGCCATCCGGGCGGGACGGTCCGATGGCAAGGGAGAAGCGCTTCCGTCCTTCGAATGGAACGAGTCCGAAGGCGAGTTACGTCGTACGCCGCTCTATCAAGTCCACAAGGATTTGGGCGCCAAAGTCATCCCGTTCGCGGGCTGGGAAATGCCGGTCTGGTACACCTCGGTCATCGAGGAGCATCTGGCGACGCGTCAGGCGGCCGGGCTGTTCGACGTGGCGCACATGGGCGTCTACTCGGTGGAGGGCGCGGACGCGGCTTCCTTCCTGGATACGATCTGCGCCAACGACTGCGGCGGGCTGGAGCCGGGCGAGAGCCTGTACAGCCAGTTCCTGACCCCCGACGCGGAGGTGATCGACGACACGCTAGTCTACCGCCGCGCCTGGGACAAGTACCTGGTGGTGGTGAATGCCTCCAACGACGACAAGGACCGTACCTGGTTCGAGGCCGTGCGCGATGGCACGGTACGCATTGACAACAACCGTCCCTGGGCGCGCACCTACGGCTACGAGGCCGACATCCGCAACCTGCGCGACCCGCAGGCGGGCGCGGACATGCGCGTGGACATCGCCTTGCAAGGCCCCAAGAGCCGCGATACGCTGCTGGCGATGGGCGTGGACGCTACTACCCGCGCGCGCATTATGAAACTGAAAAGAACAGAATTATGCGATGCGGTGGTAGGCGGTTTCGATCTGATCGTCTCGCGCACCGGTTATACCGGCGAGAAGATGGCCTTCGAGTTGTTCGTGCACCCCGAGCGCGCGGCGGACTTCTGGAACGCGGTCTTGAAAGCGGGCGAGAAATTCGGCGTCAAACCGATCGGCCTGGGCGCACGCGACAGCCTGCGCACCGAAGCGGGCCTGCCGCTCTACGGTCACGAAATGGGACTCGGCTCCGGCAAGATGGGCCAACCCGACCTGGGCGTGGCGGAAGGCGGCTTCGGCTCCTACGTCAAACCCTACAAGCCGTACTTCATCGGGCGCGAGGCCTTCGTCGCCAACGAGAAGACCCGCAAGGGCGTGGTGGTCCGCTTCCGCTTCACCGAGAAGGGCGTGCGCATGGCCCACAACGGCGACCCGGTGGTGGACAAGCGCGGCAAGGCGGTCGGCTGGGTGACCTCCTGCGCCGTGGACGCCGAAGGCTTCCTGACCGGCCAGGCCTACCTCGATTTCAAGAACGCCGAAGTGGATACGCCCATCTGGGTCTACCAGTCCGCGCCGGAGAAGGCCGGCCCCGCACCGGCCGAGATGAAGGTTGGCGATAAGGGCGTGCTTCCGACCGCGGCGGTCGTGGTGAGCAGGTTCCCAAAGTTATAAACCACAAATCCCCAAAGGGGACGCTGTAAACGCAGATAAACTCTGATTGTTGATGAACGGCGGGCTTTCCAAGAAGAGAGGAGAGTCCGCCGTTTTTTTGTTGTAAAATTACTTGGTGCGCACTGTTGAATTTCGCCGGCTCCTGGACTATGATAATGCTTTACGCGTTATCTTCGATTCCGAACGTGGCCGAATTGTCCGTTTCGTCGTGCAGTTAGAGTGTCAATTTGTGGAAGACGGCGAATGGATTGCGGTAATAAGATATGATACTGCCCACGGATATGCACACCGCGATGTCATGCACCCAAGCAAGAAAGAAGAAAAGGCGAAGATGTCTGTGCAGGATTACAATGATGCATTTACCATTGCCATGCAAGATTTGACTGAGAAGCGATATGAGTATCGAAAGAGGTACAAAGAATGGCTAAACCAAAAGTAAAAAAAGAAGTTGTCGAGCGCAATGTACGCTTAACAGGGGAAATTATCAAGTACATTTTCGATAACCCGAAAGTGCTTGATGTTTTGCCAGAGAATTTTGAATTGGTTCTCTTACCCGAGGACGATCCTGAAGTTCGTCAATTAAATCTTGATTTGTTGGACAAGTACGGAAGCGAAGGCAAGCCAATTGTTTTTGCCCGTGTCAAATCTGATGCAGCCAAGGCGGAGCCAAGCATTTTTGTGCCAGTAGCGGCATAAGAAAGATGAGTGAAAGGGCCTGTTACCGACGGCGGCGATGGTGAGCAGGTTCCCGAAGTTGTAAGAGCGCAATTCGTAAAAAGTAAAACGTAATCAGTGAACAGCGGGCTTTCCGGGAGGAAGAGTCCGCTGTTTTGATTTGGAAACTCACAGCAGGATGGTTCCCTCTTGAGTGTTGTTTTTGTGAACCGCTAAGCTCGCGAAGAGCGCCAAGATGTTTCCAAAATCGCCATACCCTTTCGAGCGCTTAGGGCAGTTCTTGGTGCCTTGGCGGTTTGTAAATTGCCGCATTATTGTCATCAACACTATAGAGAGAGACTACCCACAGCAGGAAAACGCCGTATAGAATGCTCACGGATGGGTATAATTTCGGGTTAACAAAGTTTGAAATATTAGCCCCAACAAACGGCCTATGAAAACGAAACAAGAACTACAAAAAATAATCGCGAAAGAAAAATCGGCAGTGCTGGTCGTCAATACCCATTCGAGAAAGGGCGAGCAACTGTTTTTCCAGGCTATGGACGAACTGGCCGAAAGAGGCATAAACATTACCGCATCCTATCCTGTCCGTCATCCGGACCGTCTTCCCGCAATTATCAAAGAAGCCATCGGGCGTCAGGGAAGCCTGGTGATCGTTGGCGGCGGGGACGGGACGATCAGTTCGATTGTCGATTACTTTGCTTATCAGGATGTGGTGCTGGGTATCCTGCCCCTCGGGACGGGAAACAGCTTTGCCCGTACCCTGGGCATTCCCCTGACTCTGGAAGGCGCCGTGGATGTGATCGCCCAAGGCAAGGTGGCCGATATTGATCTGGGCAAAATCGATGATGACTATTTTGCCAATATGGCGGCCATTGGCTTTTCGGCAGACGTTGCACACAGTTCACCGCATCTGTTAAAAAAGTTCCTGGGGCCTCTTTCTTATCTTTTAGTGGCAGTGGGACAATTCTTTCGCCACCGGTCCTTTTCCTGCACATTTCGTACCGCTCATGATGAACAAAAAATCAAAACGCACCAGGTATTGATTGCCAATGGCAGTTTTATGGGAGAGACGCTTTTTACGCCTGCGGTCAGCCCGGATGACAGAAGTTTGATCGTGTTCACCATGGACATGTTCAACCGCTGGCAGACGCTCAAGCTCTGGATCGCTTTTACGCTGGGAAAATACACGGCCTTTTCAGAAGCGAAATATTTCAGGACCCAGGAAATCAGGATCGAAACCGATCCACCACAGGTTATTGATGTGGATGGCGAAAAGACAACAAAAACCCCTGTGACCGTTTCTCTGGCCCCCGAAGCGCTAAAAGTGCTGGTTCCCCCATCTTTTCAGGATGTGGATGAATGATTTCTTGAGAGAGCCGGACGATTTAGGTACCGCTGCCGACGGCGGCGGTGGTGATGAGCAGGTTCCCGAAATTGTAAGAGCGTAGTTCGTAAAAAGTAAAACGTAATCAGTGAACAGCGGGCTTTCCGGGAGGAAGAGTCCGCTGTTTTTCTCCCATTAAGTTGATTTTCCCTTCTTACAATTGTATACTTATTAAAGGCGATTTGCCTCCTATCGATGGGGAAGTAACCAATGAGAGTTCTGCTTGACACAAATATCATAATTCACCGAGAAGCCAGCCGAGTTATCCAAAAAGAGATCGGAACTCTTTTTTACTGGTTTGACCGATTACATTATGAAAAATGCATTCATCCACTTTCGTTAGATGAAATAAGGAAATACCAAGATGCTGCTACAGTTGCCACAATGGAAGCAAAAGTCAAGAATTACTCTCTGTTGAAAACTCAGGCGGCCGAGGGCCCGGAAATTCAGGCGCTTCGAGCAAAATACGACAAAGGTGAAAATGATTTCATAGATACATCATTGCTAAAGGAAGTGCTTTATAACAGGGTAGATTTATTAATCACTGAAGACAGAAAAATTCACACAAAGGCAAGTGACTTAGGAATTGCAGAACGCGTTTTTACTATTGATGCATTCTTGGAAAAAGTAGTAGCAGAAAATCCTGAACTCGTCGAATACAATGTTTTAGCGGTCAAAAAAGAATATTTTGGAAACATCAACACTGAAGACCCTTTTTTTGATTCTTTCAAGAGAGATTACGAAGGTTTCGAACAATGGTTCAATAGAAAAGCAGATGAGATTGCATATATTTGCCAATCTGATAATAATCAGATACTTGCCTTTTTATATGTGAAGAAAGAGGATCAAAAAGAAGATTATTCAGATATTGAACCAAGATTGGCACCAAAACAGAGATTGAAAATAGGAACATTCAAAGTAATTTCAAACGGTTTCAAGCTCGGAGAAAGGTTCTTGAAAATCATTTTTGATAATGCTCTTCAATTTGGCGTTCAAGAGATTTATGTAACAATCTTTGATAAAACCGAAGATCAGGAAAGATTAATCCAATTGTTACAAGACTGGGGATTTAGGCATTGGGGTTCCAAACATTCAGCAACAGGGAATGAATTAGTGTTTGTTCGAGATTTCACCCCATCAACAAATTTAATCGATCCACGTCAAACATACCCTTATTTCTCAAATCGGGTAAGAAAATTCATTGTGCCGATTTACCCTGAATATCACACCGAGCTCTTCCCAGATTCGATACTTAGAACCGAATCCCCTACAGATTACATAGAAAACAAACCTAATCGAAATGCGATTAGTAAAGTTTATATTTCCCGCTCGATAGAACGAGATTTGTCTCCAGGGGATATTATCGTTTTCTACAGAACAGCTTTTAATGGCCCTGCTTATTACACTTCGGTAACTACAACAATAGGAATTGTTCAAAGTATCATTGTCAACATCGAAAGCCTAAATAAATTTATCCAACTTTGTAGAAAACGAAGCGTTTTTTCAGATGAAGAATTGGCTGCACATTGGAACTACAAGAAATACAATCATCCTTTTATAGTAAACTTTTTGTACGTTCATACCTTCCCGAAAAGGTTGATTCTGAAAGAATTAAAAGAATTGGAAATCATTGAAGAAGCGCCTCGTGGATTCGAACAACTCACAAATAAAGCTTTTCAAACTCTGCTGGAGAAGTCTAATGCAAACCAAAATCTTGTTGTCGATTAAACCAGAATTTGCAGAAAGAATTTTTCAAGGCATTAAACGATATGAATTCCGAAAAGTGTTATTTAAAAATCGCAATGTAGATAAGGTTATCGTCTATGCGTCAGCGCCGATAAGTAAAATAATTGGTGAGTTCGAAATTGATGATATCTTAGAGCATGAAGTAGAAGAACTCTGGGAACTTACAAAAAAATATTCCGGCATTCCAAAAGAATATTATGATATGTACTTCAATGGGCGAAAAATCGGATACGCGATCAAGATAAGAAATTCAAGACTTTATGAAGAGCCTCTTGATCTTCAAAAGCATTTAGAAATCAAGGTACCACCACAATCTTTCATGTACGTGTAAGAAAATAGGCTGAATGCCATCGGTCCACGGGGTGAAATTAGAAAGTACCACCAGAGAAATGGTTCTCGAGGAAAAAATGAGGAGAATAGGCAGTTCATGGAAAGAATTGTATGCAGGTTATCTGCTTACTAATAAAGCTCAATCAGTGTTAGAGTTGAGGTGGAAAAGAGCACTGCAAGTGGCAGAAAAGAGGAAGTATCAGCGCAGGCTTGAAGAGTGGGAAAAGGAAATTGTTTTTGAACGAAAACGATATGCAAATATCACACTAATATGCACAATATTTATTTTGTTGATAATCGTTTGTGCAATACCATCATCTCTTGCATTCGCGGTTTTCGGAGGTGCTTTACCAATTTGGGGTATTGCCTTCTTTCTTATTACGATTGCTATTGGAATGATTTTTGCACAAGGGTTAGTAGTCCATAATCTTGAAAAGAAAATTCCGGTAAAAGGAGCGGAAGGGAAAAAACTCCTGGATATTGTCGATGAATGGTGGCAAGAATTGGAGCCACCACCTTTCAAAATCCAGAAGTATGGGGATGAGGGCGAAAAAAATCTTTTGGATGCCCTAAGAAGAAAATTACCTGATAGTTTTTTTGCGTTACATAGCTTGATGACAAGAAAAAATTTAGATGCTGATATCATCGTATTGGGCCCCACAGGTTTTTGGCTATTAGAAAGTAAATTCAATAGTGGAACTATTTATTGCGAAAATGGGGAATGGTCACAAGAGAAAACGTATTATGAACCAGGCGGAAAACAGGTCACGAAGAAAGATCCAAAAAGGCCATATGACCTTCAATGGCTTGATGAAAAAAAAGAAATTGTAGAAACTATCTCCCGTCAGGTTCCGCAAGATATGTTATGGGTTTTAGATACGATTAAAGGTGGAATAGCATTTACATATAACGAGGTGAATCTTGACATTGATCAAACATGTAAAGCTTCATATGGCAGAATTTCAGGTTGGACGAAAAGGATATCGACTAGCCCGACCATATCAAATTTCACAACCGGAGTGCAGCTACAAGTTGTAGATGCGTTATCTGATTTTGCAAGTCAAGTGACACAAAATAATGATCGGAAATCGGCCAAACAGTTAGCGATAAATATTTGTAACAATGCTGAACAAGAAATAATTAGCTTTGTCAAAGCTAATGTTTAGGCGCTTAGGACAATTGGTAATTGGCTGAAAGCCGCCGGTCTGCGGGGTGGGGTTCGCCCGGACGTGAACGTCAGGGCTATTAGCCGAAGGACGCTGAACCGCCCTGGCCCGTCAGCCCGGAGGGTTAAGCTTTGAGCCTATCCATTGATGGGCGGGCAGATAATAGCCGACATTACGTCGGCTTTGTTTTTGTAGCCGTGGGGGAAATTTCATGATTGTATTCTCGCTTACAACTGCGTATGATAAGAATATACCGAAAGGATAGGTCCATGGGTTGGGTTCTGATCATCCTGGGATTGATCATTGCGTTGACTGCAACCGCCTTGCTGGTTCTTGGCAAGATAGGGACAGGTCTTACAATCATCCTTGGCGCGCTGGGAATCGGTCTGATTGCCATTTCGGGGCGTTGGCTGCCAAAAAATGACGAAAAGAAAAGCACCCGTCTAAAAGGGTGAAAGCCGCCTGCTAGCGGGGTGGGTGTGGGACCTGAATTAACGGCAAGTAGGGAACATGATATAGTGATTACAAATGGAGGCCGGTATGTCAAAAGATACCTTGCGTCAATTCGCGAATTTGTTCTCAGTAATTCTGGCTCTTACCGTCAATGTGCTGGCAAGCACACTGCCACTCAACGGGCAGAACACGGGCGAGATCTCTGATCGCTTTCAAGTCTTCTTTGTCCCGGCTGGATATGTGTTTGCCATCTGGGGCATTATTTATATCGGCTGGATCGCCTTCACGATTTACCAGTTCCTACCCGCGCAGAAGGAAAATCCGCGCTTACAGAGGCTGGGATATTTGTTCGCCCTGAGCGGGGTCTTCAATGCGGCCTGGTTGTTCTGCTGGCACTACAACCAGTTTGGCTTGAGCGTG
Source organism: uncultured Chloroflexia bacterium (assembly GCA_963785535.1). Classification (GTDB taxonomy): domain Bacteria; phylum Chloroflexota; class Anaerolineae; order Anaerolineales; family Villigracilaceae; genus JAABUE01. Next base: position 24,469 of record CAWAVQ010000010.1, on the reverse strand, counting down.
CTGGTCATGTTGACATTGCTTGGACTGCTGATTGCCAGCTATCTCAAACTGAATGTCGGACGGACGACCGTCAGCGCTGTTGAGAAGTGGTGCGTGGACATCCCGTTTAGCGTATACCTGGGCTGGATCACGGTTGCAACAGTCGCAAATATCACAGATTATCTGTATCTTATCGGCTGGAACGGCTTTAGCCTCGCGCCACAGGTCTGGGCCGTAATCATGCTGATCGTGGCGAGCCTGCTTGGCGTTGCTATGGCTGTAACACGCCACGATTCTGGCTACGTGTTCGTGCTGGTCTGGTCCTTCGTTGGGATTGCGGTCAAACAGTCTGCTGCGCCATTGGTCGCGAACTCTGCCTGGGTCCTGGCGCTGGTTGCTTTTGGGGTAGCTATCTTTGCCATCTTCAAACGACGGCAGATAGTAAGGTAACTTTTCATTGAGGCGAATCATTAAAGTCCGCCCGGACGCCCCCTTTCGGGGATAATATAAACTTCTGGGCTAGTGTTGCAAAGTCCGCTTAAACGGACTAGCCAACTTCCCCTTGTCGAGGGCAGGCAGTCGGCTTTGTTTTATAGCCGTGGGATTTACGCGTGCCCGTTAAGGGTATCCCACGGCGGGCAAGATTGGGTGGTCACATTAAACCCTGCCTGAGAGGCGTGTCAGGGAGAGGTTTTCTGTCTATAATCAAAGTAAGGAGTTCGATATGAATATCAATAAAACCTTGTTTGGCCTGGGTTTATTGATCGCGCTGATTGCCGCCACACTTTTGTTCTTGGGTGTGATTGAGTCGGGGATTGCTGCCTTAATCGGCATCGTGGGGATTGGTCTGATCGCTGCATCGGGCGCAGGATACGCAGCAAGCCATAGCAAGAATGGTAAGCTGTAACGTTCCCGCCGGTCTGCGGGGTGTAGAGAAATACTGCAACGCATAGGAGCAGACCGCAGAGAGCTTGAATAGAGGCTTGCGGGCTGAAAAAATGTCCCTCAGCGGGGTGATGTTGAGACAGGATTCTTCTGGAACATGAGCAATTCTTCAGCGCCACGCCGCCGCGGCACAGAAGCGGAGGGCTGCTCCCGTTCTATGAGCTTGAAACCACGTTCCTGAAACAGGTGCAGCAGTTCGGAAACTGTGACCGCAAATGGGGGACCGCCCTTCTGCTGTGTGAGTGGGAATGCCAGGCTGATATAAATGCCCCCCGGTTTGAGCAAACGATCGATCAGGTCAACAAATTCGGCGCGGCGTTTCGGGTCGATGGCGCAATAACATGTGTATTCCAGCACGTAGTCGAAAGTTCCATCCAGGTTGTGTGGCAGGGTGAAGAGATCACGTTGCAAGATTTCCAGCGGCATACCTGGATCGGCCAACCTGCTCATTTCCTTCGCAGCAAATGCAGAAAAATCGACCGCGGTGACCTGATATCCATGCCGCGCAAATTCACGCGCGTCGTGCCCGCGCCCGGCACACACCACCAACATCTTGCCGGGCGATAGTTGCCCGTTTGCCAGCAAGCTGCGAAACACCGGATTGGGTTCACCCAGGTCCCAGCCGTCGCTGCCGCGCAGGTAGTCGGCCTCCCATTTGTCCGCAGAGTTGACATCCATGACCATACAACTTTGAGTTTCCCATGACCGAATTTCTTACTTCGGCAAAGTAGCCTGGTGTTACAAATCCGCTAAGGCGCATCGGCCACCCATAGAATGATTTTACAGCCTTGATCGTACCCTCGGCAAATTGCGTTTGGGGCCAAAAAACGGTAAGATATTCTCATTAACTGAGTATTGTTATTTCAAATGGAGGCATTTATGGGTACAAATAGTTCTTTGCGTTTTCAGGGCATAATGCGGTTCACCAGAGAGGCCCTGGCAATTGTCATTTCGATCATCTCGTTTGTTATTTCTACAGTCAATGTCTATGTAACCAATCTCAAATCTCCCGATTTGAGCATGATCGTTGCGCCTTATATCAGGCACATCGTTGATAATCAGAGTTTGAATGAATCCTTTTTTGTCCCACTGACCGTTGTAAACCAAGGCGCAAAGCCCGGCTCACTCACCTCTTTCGAATTGACCGTTGCCTATCTGCCGACAGGGGAACAGGTAACGTATTATTCACAGTATTTTGCACAGGAAAACAATTCAGAACTCCTTGGTAGTTTCTTTTCTCCCTTGAATTTAGCCGGGTATAGTTCGGAAGGGCGTACGGTCTGTTTTTATCCTTTAGGTGCAAGCGGCGAAAATTTTTTCGCTGAGGTGGGGACTTATGAATTCACCCTCACGGGGGTGGCGGCAAATGTGAGAGGTCAACCGCAAAAAAGGATTACCCGTGTTTTCAGGATCGAACTTACTGATGCAATGAACAGCCAGATGCAGCAAACTCCTGATCACGAATACCCGTATCCTATGCCAATCGAGATCAGTAACAGTGGGAAATCGCTCATTGATATCCTGCGTGGTATTGGGAAATAACCTGACGCGGAAGAATCCGCCGGTTCGTGGGATGTGATATCAATAAATAGATGGCACTCTTCTGGTTTCTACAGGTTCTCGTCCAATATCCAACTCACATCGTATCTGGGCAATTGGTCTTGTTTCTCTTGAACATATCTATCGTCAGTTGAGAGCACAGCGAAGTGTCCGTTTATGCCAAGTGACTCACATCCCATTTCCCAGTTAGCGCACCAAATGCCCGCCGCCACAGGTGCGTAGTAACGCGATGCGGTGTTCGAATAAAAATCAAACCGCGTTAAACGTGCATCACCACCCTTCCCATTTTTCTTCGTTACGGCTACACAGCGCGTCGTTTGTCCGTTATAGGAAGATGGCGCCCACTGGCAGATCTCGTAAGTACGCCCTAGTCGGTTGAACGGGTACGCGTCCAGGTCCAAAGGTTCCTTCATTTGTGGATCAGCAAAAAAGAGCGAGGAAAGCGGTAATCGTCGGTAGAACTGCGCGTTAAAGGCACGGATGAACATGGGGATGAACCATGATTTGTATCCAACCGCGCATACGCAGATGATGTGATCTTTCTCGGGATCGAAGCGCTCACCCAAGTGTTGCATGATGCTTTTGTGATCTGCGCCGGGACCGATCCAGCAGGTTCCCAACCCCATGCGCGTTGCATCCATAACGATCTTCTGCAGGCTGCGTCCCACGTCCATGACGGCCAGACGATCATATTCGAGCGGGGCGATGGCAACCAGGAACTCGCTGGCATTGACCGTAGGCCAAACGGTCAGCGGCGCAGAGATATATTCAAACCGAACAGGGGATTTGCCGATCCTGGGCTCTTCACTGTGCCGATGTACGGATTCCATCAGCTCGTTATAATCAGCGGATGTAAGTTTTCGGGTCTGGAAAGAACGGCAGGAACGTCTGGCCCGCATCAGGTCAAATAGCTCCAAGTCATCATTGCGTTTGGGGAGGCGCTCACGAGGACGTAAGCGAAATTTCACGGTGACCAGATCGAAGGCCTCCACTGCCAGCAGAAGATACCCAACAAAAGCAAATCCATTTGCCACTTGTCTACCGCCAAGCAGGTGTACGATCCCAGCGATGAGGAAGATCACTAAAGTCACGACCAGGGGTGGAACATACTGCAACCAGCCGGTGAACTGCAGGCGAAGCTTCAACCGCCAGATATTTTCGAAGAAACTCCTTAATACGGGGATGCGTATGTTGTCGATAAGAGCTCTCTCGTTTGGGGTGAGATTTTGATGAGATGGGGCGAGTTTGCCAGTATGGGTCAGATCGTTGCTAGACATGGGCTAAATCCTTCTCGCTTTTATTGCAAGTTTGTACTTGCTATAAGTATACGACAGTTCTTATTGCAAGTCAATACTTGCTTATGATATAATCGGCTCGACAAGGAGTTCGAATGCCAAAAGTCATCGACGAAACAAAAATATTCAGTGCAGCGCTTGATATTCTGATTTCCCACGGGTATGAGGGAGCAACCACCCAGAAAATTGCGCATGTTGCCGGGGTGAATGAAGTCACTCTCTTCCGTAAGTATGGGAACAAAGCGGGCTTGTTTGAAAAAGTCATCGAACATCAGCTTTCAGACACACCGTTGAACAAACTTGCTTACACCGGTGACCTCGAAGCCGATTTGTTGGCAATCGTGGAAGCTTATATAGAAACCAATGAGACTCACGGGAATATTATTCCGATCCTCCTGATCGAGATGCCGCGTTATCCCGACTTGCAGGGATCGTTCAATACGCCCTGGAAGAACATCCAGACGATCATACAAACCATTCAAAGATACCAAGAACAGGGGTTGCTAAAGAACGAATCCCCGCTGGCCAGTCTCAGCGCTTTGATCGGTCCGATCCTGGTCAGTCAGATGCTTCGACATGCCAATCTTAATTTGCCTGTTCCCGCAATAGACCCGCAGGCGCACGTGGATTCCTTTTTGCACGGAAGGAAAGGATAAAAGCGACTGGGTCCGCGGAATAGAGTGTGGGGCGTGTTCGCCTGGAATTAAAAACCCGGGCGAATGTTACAAAGGTCGTTGAAACGGACTAGCCGACTAAAAGTCGGCTTTGTTCTTGTAGCCGTGGGGCTCCTGGCCCATGATACATAAAGAGGCGCATGGTAATATTTGTTTTGGGATCGACCACACGTGAGAGGAGTGAATATGAGTTTTTCGATACTGGCACTTAATCAATGGTTCGACATCGGGATTTCCATTCTGGTCTTCGTTGCGACCGCGTTGCTCGGACGCTGGATCATCAAATGGATTTTTCAACACCTCCTGCAACGATTGACAGGCTTCAGCAAAATAACCCTGGATAATGTTATCCTGGATGCAGTTGCCTTACCGCTTTACTGGCTGGCTTTGGTCTACGCCTTCCGTTTTTCACTCAACCGTCTGGCATTCATTATCGGAAGGACGAGCTTTGATCTCGAACAACTGTACTTTGTGTTGTTCCTGTTGATCGGGTTTGCCGCCTCCTGGCGTTTGATTGTAAAACTCGCCGCCTGGTATGAGCACCGCCACGCCACAGGCGAAAGAACGGAACTGGGCAAACAATTGATGCCCTTCCTGCGACGCGTGGCGCTCATCATTCTGACGGTCATAGTTGCCATCATTCTTTTGGGTCACTTCAATATTGAGGTTAGTGGCCTCGTTGCAACGCTGGGAATTGGTTCTCTTGCTATCGCGCTTGCTGCGCAGGCGACTCTTGCAGATACCATCAGCGGATTTGTCATCATGATTGACCGTCCCTTCCGCATCGGCGACCGCATCGAACTCCAGGATCTGGATACTTGGGGTGATGTCGTGGATATTGGTCTGCGCAGTACGCGCATCCGCACGCGCGATAACCGCATGGTCATCGTCCCCAATTCAGTGATCGGTAAAAGCCTGATCGTTAATCATTCCTACCCTGATACCTTATATCGAATCGAAAACAACGTCGGTGTGGCATATGGCACGGATGTCGAGCATGTACGCCAGGTTTTGGTTGAAGCGGTGAAGGAGGTTGAAGGCGTTTTGACAGATCGACCTGTGGAAGCATTTTTTATGGAATTCGGTGACTCGTCGCTTGTCTTCCGCGTCCGCTGGTGGCTGGATTCCTATGTGGATACGCGGCACGTGTTCGACAGGGTGAACTCGGCGATCTATAAGGCTTTGAATGATGCGCAGATCGAGATCCCATTCCCGCAACGGGTGGTCACGCATAAGGGTTTGCCGAATATGCAGGTGTCAAGTGTAAGTTTCGATTAAACAAAAAAGGACTGGCACCCGTCAGTCCTTTCGATTCTTGATCTGTTCCAACGCACTCTTGAACACCTCGTACGGCTGAGCGCCGACGATCGCATACCGGTCATTGATCACATAGGTGGGGACGCCTGTCACGCCGATCTGATATGCCCAACGGACCTGTTCCTCCACATTGACTTTATACGTTTCACTCTCCACCTCCTTTTGCAGCACCTCACCATCCAGACCCACTTCCTGCGCGGCGCTGCGCAGCACTTCCCACCGGCTGGGATCTTTTCCTTCCGCATATACCATGCGAAAAATAACTTTATGGAATTCGTTGCCTTTGCCATGTTCGCGCGCATATTCGGTGGCCTCATGTGCGAGACGCGTATTGTAAATACGTTCCGTGGATTTGAACTCCATGCCGTATGAGCTTGCGATAGAGCGCAGACGTTCCTCCGATCCATTTGCACGCGCCCGCTTGATGTATTCTGACAGTTCCTGCCCTTCAGGTGGAGTATCAGGGCGCAGATAGAACGGACGCCATTCGACCTCCACGATATTTTCCGCTTTCAACTTCTCGACCACACCCTGGCCGACATAACACCACGGTCAGATGTAATCGGAGAAGATCGTCAGTTTGAAATCCATGTCATTTTTCCTTATTTGGAATTCGGGAACAAAAAATTTGTCACCCTGAGCGTAGCGAAGGGTCTCTGCCGCGACACTTACACCGCACTGCGGTTGGTGCAGTGCAGGCGAGCGGCGGGATTCTTCTGTCGCTTCGCTCCATCAGAATGACATGTGCCCTCGATGTTAGACATTTTCACAGACTGTCATGACTCACGATTTCTTACTCTCAGTGTAAAATCGGGCAAACAGGCAGACTTTATGAAAAACTTCGATCCCAAATACAACAATATCCCAAAAACGGAAATCCACATCCACCTGGAAGGCTCCATTCGCACGGGGACGATCATTGACATTGCCAGGGAATACAACTTGAAATTACCCGCCTATAAGGTCGCCGAGCTGGATCAGCACGTCAAGGTGCTGGAGCAAATGCGGGACCTGCGCACAGTGCTGGAGGCTTTCGCCATTTTCCAGAACAGCATCACCTCGCCGGAAGTCGTCGAGCGCATCGCCTGGGAACTGTTCGAGGACGCCGCTAAACAAAACATTCGACTCTTCGAAGTCCGTTTCTCACCGGACTGGGCCTTTCATGGTCACAACCTGGATTGGGACGCCTGCCTGGAGGGACTGTTGCGCGCCAAGGAACGAGCCGAGCGGGCATTCGACATGGCGATTGGCTATATCGCCATCACCTCCCGTAGCCTGGGGCCAGAGTCGTGTGTCAAAACCGTGGACTGGTCCATTCGACATAAAGACCATATCCTGGGCATCGATCTGGCCGACGCCGAAGACGAGCATCCCATACGCGAGTTCGTGGTGCCGGTTATGCAGGCCAAGGAGGCGGGGCTCAAGGTCACGGTCCACTCTGGGGAGAACACACCAGCTTCGGCGGTGGTGGATACGATCCGCACGGTCAACCCGGACCGCATCGGGCACGGCATCCACATCATCGAAGATATGGCTGCCGTGGACTTGGTCAAGGAACGTGGTATCACGCTGGAGGTCAACCCCTGGAGCAATTACCTGACGAATTCTGTGCGGACCATCGAGGAGCATCCGTTAAAGAAATTGTTCGACCTGGGTGTGCGTGTGACGATCAATTCCGATGATCCCGAAGTGCTGGAAACCAACCTGAATAACGAGTATCGCATCGCCCACGAAATTCTGGGCATGAGCCTGCAGGATATTGCGACTTGCAACCGTTATGCCTACGAAGCATCCTTTTTGCCTTTACTTGAAAAGAATAGAGTCTGGGAGAAGACATAATCCCATCGACCGTTCCTGGCGGGAACAGCCTCCTAAAAAACCAAATAAGAACGGGGACCATTTTTGGGAGATTGCGTTTCGAAAGGAAGGTGAATAGGATCGTACTATGAAAATGAACAAGAATATCTGGCAACGGATTTCAGACGGGGTGGATATGTTCGTATCCATCCTCAAGTCGGTACGGGGAGACCCGGACGCCTGGGAGACGAGCATTAAAAAGTTCGAAGCCCAGGACCAACTTCACCAGCCTGTGAAAAACGCTATCGTGTTCGTTGGCAGTTCCAGTTTTACTTTCTGGTCCACTTTGGAACAGGACATGGCGCCCTTGCCAGTTATCAACCGCGGTTTCGGTGGGGCGCGTATGGGGGATGTTCTGTACTATCTGGAGCGCGTGGTCTTCCCCTATCATCCGCGCGCTGTCGTCCTGTTTGCTGGCACCAACGATATTTCCGGGCCAAAACCTGCCAGCGCTCGCCAGGTTTATGACGGCTACCTGGCCTTTGTCCAGCGCGTCCAGGAAAACCTGCCAAAGTCACTTATCTATTATGTAGCCATCACCCCCACACTCGCTCGCTGGAAATACTGGCCTATTGCCGCTGAAGCCAATCGCCTGGTCCATGACCATACCTTAACCGATGCACATCTACGCTTCATAGATCTGACTGACCATCTGCTCGACGCGGATGGCAAACCGGATCGCCGCCTGTATCGTGCTGATCGGCTCCATCCCAACGCGAAAGGCTACACCAAGTGGACAGCGGTCATCAAACCGCGACTCGAAGCGGATCTTTGAGCAAGCTCAATTTTCACGCCTTTGCGTTTCTCGATGTCGAAACCAAAATCGAATCTTGGTCATCGTGTTCCAAAATGCTGAACCAATTTTTTAACTTTAGAGGCTTGGCATGTGTTCACAATGATTGCCAGGCGAGTGTACGGTTTGTGCAGCGAAAGCTGTCGATTTGCAGAGTGAGAGCGAGAGGAAATCATGGGAAAGCTAACTGACTGTGTTGCCATCATCACCGGTGCGACGTCTGGGATTGGCAAAGCGACTGCCATCCTGTTCGCACAGGAAGGGGCAAAAGTAGTGATTACAGGACGCAGACGGGAGCGTGGCGAGGCGGTCGTTTCCGATATCCAGGCTTTGGGAGGCGTCTGCCAGTTTATCCAGGCGGACCACACCGACCCCGAGGCCTGCTCCTGTGTTATCGAGCGGACTCTGGCTGAGTTCGGGCGCATCGACATCTTGTTCAATAATGCGGGCATCGTCACCAGTGGCACCGCTGAAAGTGTGACCGAAGAAGACTGGCAAGCCACTTTGGATATCAACGTGACCGCTGTCTGGCGTATGTCAAGGCTGGTCATCCCGATCATGCGGAAGCAAGGTGGTGGTGTAATTGTCAACAACGCCTCGGACTGGGCGGTGGTCGGCGCGCGAGGCGCGTTGCCTTATGCGGTCAGCAAAGGCGCGGTGGCGCAGATGACCAGGTCTATGGCACTCGACCACGCGCACGAAAATATCCGCGTCAATGCGGTTTGCCCGGGGGACACCTTTGTGGAGAGGTGGTTGGAGAAAGGTTACTTCGAAGAATCAGATCCGGTGACGCGGGAGCAGGCCCTGGCCGAGTCCGCTGCGTACATCCCTATGAAGCGCTTTGCCTACCCACTTGAAATCGCCAAGGCTGTGTTGTTCCTGGCGTCCGACGATTCTTCCTTTGTGACGGGGCATTTGCTGCTTGTCGATGGGGGCAATACGTCGCAGTAAATCGAGTCCACCCTTATTTTCGGCATCTTTTCGCAATCATCATAAGCTAAAGCAATAAAAAACTCCTGGAGCAAAACTCCAGGAGCCCGTAGTCACACAGAGAGGGTACTAGTTGGCAATGGTAACGTTGGCAGCCTGCAGACCCTTGGGACCCTGTTCGATTTCGAACTCGACCCGCTGGCCTTCTTCCAGGCTGCGGAAGCCATCGGCCTGAATAGCGGTGAAGTGGACGAAGACATCGTCGCCACCTTCATGCGCAATGAAGCCGTAGCCCTTGCTGCCATTGAACCATTTGACTGTGCCGGTGATACGTTCTGACATTTGATTTGCCTCCTTATGGCAAAAGAAAAAAGAGATATTTCAGGTACTTGTTTCGTTACATCGGACAGTCAACAAAAAAGCTCACGGATAACCACCGTGAGCCGCCTTCGTCGTACTTATACCGCGAACTTACCAGTATCCTTCACCCAGCAGGATACCACAGGCAGGGTAGGCTGTCAATCATCAGAAAGAGTGGTAAAAGGAGCAATTTCATTCAAAAAACGGTTGATTATTTTGCAGCTACATTGTGCCCTTCTGATATCTGTGGTTAAATTCTTAGGAGTTATGCAGTTGCAAGCTCTTTAACCACCAAGGCACAGAGAACGCCAAGTTTTTTTATGACGCCAAGATTTCTTGGCGACTTTGTAAATCTCTTGGCGAACTCCCTGGCACCGCCCGCCAGGGCAGGTGTGGCCACTTGGCGGTTCAAATGCGTAAGTTCTAATTTTATAGAAACACACGCCAAAGGATAAGGAGACCCTCTATGAACATTCTCGGTATTGACGTAGGCGGTTCGGGTATCAAAGGTGCGCCTGTAGATGTCTCAACCGGTGAACTGCTGGCCGAACGGTATCGTATCAAAACACCCAAGGGCGCCAAACCTGAACCGGTAGCCGAAACTGTCACGCAAATCGTCAGCTATTTCGATTGGAAGGGCCCCATTGGGATCGGCTTCCCGGCGCCCATCAAAGGTGGGGTCGCAATGATGGCAGCCAATATCTCGGAGAAGTGGGTCGGCATTAACGCAGATGAGTTATTTACGAAAACCACCGGCCATCCGTGTACAATGATAAACGATGCAGATGCGGCGGGATTGGCTGAAATGAAGTTCGGTGCCGGTCGGGGGCAACCCGGAACCGTGATCGTGCTTACGCTGGGAACCGGCATTGGCACAGCCATCTTTCACGGCGGGAAGCTGCTCCCGAACGCCGAGTTCGGTCACGTCGAGGTGGATGGGCACGAGGCCGAGGCACGCGCCTCTGATGCCGCGCGCAAGCGCGAAGACCTGTCCTGGGAAAAATTTGCCAAGCGTTTCGATCGTTACCTCGAAGTCATGGAAGCGCTCTTCTGGCCCAACCTATTCATCGTCGGTGGCGGTATCAGCAAGAAGAGCGAAAAGTACCTGCCCTTGCTCACCATTGAGACCCCGGTTGTCCCGGCACAAATGTTGAATGAAGCCGGTATCATCGGTGCGGCACTGGCAGCGCGGAGAGAATAAAGACCACGGGAATTCTGGATGAGGCGGCGAAGAGCCGTCTTTTTCGTCCTCGAGTATGTGTACATCCTTATCCTTCTGTGGTTAAATTCCCTTGCGATGGATAACAAAACCCTTAATGTGCTCGAATACCATAAAATCCTCGAGCGCCTGTCCAATTTCTGTGACTTCTCCGCCTCGAAGGAATTGTCGCGTGCCCTGCAGCCTACTGTCAGTTTCGAGGAGGCCACGCGCCTGTTGGCAGAAACGACCGAAGCGCGTTTCCTGCTCTCCACCCGTGACCTGAACATCGGTGGCTCGCATGACATCCGCCCTTTCGCGGAGTTGGCGGCGCGCGGAGGTGTGCTGGAACCGCAAGCGTTGCTGGATGTCAAGTCCACCTTGATCGCTTGTCGCGAGTTGAAGAAGTCCCTTTTGGGCAAGGTGGAAAGTAAAAGCGATTCGACACCCAAAAAAGCCATGCCCCGCAAGGAGCGCCTGCGCAAACAGGTCCAGGAGGACACACAGCTGAAAGAAGAGCTTCCCTTCCCGCACCTGGCAGAGATCGCCATTGGGCTGCCCGACACCTACGGAATAGTGGACGCCATCTCGCGTGTGCTCTCCGAGCGTGGCGAAGTGCTCGATTCCGCTTCTCCTAAATTGGGCAGCATCCGCCGCGAGAAGAAGATCTCTCACGACCGTATGATGTCCAAGCTGCAAAAATACATTACAGACAGCAAGACTACGCCGATGTTGCAGGAAGCCATCATCACCCAGCGTGACGGGCGCTATGTTATCCCGCTGCGCTCCGAGTTCAAAGGGCGCATCAAGTCGGTGGTGCATGACCAATCCTCTTCCGGGGCCACACTGTTCGTTGAGCCGCTGGCAGTTGTCGAGTTGAACAACCAGATCCGCGAGTTGGAATTGGCCGAGCGCGACGAAGAACTGCGTGTGTTGCACGAGCTATCCGCGCAAATCGGCGAACATGCCAAGGACTTGACCTACGGCGTCGAGAACCTGGCCGTGCTCGACCTGGCCTTTGCAAAGGCAAAATATGCGGAGGAGATTCATGCCAGTGAGCCGATCTTGCGTGCAATGACCGTGGACCGTGGACCGAAGACCGAGGTACGCGGGTCATCAGCTACTGTCCATCGTCCACCGTCCACTGTCCGTCTTTTGGAAGCCAGACACCCTCTTCTCGATCCCACCACAGTTGTGCCGATCACGGTTGACCTGAAACCGGGTATATCCGCGCTGGTCATCACCGGTCCCAACACGGGCGGCAAAACCGTCAGCCTGAAGACCGTCGGGTTGCTGGTGCTGATGGCGCAATCCGGCCTGCACATCCCGGCGCAGAGCGGCTCTGAGTTGCCCTGCTTCGAATCAGTCTGGGCCGACATCGGTGACGAGCAGTCCATCGAGCAATCGCTCAGCACCTTCAGCGGTCACCTGACCAACATCGTGCATATCCTGAAAAAGGCCGACGACCACTCGCTGGTCATCCTCGACGAGCTGGGCGCCGGCACCGATCCGCAGGAAGGCGCGGCCCTGGCGCGTGCCATCCTGGCGCACCTGCTCGAACGCGGCATTACCACCTTTGTCGCCACGCATTACCCCGAGCTCAAAACGTACGCGCACGCAACCGAGGGCGTGGTCAATGCTTCGCTGGAATTCGACATCGGAACTCTGCGCCCGACCTATAAGCTAACCATCGGACTCCCGGGCCGTTCTAATGCGCTGGCGATTGCTACCCGCCTCGGACTGCCCGATGAAATTGTTTCCGCGGCGAAGAACGAGGTCAACCCCGAAAACATCCGCGCCGACAAGCTGCTGGACGACATCCGCAAGGAACGTAACCGCACAGGCCGTGAGCGCGAGAAGACTGCCAAAGCCCGCAAACGGACCGAGGAACTCAACCGCGAGTTGGAAGTACGCCTGGAAGCTATCGAAGACGAACGCCGCGAGGTGATCGCCAAAGCGCGTGCCGAGGCCGAGTTGGAAGTAGCCGTGCTCAGACGTAATATCGAGTCTCTCAAAAAGCAAATGAAGCAAGCCCGCCAGCCGTTGGAAGCGCTCAAGCAGGTAGAAGAGCAGATCGAGGAAATCGAGGAGAAGGTCGAAGAGCCGGTTGAGAGACGACCGAGGACCGTAGACCGTAGACCGTCATCAGCCACTGTCCACCGTCCACTGTCTTTGGGCGATCGAGTCACTGTCAGCACGTTGAACGCCGAGGGTGTGGTGACAGCTCTGGGCGAGTCCGATGCAGAAGTGCGGGTCGGCAGTTTGCGTATCCGGGCGAAGTTGTCTGATTTGCAGAGGAAGCAGACCGTGGACGACGGACCGCAGACCGTAGAAATGCCCACCGTCCATCGTTCACCGTCTATAGTCAGTTCCCCCGGCCTCGAACTCGACCTGCGCGGGCAAATCTCCGACGATGCGCTGGATATGCTCGACCGCTATCTCGATCAGGCCTTCTCCGCCGGGTTGCCGTTTGTGCGCATCATCCACGGCAAAGGGACGGGCAAGCTGCGCCAGGTGGTGCGCGACGCATTGCGGCAGAATTCGCATGTAACCTCGTTCGAAGAGGGCGGACCCAAAGAAGGCGGCGAGGGTGTGACGGTCGCAAAGATCGGCTAGCTGTCGGGATATGTGAAAGCCACCAGCGCCGGTACGGAGATCAAGGTCGTGAAAATATCGGAGGAAGAGCCGCGCATTTCTGTGTTGCTTTTTTGTTTCTAAATGTCATTGCGAGCGAGCGCAGCGAGCGTGGCAATCTCATGAAAGTGTGTTACCTGAGATTGCCACACGCCCCCTTCGACTTCACTACGTGCCGCTCACCTGTGCCTGCGGCACTGGCGCAGGCAGGGAGGCGTTCGCACGTGTACCTGCGCACGATGCGGGCAATGACACTTGCTAGTATGTCCTTTCCCACTGCTCTGCAAAACGAAAAATACGATCCCGAATGTAAAACACATCCGGGTCCGCAATCTGGCGATTGGCCTTGATCAGTTCAATGGCCTCCTGCGGGCTGTGTCCCTGCGCGATCAGGACGGCTGCGCCCATCGCTACCCCGCGATGACGTCCGTGCGCACAATGGGTATAGACTTTGCCGCCCTCTCGGATTGTTTCCAAAGCGGCTCGCGCCCCACGCACCAGTTTTTTTATGGGGATAAGAAAAATCGGATTATCGAACGCGCGCAGCCAGAGAATAGACAATGGCTGCTCGTGTGTGTCAGGGGGTAACCGATGTTCCCAGCGCATGTTGATGACCAACCGCACGCCCAGGTCACGCAGGCGCTGGTAATCCTTCGTCTGCGGGGTGGCGCCGATGAACAGGTCGTCCGTGATCTTCGAAAAATCCATAGGCGCAATCTTATCATATGGGCTGGAACCAGCCCTGTTTTCATTTACAATATTACAATGGCGTTCGCCAGTAGTTAGACTGCTGGCGGGCAACAGTACAACTGCCAATGAGGAGTACACCATGACAACCTACAACGGACTACTGGCCAAATACGGACATCTACTCGACCTGCCGCCCCACACCGGGCGCGTGACCTTGCTGGAGGGCGGCACGCCTCTTATCCCGACCCCAAAACTTGCCTCCGCTATGGGAGGCGGGTTCGAGCTGTGGGTCAAATACGAGGGACTCAACCCGACCGGCTCGTTCAAAGACCGGGGCATGACCGCCGCTGTCAGCGAGGCGCTGGGACGCGGCGCCAAAACCGTCATCTGCGCTTCGACCGGCAACACGGCTGCCTCAGCCGCTGCCTATGCCGCGCGCGCCGGGATGAAGGCCATCGTGCTGATTCCGCAAGGGAAAGTCGCAGCCGGGAAACTGGCCGGGGCGGTGGCCTACGGCGCGCAGGTCATCCAGATCGACGGTTCTTTCGACGATGCGCTGACGATGGTCGTGGCGATCACGAACAAGCACCCCATTGCGTTGGTCAACTCGATCAACCCCTACCGCATCGAGGGACAAAAGACCTCCGCCTTCGAAATCTGCGATGAGCTCGAGTCCGCGCCTGACTGGCTGTGCCTGCCGGTGGGCAATGCTGGCAACATCACCTCGTACTGGGCGGGCTTCAAGCAATACGACGGACTCAAGTCCACGGGATTGCCGCACGTATTGGGCGTTCAGGCCGCCGGGTCCGCGCCGCTGGTGCTGGGACATCCGGTCGAGCAGCCGGAGACGGTCGCGACCGCCATCCGCATCGGCAAACCGGCGCGCGGCGAGCAGGCTTTGCAGGCCGCCGAAGAATCGCGCGGACAGATCATCGCCGCTACTGACGAAAATATTCTGGATATGCAAAAGATGCTGGCTCAATTGGAAGGTATCTGGGTGGAACCGGCTTCGGCTGCCGGGCTGGCCGGGCTGGCGCTGGAGATCGCGGGCGGGAAGTTGAATCCCAAAGGCAAACGCATTGTCGCCATCTGCACCGGTCACGGCCTGAAAGACCCGGACATCATCACCAAGTCGATGCAGAAGCCGGTGGTGGTGGAGCCGAAGTTGGAGGCGTTGGAGGAAGTGATATTAGGCCGCTGAGCGGAGGGCTGAGCTTGGCGAAGCCCGTAGTCGCATTGTCCCCGTAGGGGGAAGCGCTCATGCCAAGTCGCCCTTCGACTACGCTCATTTCATTCGCTCCGCTCAGGGACTAGAGTCATCTCCTCACTCACCTCCCACAACCTCCTCGCAGCCGCCTCGTCGTAGGAGACAGGGTCAGAAGCCACCTCTCGTTCGCGGACGAAATATTTACCGGTGACAGTTTCCACGTCCGGGGAAGAGGCGAGGTAAACGGCCGTGCGAGCACCCTGTTCGGGGGTCAGCGAGTTGCGATGGATCAGCGGCAGGAACAGTCTGACCAACCAGCCGTTGTTGGCAGCCATGTTGGTGTGCACAAAGCCGGGGTGCATGGCATTGACCGTCACGCCGGTGCCGTCATTTTCTAGGCGCCGAGCCAGTTCGTAGGTGAAATACAGGTTGGCAAAGTTTCGAGCGTCCGTAGGCGCGCATCGGATTGTAGCCACGTTTCAGTTGCAGATTCTCGAAATCGAGATGCGTGTCACGGTGGGAGTTGGAAGCCACGTTGACCACGCGTGCCGGGGCGCTGGCTTTGAGCGTATCGAGCAGCAGGTTGGTGAGCAGGAAGTAGGCCAGGTGGTTGAGGGCGAAGTTCATCTCGATGCCGTCCGCGCTGACCTGGCGGCGCAGGAAGATGGCCCCAGCATCGTTGACCAGCACGTCCAGGCGCTTGTAGCGGGCTTTGAAATCAGTCGCCAGTTGACGTACCTGCGCCTGGATAGATAGATCGGCCAGCAAATAATCCACGTGGAAGTTGCCGGTTTCGCTTTGAATGTGGGCTACGGTATTCTGGCAGCGTTCTTCGCTGCGCCCGACTATGACAACTGTGGTGCCCATTTTTGCCAGTGCTGATGCGGCGGCCTGGCCAATGCCGGAGGTCGCGCCGGTGATGAGACAGATTTTGTTTTGCATACAAGTTCAACCTTGAGCCGGTGATTGAGTGCTCCGCGTGTTCGTCGCGTGAGTGTCCATCGGAGAAATCCCGGCGGGTAATATCATAATCACATTTTTTGTTTACAGGTTACTTGTTGGTTTCGATATGCCCTCACTATCGTTCGGGCTACTCAACCAACGAGGTCCCTCCAATCTTTTCAACAATTCGGCTTCGCATTCCAATTTCAGGCCAGCCCGCATTTCGTAGTCCGCCGGGCGGGGCTGAGCCCATTCTAGCGTGTCGCGTACGATTTCTTCTGTTGACTTGAATTCCAGCCCGGACGCAACTGCTCTGGCGTTGCTGACCCTTGAAAAGCCGCGGCCCTTCAGATGCGGGGATCCAGAGCGGGAGTTCTATCCAGGGTGCGACGTTATGCTCGGCGATGAATTCTGCGGAGGCCCAGACGAACTCTGCGTCACTCCCGCTGACTTGTTTGCAGGTTTCCAGCAATTCGCCAAACGGACAGGGTTGCCGCGGCCCGACGGCGTTGAACACGCCGGTCGTTTTTTCTTCGATGCACTTGAGCGTGAAATCGGCCAGGTCACGGGCGTGGATGAATTGGGTCGGCTCATCCGGGCCGACCGGGGCCAGCACCACCCCGCCGCGCGCCACACGGACCGGCCAATAGGTGAAGCGGTCGGTGTGGTCATGCGGACCGACGATCAGCCCCGGGCGGATGATGAGCGCACTTTCAGGGAAAACCTCCTGCACGGCTTTTTCGCACAATGCCTTGAGCGGACCGTAGCGTCCTTCGCCGATATCTTCAACAGTTTCATCTTCCATGGTGGCGAGGGCGTAATCTTCATCGATGCCAAGCGCGTTGAAATCCGCATAGACCGAGACAGTGGAGATGAACACATACTGTGACACGGAATCTTTCAACGCTTGCGCAGAAAGCTTTACCAAGCGTGGAAAATAGCCGCAGGTGTCGATGACCGCCTCCCAGCGACGGCCGGACAGTCCCTCTAAATCGGTTTCGCGGTCACCCAGGATGCTTTCGACCTGCGGGAAGAGACCCGGGTTGGTCTGGCCGCGGTTGAAGAGCGTGACCCGGTGACCGCGTGCCAGCGCGGACTCGACCAGGTGTCGCCCCAGGAAGCGCGTCCCGCCGATGATGAGGATGTTCATGAGTTGGTTGCTCTCTGTTGTTTTGAATCATTTCAAGTGTCATTGCGAGCCCCGAAGGGGCGTGGAAATCTCAAGTTTATTGGTTACTTGGGATTGCCACGTCGGGCTGGTTTCGATACGCCGCTACGCGGCTACTCAACCAACGTCGTCCTCGCAATGATATAGTTAGCTTTGTGTTACTGTTTAGATAGCCGTCTACTTTAGCACAATATTAATGGTAAATATCTGTCCAAATAAGTTGCCGCTCTCGTCAGCCATCTGCCAGGAACTGGTTGCGGTCCCGGAGCCTTTGGGTGCCACCATGTTCAGCGAGATATTTACAGTAGCGCCTGCCTTCACAAATTTGCGGATTTTGGTCGTGTCCGAACCGAACAAGTTCCCACCCACAAAGGTGATCTTGAAATCGCGGGTCCATTCACAGCTGCCGGAATTTTCGATCGACCAGGTCTTGGTGAAAGAGTTGCCGGCTTTCACTTCGGTGCCATCCGGAATGGTCACGTCACTGACCAGGGTGGCATTGTAGCAATTGCCGGAAGTCGTACGTCGTGCCGGGCAGGGTAATCGAAACCGTCAGCACCGGGCCAAACAAATTCCCATCGCTGGTTGCCATCTGCCAGTTACTGACCACGGCCCCCGAGCCGCCAGGAGCAACCATGTTCAACGAGATTTCGCCTGTATTGCCGACCGCAACTCTCTGCCGGATTTTGGTCGTGTCGGAGCCAAATAGGTTGCCACCGACGTAAGTGATTTTGAAATCAGCAAGCCAGTCGCAGGTTCCGGTATTGATCAGTCGCCATGTTTTCGTGAAGGTATCGCCCGGATCGGCTTTTGTGCCAGCCGGGATGGTCACATCCTCCACGAGCGCTGCGTTATAACAACCATTAGCAGTCGCCGGATTTGTGTAGAGAGAAGCCAATCCGGCGAATGTTGGGGTGATGGTCGCTGTGGGTGTCGTGATGATCAGTGGTTGCGGTGTAGCGCTTGGCTCGGGTGTCAATGTCGGTTCCGGTGTGTTCGTGGTCGTGGCAGTCGGCATTGCCAGGGCAGTTTGAGTGTATCCCATCTCGAGCGTCGCCCCTACCTGGGTAAAGACTGCATTCATATCCAGGGTTGGTGCTGGCGCTTCCGGTGAGCCGCAGGCGCTTAAAGCCAGTAGCAAAACGACGCCCATGAGAACGAACGGAAAATAAGATTTTTGAATCATAGTGATCCTTTTTGCATATCCAATGTTGTACTTACTGTAGCACAAAATGCCCCGTTTGAATCATGCTATTGCTAGGTGTTCCAGTGATGTCTGCCTTCTATGGAGTTATTCAACCGTTTCCTCCGGGGGCAATTTCCCCGCCGCCCTGGCGCGCGCGAGCACGTTCTGCGCCGCTTTGACCAGCGGCATATCGATCATCTTGCCATCCAGGGCATACGCGCCTTTGCCTTTTTTCTGGCTGGCTTCAAACATTTCGACCACACGGCGCGCATGGCAATGGCTTCGTCGCTGGGCGTGAAGGCTGCCTGCACCGGACCAACCTGATTCGGATGGATGATCTGTTTGCCCACAAATCCCCAGTCCGCGCCCTGTTTTGCTTCGGCGCGTAAGCCTTCGGTATCGCGGAAATCGATGTAGACGATGTCGATGGCCTGGATTTCGTGGGCCGCACAAGCCGTGACGACTGCCTGCTCGGGCATGAATAACTCAGTCGCTTCCGGGGAGCGCGTCGCGCCGATGCTGGCGGCGAAATCTTCCCCGCCGAAGATGAGCGCTTCGAGGCGCTTGTCCGCGCCCGCGATCTCTTTCAGGTTGAGCACGCCTTTGGCGGTTTCCAGTCCCGCCAGCAGGCGGATTCTGCCCATGGGAAGTCCATTGGACAATTCGTAGGATTCGATCTCGCCACTGACCCAATTCACCTCTTCGGCGAATTCTACCTTTGGCAGCACGATCGTATCCGGACCCGCAGCCAGCGCCGCTGCCAAATCGTCATATTCGAATCCCGAGCCAACGCTGTTGATGCGGATGCAGCGCTCGGATTTGCCAAAGTCCAGTTCGCGCATAGCCTGGGCGATAACCTCCCGCGCTTCGGCCTTTTTGTTGACGGCAGTGCCGTCTTCCAGGTCCATGCAGATGCAGTCCACGCCGAGAGTAGTGGCTTTTTCGATCTTACGCCGGTCATCGCCGGGCATATAAAGTAAGGCGCGTCGAGAACGCATAACTTCCTCCTGGAATACCACAAAGACACCAAGTCACGAAGGCCCAAAGATAAAAAATTTGGTGTCTCTGTGTCTCCGTGTCTTTGTGGTTAAGATTGTCCCTTTTTCAAAAACATGGCCGACCGTTCGAATTCCACCACTACCATGCCATCCTGGTTCCGGCCAGTGCATTTGATGCGCACAATCCCGGCATTGGGGCGCGACTTCGACTTGCGCATTTCGAGAATTTCGCTTTCGGCGTAGATCGTGTCGCCGTGGAAGACCGGGTGTGGATGGACGACTTTGTCATAGCCGAGATTGGCAACGATGGTGCCTTCGGTCAGTTCGGGTACCGTCTGTCCGACCACCAACCCCAACGTAAAGACGCCGTTCACCAGCCGCCGACCAAACTCCGTTTTCGAGGCGTAATCCTTGTTCAAGTGTAGCGGCTGGGTGTTCATCGTCAGCGCCGAAAACAGGATATTGTCCATCTCGCTGACCGTGCGGCCGTTGGCGTGTTTGATCTTCATGCCGACGGATAACTCGTCGTAGTATTTTCCAGGCATAGTTACTCCTTTACAGTGAGAAGTAATGAGTGATACGTGATCGACTTTTCGCACATCGCTCATCACGTATCACTTCTCACTCGTCATTGATTTCTATCAACACCTGCTCGCGCTCCACCGTCTCACCTTGCTCAACGGCCAGCCGCTCCACTACGCCATCACTCGGCGCCTGGATCCGGATTTCCATCTTCATGGCTTCCAGCACCAGCAGAGTTTGGCCTTTCGTGACCGTGTCGCCCACAGCTACGTTGACCGCACGCACCTGTCCCGGCATGGGGGCGGTCAGGCGGCCAGAGCTATATCCACTCGCGCCACCGCGCCGCCCGCCAGCGGTCTTCTCAAACACCAACGTCTTGCCGCCAAACGACACCCAGCGTCGCGCCCCGTCGGTGCTGATGTGTGCTTCTACCTTGCGACCGTCCAAGATGAAAGTCAGTTGCCCATCGGCGCCGCGTGCAAAACGCACCGCAGCCGTCCGGTCACCGAACTGCACCTGGTAGCCCTCGGCCAGCGGGGTCACATCCAGCGTGTACACTTCGCCGTCGTGCTCAAAATGAGACTTCATCGCGACCTCTGCATTCTGAATCCGTTCCCGACTTTCCACGGGCTGAAGGGATCGGGAGACACGTCCGGGCAGCCGGAACTCGTCGAAGCGGCAGGCAGGATGAAGTCGGCGAGCGAGGCGGCCACCAGCGCTTCGAACGGGACCTCGGGGTCTGGTCGCCAGTCCCCGAAGGTTTTCTCCGTCCCATTGGGTGGTCATCTGTCGCATCCTGAAAATCGGGATGCGCCAGTACCGACTGGAGGAAGTCCACGTTAGTGGTCACACCGTGGACGACTGCCCGACGCAGGGCGGCCTGCATGCGTTGGATGGCTGCCGCCCGGTCCTCGGCCTGGACGATGATCTTGGCCAGCATCGGGTCGTAGAAGTGACTGACCTCGCTGCCGTCGGCCACGCCGCTATCGACGCGGATGCCGGGGCCGCGCGGCTCGACGAACTTGTAGATCAGGCCGGTGCTGGGCAGGAAACCGTTGGCCGGGTCTTCGGCGTACAAACGGGCTTCGATGGCATGGCCGCGCTGGCAGAAATCGTCGGGCACGTAGGGGAAAGGCTCGCCCGCTGCGACACGGATCTGCCACTGGACCAGGTCGATGCCCAGCACCATCTCGGTGATGGGATGCTCAACCTGCAAGCGGGTGTTCATTTCGAGGAAATAGAAATCGCGCGTATCGGGATCGACGATGAACTCAACCGTCCCGGCGTTGGTGTAGTCCACGGCTTTGGCAGCGGATACGGCCGCTTCGCCCATGCGGCCGCGCAAATCGTCATCCAACAATGGGGAAGGCGTCTCTTCGATGATCTTCTGGTGGCGGCGCTGGATGGAACATTCGCGCTCGAACAGGTGGGTGACGTGCCCGTGCTGGTCGCCGAACACCTGGAATTCGATGTGACGGGCACGCGCCAGATATTTTTCGACCAGCAGGGTTTCATCACCAAAGGCGTTCAGGGCCTCGCGCCGGGCGGATTCGATCGCATCGGGCAGGTCTTTCTCGTCCCAGACCTCGCGCATGCCTTTGCCGCCGCCGCCCGCCGCAGCTTTGACCAGCACCGGATAGCCGATCTCGTCGGCGGCCTGTTGGAATTCTTCGAGCGATTCCAGCCCTTCCGCACCAGGAACGGTCGGCACGCCGGCAGCCTTCATGCGGATCTTCGACTCAGCCTTATCGCCCATCAGGCGGATGGCTTCGGTCGGCGGGCCGATGAAGGTCAGCCCGGCATCGCGCACCGCCTGAGCGAACTCCGCATTTTCGGAGAGGAAGCCATAGCCGGGGTGGACGGCATCTACGGCTTTCTCTCGCGCAGCACGGATGAGTGCCTCCACGTTCAGGTAGGACTCACGTGGTGGGGGCGGGCCGATCAGCACAGATTCTTCGGCGTGGCGCACGTGTAGCGCGTCGACGTCCGCTTTAGAGTAGACCGCCACTGTGCGGATGCCGAGTTCCTTGCAGGCGCGGATCACTCTGATAGCAATTTCGCCACGGTTGACGATCAGTATTTTGCTAATGGGGACATGGTTCATAAGTTGTTATCCACAGGTTTTGCAGATTGAGCAGATTATGTTTTCGAAATAGAACACGGATTTTCGCTGATTGGGCGGGTTTTCACGGGTTTTATACAAAAAAGATCCGTGAAAATCTGTTAAATCCGTATTATCTGCGTTCTATTTTTTACATTCGGAAGAACTCCAAACCCACCTCCTCCTTCGGTGCGTTCAGCACCACCGAAAGCGCCAGCCCCAGCACCTGACGGGTATCCACCGGGTCGATGACGCCGTCATCCCACAGGCGGGCGGTGGAGTAGTAGGGATTGCCTTCGGTTTCGTATTTTTCGAGGATGGGACGCTTGAATTCTTCGGCTTCTGTCGGGTGTCATGGCGGGTTTGCCTTCGCGTTCGAGCTGGTCCTGCTTGATGGTCAGCAGCACGTTGGCAGCCTGCTCGCCGCCCATGACCGAGATGCGCGCATTCGGCCACATCCACAGGAAGCGCGGGTTGTAGCCGCGGCCGCTCATGGCGTAGTTGCCCGCCCCAAACGAGCCGCCGATGACGACCGTCAGCTTGGGGACACGGGCGTTGGCGACGGCATGCACCATCTTGGCGCCGTCTTTGGCGATGCCGCCCGCCTCGTAGTCCTTGCCGACCATGAAGCCAGTGATGTTTTGCAGGAACAACAACGGGATGCCGCGCTGCTCACATAACTCGATAAAATGCGCGCCTTTCAACGCGGACTCGCCAAACAGCACGCCGTTGTTGGCGATGATGCCCACCGGGTAGCCCCAGATGCGGGCAAAGCCGGTCACGAGCGTTGTGCCGTAGCGGGCCTTGAACTCGCGAAACTTCGAGCCGTCCACCAGGCGGGCGATGATCTCGTGCACGTCGTAGGTCTCGCGGAATGTGGTCGGCAGGATGCCGTAGATCTCCTCGGGCAGGTACAAAGGCTCCTCGGGCGGGAGCAGGTCAAGGGTCGAGAGATACGAGGCGCGTCCCTTCATCGAGGGGAGCGTCTCGACGATCGAACGCAAAATCTGGATGGCGTGGTCATCGTCCTCGGCGAAATGGTCTGCCACGCCGGATTTGCGGGTATGGACGTCCGCCCCGCCCAGTTCCTCCGCGCTGACATCTTCCCCGGTGGCGGCCTTGACCAGCGGCGGGCCGCCCAGGAAAATCGTCCCCGTGCCCTTGACGATGATCGCTTCGTCGCTCATCGCCGGGACGTAGGCGCCGCCTGCCGTGCAACTGCCCATCACCGCTGCGATCTGCGGAATGCGCTTCGCGGACATCCTTGCCTGGTTGTAGAAAATGCGCCCGAAGTGGGTCGCATCCGGGAAGACTTCGTCCTGCATGGGCAAAAAAGCCCCGCCCAAATCGACCAGATACAGGCAGGGCAGGTGATTTTCCTCCGCGATTTGCTGGGCGCGCACGTGCTTTTTGACCGTCATAGGGTAGTACGAGCCGCCCTTGACGGTGGCGTCGTTGGCGACGATCATGACTTCGTGCCCGCTGACGCGTCCGATGCCGGTGACGATGCCCGCGCCGTGCGCTTTGCCATCGTACATGCCGTAGGCCGCCAGCGCCGAAAGTTCAAGGAAGGGCGCGCCGGGATCGAGCAGGCGGTCGATGCGGTCGTAGACGAAGAGCTTGCCCTGCTCCTCGTGGCGGACGCGGTACTTTGTCCCGCCGCCCTGGCTGGCCGTGTTCAAGCGTTCGTGCAGTTCTTTGGCCAGTGCGCGATGGTGGGCAGCGTTCTGCTTGAATTGTGGATTGTCGGGGGAGATGTTGGTTTGGAGAATTTCCATGGGTTACCGTTCAAGTGGGATATCAATAGTTAGCATATAACTCGATGGCTGGAAGTGCTTGCCTTCGACCTTCCTTTTTGCAATAATGGAGATGTCATTTGAGGGTCTTTTCACAAAAAGGAGGAACACTCATGAGACCTGTGTATGCAATTTCGGGCGGGGTATCCGAAATTTGCCAAAGCCCGGCCCGACAAGACTTCCAGGCGATTATCAAGGAAGCGTACGACTATGCCATCGAAGATATCGGCCTGGATTTTGAAACGTTCACCCGTATTGTGGACGGATCGGTGGCCTCGTACTTCTCGGACCACTTCGCCCGACAATTGATGGCCGGG
>CAWAVQ010000009.1:0-65073 GCA_963785535.1 uncultured Chloroflexia bacterium | reverse complement strand
TCCACACCTTTTTTTATGGTCAGGCGGTCGTAGAGGGCGCGCATGGCTTCCGCGTCGCTGTGCGCGTAGAGAAGACTGAGGGGGCGTTTTTCTTCGGGCATTTGGTTCCCCACCAAATTGGGTTATGAAAATTATACGTTATAATTTACAATATCGTTGTTACAATAGCATTGACTTAAAATTATTAGATAAGCTTTCCCAAAATTGGGGAGTTTCTTTATGCAACAACCAGATCCTAAAACCCATCTCTTGAACATTCCGAAGCAAGATTACTGCTTTACGGCAGATATCTCTCCGTATTCCTGAATATCTTGCACAGCAGGCTTTGGGAGAATATTTTTTGTTTGACTTGTTTTGTGGGGAAGGGAATTTATAAAGAAAATGGAATTTCTGGTAGCCCAATCATGGCCCTTGATACAATCAAAAATCATTATTTTGCAAACCGCAAAAGTTGTCCAATATGACTGTTTGGTTTAATGGCAATGGGCGTTCGGAAATAGAACCTGATATTTATAAAATCGACAGAGTAAAAACTATAAAGGAAAGTATGTTTATTCCTGAAAATGTCTATGTAAAGTTCTATAAAGAAGACTTTGAGGACATATACCCTAAAGCCGTTGAATTAGTGAAAGAAACTTCAGAATTCTCGGGCATTATTTTTCATTGATCCATTTGGGTATAAATCAATTAAACCAGAAGATATTTTCAAGATACTTGAAAGCATGAATTCAGAAGTACTTCTGTGGTTACCTATCGCGCAAATGTATCGCTTTGCTTACTTGCCAGTACGGTCCGATTTCCAGGTGGTGAACCTTAACGAATTTTTATTAGCTCTATTTGGGGAAAATATACCTATATTCCGATCTTCACCTTATATTTTTATCGATAAACTAAAGGAAAAATTTCGAGAATATCTAAAAGAGTTTGGATGTTTTTGTTGACACATTTTATTTAGAACGTGACGCCAGCAATGTTTATTGTCTGTTTTTCTTTACAAGCATATAAAGGGTTTGAGAAAATGCTCGCCACAAAATGGGACTTGGATGTAAATCGAGGAAAGGGACATACTTTGAATAAAACCCAATCCCTTTAGCGAAATAGAAATGTCAGGATATAAACAAAAATTGACAAATTTATCTCAAACAGTAAGAGATATCGAACGAACGCGGATATACACAAGTTTGGTTTGGAAAATGGTTTTTTACCAAAACATATCAAAGGCAGTTTTGGATTGGAAATAAAAGAAAATATTGAATTATTTCACTGGATGGTCAAAACCAGTCGCCGGTTACTACATTGGAAATCAAATCTCCAAGACTTGTTGGTTTAAAAATCAAATCATAATTCTGTAGACATCGCAGAACATTTGTGCTACGATTTATATACACCTTATTGGTAATATTTCAAGGAGGAAGAAATGGCTGAACACTCGGGGATCGAGTGGACCGAATCCACCTGGAACCCGCTGACGGGCTGCACCAAGGTCAGTCCCGGTTGCAAGCATTGCTATGCCGAACGCATGGCAAAGCGCTTGCAGGCCATGGGTCAGCCAAATTATCGCAACGGCTTCAAACTCACCCTGCACGAAAACGCGCTCGAAAAGCCGCTCGAATGGAAAAAGCCGCAGGTCATTTTCGTCAACTCGATGAGCGACCTGTTCCACAAGGATGTGCCGGTCGAGTTTGTTTTAGAAGTTTTCGATGTGATGAAGCGCGCGCACTGGCATACCTTCCAGGTGCTGACCAAACGCGCCGAGCGGCTGGAGGAACTCAGTCCGCAAATCGAGTGGCCTGAGAACGTGTGGATGGGGGTCAGCGTGGAGAACCAGGATTACACCTTCCGCATCGATCATCTGCGCCGGACAGGGGCGGAGGTCAAGTTTTTGTCGCTGGAACCGTTGCTGGGGCCGTTACACGATTTGAATCTGGAAGGCATCCAGTGGGCGATTGTGGGCGGCGAATCGGGTCCCGGGGCGCGTCCGCTGGAACGAGTCTGGGTGACGGACATTCGCGATCAGTGTTTGCGGGCCGGGGTCCCGTTCTTTTTCAAGCAATGGGGCGGGACGAACAAGAAGAAAGCCGGGCGCGTGCTCGAGGGGCGCACGTGGGATGAGATGCCGGTGGAGATGAATTTGGTCAGGGTGTAATTTTATAACCACGAAGGACACGAAGAGCACAAAGGGAAATGTGAACGGTGCGTCTGCCTACAACGCGCCGTTTTCCTATCGCTGCCCGTGCGCGTTCATGTATGCGCGCAGAAGATCGTTGATCTTGGTCTGGTAGCCCTTGCCCTGTGATCTGAACCAGCGCAGCACATCGCTGTCCACACGCAGGGTGATCTGTTCCTTTTTGGGTACGGGCTTCAGCCCATGCCGGACAACAACCTGGGCAAAGAGTTCGGGCGTGATCTCTTCCACATCGGAGAAATCGATCTCGTCATCGGTAAGGTTGTCGAGCTTGGTCCAATCAGTCTGCGATTCGTTTGAAGTAGAGTTCTGATTCATTTGAATGATTGCTAGAATTGTCGCAAGCGGATTCTTACATTTTCTCCAGAACGTTCGGCAACGATTATGAATGGTGTTTGAACATCTTGAATTTGCTCGAATAGCGTGCGAATGGTCTCTGTTGTGAACTCTGCTTGGATGTGGCCAGGGCGCAAGTAAACGATACCAACAAATGCTTGTTCATTGAGGACAATTAGTCCACCAAAATCACTGTCGTGCGTCAGGACGATACGATCGGTCTCGACCGCAAAACGCAAAATATCCGCATCTGACAAGCCAAACTTTCCTTGCTCAGGAAATGAGAAAACATCCAGTCCCTGCTCACGTAAAAATGAAATAACCGCAGGATGGATGTTTTCGTCGGCCAGGAAAGAAAACTCGGTCAGCTTCACAATGCTAAATTTTTGCGTCGATCAGAATTTCGTTTTTTACGGCTCCTGCTGCATAACGGAGAGCCTCTTCGATGGCTTCAGCTGTTAGCTGCGGGTAATCTTTCAAAATCTCGTCACGCGTTGCGCCGCTGGCAAAAAGTTCCAAGATGAATTCCACGCTCAAACGCGTACCGCGAATATGTGGCTTACCACCAAGAACACCTGGATCAAATGCTATTTGTTGAAACATATCATTACTCCTAACCAACTAGATTATACAATTAAAAACTGTGTACATTTACCAAAGAGAGTACGTTAGTTGGACAATTGTGGGCGATGAACCAGCTTCCGTGGTACGTCCGCTGGAACGGGTCTGGGTGACGGAAATCCGCGATCAATGTTTGCGGGCCGGGGTCCCGTTCTTTTTCAAGCAGTGGGGCGGGGCGAACAAGAAGAAAGCCGGGCGTGTGCTCGAGGGGCGCACGTGGGATGAGATGCCTGTGGAGATGAATTTGGTCAGGGTGTAATTTTATAACCACGAAGGACACGAAGAGCACAAAGGGAAATGTGAACGGCACACCCGTGATGGATGCGCCGTTTTAAACTAACCACTTTCTCTGGATTCAATCAAACCTTACTTCCAGGTTAGAGTGCTATGGCCTGCTCCTTCACCACATGCGCCCAAAATGGCATGAGCTGGTTTTTGCTGATCTCGATGGGCGTAAAACCTTGTGCTTGGACTGGTTCTAGAATGCGTGCAGAAGCAATTCCCAGTATTTCCAGCCGTTCGCGCTGGTTGAATTTTTCCCAATCATTAGAAATCACGATCAAATCGATATCGCTGCCTTCGCGCGCGGTACCAGTCGCTTGCGAACCATAGAGCATGACTTTTTCCGGGTGAATCCCCATTTTTTCCAATTGGTCGCGAAAACGCTGGACTATTTGCTTAAGTTCGGGTGTTGTTTGAGCCATTGCAATAACTCTTCTGTCCGTTTCAGGTAATCTTTTGCCACAGGTTCAGGGTACTCTTTCAAGGCACGTTGTAAATCTTCGGGGTAGCGGGTGGGAATACTGGCTGCGTTGATCTTACCCACAAAATCAAGGTGATCTTGTGGGAGTTCCAAACCGCATTTTTTGACCAGATAGATCAAGTCATGCGTTTTGATGGGAATGGATTGCGTGACTTCAGTAACATGCGCTTTGAACATTTTCTCTAAAGACAGGTGACACATGAATATCACATAGAGATACCGTCCGGTCGAAAGCATGTGACGCGCAGTTTCAAAATCATATTCTGCCAGGGCAATCCAGTTTTTGGTATCTTTGCGGATACTCATCAAAGATATTATACAGTATCCCCCGTTACTACAGCATAGATGGATTTGTTATCGCCTTTGAACATTTTCATAATCCGTGCCAAGCGTAAACTTCTGGATTTCGGGAGCGCCTAAATTCGGAAACATCCTGCAATGTCACCCTGAGCGTAGCGAAGGGTCCCCGCCGCAAAGCGGCGGGATTCTTCGGTCGTTGCACTCCCTCGGAATGACATGTGTCCTCGATGTTAGGCACTCCCTAGATTTCCGTGATTGCCTCCAGAATGTCTTGAATACAATCATACGTTATTGTTGCGTCACCATAAATGGCTGGGGAAAGGATTGCGCAAAGAAGAAATTGCGGGTCATATCGTAGAACGAAATCTTGAAGGCCAGTTGGTGCACCCCGGGCATCAGGTGCAGTTCGTTATACGGGATGTACATCACAAGATCGGGGAAAGTGGTCTCGTCATACATCGGGATGAAATCGACGCCGGTCGAGACAAAGCCATCCACCGTCCTGAACATCGGGTTGGCGTTGTAATCGACCAGCGGCTGGCCGTTGAAGCCGAAAAAGTGGACGACTGCTTTGCATGGATTGTTCATTTGTCCCCTCACCACAGCGCTGGCATGGATACGCATACCCATGAACATCCCCCAGACGATGTTATGTTCCACCCAGATATTCGTGAAGATGCCCGTAGGAACATTATTCATCCCGGTCGGGTTGACTGGGGCATTGGTATCATGCGCTGGTTGCAATACCTGTTGTTCATCCCGCGAACCGGCGCTAGCCAGTTTAATGATATCCCCGATCCCTTTCTGATACTTGGGCCCTTGAATGTCGATGTAATTGATGTTGACGAGTGCAAAAGGAATTTTACAGGCCTGATACAGCAGCGGGACAATGCGCTTTTTCTGATTCAACGCATAGGTATATTCCTTCTGCACCCAATCTGACTGGACCGAATTGGGACTCAGGACGACGACACAGATAGCGCAATTCTCAATCGCCTGTGGAATGGCATCGGTCCAGTCATCTCCGCCTTGCAGAGAGGACAGGTCCCACCAGACATCGATGCCATTGGACATCAAAGTTTGCGCAAACCCCTGGACGAAATTCAGGTCATTCCTCGAATAACTGATAAAAACCCTGGACATATACTACTCCACTATACATAGGCTGACAAAATTATACGGCAATTTCGAGCTTGAGTTTCTTGTACCTAATTGCGAATTTTCCTCGCCTCTATTTTCTGATCCGAGATCAGCCTCGGGGACCGTATTTTACATTTTCGCGTTAGGCGGCTTTTCATCATCGGCCCCCACCGCTCCAGCGGGCATCTCCTCCGAGTCCGACTGAAGTTCGTTGGGCTTGTCCCCACTGGATGCTTCGCGAGGGGAGGCCGGAAGGGGGCCCTTCCGCAACACTGCCAACGGATTTTCCCCTCGCCAGGCCATTAGTCCGTGCAGGATCAAGCCGAACTGCGAAAGGGCAAACCACAGCAGGAACACCGTCAGGACGATGGCGGTCGTGTTGATCCAGCCAGGCAGGGACTCGCGCAACGTGGCGATCTGGGCACGCCACCCCGTTACCTTCTGGTTGTATTCCTGTACGACCGTCAAGAAATCTTCGAGATGCTGACGGGTCTCGCTCAAATCGCCGCCCATCAGGTAAGAGACATCCCCGGCAAAGGTCGAGGCCTTTTCGGCCAGGCCCTGCATGCGGGAAATCTGCGAGTCCATCGAATTGACCGTCTCGATCAAATTTCCCAGCAATTCGTCGCCGGGCAAATTCAAGTTCACGATGGGCAGCGAATTGACTTCGTCCAGTTTAGTACGCAAGTCTTCCAGCGTGCTGCGCACCGAATTAAGCCGGTCCCTGGAGCTTTCCAAGCCCGGGATCAACTTCTCACCCATGGTCTGGTCAAACTCGTCGAACAGGACCTTGGCCTGAGCCAGTTCATCGCTCAGCGAGGTCAGAGTCTGCTCGGCCGAATCGACGATGCGCAAGGTGCGTTCGATCTCTGTCTGGGCATCACCTAGCGCAGTCTGCGCCTGGGACAGTTGGGTATCTACCTGCTCTAACTGTGACAACGCCTTCTCGGTCAAGGGCGTTCGGTAGCCCCATATCAACCCGATCCCGACCAGGCTTGCCAGTAACAAAACTGCGCAAACCCCAATCCACATACCGGATAAAATTTTGCGTTTCATGCCTGTCCTTTCGTATGTTCGGCCGTTAAAAAATTATACACGGCGAGTGCCCTGAAAGTCTATAAGTTGCTCTCAAATTTAAAATGGTCTCCCCTCCTGAGCGCTATCTTTTGAACCGCCAAGCTCGCGAAGAGCGCCAAGCTGTTTTCAAAATCGCCAAGGATATTTTTTCTTGGCGTCAAACGAGATTTCTTGGCGTTCTTGGTGTCTTGGCGGTTTGCTAATTGCTCTGTTATTGCCACCAACACTATACATGGAGATTACCAAATTTCTGAGAACTGAACAATAGACAAACCTGTGCCCTAGAACCGCAACATGTCAGACATCTTGGTGTTATGTCATTCAAATCAAGTTGACAACAACTTTCACTCGTTGTAAAGTTAATGTTGCAAAAGGCTTGATTTCTTCATTTATTTTTAGCAGCCGTTATAGGAGGTGCCATTCAAGAACACACAAAAATATTTCCTTGCAGGGCAATCACCCATTTTTTTCATATGTTCAAAGGAGAATTTTATGTCTGAGCAAACCACTACCTCTGAAATGACCGCCGAGCAAATCTGGGAAGTGCAACCCGGAGAACGGCGTTCTGTCGGTGTGATCCACATCGTTATTACGGCCTTGCTGATCGGGATCGGGTTCGTCGTCGGAGCCTTTGGCAGCATCAGCTTCCCGCTTGGATTTGGCGTGAACTTCTTCTGGACCGGCATTGCTGTCCAACAGATAGGAGCAGTCTGGTTCGGAGGCTGGGGCGTATTGGCTGGAACGATTTTCCCATTCTTCTCCAATGCTATTGCTGGTACTCCATTTTACGTGTCTGCGGCCTATATCCCTGCCAACTTCGTTCAGGCCTTTTTACCCGCCTGGGTTTTCCGCCGCTTCAAACTCGACCCGCGCCTTAAGTCAGGCCGCGATTATTGGATCTTGTTCCTGGCCATGGTACTCTCAAGCGCCTTTGGCGCTCTGTGGTCACCACTGGTTGTACTCAAAGGCTTTGGCCTTCTTACCACCGATTCCTTACCGCTCTTTATCTGGGGCTGGTTTGGAGGCAATGTGGTCGCCGGTATCGTATTCAACTTCGTGCTGTTAAAGGCCCTTTCAGCCGTTGTCATCCGCACCCCCGCTTTTGTCAAACGCTGGTGGTCATAAATAAAGTACCCTGACGCAATCGGGCAGTTAGCGCCCAGCATTGGACGCTAACTGCTTCTTTGGTTTAACATCGCTTCCCTACCGATAAAGTACAATAGGCAACTATGAACAAGACTTTGCTGGGCTACGTTCCTACACAATCTCCTATCTATGCGATCCACCCTTTTGTCAAGTTGTACTTTCTACTCATCGTGAGCCTGTTTCCAATGTTTGTATCTGCCCCCGAATGGAACATGCTCTTGATGCTTGTCATTATTCTGCTGATGTGGATCAGCCGCGTGGACATGCGCACTTTGAAAATTTATGTCCCAGTTGCCATTTCTATGGGTTCGATCATCCTGATTTCATATGTCCTGATGGGTGGAACTCATCCGGAGTATCAATTAATCACCCAATTCGCTGGAATCAAGGTGTACTGGGAACGCGTGCGTGATGCGATCGTTGTTTACTTCCGCATCTTGCCAATGATATTCACCATGGTATTTTTCTTGAGCACCTCTCGTGAAAGAGATGTGATTGTAGCCATGCGAACGATCCGTTTGCCCTTTGTGGTGACTTATGTTTTTGCAATGGCATTACGTTCCGCGGGCATGGTACTGGAAGATTTCCAGATCGTACGCCAGGCAGAACAAGCGCGCGGCTTCGACCCAACTGGCAAATCTTTGGTTTACAAAATCCGGAAATATGTCAACTACATGATTCCGTTATTTGCCTTGTCGCTGCGACGCTCAGAAGAATTCACGAACGCGCTGGTCGCTCGTGGCTATGCCTTTACGGGAGAAGCCAGTCGCATTAAACGCGCTGACTATGTTCTGACGCACTACTCATTCAAGTACTACGATACCATCTTCACAGCCATCATCAGTGTCGCTTTCATCCTATTGCTTATCATGCGTTTCAAGTACAACTACTTTGCAATCGAACAGTCTATACTGTTGAACTGGTTGCACAGTGTCTTGTGATAGAGCCTGACCGGAGAAAATTATGTCCGTCATCATAGAAATCAAAGGGTACTCCTGGCAGTATTTGAATACGCAACAACCTGCTTTGAACGATATCAATTTGCAGATCGAAGAAGGTTTGTTTGTAGGGATTATCGGCGCAAACGGTTCGGGAAAAACAACCCTGGCCTACTCTCTAAATGGCCTGGTCCCTGGTCAATACAACGGGATCAAGCATGGCGAGGTATTGGTCTACGGGAAAGAAGTGGAAGAGTATGGCCGGGGCGAATTACAACAATTTACGGGCATGGTATTCTCCGACCCGGAAGCGCAGTTCACGGCTATGACTGTCGAAGACGAACTGGTGTTTGGATTAGAGAACCTGGGCATGTCCATCCCGGAGATTCGCGAGCGTCTGGAATGGGTAACCCAACTGACCGGGCTTGAAAAGATGTTACTCAAGCCCCCTTACGAGTTGTCAGGCGGTCAAAAACAACGCGTTGCCCTGGCAGCCGTGCTGGCCATGACGCCCAAGTTGCTTATCCTGGACGAGCCGACCACCATGCTCGACCCGGTCAGCCGCAGACGCGTATTTGATGTATTAGCAAAACTGAAGCAAGAACAGAATAACACGGTCATTGTCATCGAGCATAACCTGGAAAACTTAATCCCACTGGCCGACCGCATGATACTGTTGTCCAATAGTCATCTGATCCTGGAAGACGAAACTCAACAGTTTTTTCAAAATATGGAGCTTATCTCCAAGGAAGGCATTCATCCCCCGGGTTCTCTACAATTCTTTTATGAACTGAAGAAAGCCGGGAAAGTAAGCGGCCAGTTGCCTGTTTCTCTATCAAATGGCAGCAAACAACTGAAGCAATTGTTCAGCTAGATACGACCTATAAGAGACCGATCATGACCGACGATAATCCATTCATTCAAGTAAAGAACCTGGACTTCACATATCCTGACGGTACCAAGGCCCTGGAAAACATAAACGTCTCGATCAAAATCGGCGAGTTCATCGCCTTGATCGGACAAAATGGTTCGGGCAAGACCACGCTGTCGAAACTCCTGAACGGCCTGTATAAACCGTCATCCGGGGATGTCATTGTCGATGGATTGAATTCCAAAACGACCTCGATCGTGCAGATGGTGCGACGCGTGGGATACGTCTTCCAAAATCCTGACCACCAGCTTTTCAACAACAATTGCTGGGATGAGATTGCGTATGGCCCCCGTAACATTGAGCTTCCCGAGGAAGAAGTCAAAATCCGTGTGGAAGAAGCGACACAGGTTGTCGGCTTACCCAAAGCATATTTCGAAGAGCATCCGTTTTTTCTTTCGAAGGGCTTGCGGCAACGGGTAGCGATCGCTTCCATTCTGGCTTTACGCCCCCAGGTCATTATTGTGGATGAACCCACGACTGGCCAGGATGCGCGTCAATCGTTTGAGATCATGGACTTCCTGAAGGACCTGAATGAAAATCATGGGCATACGATCATCATCATTACGCATGATATGCCCATCGTGGCCCAATATGCTCATCGTGTGATCCTGATGAGCGAGGGAAAAATCGCGGCAGATGATGAAACCGCGCGCGTTTTTTCTCAACCGGAAATTTTGGCAAAAACTTTCCTGGAACCGCCTGAAATCACGCAATTGGCTCAAAGCGTTCAAGAGCTTGGTTTCAATCCGGGAACATTGACTGTGGCTGAAATGGTAGGTGAATTCGAGAAATTAATTGGGTCGAAGACAGTTAATCTCAAAGTTGATTAAGCTTGCTCAAGCCGCCGTACCCCATTCGGGGCACTTTCCTCTGCGGCGAGGACGCCACCGAGAGCAGACTTTCTAAAAACACTCTCCGATCACTACCTTGAATTTGTTTCTGAAAACGTAAGAACACCGATTTACGAACGGAACAGCACTTCCTCGCGTCGGTACATCCAGGCCGCCAGGCTGACAGCCAGCAGCGCGTAGATCAGCGAGGTGACCAGCATCACCGTCAGCGTGGCGGGCTGCCATTTGCCGGTCAGCAGGTCGCGCATGGACAGGATCGTCCCGAAGATGGGGATACCGTACTGCCATAGTTTGGGGACAAAGTCTTCCATCAGGATCAGCGCAAACACCAGCAACGTCGAAATGAAATTGATGGGGTTCAGGTAGCCGTAGGCCTCGTCGCTGTTGCGCGCCCAAGTCGCCAGCGCGATCTGGATCGACGCGCCCAACGTTATGACCGGGAGAACGGAGAACAGCAACAGCACGACCGCCAGCGGTGAGATCGAATACGTCCCGACTTGCGGCACCATACTGGAAAAGGCATCCGGCGAGGGCAGGCTAGTGCTGTTCATTCCGCTAAGCCCTCCACGGGCAGCCAGAACCAGCACAAACCCAACCGCAGACAGCCCAATCGAAAGTCCCATGCTGACGAAGAACGCGATCACGCTGGTCACCACCGCCAGCAGTTTTCCCAATACCAGTTGCGTGCGGCTGACCGGCGTGAACAGCACCGGCTCCAGCGTCAGGCGCTCCTTCTCCCCGGCGCTGGTGGAGACCGCCATTTGCATGCCCGCGCTCAAACCAAAGGCCAGCACGATGCCCGGTAAGAACAGGCTCAAGAACGAGCCAGTCGTCTCGGTAGCGGTGGCGGCATTGCGCTGCTCCACGCGGAAGGGCTGCAAGAAATCTTCGGGCAGATTGCGCGCCTGCAAACGCTGCGTCAAAAGCCCATTACGGTAGCTTTCCAGGGCATCCAGCAGACGCGTCCCAATCACATTCACGGATTTGCTCTGGTCGGTGACAAGCTGCAACGTGACCGCTTCACCGCGTTTGATCTTTTCTTCGAACCCGGGCGGGACGATCAGACCACCCGAAAACTGCTTCTCCCGAATCAACGACTCAACGTCCTGGGCCTCTACTACATCGATATCCGCCTGTGTTTTGAGATAGTTCATCAACTCGGGCGCATACCCCATGCCCTGCACGGGGATGGTGATCGTGTTGGCCATCTGCTGGCTGGTACGCAACATCAAAAAAGCAGTAGGTGCCACGAATAATAGTGGCATCAAAACGAAAGCCGTTACCAGGTTCCAGATCAGCCTGCGGCGGTCGCGCAAATATTCGGACAATTCTTTTCGCCAGACGGTCCAAATGATGCTCATGCCACCAACTCCACGTCTTCGCGCCCGACCATCTTCAGGAATGCGTCTTCCAGGCTATCCACGCCAGCCCGCTGACAGAGTTCGGCGGATGTGCCCTTCGCCACCACCTGGCCGTGATCCAGGAAGACCAACCGGTCACACAGGCGTTCGGCCTCGCTCAGGATATGCGTCGAAACGATGACGCATTTGCCATCATCGCGCGCACGCGTGATCAGGTTCCGCACCTGGCGAGCGCTCATCACGTCCAGGCCGGCGGTGGGCTCATCCAGTAGCAGGTGGCTGGGGCCATGGATCAGGGCACGCGCTAACGCTACCTTCTGGCTCATGCCTTTCGAGAAGCGCTTGCAGGGACGGTCGGCGTACTCACCCATGTCTCAATAACGAGATCAGCTCATCGATGCGTTTTTCGAGAGTCGGGCCGTCCATGTGATAAAACTTCCCAAACAGGAGCAGGTGTTCGCGCGGAGAGAAGCGTTCGTACAGTCCCCAGTATTCGGGCAGCACCCCCAATACGCGTCGCACCTCGTTGGGATGCTGGCGCACGTCGAAATCCCCCACGCGCGCAGTACCACCCGAGGGCTGCAGCACCGTCCCCAGCAGGCGCATGATGGTCGTCTTGCCAGCGCCGTTCGGTCCTAACAGGCCAAGCACTTCCCCATCCCTGACGGTGAAACTGACGTCATTGACCGCTTGCACTTTCTTGAAACGTTTGGCCCTAAAATACTTGGACAGATTTTCGATCTCGATCATAGTCACCTTTATTCTGAAAGTATGGAAGTTAACACCGCAGAGCAGCAGAGTTCGCTGAGTTCACCTGGATTTTCTTTGCGCTCTCAGCGTCTCCGCAGTAAAAACGTGAGACCTTTTGAGCTAAAAGACTTTCCATTATCGCGTCAGTTATTGTACAGCCGAACGCTAAGAAATTCGTTACACGTTTGTTGGTCCCACAAAAAAGACCACGCGCGGGTGGTCTTTTTACACACAGAATGCGAATGAATTCGGAATGCTACGTTGCTGGCGCCTCGAACGAATCCAGCGCAGATTGCACCGACTCAAACATGGGAATGCTTTGCAGAAAACCGGTGATCTTGAGCGCATGGTAAACTGGCGGCGGCGCACTGGCCAATTTGAGATGCGGAAATTCTTTATCGGAGCCTTTGGGGTTATACATGTTATAGACCTTCTGGATGGCTCGCATGCCCGCGCTGGTCAGCGTATCCAATTCGCTCAGGTCAAGCAACAAGTAACGCGTTCCGTTTTCATAGGCCTCGCTGGCCCATTTCACAAAGTCAGCCTCGCTCTGTCCATCCAGCCAGCCGCGTAAATGGAAGGTGGTGACAGGCACTTTTGCCTGCATCTGTTCAACCGTGTTTTTCAAATCCGAAAGCATACTCTCCTCCTTGGTAAACCGTTCGACCAGAACCAACTATTCATGAGTCATAATAAAAGACATTTCCTACCTAATTTTATACTATTTTCGAGGAATTGCATCGATGAATATCGGAAAGCTGCTAAAGGATCAGTCCGAAAGCTTTTCACCACAGAGCGCACAAAGTTCACACATGTGCCTGCACTGTGCTGCAGGCACATGTGCGGTGAACCGTTGGAAGTTCCCAAAATTATCCACTCCTGCATATCATAAAACGATAAAACTTGTCCACAATCAGACTATAATAAGTAGAGACGCAATCATTTCAGGGAGTTTACTATGCTTGTGATTATCAGTGACTTACATCTCGGCGATGGAACCACAGCCGCATCCATATCACCGGTCGCCTTCGAATTATTCGCCAGCCGTTTGAACGAGGCGGCCTACTTCGCTTCCTTCCGTAAGAACGGCAGCTACCGTCCCATTGAAAGCATCGACTTGGTGTTGATGGGCGACATTATTGACCCACTGCATTCCACCCACTGGCTGGATACCCGCTCTGGGAACCCGGCCAATATCCTGCCGTGGAGCGATTGGACCAAACCCGATTACGCGGCGGAACTCCGCCAGATTACCCACGGCATTCTGGAGGAAAACAAAGCTTCGCTAGAAGTATTGCGGCGGCTTGCCAGCGGCCAGGCGATCAAACTCCGCCCTGCCAATCGCAACGGTAAACCGCATTTCAATACCCGCGAGCGAATTCCGATCAAAGTGAACATTCACTACATGGTCGGCAACCATGACTGGTACTACCACCTGCCCAGTGAGCATTTCAACCAGGTACGCCGCGATATGATCTCGGCCCTGGGACTGAGCAACAGCGATGCTCCCTTCTATTACACCCTAGAGGAATCCCCAACCCTACAGGAGATCTTCAAGCAGTATAAGGTCTATGCCCGCCACGGTGATTGCTACGACAATTTCAATTACAACCGCGAGGCCGGCCGGGATTATTCCACGTTGGGTGATGCGCTCACCCTGGAGGTCTTCAACCGCTATCCATTGGCGGTACAGGAACATTTAGGCGATGAAATTCCTCCCGCATTGGTAGATAGCCTGCGCCGCCTGGTCAACGTCCGCCCGGTGCTGGCAGCACCGCTGTGGATCAACGGGCAACTGAGACGCCAGGCAGGTAGCGACGCGCTCGAAAGCGAGCTCAAAAGGGTCTGGGATAACCTGTGCGATGAGTTCCTACAGCTCGATTTTGTCCGTCAGGCCGACAAGGCTTTCAAGTTCGACGTTGTCGATGCGTTGGAAATGGTCGTCAAGATTTCGCGGCGCGCTTCCTTTGATACCATCAACGACCTGGTGATCTGGATTCGCGACAAACTCTGGCAGGATAACCTCTCCTTTGCCGACCATGCCCTGCAAGAACCCGCCTTCCTCAAGGATACGGCCCGCTACATCGTATACGGTCATACTCACCATCACGAGATCGTCTCCCTGGACGCTGGAGACCAGCTTCCTTAT
Organism: uncultured Chloroflexia bacterium; assembly: GCA_963785535.1. Classification (GTDB taxonomy): domain Bacteria; phylum Chloroflexota; class Anaerolineae; order Anaerolineales; family Villigracilaceae; genus JAABUE01. The sequence continues at coordinate 50,525 of CAWAVQ010000009.1, read as the reverse complement.
CTCAGCAGCCAGGTCTACCTCAACTCCGGGACGTGGCATTCTTACTACGATCTGGCCATCAAGAACCCGTCCGAACAAAAGTTCCTACCTTACCAGGCGCTCACCTATCTGACCTTCTACAAAGACGATGAACGCGAAGGCCGCAGCTTCGATGCCTGGTCCGGGACATATATGTAGCTATCAGCGCTGCATCGCACCTGCCTTTCTGTGGAAGCTCGCTCTGCAGAAGAATTGATTTTCGAGGGAAATAAAAGGGATTTATTGCTTGGCTAATTTGAAAGCTGGGCCAGCTGGCAAATATTCGAATTTTTGGGCAAGTTCTGGATTATATTCCAAAGTGTAAACCGTCCTTTGATGAATGTACCCGTTGATGAAGTCGGCTTCGTCAGCGTTTATTCTTGCATAAATCTCAGCTTGTGGCATTCCTTCTTTCCAAAGTTCATAATATCTGGCTACAGCATGCAATGAGCTATTAAAGATCAGCAGATCAGGGCGCTGACCTTCGGTCACTTGATAATACTGCAATACAGCGGCAGACGACCAGGGAGCAATGATGACCGCATGCGGTGCTGCTACTGCCAAAAACTCCTTGGCGAAAAGGGCATAATTATCCACTTTGCTCATATCGACCCAGCGCCAATTCAGGACCAATCCCAAAGTGATAAACACAATCGATAATATTTTTACCATTCTCGTTAGCCAGAGATTATTCAAATTCTTATGTAAAGATCGTTCGATAAAATTGTAAACCGCTGTAAATCCTCCTGCAATGAAGACCGCCCAGACCTCGTAAGCAGGCAGGAACATAGTATCTTTATCTATCACGCGATAATTTGCAACAAAGAAGGAATAAGTAATAAACGAAAGCAGCAGAGCAATCGTCCACGCAGAACTTCTTCGCCACAACCACACGATACCAATCGTACCTAGGATAACTCCGATCCCCAGATAACTTCGCCAAAGATACGTGGCGAAACGGATCAATTCACCAGGAATTTCGTGCCAGGTGTAACCAAAAACTAAGAACCCCCAAGCCTTGTCGGAAATCATCCACCACAAGCCAGATAGTGTGGTCAGATCAACACCGGAATAACTTTTAGAATAGTCCATCACAGGGGAAGCGCTCGCTCGAAGCGATAAATACACATTTGGAGTCAACCCAACCAGGAACAGCAGGAACATCGGGCCAACCAGGGACCAGTGCGACCTTTTCCAGTGCGGTGTGCTGAGCACCAGCCAGGCGAAGGCCGGCGCAAACAGGATCCCCGATGTCTGCGTGGTCAGGGTCAGCCCGTAGAGCAACGAAAATACCAGTAAGTATTTTCTTGAACCCTGCTTTCGCCATAGGCTGAGAAGCAACAAATCTCCCGCCAGGAATGCTGTATTGAATGTGTACACTTCAGCAATCAAGGCCATCTGCCAGAAGTAATAAGAAACGGCAAAGAACATTGCTGCGAACCATGCGGCAAAACGATTTTGGATGATATTACTGATTGCATAGTAAAGGAGCACGACTGTGAGTGAAGCAAAGAAGGCTGACATCAGGTTCAATCGGTAAGCCACATCTCGCACGGGCAAGAAGGTAAACAACTTACCAATCAACAGATAAAGCGGATAGCCCGGGGAATGGACGATGCCCTGCGTAAAAACTCCCGTAGCCAGCTCAGCGCTGTCAAAGCCATACACGCCCGGCGCGAGGGTTTTCAGATACACCAGGAAGGTCAGCAGGAAGAGCGAAATCCCAGCCCAGGGTTTGAGACGTGAGCCAGGTATGCTTGGAAGTCTACGGTTTATATACATCTTTGGAGCGATTTTCAGATGAATTATTAGGCGAGGTGTTCGTTGAGCTATCGGATGGGGTGTTCAGTAGTTCTTCAGTTGGATTGAGAAACGGTGTTGGTCCGCTTGGTGGGTTCGATATCTCTGGCTTTGTTGCCAGGGCAAAGACCGACAAATGATCGATCTGACCACATAGCTGGAGCCTGTCAGAGTATGCCACCAGCGGGAGGGTTTCCCAAACTGGCGGGTCCTTCTCTTCAGCATAGGTTTGTACTTCATATTGATTTGGATGTAGGGTATAGTCTATCCAACGTAGGCGGGTGATTTTGAAACAGATTTCAGCCGGTCTGGCAAAGTTAACCACTGGAACGGGCTTCCCTTCGCTATCTCTGAATTCAACGTTAACTACCATTGGTCGGGCCCAAGTTTTGTCGTTTGGGGGCGTAAACAGATTGGGTTCAAGCGAAAATATGGCGAAGCTACCCGGAAGCTGGATTGCATCACCCGGCACATACAGGTTTGCATTATTGACAACGATAAAGATATCCTGTCCCGGTTGATATTCCTGGGTAACCTGCACAAATTCGAATGCACCTGCCTGTGTGCTGCTATCCGGTCGTTGTATTCCTATGACAATAATCAGCGCGATTGCCGCTACCCCCAGAAGGATAATCGTGATGATCGCAATCTTGGGTAGTGGCCGCCTTCCTTCTGGCATCCCGAGCTTATACATGACAGTCTCCTAACGCTTTACATACCTATACAAGCCAGCGAAAATTGCTGGCTAGAATTTACGATTTCACAAGGAAACAATCTCACGCTCCATTATCATGACGGTTCTGAAGGCGATTTGTAACAACCTTTATCCATATTACCAAATCTTGTCAAGTTTCTCTACTTTTAGGAGATAGCTTCAACAGCTTTCCGCTTATGCAGTTCGCCAATGAAATCATACGATGACATTGCATTTCTTGCTGCCAGCAGTTTGACTCTGCTTCCATCTCCAATTTGCACTTATTGAACTGGACACTTGAAATTATCAGCAGGATGAAAATTTCCTTGAGTGATAAAGAAAATTAAGAGCTAATAATGTTTCTGATTACTTTCTGCAATTCAATTTACATTTTTAATTCGATTTAAAAATGCAATTTTTAAAAAGGTGGGTAATTCATTTTATTTTAGCAGGAAAGATATTTAAGTATATTTGGAGATTTATGGGATTCTTAGGATTTCTTTCCGCAAAAAATCCAACTACTGAAATCTCTTTTATCATCCTATCTTCAATTCGCGGGGATTTATTTATATAAATTTGAAGATTTCATTCCCTTTGCTAAACAAATCGTGGACGGGTATCATGCTGAAGAACACCTTGAAATTGTAGCTGCCGTAGCTTTCTCTGACTTATCCCAACACGCCATTTGGCTCGAAGAAACGACCCAACAAACTCTAGAGAGGGACAAGTCGAAGATGCCATCGCTGCTTGTGAAGCTTTGCGCGCACACTGCCCCTGTGTCAACCCAATTGTGGGCTTTACAAGTATCCCAGCGACCAATACAATACCCAAATGCAACCTGACTCACAAAAGTGCGACATCCTGATCATAGGCGGCGGACCGGCCGGACTCTCCACTGCGCTTCATCTCTACCAACTCGCCCCGCATCTGGCTCCCCGCATCCTGCTCCTGGAAAAGGCGCGTTATCCTCGCTCCAAGCTGTGTGCCGGGGGACTGGTCGCCGACGCGGAAGTGATCCTGGAGGGCTTAGGCCTGGACGTCAGCGAAGTCCCGCATGTGGATGCGCCCGTGGCGCACTTCGATTTTGCAGGTAAAGGGTTTAAAGTTGCCGTCCCAAAGCGGCATACCCTGCGCATCATCCGCCGGGATGAGTTCGATGCCTGGCTGGCAGGAAAAGCAAGAGAGCGGGGACTAGAGATTAGAGAAGGTATCACCGTAAAAGATGTCAAGCCTGATGAAAAGGGCGTGACTGTCATTACCGATCAAGGTGAATTCCGCGCGCAAGTCGTGGTCGGCGCGGATGGCTCGAATGGAGTCACCCGGCGCTGTGTGTTCCCGAATGTACCGGTCCATACGGCGAGGGTGTTAGAGGTACTCACCCCACAGGAAGATGTCATTGCGAGCGAACGAAGTGAGCGTGGCAATCTCCTCACAAACGGGGGATTGCCACGTCGCGGCTCCGCCACTCCTCGCAATGACACAAGCCATGCTTACTTCGACTTCTTCCCTGTCCCAGCGGGTATCGCCGGGTACACCTGGGACTTCCCAACCCAAGTCGATGGGCAGCCTATGCGCTGTTGGGGCATCTACGATACCAACTTGCTGGCTGATAAGCAACGTCCCGCATTGAGGGAACCACTGGCCGAAGAGATGGCCCGGCACGGCTTCAACTTGGATGATTACGAACTCAAGGGACATCCGATCCGCTGGTTCAACCCGTCCAACCCGGTGTCGGTCCCACGGGTGCTGCTAGTGGGAGATGCGGTCGGTGCAGACGGCATCTTCGGCGAAGGCATCAGCATGGCGCTGGGATACGGAAAGGTAGCGGCGGCGGAACTGGTAGAAGCTTTCAGCACAGACGACTTTTCGTTTAACGGATACCGGCACAGGCTAGCCCGCAGCGCACTCGGTCAAACGTTGTTCGCGCGTTGGCTGATCACCGAGATCCTGTATCGTCTGCATTGGAATTGGTTCCAGAGATGGTTCTGGCGCTTTTGGAAACCTATCATCCTCCCTGTTGCGTGGGTTTTCGTGTTAAACTGGGGCAAGAGAATGCGCTAACAAAAATACAAATTGAAAATATATAGGGCTTACGCAGTTCGCAAAAAGTTACCGAAAATAAGGGAGGGCGAGCTACACTCGCCCTCCCTTATTTTCGGGTTTCTTCCAATCAACTTTGTAACCCTTGATACATTGACACTTGCCCTGCACGGGGAAGTATAGTCTATGGGACAGGCCGATCTACACATCCACACCACATATAGCAAAGATGGGACCACCACTGTCCGTGGGGTGCTGAAACAGGCATCCAACGTCGGTTTGAATGTGGTCGCTATCACAGACCATGACGAAATCCGCGGGTCGTTGGTGGCCCGGGAGTTGGCCCCGCAATACAGGGTGGAAGTCATTCCAGCCATGGAAGTCAGTGCACGTGAGGGACACGTGCTGGCCCTGTTCATTGAGAAACCTATCCCGGCCGGCCGATCCTTGATCGAGACACTGCTGCGCATCGGCGAACAGGGAGGCATCGCCATTGCGCCACATCCGGTCAACCCGTTGCCGAAAAGTCTCCCGATGGAGGCACTGGTGGGCGCTGTGGCGCATCAAGCCGCCAAACATGTGCTGAGAGGGCTCGAGGTTTACAACATGGGTTATCAGATTTTCAACCACCTGGCCCAAAAGATTTCACCCTGGTTACCCCTGGCAAAGACGGCCGGTAGCGATTCACACGTTTATTGGACAGTGGGGGTCGGGCAAACCGGTTTTGCTGGTTTCAGCGCCGCTGACCTGCGCCGGGCGCTGGAAAATATGGCAACGATCCCCATCCCGGCCCCGACGAAATTTACGCTGGCACCCATTCTAGGCTGGATGGGACAAACCGTCCTGCGCAAATTCGGGTATGTCGCTCAGAATCTCTCGTCAGATACGCCAATCGTCATCCGACGCAATGAGTTGGATCGTCCCACAATTCCCAATGTTAGAAGATGGTTGTAACCTGCGTCTTTTTCCGATACGCGTATCAGCATTAGACTTTAGGGAATGCCTAATTTCAAGTACATAAGAATTATGTTATCCTGCCCGCGCCGGTGCCGCAGGTACAGGTGAGCATAGCGAAGTATCTCCCGTGCTTCGCGCGGAGATTCCCTTCGGCCCGGCTCAGGGCGGGCTTCACTCCCTGCGGTCATTCACGCGTGCCTGCGCATACCATCCGTGCGGAATGGCACGGGCGGTGCAGGCAGAATGACATTATGCTTCCGATTTTAGGCATTTCCAGACTTTATCAGTAATAGACAGAAGTTTTAACCGTCATCCCTATCGGGGACATAGTTGCAAAGGACGCCAAGAAAATCAGCTTGGCGTCCTTCATTGAGCACTTGGCGATCCTGCCGTCTCGCACCGACGTGCTCGCGGCACGAACGGTGGCGTCTTGGCGGTTTAAGAATTTACAGACCCTTTACTTGCTTCAAAAAACCGGGAGAATTCAACTCGCGTTCCAACAAGTACGTGAAATATCCCTGCATAAGCCGTTCGACTTCATTTTGCACATCAGGCGTGGGATGCGCCTGTTTTGCGGCGGTATAACTACTGCGCTGAAAATGACGCAGGTATTTCAACGCATCCAGCGTGATGGAAATCAGATTCGGCAGGCCTCGTCCGCAGCGCGGACAGATGACGCCGCCCAGTGAGAACGAAAAGAACTGGCCTTCGGCCTGGATCTCGCGTCCACAGTTGGCACACTCGAACAGTTGCGGACGGAAGCCGAGAAAATCCAACATGCGCATCTCGTAATACCGGACGACTAACCAGGTATCGTCATGATCGGCCAGCCGTTTGAGCGTATCAGCCAGCAGGCGAAATAAAGTCGGGTTGGGCCCTTCGTCTTCGTAGACGAAGCGGTCGAGCAACTCGACCACATAAGAGGCATTGCCAGTCAGCACCAGGGTTTCCCGCACAGGCAGATAGGCATCGACCGTATCGGCTTGGGTGATAATGAACAGGTCGCGGCCACGCGAGAGTTGTAACTTGACGTGTGTGAAGGGTTCCAGATGTCCCGCCTTGCGCGAAGTGATCTTGCGTGCGCCCTTGGCAACTGCGCGCAGCTTGCCCTGCTCGCGTGTGTAGAGTGTGACCAGACGGTCGGCCTCGCCCCAGTCGGAACGACGGAGGATGATAGCGTGAAGGCGAATGGAGCGGAAGTCTGACATAGGGATAGAAATTAGAGACTAGAGAGTAGTAGTGACGACCCGGCCACACAGCAGGGATTTCCGTCTGGTAAGTCTGGTGTTTGACTTTTCCTTTACGGTCAGTATAATTTTATTACAGAATACCGCGTATACATTTGAACAACGGTCTCATTATCTTCGGGGATTGCGAAACCAACAAGTTCAAAGGGTAAATAGGCTATTTTGTTGAGATCGTCAATCAAATCCGTTGTTGGGTATCGAGTTTACGGATCAAAAAAAGAAGCGACAAATTATGCAAAAGAAAAGCGTTCACGACTTTTTGGACGAAGTAATAATTCCTATTGAGAAAACGCAAGTAGACGATGGGAAAGTATATGTGCTAATTAGGTCATTTGCCAAGCACGACCTTCCCGGCTCTCGTACTCCCGGCCTGCAATATGAGGAGAACGAAATTGATTGGAAGAGTCTTGATAAATGGTCTCTCCCAAAATCAGGCAAGCCAGGGGAGTGGCACAAAATTGAGTCCTCGAGCGGCCTGTTAGAGAAGTTTTTCAGGCTGAATACTTTGTCCGGAATCCTTTGGCACGGTGATTCGCCCGGAAATCTATATCGAGTTGAGTACGCTGACCAGAGGCAAAAGCTCGGCTTGGAGGACTACGTTTATTTTGGCCCGGCGAAAATGAGTGACGAGCAGCAAATGGAGGTAAGTGCACAGTCGCATATTGATGATTGTATTCAGTTAGGAATAGAGTCAAAGAAGTGCGGCTCGTGTCGCGAGTGGAGAATTGGACACCATTTTTGTTGTGGTCATTTTTGATTGATTGTACTGAACACTGTTATTCTTTGCATAAGCCATATGATTCGGCTATTCTCGAATTATATAAAAAGGGAATCAAATTTGCGCGTGCGTATTCGAAGTATGAATGCGATATGGGTGTATCAGAGATCGAAGAGCAATTGAAAGAGAAATCTGATATCAAGGGGTTCTACGATTTAGTTCATAAGAGACGAAGAGAGCTATTCGACAAAATCAAAAACGTCGCGGAGGGACTCGATCCCGCCACGCCCAATCTGGGCAGGGCAGTCCTTGCCTGTCTTGAGATTCTCGGCCGAGTTTTTGATGGAGTCAAAGAAGCTAGAATACAGAATGCGTGGAGCTATAGAAGTAAATATCACGATAATTATGAACTTCCAAGTATTCATTCCGCAAAGGGACCAGAAGACGAAAAGAATTGAAAAGAATATGGTATGCACTCATGAAAGAGGAACTAGATTGGCAGGTTTCGCATTTAAGGAGGTTAGTTGGAACTTTCAATTAGTCAGCGAGACTTTTTGCGAATCATTTGTACATGGTAATTATGGTGGAAAGATTTGTCATATAATGCGACAATAATGTACGGTGAGGAATCCAGAAACAAGATAAAGGCCCTTAACACAGCGTACATGCGGACCCCGCAAAAAGCGTCCCACAAAAACCGCAGGGCAAGCGGGATAGGCGGCTGGAGTCCTGGCGCTCGGGCGCAGGATGGGCGATAGTCGCAGTGAATTGCTCCTTCGCCCGATCGCATCGCCAAACGGGCTTTATTCGTGGCTTTGGGTTTTGTCCGTTTCGTGGGTGAAACCATGACCCTCCAGCTGTTGGACCGCTAATCCAAGCGTCGGTATGATAATAGATCTCAGGAGATCATGATGAAGCTCAAAAAAGTAAATGCATCTGGCCTCGCTCGTTTGCCGGCCTTCTGCCATGCAGTGGTTGCAGGAGACTTTATTTATGTTTCAGGCACATTGGGCACGAAACCAAACTCAATGGAGCTTGTAGGAGGCGGCACCAAGTCGGAAACCGCTCAGGCACTTCAGAATATTAGCCTCATTCTGAAGGAATGCGGAGCTTCCCTGGCCGATCTCGTGAAAGTCGATATTTTTCTGGCTGATATGCAGACTTTTTCAGAAATGAATGAAGCTTACCTTAAAGTGATGGGCGCTGACCCGCCCGCGCGCATAACAGTTGGTCGAGCCGAATTAGCGCTTGGTGCTGCGGTCGAGATCGATGCGGTAGCGTATAAGCCACAAGCTTAGTTCTACCGTCAACATGCCCTTCAATCATAGAGCCAAGTTTTAAACCAAAAGAGGCAGAGTATCAGAAGTTGTCACCAGCCGTTGGGCATTTGATATACTAAACCAATGGACATCGAGTTCAGCGGCGAGATTTGGTTCTGGAGGGGGCCTGCCCCATGGTTCTTCGTTACCGTTCCAGCCAGGCAGAGCCACGATCTGAAAGCGATATCAGGATTCGTGACGTATGGTTGGGGAGTGATTCCAGTACACGTTCGGATCGGCAAAACTGAGTGGCAGACTTCCCTGTTTCCCAAAGATGACCTCTACATTGTGCCCATCAAGGCAAGTGTCCGAAAAGCAGAAAATCTTGAGGAAGGTGACGAGGTGACTATACAGCTCGAGGTTCGTTGACAGGTGTGATCACATAGGCTTTTTTTCAAAAAGAAGATACCCGCTATCCATGAGTACAGCTATCTTAAGCATATTATCTGGAATAGGGGGAATGTTTGGATGGGGAATATACGACTTTCTGGGAGGTGTCTATACCAAGCAGATAGGACCTTTTAAATCCTTCTTTTGGTCACAACTAGCGGGGTTAATATCTGTTTCTCTGCTTCTATTTGTTTTACCAATAAGTCTTAACATCCCTATTCTGGTAATCGTTTTGCTCCCAATCGCAGCAATTCTTTATTCTGCTGGATACCTGTTTTTTTTCAAAGGTTTTGAGATAGGCAACGTATCGATCGTTGCCGCAACCATGAACCTATGGGCTGTATTTACAATGCTGTTTGCTTTTATCTTTATGGGCCAACGGCTTTCCACAATACAGTTCTTCGGCGTCTTGATGATTATCTCTGGCGTTACTTTAGCATCCTTAAATTGGAGCGATATTCGAAATCAAAGATTTCAACTTTCATCAGGTGTCAAAGAAGCAGTTTTAGGGGCCTTTTTCTTTGGTGTCTTTTGGAATATTAGCGAGGTGATATCGGAAGAAATTGGGTGGCTATTAACGACCCTGTTCGTGAAGCTTGGGATTATTTTGTTCTTGCTGCTCTTCTCCTTCATCATAAAACGAGAGCTTGACTTAAGGAAAGCTACCACGAAAACAAAATGTATGATTGGTTTAATGGGGATTATTGAAGCCGGTGCCGTAGCAGTTGTTAATTACGGACTAACGATTGGAGATGCAATATTGATTACGCCTATCTCTTCGGCCTTATCGATAGTGACCATAACCCTGGCCATTATCTTTTTGAAAGACAAAGTCACAAAACTTCAGGGGTTCGGAATCCTAACGGCGATTGCTGGAATCATTGTCACTGCATTTTAGATTCTCACCCGCTCGGGGCTGCGTCTCCCACTTTCCCCCCTGCGGTTGGCAGCCTTTGCACTCCATCCTTATTTTTTCACCAAATGCTCCGGCGTAAAGGCCCCCGGAAGTAAATCCTTCACAGTCGTTTCCTGGAGCAATTTCCCTTCCCCGTTTGCGATCAGCACGAGTGTATCCTGCCCGAACTCAGCCAACACCTGGCGGCAGGCACCACAGGGCGAACCGCCATTGTCGGTCACCACGGCGATGACTTCGAACGCGCGCTCGCCCTCGGATACGGCCTTGAAGACCGCCGTCCGCTCGGCACACATGCCGGTGGGATAGGCCGCGTTTTCCACGTTCACGCCGGTAAAGACCTTGCCAGATTTCGTTCGTAAGGCTGCGCCGACTGGGTAATTTGAGTAGGGCGCATACGCACGCCGACGGGCCTCGTTTGCCAGATCGATCAGGAAGTGGCGTTCTTCGTCAGTTAGTGGGAGCATTTTCCTTATCACCTTTTTCGTCAGTTTTGATGCGCTGGGCGCGTACGCGGCGAATGCGTCGGCCAATGACCTGCTCGACGGTCAGGAGCAGGCCGTCGGCCTGGATCGATTCGCCGTCATGCGGAACGCGTCCAAAATGATCGTACAGGAATCCGGCCAACGTGTCCGATTCGACCTTCGGAATATCGCTTTCCATGACTTCATTGAAATCGTCAAGGTCAATCCGCCCGAGGAAAATATATTCACCAGGACCAACCGGTTGCACCGGTTCTTCTTCGCTCAGATCATATTCATCCTGGATTTCACCGATAATCTCCTCGATGATGTCTTCGAGCGTTACCAGCCCGGCCACGCCACCGTATTCGTCCACCACAATCGCCATGTGAATGCGCTGCGCCTGCATCTCGGTCAACAGGGCATCGGCCTTTTTAGTATCGGGTACAAAATACGCTGGACGCAACAGGTCGCGCATGTTGGTCCGTTTTCGGCCATCCTCCATGACGTGCAACAGGTCTTTGGCATATAGCAGGCCGATAATATTGTCAATCTCATCCTCATAGACCGGGACGCGTGAATGTCCGGATTGCGTAAAGTCCTTGGCCGCCTGCGCGAGCGAGGTACTGACTTTGAAGGCCAGGATGTCCATGCGTGGCACCATGATCTCGCGCGCCAGCGTATCGCCAAACTGAAAAATGGAATAGATCATCTTGCGCTCTTCGCGCTCCAACCCGCCTTCTTCCTGTTCCGTTTCTACCCAGGTCTTGAGTTCGTCTTCGGTCATTTGCGCGGCTACCGGAGCCGGCCACTGCGACTTAAGTAACAGCACCGGCAAAAAGACCAGCGGCGTCATGACAAAAATCAAAGCGCGGGCAAACACTTCCAGTCGCAAGCTCCAGTATTCCGGTTCGCTCAGGATGTTCCCTTCGACGGTGAACTCCACTACCATCAAGGCTAATGCCACCAACAAAATAATCACGAGCATGATGACGAGCGCAAAGCGGGACTCCCCCGCGGCCTGCCCGGCCATCGACAGGATAACCCCGGCGAGCAGGATGCGTGTGGCCGTCTGGCTGAAACGCAGAGTGGGACGTAAACGGGCGTTTTCGATCAATGCCAGGGTACGCTCTACGGCTTCGGGAGATTGTTCCCGCAGAGAGAGCAGCCGCAACGGACGCAAGTTCAGCAAGCTGACGCGCGTCGCCGCGATCAAAAGGTCAAGAATGATAAATAGAATACTAAGCGGGATGCCCCACTCAATCGGTATCACGTTTCTCCAACTTTCGTATGGCCCGGGCTGGTACCCCTACTACGAGCGTATCTTCCGGAACGTCCTTGGTAACGACCGCACCAGCCCCCGTACGCGAACGGTCCCCGATTTTCAGGGGCGCAACCAACATCGAGTCCGAACCGATAAAGACATTTTCGCCGATTTCGGTGGGGTGTTTCTTCTGACCATCAAAGTTACAAGTGATGGTACCCGCACCGATGTTGGTGTTCGCGCCAATGGTAGTGTTGCCAATGTATGAGAAATGCCCCATTTTGACACCGGGACCGAGAGTTGAGTCTTTCACCTCGCCAAAGTTGCCCATGTGAACGTGCTGCATCAGATGTGCGCCCTTGCGCAGACGAGCAAAGGGACCGATATCCACGTCATCTTCGAGATGCGCGCTTTCCATCACGGACATAAAGACTTTACACCGGTTCCCGATCTGCGAGTTGCGGATATAGGCGTTTGGGCCAATTTCGCAGTCTTCACCGATAATGGTCTCGCCTTGGATGTAAGTGTTGGGCATCACGACTGTATCTTTACCAATCGTCACGCCTGCTTCGATATAGGTTGAAGCGGGGTCGATCATGGTCACGCCCGCAAGCATCAGGTCCTGGTTGATACGCTGGCGCATAGCGGTTTCCGCTTCGGCAAGATGGACGCGCGTGTTGATACCAATGGTCTCCACCAAACTTTCGTGAAGCTTCGCCTGCACAGGCAAACCATCTTTGACCGCCAGCTCAATCGTGTCGGTCAAGTAATACTCGCCTTTATGGGGATTCTTCTGGATGTGCCCCAGCGCCTCCCACAGCCAGTCGGCGGAAAAGCAGTATGCACCCACGTTGAGTTCTTTGATAGTCATCTGCTCCGCTGTGGCAACTCGTTCTTCCACAATGGCTGCTACAGTGCCATCTTCCTTGCGCACAATACGACCAAATCCACGCGGATCATCAGCGATGACCGTCAACATGGAAATTGGGCCAGTGTTCTTCTTCTGTGCTTCGACCAGTTTCCGGAAAGCTTCACCGCGCAACAGGGGCATATCCGCATAGGCGACGATGACATAATCGGCTTTGCCCTTTAGCACGGATTCAGTCTGCATGGCAGCATGTCCTGTGCCAAGCTGTGGTTTCTGGAGAACGCAGATCGCTGCCTCACCGACGAATTCCGTCACCTGTTCCGCACCATATCCGACTACCACAACCGGCTTCTCGGTGGAAGCCTGGTTTACAGCCTGGAGCGTATGCCACAACATCGGTTTGCCAACCAACGGATGTAACACCTTCGGCAAATTTGATTCCATGCGTGTGCCTTGCCCAGCGGCAAGTAAAACAGCAGCAACTTTCATAAATTCGCTCCTAAAATAAAAACAGACCTGCACTCCGCGGGACGGCGCAAAGCCTGCTTGGGTTTAGAGAAAAAGCCCCGCAAAAGCGGGAATCGGCAAGCATAAGAAAAAGGCAGGGGCGCCTGGATTCGAACCAAGAACCACGGCTCCAAAGGCCGGTGTGCTGCCATTGCACCACGCCCCTGAGTTGCCCCTTCGGGCCCCGCCTTTGGCGGGGCGGGCGGGCAAGATTGTATCATACGGCGTGCAGTTGAGCAATATTATTATTCTTCTTCTCCAGGTGCTAAGACCCAGTTGGCGCGCCTGTTCGTATGTAATCACATCCGGGTTGGTCGGGACACTACTCTGTTTGGATGCAGCATCATTCCAAAAGGCTTCCAATTCATCAGTAGTGATCTCCTTCTTGGATTTCAAAAGCGCTTCTATCTCACTGGTCGTGGTTTGTGTAAGTGGCTCCGTGTATTTGGAAACACTCTGCTCTTCATCCTCTTCATCGTCAGAAACAACCGGAGCCACGCCCATTTGTTTCAAGGCCCCTTTGACTTCATCTCGCACCGCTAACATAGCATTGACAGTTTCTAATACGTTTTCAACTGTCGCCAGATTATCGCCAGCCAACAAAAGGGCATAGGCAGCGTTCACCGGGATAAGAAACAGATCCTGGTCACCGCCTGCGAACACATGGTAGTTATCCAGCTCGCTCTGGTGCATGTAACGCGTCACCTTCAACCCAGCGCTATAAATCGCCATCAAAGCTGAAAACAAGGAGGCCTCCATGCTGGTGTCCTTCAAAGCCCCGGCACATGCCAGCACTCGCCCGCGGTCGCTAAGCAAGTATACAGCCTGAGCCCTGGTATCCTGTCTGAAGTTGGCTAGCAAGTTCGAGAGCGTCTGGTGCTGACCGGATTCTGGTTCTTCCTCTTCGGGCAAAATGGTCCGATCCAGGTTAAGCGCACGCTCCACTGCATCCAGAAAGTCTGTTAGCGAAATAGGTTTGTCAAAAACGGCTACAGCGCCTGCGTTCAGGATTTCATCGCGCGCCTTACGGTCAGTCATACCGGTTATGAGAATAATGCGCACATCCGGGTATCTGGCTCGGATTTTGTGCATCAACTCTACGCCCGTGATACCCGGCAAACGATAGTCAGACACCAACAAATCCACTTTGTTACGCGAGGATTCCAGTATCGCCTCCTCACCGGAGGGCGTTTCGATGATCTCCAATTCGTGCGCCAACGTATCCAGAGTGGAATGGAGCAATCTCAGAATGTCGCGCTGATCATCTACCAATAGAATGCGGGGAATAGACATAAGACTTTCCTTGAAAAAAAGTTGCCATCCAGCAGGCATATTGAGCAACTCAGTACTATCGGATGGGTAGGCCTCACCCAAAATCGACGCCATCCACATAGCACGAACTGTGCTGTCTTCAGTGTAGAAGTAGGTTTTTGGTGATTTGACTTCCAGTAAGGGATTATTTAATACCTCGTTCTTCTCGTAAGTTGGTCTGGCAATTATAGCAAAAATTCGTTGTACTTATGATTTTTATCATGGAATTGGAATTGCCTGCACCGTCGCGCCGTATAAACCGCCCAACCCACCCACTACACTCGAATATGGATATTGAACATTCCGATAAGCATCGACGCGCGTGACTATATATAACGGGATGAGAGGCAGGTCTTGCATCAGGACAGATTGAACATCGAATGCACGGGCTTTTGCCACCTCCAAATCGCTGACCTGCGCCCACGCCTCACACGCGGACGTCAGGTTGCCCCCATTATAAGCAAACGGATTCTGATCTGAAGGCAAAAACCAGTCACACAGGTAAGCGGGGTAAGCGCTCAAACGCCAACCCAGTAAAGCCATGTCATAACTTCCCGATCCATAAACCGCGTATAACACATCATCGGAACTGCTCAGCTGTACATCCAACGTCAAGCCCAGAATCGCGGCCTGTTGAGCGATGTAACGCGCCGCTGCCTCGCGCATGAGATCCTGCCCGGGGGTCAGCAAAGTGAAGTGTGGCAATTCCTTTCCATCGGGCGCTTTGAACCCTACACCTGGGGTCGGCTCTTCATCCCAGGAATAGCCCGCCCTCTTCAAAAGCTTGACGGCCTCTGCCAAACGTGCGTCATCTGTTGCGCCGGCACATGGCAATGCCAAATCTTTATTCCGCCAGAGATCATCTATTACAAAACCAGGTAATTGGGCGGCACCGCCGCCTAACTCTTCCATAAGCGCTTGGGGATCGAGCATACAAGCTAACGCCTGATGCAATACCGGGTCGGCCAGATAAGGATTGGCCTGATTAAAAGCCAGGAAACGTGCATTACGGGTGATGTTACGGCGCAGTGCAATTCCGGAATTCTTCTGCAAGCGAGAGACAGCCTCCGTAGAGAGGCCATCAGGCGTCAAGATAAGATCCACATCACCCTTTAATAGTGCATCCACGGCCCCCGATTCGTCAGGGTAGGTGGTGTAGCGAGCCCTGTCAAACCACGGGTTGCCGAGGGGCGTACCCAAATTAGCCTGGTTTTCAAAATTATCTTCGATGCGGCTCGCAAACTTCCACGGGCCTAAGGTCGGTTCTTTGGCATTAGCCAGCTTGAATAGGGAAGCCCGCGCTTCAGCCAATGCTGCCTCGTATTCAGTGCGATTTTTTTCGAGTTTGTTGGAAACGCTGATCAGGTCATCTTGCAAGTGCTGCGCATCTCTGGTCGTATCCTGATATGCTGTACTACCGGGAACCATGGTGTTTAGCGAGAGATTTAATTTATCCACCTCTGCCTGCATCCCGGCAAGTTCAGCTTCCAGTTCCTGAATGGTCGGCGATAGCGTCTCATCTGGCAACAGACTGACCGCATTGACAATGCGTGGCTGCCAGTATGCCTGGTTGACAATTGGCCCTTGCAAGGCACCGTATTGCCATTCAGCTACCGTAGGTCTTGACTTGAAATAATATTTGACCGTGACTCTATCCAAGGCTTCGACGTGATCGAGTACATCCGGGTTATAGTATTCCCCCCAGTTCAAACCCAACCGGAATTGCAAGGGCTGTGTTGACCGTAAAAGCCACGTCGTCTGCGGTGAGGGGAGTACCGTTTGTCCAGGTCAGGTTGGATTGCAAAGTCACTGTTGCCGTACAGGTGGTGGCATCACAAGTGACAGGCGATGGCTCTCCTTGAGCGGTAGCAGGCTGGAAGTCCAGGGAAGGAGGCGCGAGGTGGTAGAGACTCGGCCAGTAAGCGGCTTGAGTCGCAGTGTTCCAATAGTTTGCACCAGCTTCGTCGAATAAAGCCCAAACGTTGGTTGTGGTTGTCTCACCCAAAATGGCAATCCGCAGCAAAGGTGCACGCTGCGGAGCCGGGGTAGAAGTAAGAGGAACAGGCGTATTAGTAGGTAGAGCTGTAAGGAGCGGCTCCGGTGTGGCTGTTGCACAGGCAGTCAAGAGAAAAGCAGCAAGCGCCAACGAAAAAGGGAGAGGCCGCATGACAAAGCCTAATGCACACAAGTGGTTCCGTAATCCAGAGACTCGATATTCCAAAGCGCATTGGCTGTGGGGTCGAGGTCGAAGTTACACATATCCGGGCGAGCCGCGGCCACTTTCAAACGCACGTATAGTGGGATGGCAGGCAAGTCGGAAGCGAAGATGGACTGGGTCAGGTGATAGGCATCACGGTAGGCCTCATCGTCCGGAGTTTGCGCCTGTGCCCGGATGCAGGCTGCGTCAAACTCGGGGCTTTTGTAGCCGGTCACATTTGCGCCCACCCAATTATTGGCCGCGGTAGGGATTTGCGCAGTGGTAAACCAGGAGCAGGGCGGTTCGAGGCTGGTGGTACCCATGGCAAACTCGGCCAGGTCAAAGTTGCGACCGAATAGAGGGCCATTGGCTCCCCCTTCGGCGTAGAGGTCAATGTACGAGAGATAAGTGATATTGACGCCAATGCCACACCCTTCAAGAGATTGTGCCAGGATTTCACTGACCTGGCGACGCTGGGTGGCGGAACTGGTGTAGTAGTTCAACGTGAGCGGCGTGAGTTGCGGGACATTCAGAACACCAAAAGCCTGCCGAGGCGTCGAGGGGTCGTTATCCAGGTCTCGCCAGCCGACCTGGTCAAGAATCCGGTTGCCCTGGTCAGGATCGTAAGGATAAGGTGCAACCGTAGTGTCATAAAGAGGATGCTCGGGAGAGATATAGGTATGCGGAACCTCCGACAAACCAAAGAGCACCGTATCGACAACTTTCTGACGGTCGAGGCACAAGGCAATCGCCTGACGAGTGCGCTTGTCATAGAAGAAATCAGGGCGATCAAGCGGCGGGGAAGTGCTGTAACCGTCATCGTAGGTGGCCGGTGTAATGCCCAATCCAAGCCATTCGAGGGTGTTGGTGGTAGAGGTCAGCGCTTGGGCCTGTTTATCGGTTTGCATCTGGAGCAGGAGAGAGAGCTGACCATCCAGGTTGATGGTCGGGTCGAGGAGGTCGCATGCACCTGAAACCAGGTCGCTCATGGCAGCGTCAGGGTCGGGAACAATACGGAAGATCAAGGTGTCAAAGGCCGGTAAATTCTCATCCGCACGGAAATAACGGATATTCTTCGTGAGTGTCAGATGGTCACCGGCTACCCATTCATTCATCACGTACGGTCCCCAGCCAATCGGGGTTCGAGAAGCGATATCGATCTGGGGGAGGTCAGCCACGGCAAATTCTTCCCAGGCATGTTGAGGAAGCGGCGCCCAGAAATTTGTGTAGTAGGTTGGATCGATAAAACCGGGGATACCCCACCACTGAAGATGGGTTTCGTCGGTAGCCTCGTACGACTGGGTCCGATCAAAAATGAATTTGGAGCCAGGAGTGCTATCATCCTTAGCCAGGTTATAGGCAAAGACGGAATCGTCGGCGGTGAGCGGTTCCCCATCTGACCAGACCAGGTTTTCGAGCAGACCAAAGTTGACAATCATCTGATCCATTTCGAGAGGACTGACACCGTCATAGGTGACAGCACAATCATCGCCACGACAACCAGCCGGACGCACGCGCAAGCCAGTATCCAAATAGGAAAGATTGCCACCCGCATCTACGATCAGATCACCGTTTTGAACCGGGGTCGCTTCGAGCAGGGCATCACCCGTAGCAATACTGGGAACGCGTTGAAGGATGACAGGCTGATAATTGTAACCAACCACATCCATAGGACCATCGTAGATGGCTTCAAGC
Organism: uncultured Chloroflexia bacterium; assembly: GCA_963785535.1. Taxonomy (GTDB): domain Bacteria; phylum Chloroflexota; class Anaerolineae; order Anaerolineales; family Villigracilaceae; genus JAABUE01. Next base: position 32,126 of record CAWAVQ010000009.1, on the reverse strand, counting down.
ACACTTTGGGCAGCGGCATTGGGTTCACCCAGCGGATAAAGGGTGTTAGGCTCTTCACCAAGGCAAACAACCAGAGTACGTGATGATGGTACCGGAGTTGTAGTGGGAGCGGATGTGGAAAGTGGTACCGCCGTCGGTGTGGGGGTTTCAGAATTGGTCCCCATTGGAAACTGACAGGCGGAAAGGATGAATACAAACAAGATAAAAGCCAAAAGGCTACGTTTCGAAGGATAGATGGTCATAGGGTACCCCTTCAGGGCTAGGTTTGTTTTCGTCTCGAAGTATGCCACAAAAACAGGATTCCGCCTAATCGAAAATGGGGAGTAGAGAGACTATTTTGAAGGATGGGATTGGCTAAAGCTGACAGCGATAACGGGAGCAGGCCGGGGACAGTCAATGAAGCGTTTGAAAATCCGCTTTTTGCGTGCATCTATTCTGCTGGTCATTTGCGCAATAATATAGCCAATCCAATCACAAGGACAATCAAGAAGGCAACCAACAGAATCCATTGCTGGGTCTGAGCGTCAGTATTTTGATTTTCATTTCTGGGCGTTGGCACCGGGATTATTGTGTTTTTCGGTGTTGGTGCAAGTTGGGCTTGTGGAGATGGTGGAACAGGAGTGGGGCCAAGATTGGGGTCGATAACACTCAAATCGATGTTCGCGGCGTTTTCTGCATTGAGTTCCAAGGGCGGATCGATGCCATTTATCTTCAAGATATATGCGGTGACGCTCCATGAGTCTTTTTCTGTCATGCTGCCACGGTCATGCCAGGGCATGTAATTATGGATGAAGTTATATAGACTTAGTGCTGTGCCAAAACCTTTTACCGACTGGCCTACTACCGCTGGAACTTGCGGCATGGTAAAACCATCAGGTGGATGATTAGCTGCGTGACATTTTGACTGCCAGCAATTTTGATCTTCAGGCGCCCATTGTGCACGCCAGTCATCAGTGAGCCCTTGTCCCTTGTCGCCATGACAGGCTTTGCAGACTAACCGGTATATTTCTGTTCCATACTCGAGTTGAGTGGCATCTGGAGGCAGATCCACAATGATCCAACTTCCCGGACTCTTGGGGGGCATTGCAGAGGTACTCGTCGGAGTTATTCCTTGTAAAGAAACCAATGTGCTCGGGGACAGCCAGCTTGATACCCCAAGCATGATAATCACTCCCCCAAAAGCTAGTATCAAGACCAGTATCCGATTATCTGTCATAAAAAATCACCTTAGATGTCTTTTACAGAAAACAACATCATATTCAATAAAACAGGATTCAGAAGTAACGCTCCTTCTGAATCCTTTCCACTCTTGAATAAGATTTGTTCGTCAGGCAATATTTATCACTGGGTTCCCCGCAGGCGTGGATCCAACGCATCACGCAGGCCATCACCGAGGAAGTTGAAGGCAAACATGGTAATAGCAAGTGCCAGTGCAGGGAAAATGGTTTGATTTGGATAGGTACGGATGGTGGTAGCACCATCTGAAATCATGGCGCCCCATGAAGGCGTTGGCGGGTTGACACCCAAGCCAATGAAGGAGAGGAAGGCCTCGGTGGAGATATACCCAGGGATGGCCAGGGTTTCAGCGACAACCAGTGGGCCAAGAATGTTGGGCAGGATGTGGCGGAACATGATGCGTAGATTAGAGGCGCCAATGGTGTGCGCCGCCTCGATGAATTCCTTTTCACGGACGGATAGTACCTGTCCGCGCGTAAGGCGAGCCATAGTCTCCCAGGCAGTCAAGCCAATGCCCACAAAGATGAAAAACATGCCTCCCATAGAATCGTCTATCTCACCCATAAAATAACGAAAAGTACCTGGCTGAACGTCAGTTATGGTTGAGCGGAAGAAGGCCAGCAACAGGATGATAAAGAGCAGGCTTGGGAAGGCATACAAAATATCCACAACGCGCATCATGACGTTATCCACACGACCGCCAAAATAGCCCGAAATACTGCCGTACATTACGCCGATGAGCAAGCTGATCAAGGGCCCAATGAACGCCACAGCCAAGGACACGCGCGCACCGTAGACAATCCGGCTGTACAGGTCACGTCCCACATAATCTGCCCCGAAGGGATACTCGTTGGAGAACCTGGCATAGGGCTTCATAGTTGGGAAAACTTTCGTGAGCCATTCTGGAACCTTGTTTTCATCGGTCAAGACTTGCACTTCATAGGACTTGACAGTGACAAGCGGCGCGAACACGGCCATCAAAATGAGCACGATGATAATGGTGAGGCCAACCACTGCTGCACGGTTTCGAAGCAACCGCCCGAAAGCATCCTCAAACAGGCTTTCACGCTTTTGTGTGAGCGGCATGCCGGCTGAACCAAGGGTTTCTGATTCGAGTTTAACTTGCGACATGATTTTCTCCTCAACGACTAATCATAGCGAATACGGGGATCGAGATATGCATACATAACATCAACGACTAAGTTTGCGAATACCAAAAAGACTGCATAAAGCAGGATGGTACCCATGATGACGGGATAATCCCGGTTGGTAATGCTGGTCACAAAATACTTGCCCATGCCCGGAATACCGAACATCAACTCGGTCACAAATGTGCCGGTTACTAAAGCCGCAAATAAAGGACCAAGGATGGTAACCACCGGAATGAGCGAATTCTTGAGAGCATGGCGGGTTATGATAACGCGCTCATGCAAGCCTTTGGAACGCGCTGTACGGATATAATCTTCGCGCACGGTCTGCAGCAGGGTAGCACGCGTCAGGCGGGCGATCACAGCCGAAGAACCAAGACCCAGAGCAACAGACGGCATGATCGCATATTTGAAGAAATCCCAACCCAAATGACTTGGCAGGAATCCCAGGAAGTAAGGCGGTTTTGCTCCCCAGCCACTTGGTGGGAACCATTTCAACGCTACCCCAAAGAGCCAGACAAATATCGGCCCGAGTACGATGACAGGCACCGATACGCCAAAAATGGCAACCCCCATCCCGAGGTAATCTAAAATCGTATTTTGTTTTAGAGCTGCCAATATCCCCAATGGCATGCCGATAATAATTGCGATGAGCAAAGCCATTGTCCCTAACTGGGCTGAGATGGGCAAATTATCGCGGAAGATATCATTCACCGTCCGGCTACGAGACTTAAATGATGGACCAAAGTTCATCCAACGGATCCAAACTGAGCCGATGTTGGCGTTCAACAAAAAATCATCCGACAATGAGGTCGAAGGCGGTGTCGTGGTGACATGTGGAATCAATACAGCATACGCATAACTCAAATATTGTTTCCATAAAGGGTCATCCAAATGATAGCGTTCGTTCAAGATCTTGATGGTTTCCGCAGGTAAAGCCTTCTCGCGCGAGAAAGGTCCACCAGGGATGGCGTGCATCAAACCGAAGGTAATGATTGAGACAACCAATATAACCACCACCATGTAGAGCAAACGGCGAACAATGTATCGGCCCATAAAAACGCTCCAATCAAAGAAGTATTTTCAGGAGTAGAGAGGGGAGCTCGGCTCCCCTCTCTATTTTCTTGCTAAAGCTTACCTAATTAGTGGGGCAAGATGTCCCACTTTTCGAGAGCTTCCTGACCAGCCGAGCTGAAGGTGCGCTCAATATAAGGCTTGGTCGCAGTAACGCGAGTGTACCAGTAGATTGGAATGATCACCGCATCAGTGTAGACCAGTGTTTCTTCAGCTTGAGCGTACATATCGACACGCTTGGCGGGATCTTGTTCAACGGCCGCCTGGTGCAGCAGATCAAAGAACTCGGGGTTGTCATAGAAGACGCCACCGGAGGGCTTGCCATCCGTGTAAGGGTTCGATGAAGCATTAGCATCGAAGTTCTCGCGGATGAAGTTGTTTTCATCCGGGTAGTCCTGGCACCAACCGAGGCGGAAAATCTGCGGGGTATCGGCACCCTTGATCGTCTCCAAGTATACAGCCCATTCCTGGTTGATCAGTTTGACATCTACGCCCAGGTTGTCCTTCCACATCTGCTGAATAGCTTCGGCAATCTTCTGGTGACCAGAAGAAGTGTTGAACATCAGGGTGATATCGAGCTGGTCGGCGGTTTGGCCAGTTTCATCCAGATAGGATTGCAACTGAGCCTTAGCATCATCAGGATTGTACTTGACGCCCAAATCGGGGTGATCGTCCATGGTCGGAGCGCCGGCCAAACCGGGGCGACCGAACCACTGAGCGGGTTCCTGGCCACCCTTGGTCACGTTGTCGATCAGGCTTTGGCGGTCCACTGCCTCAGACAGTGCAAGGCGGACACGCTGGTCATTGACGACAGGAGCAGTGGTGTTAAAGCCATAGTAGTAGGTGCATAGCACCGGGGCAATAACCATCTCCTTCGAAAGCACAGGGTCAGCCTTGACGCGGTCAATGTCAGCGAGCGGTACGGGGGCTGCATCCAGATTGCCAGCTTCATACTCGGCAAAAGCAACGGATTCGTCCAGCATTGAGAAGTTAACCTGGTCGATCTTTGCGACGGGGTTGCCTTCACTACCAGGCCAGAAGGGGTTCTTGACTATGGTCAAGGATGAGTCATGGATCCACTCACTCATAGTGTAGGGACCATAGCTCTGGAAGAAGCCAGGCTCAGTCCAGCGTTCGCCACGGGCATCATTGCAGTCATCACCTTCGATAACCCAACGGGGTTGCGGGCGAGCGACCCACAGGCCAGCGATCTGTTCATTGAAGACAGCCGGGGCCAGGAAGGTCAGCTTGATGGTAGCATCGTCAACGACCTCAACGCCAACCGTCGAGAAATCATCCGTTACGCCATTGTTGTAATCGGCAGCGCCCTTAAGGACGAAGCCCAGGAGGTAGGCGTAGGGGGAAGCATTGACAGGATCCAGGTTGCGCTGGATACCATAGGCAAAGTCATTGGCGGTGACCATACGATCGGCAGAGCCGTCGCAGGTCTTGACGGTCTCAACTGCTTCACCATTCCAGCGCACCCACGGAACGTCCGTGCGCAGGTGGAAGGTAATGGTCTCGGTGCCGTCATCATTGGTGACACGTTCCCAAGAATCGGCCATGCCTTTTTCCGTCAGGTTGGTCACTTCATTGAGGGTTGTCAGGCCAACGAACGATTCGTTGACGATCTGGATTGAAGTGGTATCTTCAGCAATCGCAGGGTCAAGAGTTGGTACATCGCCAACGCCGCCGGTGTTTAGATTCAAGACCTTGGGGCCTTCCATCGCAGCAGGCGCTTCGGTCGCAGCAGGTTGTGCAGGCGCTTCGGTCGCAGCGGGTTGTGCAGGCTGAGCGGGCTGTTCGGGTTGAGCAGGAGCTGGAGTAGCGGCGCCGCCACAAGCGGAAAGCGCCATGCTCATAGCGATCAAAAGGCTCAGAACAACAAATAGTTTACGCATCTTTCTTCTCCTCACAATTTAGTTTGAGCAGGATTGGTTACTTACATACATTAGATTTAAAATCTGATTTTCGTTTCTGAGAAGCTATCACCTCCTTTCAATTTCTCCTACAAGAATCTTTCCGCAAAATGACAAGCGACGGAATGTCCGGGTTGGATCTCGCGGAATTCTGGGCGGGTTTCAGCACAAACCGCTTCCGCAATCGGACAACGTGTGCGGAAGCGACAACCAGACGGGGGGTTAACAGGAGATGGCACATCCCCTTGAAGGATGATGCGTTGTCGCTTCTTATCAGCTACCGGATCCGGGATGGGAACCGCTGACAACAAAGCCTGTGTATACGGGTGTAGAGCGTGATGATAGACTTCGTCTCGACTGGCAAGTTCCATGATCACACCCAGATACATCACGGCTACGCGGTCGCTGATATGCCGCACCATAGATAAATCGTGAGCTACAAACAGGTATGTCAAGTTGAACTGACTCTGCAAATCCTCGAGCAGGTTGACAACCTGTGCCTGGATGGATACATCCAGGGCTGAAATTGGCTCATCGCAAACAATAAAAGATGGCTGTAAAGAAAGTGCGCGTGCCACGCCAATGCGTTGACGTTGTCCCCCAGAGAATTCATGCGGATATCGATTCGCAAAAGCAGGATTCAGGCCAACCAATTCAAGTAAGTGCTTTACACGTTCGTTGATCTCTTTTTGATTCGCAACTTTATGTACAACTAACGGCTCGCCTACGATTTCACCAACAGTCATACGAGGATTAAGACTGGCATAAGGATCTTGAAAGATCATCTGCATCTTCCGGCGCATTTTTCGAAGTTCTTCACCCTGCAGCGCCACGAGATCAACATCATCAAATACTACAGAACCAGAAGTAGGCCGATAAAGCTGCAGTATCGTTCGCCCGGTTGTGGACTTTCCACAGCCAGATTCACCTACCAACCCTAATGTTTCTCCTTTGCGAATGCTGAAGGAAATATCATCAACAGCATGGACCGCAGCAACTTGTTTTTGGAAGATGATTCCACGCGTAATCGGAAAATATTTGACGAGACTATCAACGCTGAGTAAAACATTGTTGGCTGCCATTAGCGTTCCTTCCCCGTCTTCACATCTACCCAACAAGCCAGACGATGCCCGGTATCGATCTCCACAAAAGGTGGGTTTTCATTCCAACAATGTTCGACTGCCCACTTGCAACGCGGCGCAAACGGACAAGACTTTGGTTTCTCATATAGTGTTGGAGGCAGGCCATCGATGGAGAACAAACGTTTACGTTCCGTCTCATCTACACGAGGCAGGCTTCGTAACAGTCCGAGCGTATACGGATGTTGAGGGTTAGCGTACAATTCATTTACAGGGGCTTCTTCAATAATAAGTCCACCATACATAACGACAACACGCTGTGCTATGCCAGCCACCACACCTAAATCATGCGTAATCCAGATGATGGCCATGCCGAGTTCATCTCGTAGACGCTTGACCAACTCTACAATCTGAGCCTGGATAGTCACATCCAGCGCGGTGGTCGGCTCATCTGCAATCAAGATTTGCGGGCTACAGGAGAGTGCCATTGCAATCATCACGCGCTGGCGCATACCACCTGAAAATTGGTGAGGATAATCTCCAAGGCGTTCAGCCGCATTCGGGATACCCACCATGCCAAGCAACTCGGCTGCTCGCGAGCGGGCTTGTTTCCTGTTCATGCCCAGGTGCAACATGAGTGGCTCTTCCAATTGCAGACCTATCGTCAAAACCGGATTCAAAGAAGTCATCGGATCTTGGAAGATCATACTGATTTGAGCGCCCCGCACATAACGCATTTCCTCGTTAGAGATCTTCAATAAATCTTGATTGTAAAATATTGCCTTCCCAGCAGTGATTTCTCCGGGCGGTGACGGTATCAGGCGTAACAGTGACATCATGGTCACACTCTTACCACAACCGCTTTCCCCCACCATGCCAAGGGTTTCACCCTCAGCCAAACCAAATGTAACTCCATTTACTGCGTGTACAATGCCATCTGAGGTCTTGAATTGAGTCTCAAGACCTTGGACGTCGAGTAAGAGATCAGGCATCCGCGGGAATCCTTTTCTATTGTGAGATGAATGATGAAACAACTAGCTTTGTGCGGAACTAGGTATTACTCTATAATGCGGAGTGAATTAAATTATACCTAATTCTTCAAGGTCGTCAACAGCGCTCCAAGCGTAGGGTAATCGTAGGTAAGGTGTAGGAGAATAAAAACAGTTCTCCAGTATGGGACAATATAGTACCACAGTATTATATCCGGAAGATACTGCAGTATGGTTTTCCATTTCAGCCTGAAAACACGAAAATGAAGCTGTTTGTTGACAGGCATCCTTTCCTAAAATAGAATACGGATATTCCATATCATCCTGTCGAGGAGGAGAAATGTTAAAAGAATTCAAGGAATTCGTTATGCGTGGCAACGTGCTCGATCTGGCCGTGGCCGTCATCATCGGCGGCGCGTTTGGGAAAATCATCACCTCGTTTGTGAACGATGTGCTAATGCCCCCCATCGGTCTTTTGCTGGGGGGGGTGGATTTTACCAACCTCTTCCTAGCATTGGATGGGAAAACGTATGATTCGCTCGAAGCCGCCACTGCTGCCGGAGCGGCCACTATCAATTACGGTGTCTTCATCAACACCGTCGTTGACTTTTTAATTGTCGCCTTTGTCATTTTCCTAATTATCAAAGCTGCGAATGCCACCAAGAAAAAGGAAGCGCCTGCTGCTCCTGCAGAACCGACTACCAAAGATTGCCCGTACTGCTTTACTACTATTGCGATTAAGGCAACCCGCTGTCCCAATTGCACATCTGAATTAAAATAGCCCAGATCGTTCCGGCGGGGTCTGCCTGCACTAAGCCGCAGGCATACGTGGGACCCCGCCGGAGCATTTCAGCCTAATGGATTTCCTTGAACAACTCAATCCCCCGCAGCGACAGGCTGTCTCAGCGGGGAGCGGGCCAGTTTTGGTGCTGGCAGGTCCCGGGTCCGGGAAGACGCGCGTGCTGACCCAGCGTATTGCCTATTTAATTGCCTACGAGGGAGTGCGTCCGTATCAAATTCTGGCGGTCACATTCACCAACAAAGCGGCGCGCGAAATGGAAGCGCGCGTGGATCATCTGCTTGGTGAACAGGCCACGCAGGGCATGATGCTGGGCACGTTTCACTCCACCTGCGCGCGGATTTTGCGCCGCGAAGCCGACCTTCTGCCTGTGGAGGCCAACTACGTCATTTTCGACGCCGATGACCAGGTACGCCTCGTCAAGAGCATCATTCGTGAATTCAACCTTAACGAAAAACTTTATCGACCGAACAGCGTGCACGCCGCCATCTCCAATGCCAAGAATGAGTTGCTCGGACCTGACGAATACCCGACCAACACCTATCGCGACGAGGTGATTAAGCGCGTTTACGAGGAATACCAAAAACGACTAATCGCCAGCAACGCCGTAGATTTCGACGACTTGCTGGTTTACGTCGCACGCTTGCTGGAAGGCAACCCAGATGTTCGCCAGAAATATGCGCAGCGCTTTGTACACGTGTTGGTAGATGAATTCCAGGATACCAACATCGCACAATACACACTGATCAAACACCTGGCTTCTGCGCATCACAATATCTTTGTGGTCGGTGACCCCGACCAGTCGATCTATAGATGGCGCGGTGCGGACTGGCGTAACGTGCAGCGCTTCGAGCAGGACCATCCCGATGCGCAGATCATCCTGTTGGAACAAAACTATCGCTCCAAGCAAACCATCCTGGATGCGGCCATGGGGGTCATCGACCGCGCCCGTAACCGCCGTCGTAAGCAATTATTCACGGAGCGCGGACAAGGTGAGAAGCTTTTTTACTATGAAGCGCCTGACGATTATGCCGAGGCCTCTTTTGTGGTAGACACCATCGCCCAACTGGTGGCCAGCGGGCAATTCGAACCCGGCGAGTGCGCTGTGATGTACCGCACCAATGCGCAGTCTCGTCTTTTAGAAGAAGCCTTCCTGAATGCGCGCCTGCCTTATCGTCTGGTTGGCGCACAACGTTTCTATGGACGCCGCGAAGTGAAGGACATGATCGCCTACCTGCGCCTGGCCTATAATGCCAATGATGAAGCCAGCCTGAACCGTATCATCAACGTGCCCACACGTGGCATTGGTAGCAAGACGATCACTTCGTTACACACTGCCGCAAACACCATCGGTATTACACCCGGCGCGATGGTGCTCGATCTGGCGCGCGGTTCCGGCTCGCCATACTGGGAACAGTTCAGCAACCGCGCCGCCATCTCGCTCGCAGATTTTGGGGTATTGCTCGCCAACTGGAGAGCAGCTGCCCAGACCCTGACCGTCACAGAACTTTTCGACCGCATCGCGACAGACATTGGTTATAAAGACTACATCGATGATGGAACCGAAGAAGGGACAGAGCGTTGGGAAAACGTGACCGAGTTGCGCCGTCTCACGCAGGAATACGTCACGCGCACGCTCGACGAATTCCTGCAAGATGTGGCGCTCATCTCAGATCAGGACACTATGTCTGATACCGTTAATGCGCCCACCCTGCTCACCCTGCACGCCGCCAAAGGGCTCGAGTTTGGTGCGGTCTTCATCGTCGGCCTGGACGATGGCCTGCTGCCTCACAGTCGCTCCTTCGACGAGCCCGAAGAAATGGAAGAGGAACGTCGCCTGTTCTACGTTGGGATTACGCGCGCCAAAGACAGGCTCTACCTGATCCGCTCTGTGCAGCGTGGCGGACGCGGGTACGCCGAAGAGACCTATCCTTCTCGTTTTCTGGATGATATCCCGGGGGACCTGTTGATTGGCAAAGCCCGCACGGGAAGAACCCTGCGAGGCGCTCCCCCCGAAACGCTATGGGCGCAACATACCAGGCCCAAATCTGCTTCCATTATAGAAAGCAAATACCACGCCGGGACCAGAGTCCAGCACAAGCTGTGGGGAGAAGGCATCGTGCTCGATAGCCGCATCCAGGATGACGATGAGATCGTGGATGTGGTCTTCGAGAGCGTTGGCATCAAACGGCTGGCTGCCTCGCTTGCCAACCTGACCATCATCGCATGATACGTCTACTCTATCTTGGCTACCGCGTCTACTGTTTCATCTTTCACCCCAAAACCCTCGGTGTGCGTGTCATGCTCATCCAAAATGAAAAGGTGTTGCTTGTCCGGCAAACCTATATGCCCGGCTGGTTTATGCCCGGTGGCGGCGTCAAACGCGGCGAGACCCTGGAGCAAGCCGTTCGTCGCGAAGCACACGAGGAAGTCGGAGCACAGATGGAAGAGCTGAAACTCATTGGAGCATACACTCATTTTGGCGAACAAAAAAGCGACCACAATGTGCTCTTCTTATGCACAGATTTTACACTTAGCGGAAAGCAGGATAAGGAGATTGCTGAGATACAATTCTTTCCACTCAACTCCCTTCCGGAAGGGCTCCTTCCAGGTCATCGCCGCCGCCTGGAGGAATATCGTGATAGGAGAGAAATTCCACAGTTTGGAGAATGGTAATATGCAAGTGTCACTGCGAGGAACGACACTTGCACCGCACTACGTTCGGTGCAGTGCAGGTGAGTGACGTGGCAGTCTCAAATAACCTAGAAACAAAAGATTACATGAGCGCGGAGATTGCCACGCCCCGCTTTCCCCTTGGGGTAACGCGGAGCTCGCAATGACACATCAAGGTAAAGGGAAAGGAGCAAATATGCAATACGTCAATCTCGGGAAAAGTGGACTGAAGGTCTCACGCCTGTGCCTGGGCATGATGAGCTATGGCACATCCAAATGGCGTCCTTGGGTGCTTGATGAAGCAGACTCGCGTCCTTTTGTGAAGAAGGTCCTGGATGCAGGCATCAACTTTTTTGATACCGCCGATATGTATTCAAAAGGCGCCAGCGAGGAATTGACAGGCAAACTGTTGCGCGAATTCGGGGTCAGGCGCGAAAACGTAGTCGTTGCAACCAAATGCTATTTCAACCTGACAGATGAGGTCAACAGCGGTGGTCTCTCTCGCAAGCACATCATGGACGCTATCGATGCTTCTCTCAAGCGCCTGGGGATGGACTACGTGGACCTGTACCAGATCCACCGCTGGGATTATGAAACGCCCATCGAAGAGACCATGGCAGCCTTGCACGACGTGGTCAAGGCCGGCAAGGCACGTTACATTGGTGCATCGTCCATGTATGCCTGGCAATTTGCCAAGGCACAATATACCGCTGATTTGCATGGCTGGACGCGCTTCGTCTCTATGCAAAATCACTATAATCTGGTCTATCGCGAAGAAGAACGCGAGATGATCCCACAGTGTATCGATCAGGGCATCGGTCTGATTCCCTGGAGCCCGCTGGCGCGCGGTTTCCTGGCGGGCAACCGCAAACGTGATGGCGGCGGAGAGACTACCCGCGCCCAAAGCGATGATTATGCCGACCAAATGTATTTCCGCGAGGAAGATTTCACCGTGGCAGACCGTGCACAAGAGATTGCCAAAAAGCGCGGCGTGACAAGTTCACAGGTTGCGCTTGCCTGGCTATTGGCCAAACCATACATCACCGCACCAATTGTTGGAGCAACAAAACTGGAACATCTGGAACAATCTATTGCTGCATTGGAAATCAAATTATCAGAAGATGAAATCAGTGCGCTAGAAGAAGCGTATCAGCCTCACCCGGTCTTGGGACACACATAAAATCATCAAGGAGATTTCGAGAGCTTATGAACTGGAAACTACTCTGGGATCTATTCATCGTCTTTTCACGTGTCGCCCTGTTCTCGTGGGGTGGCGGCCCGGCTTCGATGGGATTGATGCAACGCGAAGGTGCTGATTGCGATCATCACCTTTGCGTTGCTAACAGCCACAGATATCAATCCCGTATTTCTGGTCATCAGCGCAGCGATCTTCGGATTTTTCGCCTACAGGTAAAATTGTGTTTCACGATATTCCTGAAGCCGTTTTAAAGCGCATGCGTGAGTTGGAAGCACGCGATGTAACAGACCGCGAGGATGGCACACCCCATTTACAGCGCCTGCGACAAATTCCACCCGTAACAGGAAAATTCCTGGCGTTATTATGTGCCAGTGCACCGAAAGGCGGTGTGTTGGAAGTGGGCACCAGTGGCGGATATTCATCGCTCTGGCTCTCGCTAGCCTGCAAAGAACGTGGTGACCATCTAACCACTTTCGAAATTCTCGAAGAAAAGGTTGCTCGCGCCAATGAAACCTTCCAAGCTGCCGAAGTAAGCGAACAAATCCAACTCATCCATGGCGACGCACGCCAGGTCATTGCCGGATACGCTGACGTAGCTTTCTGTTTTCTGGATGCTGAGAAGGATGTCTACCTGGATGTATACGAAAAGGCTTTGCCTAACTTTGTGCCAGGTGGCATCCTGGCTGCGGACAACATCATTAGCCACGCTAATGAACTGGCCGGTTTTGTCGCACAGCCGAGAGCGACATGCGCGTTGATTCCTTGGTGGTGCCTATTGGCAAAGGGATCCTGGTTTGTCGAAAGCTATAGAAGATGAATTTTCTGGAGGCCATACATGAATTTTACATTCCTCCCTACAGAAGCAAAAGCCATCCTGGCTATGACCTGGCAGGACTATGCTCCTTTTTACAAAGATCTCGAAACCAGAACGTTGGACGCATCTACGATAGATGCCTGGCTGGACGATTGGTCCACATTGGCATCCTGCGTCGACGAACAATTCACACGCTTGCAAATCGTCACCTCGCAGCACACCGCGGACGAAGAGTTCCAAAAGCAATTCGATAATTTCCTGGATGAGGTCCAGCCCGCTACCAAAGCTGCCGACCAGAAGGTTAAAGAAAAATTGCTGGAGTGCGGACTGCATCCAAAAGGGTTCGAAGTGGCGCTAAAAATGATGCAGGCCGAAGCAGAAATCTTCCGAGCTGAGAACCTGTCCCTGTTGGCCGAGGAACAAAAGCTGTCAAATGAATACGATAAGATCATGGGGGCCACAACCGTGACATGGGAAGGCGCAGAAAAGACTTATTCCGAAATGGTCGCCTTGTATTCATTCGAAACTGATCGTGATATTCGTGAAAGAGCCTGGAAAGCAACTTGGGAACGCCTGTATCAAAACCGCGATGCGATCAATGCCCTGTGGAAAAAATTCATGGCACTCCGTTTGCAGATTGCTGAGAACGCGGGATTTTCCAATTACCGCAAATATATATGGAAAAAATATCGGCGCTTCGATTACACACCGGAAGACTGCAAATCCTTCCATGCGGCGATAGAGGAGGTGATTGTCCCGGCAGCGCAGCGCGTCTACGAGCGACGCAGGCAGAGGCTGGGCATCGAGGCGACGCGTCCGTGGGACCGGGAAGTAGACCAGTTCGGGCGTCCCGCACTTCGTCCCGCGAAAGCCGTTGCAGATTTAAATTCGAAAGCAGTGCATGTATTCGAGAAGGTCGATCCCAAATTCAGGGAATACTATCAAACTATGATAGATAACGATCTACTCGATCTCGACAGTCGAAAAAACAAAGCCAGTGGCGCTTATAGCCTGTGCTACAACGTGGCAAAACTCCCGTTTATCTTCATGAGCCACACCAACACAGCAATAGATGTAGATACGATCCTTCATGAAGGTGGGCATGCTTTTCACTCATTCGAGTGCGCGCATCTTCGTTACCATCAGAAAGCAGAAGCCTATGTGCCGGCTGAGTTCGCGGAAGTTGCATCCATGGGCATGGAGCTGCTGGCTGCGCCTTACCTGACCCAGGAACATGGCGGCTTTTATACCGAGGAGGAGAACGCCCGTGCGCTCATCTCACATCTCGAATCTTTCATTGCTTTCCTGCCATATATGGCGCTGGTAGATGCTTTCCAACATTGGATCTATGAAAACCCTGCTGATGCATCGGATGGGACAAAGTGCGAGGAGAAATGGGGCGAGCTGTGGGATCGTTTCATGAAGGGGATCGATTACAGCGGTCTTGAAAATTATAAGAATATTTACTGGCACCGACAGGGACATATCCACACCATGCCGTTTTATTACATTGAATACGGACTGGCTGAGTTGGGTGCGGTACAGGTCTTTGGCAATGCACGCAAGGATCAAAAGAAAGCTGTGGCTGACTATCGTAAAGCGCTCGCGCTGGGTTCAACCGTATCCCTGCCAGAACTGTTCGCAACAGCTGGGGCAAATTTTGCTTTCGATGCCGAGACCTTGAAAAATGCCGTCGATCTGATGGAAGACGTGATCCACGAGATGGAAGCCAGGTTATAGTAAACAAGAAAATATGCTTTTTATTGCCGTACAACGGCATGAATTGCCCGCAGACAAACAATGTTGTACAATAAGCCTTGAACAACAAACAGGAGAATTCATTTGGCTGAAACCCTAAAAATTGTCATCCCCATGGCAGGTTGGGGCACGCGCATGCGTCCGCACACCTGGAGCAAGCCCAAACCGCTGGTCAGTGTGGCGGGCAAGACATCCTTCGAACATCTGATGGATTTGTTTGAGACGTTGCCTGAACCGGACCGTACGGAATTTGTTTTTATCGTCGGCCCATACCTGGGTGAGACCCAAATCCCGGCTTTCGTCAGAGAACATTACCCTGACATCACCGCTCATTTCGTTGTACAGGGAGAGATGAAGGGACAGTCTCACGCGCTGTATCTGGCGCGCCAATATCTGACCGGCCCGATGCTGATGATTTTTTCCGATACGCTCATCGAAACGGACTTCTCCTTCCTAGACCGGGAAAAGAGTCATGGGGTGGCCTGGGTCAAGCCTGTGCCTGACCCGCGCCGCTTTGGGGTAGCAGAAGTCAACGAGGAGGGCTGGATCAAGCGTCTCATCGAAAAACCACAGGACCTGGAAAAGGGTCTGGCCGTAGTTGGCTGTTATTACTTTAAAAGTGGCGAGGACCTGATGGCCGCCATCGAAGAACAGATGCAACGCAACGTTCAACTCAAAAACGAATTTTTCCTGGTGGACGCAATCAATATCCTGCTCGAACGCGGTGCTCTGATGCGCATCGAACATGTGGATACCTGGCTTGATACCGGCACGATTGACGCCACCCTGAAAACGAACGCCTACCTGCTCAAACGAATGGATTACAAACCGGAAGAACGTTCAACCGTAAAAGTTCTTCCGCCAGTATTCATTCACCCGAGTGCTGAAGTCAGTGCGGCGGTCATCGGACCAAATGCCTCGATCGGGCCAAACTGCAAGATCGATCAAGCCGTCATCCAGGATAGTATTATCGAGGAGGGGACGCGCATTACGCGCGCAGCGCTGACTCACTCCCTGGTTGGTAGCAACTGTGTTGTAGAGGGGCAACCCAATAAAGAGGAAGCATCCTCTCTCAATATCGGTGACGATTCCGAGGTCCGGTTTGAAGAGTGAATTGGTCGAATGTCGTTCAGATTCGAATTATGCTGAACGTCCGCTTTCATTGATCTGGGAGGGGCAGAGACTGGAAATTGCTGAAATTCTGGCACGCTGGCGCGGGCCTGCCGAGAAAGGCTTTCGCGTGCAGACGGCAGATAAGCAAGTATTTGAATTGACTTATCGGGAAGTTCCCGATGAATGGCAAGTCATAAACCTGGGACACGGATAAAACGGAATCAACGGAATCCGTGTCCAAAATGGAGGCTTAATGCAGGAAATTGACAGCGTGAACTTTCTTTCGAGGCGCGTGGCGGGCTTGAAACCCTCGGGCATACGCAAGTTCTTCGATATTGCCGCAACCATGCAAGATGTTATTTCGCTTGGCATCGGCGAACCGGACTTCACCACCCCTGAACCAATCTTGCAAGCCGGTATTCGCTCGCTGCAAAATGGTGAGACACATTACACATCGAATTGGGGTAAGCTGGAACTCAGGCAGGCCATTTCCGATAACCTTAAAAATCTCTATGGCGTTTCTTATAGTCCGGCTGACGAAATTATTGCCACAGTGGGCGTTTCGGAAGCGCTGTATCTCACAATGGTGGCTGTCCTGGACCCTGGCGATGAGGTCATCATCCCGACGCCTTGTTTCGTTTCCTACCAGGCAGAAGTCATCCTGGCGGGCGGCGTGCCGGTGGAAATCCCCAGCAAGATCGAGAATAATTTTCAGCTAGATCCAGATGAAGTGCGTGCTGCGATTACGCCCAAGACAAAGGTCATCTTTGTTGGCTATCCCAGTAACCCGACCGGCGCAGTCGCCGAGCGAGAGATTTTGCTGGAAGTGGCGAAGATCGCCGAGGAACACAATCTGCTTATCATCTCAGATGAGATCTACGATCGGCTGGTCTACGGCTTCGAGCATGTCTGCGTTCCGGCGCTGGGTGAGAATATCAAACGCCGCACAATCTTGCTAGGTGGCTTTTCGAAAGATTACGCCATGACCGGCTGGCGCATCGGTTACGCCTGCGGGCCGGCTAATATCATCAAGGGTTTGGTGCGCGTCCATCAGTACACCATCATGTCCGCCCCGACAACCGCCCAAGATGCTGCCATCGAGGCGCTGAAAAGCGGGAGCTCCTACGTAGAAGAAATGGTAACGGAATACGACCGTCGCCGTCGTTTATTGGTAGACGGATTGAACCACCTCGGTCTCCAGACCTTTGAGCCACGCGGCGCTTTCTACGCCTTTCCCAACATCCAGGCCTCCGGCATGGACGATGAAATCTTTGCCGAAACCCTGCTCAAAGAGGAAGGTGTGGCCGTTGTGCCTGGCAATGCTTTCGGCCCCGGTGGGAATGGCTTCGTACGGGCCTGCTATGCAACAGCTTATGAGAAAATCGAAGAAGCACTACAACGCATGGAACGCTTCATGAGCCGGCACGGGTAAGGGTCAAATACAGAAAAAAACAGGGGCTGCTTCCAAAATAGCAGCCCCTGATCGTTTAAGAGAATAGCAATGCAGGAAGTCTATTCGTCCGGGTAATTCCCCAGTATCTGTTCGATCTTTTCCAAGATCTCGTCCGTCAATTTATCGGCAGCTTCCCCGGCTGCTATGTTCTCCTTGAGTTGCGCCAAGCGTGTTGCACCGGTGATTACGCTGCCAATCTCCTTACGTCTCAACAGCCAGGAGATGGCCAATTGCGCGGTCGTCAGGTCAAGGTCGCGTGCGACCGAGGTGAGCATATCGACAATGGCGATGCGTTCCGGGGTGATGCGTTCTCGTATCCAGCCATAGCCATCCCTGTCCGCGCGTGTCCCCTTGGGAATCCCCTCATTATATTTTCCTGTCAGAATGCCGTAGTACAGTGGGCTGAAAGTGGTCAGCCCGATGCCAAACTCTTTACAAACGGGAGCCAGGTCGGTTTCAACGCGATAGCGATGGAACATGTTGTATTGCGGCTGTTCCATAACAGGCGGGGCCCAATGGTGCTGGTCGGCAGTTTTTATAGCCGTTGCAATTTGATAACCACGCCATTCAGAAGTACCCCAATAAAGAATTTTGCCCTGGCGGATGAGGGTATCCATGGTGTAGACGATTTCTTCCATGGAGGTATCGGGGTCATAACGGTGACAGAAATACAAATCGAGATAATCAGTGCCGAGTCGCTTGAGCGAAGCATGCACGGACTCGGTGACGTGCTTGCGCGAAAGTCCTCGTCCATTGGGACCGGGCATGGTCTGTGAAAAGACTTTGCTGGAGATGACCAACGCTTCACGTGGTAAATCTTGAATGGCTTTTCCCATAACGCTCTCTGCCTGGCCATTGGCATATATGTCCGCGTTATCGAAAAAGTTGATGCCGCCGTCATAAGCTGCATGAACCAACTGCGAAGCAGTCTTTTCGGAAATTTGGTCACCAAACGTGACCCAGGCCCCCAATGCAATTTCACTTAGTTTCAGGCCGGAGCGACCCAGGCGTCGGTAGTGCATGGGTATCCTTAGGCTACTTTACAATAATCCTGACAGAGACTTCACACAGCGGTTTGTTTTTCGAACCTAACCTCCAGTTGGAAGTATAGGTTCCGGCGTTTGCTGGCGCCCTCATGTCAACCGATAAAGTCACTTGTGCCCCAGGACCGACATTGTTGGGAAGGTCGTAGACATCCTTACCAGACATATCCTTGCCGCCTGAACGGGAGAAATCAACGTTATTGCTTAACCAACTCGCACTCCCGGTATTCTTCAACGTCCATTCCACCGTAAACCGTTCCCGAGATGCATACATCGTATCGTTACTTGGCAGTTGAGAGACCAGTTCACAACCTGAACCGGCACTTTGGGTCACGAACGGTTCGGTGGCAGTCGGGGGGCTGGTGGCAGTCGACAAAAGGAAGGTTGCCGTTGGCGTTGGCGTGTCTGTAGGCGTTGAGGTCGACAATGGTGTCGGTGTCGAGGTCTCAGTGGGAGACGGAAGCACTAACGCTGTCTGCGTTTGCGCTGCTCCGGCCGTGGCAACAACGATCGTTTGTATGGCACCGGGAGCAGTGGTCGGGCTCGAGGCAGCAGGCAACGGCAATCCGGGTACCGCACACGCCAATAGGACGAACAGCACTACAAACGGGAATAGAATTTTTTTTGAAGGTGTATTCATGATCGTCTACCAAGAACCTTATTTTGTTTCGAAGACAAATCGTACGGAACAAAAATTTGTATGACCAACCTTGAGAGACCATCTCATATTGTACTCTTTGGGTCGTTTCGGCACGGTCATCGGGACCGAGATCGTGACCGTACCCCCCGGTCCGACCCCTGCAGGAATGTCGTAATAGGGCCTACCGACATTGAGATCGGCTCCAGATTCATAGACAACGTCCACCCCTTTTTTGGGCCAGGTCTTCGTGCCTGTATTTTGAACTGACCAAACTGCTTTGAAACTGGTACCTGCGATTATAACCGCGTGATTTGCCGGGCTCTTGGATAAAACGCGGCACTGCCATTCCGAGGGAGTTGCTGTGGGTTTTACATAACCGTCGCCATTGCCGTTATTCCCGTTCGCATCAGACGTCATCAAATCTGCGATGTCACTTGTCAGAAATGCGGACGTCGGGTTGGTGCTGGTCGCAAACAGGAAAAGGACTGTAGCAGTTGCTGTTGGTGTGATGGTTGGAGTTTTCGATGGGGGCGGCGTCAGGCTTGGCGTCTCGGTGGGAGGCAGCGCAAACGCTGTGCCTGTCTGCGCTGCCTCCCCTGTCTGCACAATAAATGTTTCAAGAGACCCAGGAGCAGATACAGAAGGAGGAGGCGTGACAAGCGCTGGCGTTGCACAACCCAGAACGACCAACCCCAGGATAAGCCACATGGTAATCCGGCGAATGGTCGGCTTGTTCATCGCACCTCCTCGCTATTGCTGTACACTCCGAGTTATTTCAACACAGTCTAGCGAACTACGTCGAAGGCTACATACGGATAGCAGAAGCCTCCCTCGAGTTTGAAATCGATCACGTAATGTCCCGGATCGTCCGGGGCCTGTGCATCGAAGGGACCAACTGTGAACGTGTCCCCGGGCGCCATTTCCGGGAGCTGAGCTACAAAGCCGGTGGAAATGGAGAGTGTGTTCCCAGGGTTACCAAGTAAGGTAAGATCTTTCCCAGCTGCCCAGGTTGAAGTGCCGTTGTTGAGGATCGTGAAAGTGACATCAAACGTATTTGTGCGCTTGAATTCCGTATTGTCGAGAGGCCTTTGCCGGATGATGTCGCAGGAGTACGCATAGGTGGTATACCCCCCGCCACTGGTACTGCCACCACTCCCACCAGAAGAACCGCCTGTCGTGAATGGAGTTGCGGTTGGTAGCACAGGTGTTATTGTCGGCACCGGCGTTGGAGAGGATACATCCGTAGTAGGTGCGGCAGCAGCGGTTTCACTTGCCTGGGCTGCGACAGTCATCGCCACAGAGGTAGAAATTTGACCCTGCGCTTCGATCGTCATTGCGACTGAAGTAGCAACCTTGCCTTCAACATCTACAGGAGTGGGTGTTGGCCCCCCTGCAGGTACACAGGCCGCCAGCAGTGCGATAGCCAGCAACATGGTTACCAGTCGTAGTGGAATAGACAAACGTTTCATTCGTTTCTCCTTTGATTCGGAATGAACTATCCTTCCGTTTTTTCGTTCGATCCCGCCCCGATTCCCAGCGGTTTCCATTTCTTTTCATCCTTCAAACGATGCTGGATACCGTGTCGGTCATGGGTCAGGTCAAAACCTTCGGGCTTGATAAACATGTCTTGACCGTCGAGCAAGCCCGTGATGCCGGTCTGACCCGGTTCCGGGCGCTTGTTCTGACAGTACGAGCAGGTGGCCGGGTCGTGCGCTTTGTATTCGGTCGGCTCCTCATACGTTGTAACGTAACCTTCGTAATTGCGCAGGATGATCTTGTGATCCGATGCGCTGATCTGGTAATTGGGCATGACCGGGATCTTTCCGCCCCCGCCAGGTGCATCCACGATAAATTGCGGGACAGCGTACCCGGACGTATGTCCGCGCAAGCCTTCGATGATCTCGATACCCTTCGCGACCGGTGTGCGAAAATGTCCGGCGCCTTCCACCAAATCGCATTGATAAAGATAATACGGGCGCACACGGATGCGGGTCATCTTCTGCACCAATTCGCGTTGGATATGAACGCAGTCGTTCACGCCTGCCAATAAGACGGATTGGTTTCCCAATGGGATACCGGCGCGCGCCATGCGGTCGCAGGCCTCGGCCAGTTCCTGGCTGATCTCGTTGGGATGGTTGATGTGGATATTGATCCACAGCGGATGGAACTTTTGCAGCATATCGCACAGTTCCTGCGTGACGCGCATCGGAAGGAAAACCGGCACGCGCGAACCGATACGCACAATCTCGATGTGCGGGATTTCGCGCAAACGGGTCAATATCTCTTCCAGGATCTTGGGGGCTAGCACCAGCGGATCACCGCCAGAGAGCAACACGTCACGCACCTGCGGCGTGCGTTTGAGATACTCGATCTGCGCTTCGAATTCCTGACGCGAGAAGGTCTGACCAGGATCGCCTACGATCCGGGAACGAGTGCAGTAGCGACAGTACGAGGCGCACTGGGTCGTTACCAGCATAAGCACCCGGTCCGGGTAACGGTGCACCAGGCCAGGGACAGGAGAGTGGCGGTCTTCCGCCAGGGAATCTTCCATCATGGCCGTGAAAGGCACCATCTCGGCAGCCGTTGGGATGATCTGTTTACGGACCGGGTCGTTCGGGTCATCTGGGTCGATCAGCGAGATGAAATAGGGTGTGATATCCACGCGGAACAAACCACTGGACTGGAGCGCCTTGCGCTCACTATCGGTCAGCGGGAAAATTTTCTCGATTTCTTCAACAGAATTTAGACGGTGGCTTAACTGCCAACGCCAGTCGTTCCACTTTTCATTAGGAACGTCAGCGTAAACAGGGGCACGTTTGGAAACAATTGGACTAGGCATAGGGTTTTCCTCCGGGATGGAATAAAAGGGACTCTAAGGATAGATCAGACAAGCTCTAAAGCACACGCGGAGGGTCATGGTCAGGGCGAAAGAATCCCCCGAAGAATGGGGATATGCTCACGAACTTAACATGCAATAGTCTCATAAAGGTATTGTAAAAGGAAACAGGGTGCCGGTCAATGTCCATTAGTAGTACTTTAAGAAATGCCCTTGACTTAAAGTCTGATTCGGACTATAATTGTCCTGTTGGATATAAAATAGAGCAACACACAGCGAGCGCTTGAGACGAAAAGTCTCGAAGCGCTTGCGTTTGTTTGTCTCTTGTATGCGCCGACTACACGCCATACAGAGACATGGCTCATAAATAACCCTGATTCGTTGGATGAGGAGTGGATCTGTGGAAACCAAAGGACTGACCGCATTACGCATCAGCCTGGCATCGCCCGAAACGATTTTGTCCTGGTCGTATGGTGAGGTGCTCAAGCCCGAGACAATCAACTACCGCCGCCTGCGACCAGAAAAAGATGGCCTATTTTGTGAGGCTATTTTTGGCCCAACTCGCGACTGGCAGTGTTATTGTGGTAAATATAAGAATCCCCGTTTTAAAGGCATTGTTTGTGACAAGTGCGGCGTTGAAGTGACCCGTGCTGCCGTGCGCCGCGAGCGCATGGGGCATATCGGTCTGGCAACGCCGGTTGCGCACATCTGGTACACGCGGCGTATTCCCTCGTATTTGGGTTTACTGCTTGACATCTCACGCCGCAACCTGGACCGCGTGTTGTACTTTGCCCAGTACATCGTCACCTATGTGGATGAAGACGCCCGCCAGAAGGCGCTTAAACGTCTGGAAGATGAGATTTCCGTTTCTGAGCGCGAGCAGGCAACACAAATCAATGCCCAAATTGCAGGAGTCAAAACACATCGTGATCATGCCCTGAACGAGATCAAGCAAAAACAAGCTGCACTCGAACGATCTTACGACGAGCAGATCGCTGCCCAGCTTGACCCGATCATCAAAGAGGGCCAAAAGCTGGAGAAGCAACTTCAGGATCAGAAGGGTAACGCTGCCAAGAAAGCGCTGGTGTTCGAAGTGACCGGCGACACGATCGTAGAAACGGGCGTCGAAATTGCTGCCAAGCACATCAGCCAGATACAAAAGGCTGTTCAGGTAAAACTGGAAGAACTTGAAAATGAGCTCAAGGACCAGAAGGCGCGCGAAGTCGATGAGTTGAAGACAGAATCAGCGCGCATCAAGGCCGAAGCTGACGAAGAGATGGAAGCTTTACGCAGTCAGCTCGAAGATCAATCCACGGTTTCGCAGAATCAGAACTCGCGTGTACGCGACGAACTGCTGGAACTGCGTCCCTTCACCTTCTTGAGCGAAATCCGTTATCGCGAACTCAAGCAGCGCTGGGGTCAGGTCTTCCGCGCCGATATGGGCGCCGAGGCCTTCTTTGACATCCTGCGTCGTCTCGACCTCGATAAACTCTCCGAAGAACTCTGGTACGAGGTACGTACCACCAAGTCCAAGCAAAAACGCAAGAAAGCCACTACTCGTTTGAAGGTAGTGGAAGCCTTTCGTCGTTCCGGCAACCGCCCGGAATGGATGATCATGACCGTTCTACCGGTCATCCCGCCCGACCTGCGCCCGATGGTACAGTTGGACGGCGGCCGCTTTGCGACTTCCGACTTGAACGACCTCTATCGCCGCGTGATCAACCGTAACAACCGTCTCAAGCGCCTGCTCGAACTGGGTGCGCCGGATGTCATCATCCGCAATGAGAAGCGCATGCTGCAAGAAGCGGTAGATAGCCTGATCGACAATTCCCAACGTGGCAAGGCGCTTTCCCGCCGTGGCCGCCGCGAACTCAAATCCCTGAGTGACATGCTCAAGGGCAAAAAGGGACGTTTCCGCCGCAACCTGCTCGGCAAGCGCGTGGACTACTCCGGTCGCTCGGTGATCGTGGTAGGTCCGACACTCAAGCTGTATCAGTGTGGTCTGCCGAAGACTATGGCGTTGGAGCTTTACCGTCCGTTCGTGATTGCACGTCTCGTGCTGCATAATTATGCGGCCAACGTCAAGGGTGCGCGTCGCCTGATCGAGCGCAACAGACCTGAGGTATGGGAAGTACTTGAGGAAGTCATCAAGGAGCGACCGGTGCTCCTGAACCGCGCGCCCACCCTGCACCGCTTAGGCATCCAGGCCTTCGAACCGATCCTGATCGAAGGCTCTGCCATCCAGTTGCATCCGTTGGTTTGTACCGCTTTCAATGCTGACTTTGACGGCGACCAAATGGCCGTGCATGTACCGCTTTCCCAGAAAGCCGTGCAGGAAGCCCGTGAACTGATGCTCGCCTCTAAGAACCTGCTCAAGCCTGCTGACGGCGAACCAATCATTTCCCCGTCGAAGGATATGGTTCTGGGTGTTTTCTATCTGACAATCAAGCACAAAGCCGAACATAAAGGCGATGGACGTGTTTTTGCCGATATGGATGAAGTGGAGATGGCCTATCAGCTTGGGCAAGTCGAAGTCCATTCTGAGATCAAAATGCGCGTGACAACCTGGTATGACGAAGATGAGAATCGTATGCCCGAACCACAGACTCGTATCATCGATACAACTATAGGTCGCGTGCTCTTCAACCGCATCCTGCCGGAAGATGTCCAATTTGTGAACCACAAATTGGACAAAGGTGATGTCAAGGACCTGATCGCCGAAGTGTATGAGCTGTGCGGTCAAGAAATCACCACCCGCGTGGCTGACCGCATCAAGAGCATGGGCTTCGAATTTGCCATGCGTTCCGGCACCACGTTGGCAGTGGCTGACATCACTATTCCGCCAGAACGGCGCGAAATTATCCAAGAAGCCTTGCAACAGATCGAAGTGGTCAATCGTGACTTCCGCCGCGGCCTGTTGACCGAACAGGAGAAGAACGAGCGCGAGATCAATGTCTGGCAGGAAACTACAGACCGCGTTTCTGTTGCCGTTCGACAACACATGGATCCGGATGGCAACCTGGCAACCATGGCAAACTCCGGTGCAACCAAAGGTGGTTACTCCACCATCTCACAGTTGGCCGGGATGCGTGGTTTGATGGCCGACCCGTCTGGGCGCATCATCCCATTCCCGATCCGCTCGAACTTCCGCGAAGGCCTGACCGCTATGGAATACTTCATGTCCACACACGGCGCTCGCAAAGGTCTGGCTGACACCGCGCTACGTACTGCGGATGCCGGCTACCTGACCCGCCGCCTGGTGGACATTGCCCAGGACATCATCATCAACGAGCACGACTGTGGCACCAAAGACGGTATCTACATCCGTAGAAAAGACGATGTGGCCGGACAGTCCATGGCCAACCGCTTGTACAGTCGCTTGTTGGCTGAACGCGTAGTCGACTCGAATACTGGTGAGTTGATCGGCGATTTTGACGACATCATCGATCATGACATGGCCCGCAAGATCTCGCAGACTGGCCTCGCAGAAGTCAAGGTGCGTTCGCCAATGACCTGTGAGTTGACACACGGCATTTGCGCCAAGTGCTATGGCATCGACCTGGGTCGCGGCGACATGGTTTCGCTCGGCTCGGCGGTCGGCATCGTGGCCGCCCAGTCCATCGGCGAGCCTGGCACGCAGTTGACGCTGCGAACCTTCCATACCGGTGGTGTTGCCGCTGGCGGCGCAGACATCACGACTGGTCTCCCCCGTGTGGAAGAGTTGTTCGAAGCTCGTAAGCAGCCTAAAGGTGAAGCTGTGGTGGCAGAGATCAGCGGCATTGTGAGGATCATGCAGTCCGAGCGTTACGCTGACCTGCGTGAGGTAACCATCGAGCACAGCGAGTTGATCAGCGACACCTATGACATCCCCGAAGATTGGAAGATCGAGGTCAAGACCGAGAGTGAAGTCAACATGGGTGACCTGCTGGCCAGCAAAGACGATGCTACTATCGTCGCCCAACATGGCGGCCGCGTGCGCGTCGAGAAGAAAGCCGGCCAGGTTGTGGTTGCCTATGACCAGAAAGAGGAAAAGACCTACGACATCCCGACCACGGCGCGCTTGCTCGTCAAAGAGAACGCACAGGTAGAGGCTGGTCAACCCCTGACCGAGGGCTCGCTCAACCCGCACCGCGTGCTGCGCATCCAGGGACGCGAAGCCTGCCAGATGTATCTGATGACCGAGGTACAAAAGGTGTATCGCTCACAAGGCCAGAACATCCATGACAAACACTTCGAGGTCATCATTCGCAAGATGCTCAGCAAAGTACAGGTTACGCGTCCTGGCGACAGCAAGTACCTGCCCGGAGATGCGGTAGACAGGCTCGAGATCCGGCACGTGAACGAGCAGTTAATGGTCGAAGGAAAGCAAACGGCAAAATTCGTCGAAATTTTGTTGGGCGTGACCAAAGCTTCTCTATCCACCGACTCGTTCCTCTCGGCTTCCTCGTTCCAGCACACCATCAAGGTGCTGGCGCAGGCGGCCATTGCCTCGAGCACGGACCCGCTCTTCGGCCTGAAAGAGAACGTCATCATCGGCAAACTGATCCCGGCCGGGACAGGCTTTACCGAGGGACGTTTCAGCGCCGTCGAAGAGGCCGAAGAAAACGGTTCATCTCCGTGGACCGATGTTCCCAACCCCACCGCGGCAGACTAGAAGATAAGACGTGTTAGCACAAAGAACGGTCGCAAAGACCGTTCTTTGTTTTTAAGGGAAGTGTCAATTCAAGTGTAATCGGGCTTATCCGCTTTTCACCTTGACGCTTTCCCCCTTCTCCCTTAAGATAAGCGCGGTATAGAACATTAATTCACCCTACCTATCCCCACCCCGGCCCTCCCCTTCCCTGCGAGGGAAGGGGAGGGTGCCCCCTTCGACGAGCTCAGGGTAAACTCCTGGCGGGAGGGGTTAGGTCAGGGTCGAATGGAGAGAACATGGAACTTGGCCTGGTAAAGAAAATAGATATCGATCAAGAGATGCAGCAGGCGTACCTGGATTACGCCATGAGCACCATCGTGGCGCGCGCGCTGCCGGATGCCCGCGATGGGTTAAAACCCGTGCACCGCCGCATTTTATACGCGATGTACGATATGGGGCTACGCGCCGATTCGCCCTACAAAAAATCCGCTCGTATCGTGGGCGAGGTACTCGGCAAATATCACCCGCACGGCGACTCGGCAGTATACGAAGCCATGGCGCGTATGGCGCAGGATTTCTCCATGCGCACGCTGCTGGTGGACGGACAGGGCAACTTTGGCTCGATCGATGGCGACCCACCGGCTGCCATGCGTTATACCGAAGCGCGCCTGACCGCGCCCGCCCTCGACATCCTGACCGACATCGGCAAGAACACAGTCGATTTTGCTCCCAACTTCGACGACACGCTTAGCGAGCCGACCGTTCTGCCGGCCTCCATTCCCAATTTATTGGTCAACGGCGCAACCGGCATTGCAGTCGGTATGTCCACCTCCATCCCGCCGCACAACCTGGGCGAGGTGGTGGATGCGCTGGTCTATATGCTCGAACGCTGGGAAAAACTGGACGACATCTCGGTGGGACAGTTGATGAATTTCGTGCAGGGACCGGACTTCCCGACCGGCGGGGTCATCCTCCAGCAGGCGGGCGAAGAGGGTCTGGAAGCAGCTTACGGGTCCGGGCGCGGACGCGTGAGCGTCCAGGCCAAAGTCCACATCGAGGAAATGGACCGTGGTCGTTCGCGGTTGATCGTCACCGAGTTGCCGTATATGGTCAACAAGTCGAGTCTGATCGAACGCATCGCTGCGTTGGCACGCGATAACGACATCGAGGGCATCACCGATCTGCGCGACGAATCCGACCGGCACGGCATGCGCATCGTCATCGAACTGACCAAGAACGTCGAGCCAGAGAAGGTGTTGGCCGCCCTCTACCGCCGCACGCCCATGCAGTCCACCTTCAGCATCATCCTGCTGGCGCTGGTGGACAACGAGCCGCGTATGCTCTCGCTCAAGCAGGCGTTGCGCGTCTATATCGAGCACCGCTTGACGGTCATCAAACGACGCGCCGAATATGACCTGGACAAGGCCAAACAACGGGCGCACATCCTGGAAGGCTACCTGGTGGCGCTCAAGAACCTGGACGAGGTCATCAAGCTCATCCGCTCCGCGCCGGACGTTGATACTGCTCGCACGAAACTGATGAAGCGTTTCAAGCTGACGGAGGTCCAGGCCAACGCCATTCTGGAGATGCAATTGCGTCGCCTGGCTGCGCTGGAACGCAAGAAGATCGAGACCGAATATAAAGAATTAAAGCAGGACATCATAACGCTGGAAGGTTTGCTCAAATCACCCAAGAAAATGCGGGCTTTGGTTGCAGACGAACTGATCGAGGTCAAAGCGGATTACGGCGACCGCCGCCGCACACAGATCGTCAACCTGAAGAAAGGCAAAGCCGCCAAACTGCTGACCGCCAGCGACCTGCTGCCCGAGCAGAGCGTGTGGGTAGGCGTGACCGCCGATGGGCTGGCCTCACGCACACACGACGAGAAGGCGCCCCGCCCGAGCGGCAACGACGCCCCGCGCTGGCTGGTGAAAGCCTCCACAACCGATACGCTGTATCTGGTCTCCGAGAGCGGCAAGGCCGCCGCTGTGGCGGTGCACACCCTGCCGGAAGCCGAAAAGCTGGGCGAGGGCACGCTCTGGCACAAAGTCTCGCCTTTGCGCGAGAGTGACAAACTGGCTGCGGTCTTCACGTTGCCATCCCGCAAATCGTCCCTGCCGGAAGAAACCTATGTCTTCAGCGTGACGCGCGGCGGCATGGTCAAGAAGTCGCTGGTGAGCGAACTGCCCGGGCCTGCCGCGCAGACCTTCACGCTGGCCAAGGTCAATGAGGGCGACTCGCTGCGCTGGGTGATGCTGACCGACGGCTCGAAGCAAATCCTGCTGGCCGTCTCCAGCGGACTGGCGATCCGCTTCAAAGAGCAGGATGTGCGTCCGATGGGGTTGGTGGCCGCTGGCGTGAACGGCGTCAAGCTGGGCGTGGGAGATGAAGTGGTCGGCGCGGAAGTCATGCCCGCCAAAGGCGAGATTTTCCTGATTGCTACGGATGGCAAGGCCAAACGCGTGCCGGTCAAAGACTTCCCCACGCAGGGACGTTATGGCCGCGGCGTGATCGCCTGGCAACTGCCGAAAGGCGTCAACCTGGCCGGCACGGCCACCGGCAAACCCAATTCTGTGGCGACAGTGCATTTGCTCAACCTGGCGCCCAAATCCACGCGTTTGGATGCGGCCCCGGTCCGCAAGCGCGCGGCGGTGCGCGGTGACAGTGCCGTGGAGGTCAAGGCCGGGGATACGATCACCGCGGTGGTAACGGGCTGGGAAGTGGAGAATTTTGTCAGTCTGGTCGAGGAAAAGAAGCCTGCGAGAAAAGCTCCAGCAAAGAGGAAACCAGCGGCTACATCATCTTCGAAAGGGAGAAAGACAACAACTAAAAAGCCAGCGACAAAAGCGAAACCGGCTGCGACATCGTCCTCGAGGGGGAAGAAACCAACCGGTCGGAAGACAACGAAGAAGTAAAGGTAATGCGTATTGATAAAAAGGTTTCTGAATTCTCAAAAACTCAGAAACCTTTATTTTTTATGGTCAATTGTTTTTTGTGGAATTATTTTGTTCTCAGTCCATCAAATGGATTTTCTCTACCTTGAGTTAGTGCTCTAAGAAATTGGGCGAGCATTTCTTCTGTTTTGTTGATAACCAAATCTGATTCTGTAAGAGATGAAGCATCAATCCTTCCTATTTTCTTATAGTTCTCCGATTTGTACTTTTTACTTAAGTGACGAAGAAGGCGATCATTGGAATAATAAATAGCACCTTTGATGCCAGTAATGGCCAAGCCAATATCTACCATGCCAACATAATTTGCATCTCTAAATAATTCTCCCATTAAAAGCATAAAATTTATCGTATTGCCAATGGCAACTTTCCAGAAGAATAGTAGTTCATCATCTTCTAATTCTGCTATCCTTCCGCAGAAAAGGTGACCAGTTCCATTTGAGTCGACCTTAACAATAAGAGCATCATTGGCCGAATTATCGTCAGTATCAGGATTGTATGATATTTTTCCTCGTACGCCATTTTCCGTATAATCCCAATTGTTAAGATAAGGATTGAAGTAAGGACGATAACCTTCACGTAATAGGTTTTGTCCAGCTAACTTTTCAACATTGTCTTTGAAAAATCTAATACTTGGTCTGGAAGTTGAACTAATTCGATCTAGGATTCCTGCAATTTCAAATGTTGGGCGAATGAAAATGTGTAAATATCCAAGATTTGAATTGGGCTTGTATGGAGATGCCTGGATTTCCGCTTGCAGCATTCCCATAAGGTCAATTTCTAGATGTTTCCTTCTCTCATATAATCGCGCCACCTCAGGCTCAGAAAGCGGAAAATTGCCTTTAGCATTTCGACCGTAATATCTATGATCTCCTTTTACTACAACCATATGTGGGGCGCGTTCTGAAGGTGGAATAACAACAATAATGTACCCTTTAGATGAATCTTCATTTGTTGGAATAGTTTGAATGGTGAATCTTGGTGGCTCAGCTATTGAAGTTTGGGCTATAGAAGTAATCCTCTCAGGTTGTCCCTTTAGATCGACTGGCGCCAAGATTTCTCAATCGTCCATTTTCATCCTCACCGATACCATAAATAATGACGCCCCCATCGTTGCTCATAGCTGCTATATCCTTTGCTATTTCAATATTTTTAGATGGTAATTCAACCTTAGCATCAAAGATTGCACTTTCTTCTAGCGCATCAGAATTAACAGCATTTACAATCTCTTCTTCCGACTTTGGAATCCACATAATTATTTCTCCTGGTCAGTAGATATTGTAAAATTCCTACGATTTATTGAGTTCTTTAGCAGGTCTTCGTCAAGGACATACGCATTTAGGTCGGGCATAGCGTTCCTCCTGTGGTGGGGTACAAAGATATTGTATAACAAAAATGAATAAAGCGGTCTCCTGGTCGCAGGGGTGATCGTTCCAAGACTGGTAAACGTGTTTATGGTTAAATGGTGACGGGGCAGTCTGCCAACCGCCCCGTCACCTATGGAAAGCACGAGGCCTGTATTATATGCGTTTGAAGCTGCTTTTGCCAACCGTTGATGTAGAGAAATTTGAAAAACCGGTGAAATGTCCTCAAAAAGGATGTAAAGGGATGCGGTTTTATCCACGACAAGAAGTAAGGAAGCGGATTGTGGATGCGCAACATCCGGTAGTGAGCGCCTGGCGCTACGAATGTGTGCAATGTGGCTGTACGTTTCGGGTATACCCACAAGGGGTAAGCAAGGCACAGATCTCAAAGCGGGTGAACGGGATGGCGGTCATGCTATATGTTTTGGGGCTGAGCTATGGTGCCGTAGAAATCGTATTGAACAGTCTGGGAATAGGCATCGGAAAAAGCAGTGTATATCGAGCGGTGCAGGCAGTGGCAGAGAAAGTGCCAGGAATGAAACGAGAGAAGTTATTGGATGGTTACAGGACGAAAGCAGTTGGAGCAGATGTCACCAGTATTCGTTGTAACGGGGAATGGATACCGGTCGGGATCGCCGTAGATGCAACCAACGGGATGGTATTGAGCATCGATGAATTGCCTGGTGAAAACGCAGAACAATTGAAAGCCTGGCTGGAGCCGATCTTGGAGGCTGTAGATGCGGATGTATTGGTGACGGACGATGCCGATGCCTTCAAAAAAGTCAGTGATGAAACCGGACGCTCCCAGCAAGTATGCAAGAGCCATGTGGGTCGCAATACCGATGCGCTGGTGGAGGAACTCTCAACTCTCATCCAAGCCGGTCAAGATCATTCTCTGGAGGCACTTAACATCTCAATTGAACAAGCCTTGGCTGATTTAGCTGCCCTGAAAACCATGATCCATACCCGTCTCCCTGAAGACCAGTCCAAGCTTGAAGAGATGTATCTGCGCTATGCCAATGCACGTAAACCCGGAAAAGGCAAGAAGCATCCTGTGGCCTACCGCATGCGAAATCTATTCATGGACCGTTGGAATCTCTGGCCACGCTTAACGTTCTATCGTACCTGGAAGGATGAACATGGAAACGTAATTCTGGACGGAACCAACAACGACTGTGAGCGTAGTATTGGCTGGCACATCAAAGAGCGCTATCGCTCTATGCGAAGCTACAAACGAGAGCAATCTGCTCTCAATGTCAGCCGCCTGATTGCCTTTGCCGGCAACCATTTATCTCGTGGGCTCGATTTAGCCAGCCTGATCGCATAAGCGCCCTGAAAGATCACCACTCCCAGGCGGGTTTGTTGTTCCCTTCACCGTTTTTTACCAATCTTGGAACAGTCACTCG
>CAWAVQ010000008.1:0-296490 GCA_963785535.1 uncultured Chloroflexia bacterium | reverse complement strand
GGGGACGATGTTCGAGTCTTATACCTGATTAAATCTCATCTCCAGTTTAGACACAGATTTTAGAGCTGGAATTCATCGCCCGGAGGGTTGGGACCGCCAGTTGTACGAATATTGCACGTTGCATTGCTCACTTGAGTTGGGAGGTTGAAACCGCGTCCATGACGGTATCCAACAAATAAGAGTGATGAATACTTTGTAATTAAAACAAAATCATTTGGTTTACATCGCAGGTAAAATTACCTCGTATTTTTGATAATAATTCGGATTGGAGGATTATATGATGGAAGTGGGCATTATGGTGGAAGGACAGGAAGGCATGACCTGGGAAAGGTTCTTGGGGTTGGCAAGAACTGTTGAAAAGCTTGGCTTTGGCTCATTGTTTCGGTCGGATCATTTAACTGCACTTGGTGGCGCAAAAAATCGTCAGTCTCTCGACTTATGGTCCTCCCTTTCGGTTTTAGCATCGCAGACCAACCGGATTCGGTTTGGTCCAATGGTGTGTTCTATGACTTTCAGGCACCCGGCAATTTTGGCAAAAATGGCTGCCTCTGTCAGTGTTTTATCGAACGGGCGGCTCGATTTGGGTATTGGGGCAGGATGGTATCGGGAGGAGCATGAGATGTTTGGGATTGATTTCCCCCGCTATGGAACCCGACTCAAAATGCTGGACGAGGGCGCGCAGGTAATTAGATTACTGTTTGCCACGGAATCGGCGAATTTTAACGGAGAGTTTTACCAGCTAACCGATGCAATGACGTACCCAAAACCTCAAAACCTGACCATCATCATGGGAGGCAAGGGAAAGAAAACCCTGGAGGTGGTTGCTCGGAATGCCGATGAATGGAATTGTTCCTATGTTGGTGAAGATATATTCAAAGATAAGTCTCGCCAGCTTGATATCAATTGTGAGGCCATTGGACGTGACCCACTGACATTGCGCCGGTCACTGATGATCCCTTTTGCCATCGCTCGTAGCGAAGGTGAATTGCAAGAACGCATTCATGCCCATAGGTTGATGTTCTCGGATCTGCCTGGGGATTTATCTGCTTGGCATCGTGCTGGTTTTATTGGAGGTACACCACAACAGGTGATTGACCAGTTGAAGAGATTTGAACAGGCTGGTGTCACACGTTTTATGTTGCAGCATAACAATCTGGATGATATTGATTCACTGACACTCCTGGCGGAGGAGGTTTTACCCTTCTTGTAAAACCATATGAATGGTTCGACACAAAGGGAAAATTGAGTGCTTTGGGCTTTACTATTTATTTTAAAGAAGTGTGAGCCGATGTTCCAGCGTTAAGACAAGGCCGTAACCGCGAGAACATTCGCGGTTACGGCACGGACCTGTATGCTTAAGCGGGGTTTATTGAATTATTGGAACGCAGACTGTAGGTACTGAACGAGACTGTCTACCTGGGCCTGGGAGAGGAAGGACCAACGTGGCATCATGGTGTTCAAGTCGCCGCCTTCTTCATCCTGCCCTTTGGTGATGGCCAGCACAACCTGCTCCTCTACGCTGCCTCGGCTTGTATCCGTAGAATACATTGGCGACAATTCACTCCAGTGCAGGGATGGGGTTGTGATCTCACTGCCATCCATCTCAAAGGTTTTGCCCATGCCATCTTCGCCGTGACAAGCAGCACACGAGGTCTGGTAAAGTTGCTCACCCATCAAACTCGTGGCAGCGGTTGACAAATCTGACACGGTCTCCCCTGGTTTCGCCGTTTGTAGATATTGAATCACGCTGTCAACCTGTGTCTGGGAAAGTGATGACCAAAGAGGCATCATCGGTTCCAACTGGTCGCCCGCCTCATCCTGACCTTTGGTAATCGCCAGGGCCAATTGTTGCTCAACGGTGCCTCGGCTCGGGTCCGTTGAGTATGCACTGCTCAGATCATCCCAGGCAAGCGCTGGGACAGAGATTTGCTCCCCACCGTCTTCGAATGTGTTACCCGAGCGATCCGCTCCATGGCACGCGGAACAGGACATTTGGTACAGCGAAGCGCCCGTGAGTTCGGTATCTGTTGTTGCAGAAGCCGACGTGGGTTGCGGAGCAGCCGTTGCTGGCACAGCAGTCGGCAAGGCGAGGGGTGTCGGGCTGGGTGGAACAGCCGTCGGCGCCGGTGTGGATGCGGGGGCGCAGGATGCCACCAACATAGCCAGCAGGAGTACGAAGTACAAAGGGATGGTTTGTTTCAATTGCTTCATGATGGGCCTCTTATTCTCGTTCATAGGATTTGAAAAAATACAGCGGAAGATGTTCTTCTCGCTATTTGCTCATAGATTGCAGATAAGCCGCGATGGCATTCAAATCTTGATCTGTCAATGCTCCTGGCGCGTAAGGGGGCATACCCTTCGGACCAACGTTGGTCTTAACCCGCAGTTTTTCTGCTTTGGTGCCAGCAATGGATGGACCGATAATGCCGCCATGAGCATCCAGCCCATGACAACCTGCGCAGCCTTTGCTGACAAACAGTTGTTTGCCGAGTTCAACGGGGTCGCTGGCGCGCGGCACCGCAAGTTGGTCGCCTGTAGCAGGTACCGGTCCACTCACTACCATTTGTTGCGTGCGTGTATAACCAGGATCAAACCCAAGATTGAGATTGGAATGGGTGTAAGGACTGCGCGCGACGATGGTCAGGAGCGTTAACGCCAGCATCAATACACCCGCCCCAATAAGTACTGGCATGATCATATTCTTATTTTTGGTTACGTTCTGCATCATTGTGAACTCCTTGCATCGGTGGACGCAGAATCTCCGCTCTCGTTGCCCAGTGCCGCGACACGGAAGACAAACCTCACAGCCAGGAGATACATTGACCACACGATGAACAGTACAGCTGCCACTGGCCAGCCATTCATCGCTGGCCACAAGCTTTGGATGAACCCTACGATGCCCGGTTGTGGTTGGAGGGAAAGTTGCGGCCCGCCGACGACCGGAGGCACATTGAAACCAGGAATGTCGACACCGATATGGTCATTGTAGACTTGCTGTTCGCCAGCCACGCTGATCTGAGTCGCTGCGTTCGACGGTGCATACTGGGTGTCTCCCCGAAATTCGGCGTTCAGGGTAATGGGCTGAGAAAAGTCATCCACGATCTGCGCGGAGGCTTGACCTTTTCCATTGGTCATGGCTTGGGCCAATACCATATTGTTTGTATCGCCAAGGAAAGTTATGGGAGCCGTAAAGTAAATCACAGCCTTGGAAATTGGATGTCCTTTGCTATCAACCAGCACCGCTTGCACAGTAAGCGGCTGTCCCAGAGTCGCTTGGGATGGAGCGCCGACCACGATCTGTGTTGCTTCTAGTTGGCTTTGTGCGCCCACAGTCTGCGGTGCAAAAAGCAGAAAGCCAAGGAGCAATGCAGTAATCAATACCCTAATTGTTATCTTGTCCATGTTACGCTTCCTTTGATCTTTTCCAGCCAGGGCCATTTCGTGGGTAATCGCCCGGTATCGTATGCATCACGTCCGATCATTTCCCCATGACCAGGGATGTAATACACACGGGGCTCTGTCCCCAAATTTTCTTTCTGGCGATAAGCTGAATCTTCCGATAACATCCGTGAGATTTTGACCACTTGCTGACCGTTCGTTGCCACATCTTCTTCCAAATCGCCGTAGTAAATGGCATGGTTGGGGCATCCTTGTGCGCAGAACGGCAGTCGTCCGGCGCGGGCCATATCAGGGCAGAAGTCACATTTCATGACTGTGCATTTTATTGCGGGCGATTGATGCATGGGATCGTATTCCATGAATTTCGCTTCCGGCGGGATAGGTGGCTCGCCCCAGTTGAAGAAGCGCCGGTCATACGGACACGCTTCCATGCAAAGGCGACACCCAATACAGCGCTGCTGGTCGATCAGCACAACGCCTTCCGGAGTAGAGAATGTCGCACCGACCGGGCAAACGTTTACACACGGCGGGTTCTGACACTGCTGGCAGGGCGTAGGTACGAACTGTGTGCCGCCCCCCGGAAGCGACGGCTCGTAGACCTGAATCCATTCCATCGGCTCCGGAACATAGTGTCCTTGAATGCACGCCTCTGTGCATTGTGGCGGCTTTCCAACAGATTGGCATCCGTCGCAGTAGCGCAGGTCAATAACCATGGCCCAACGGCGCAACCGCTGGCTAGTTTCTGCATTTGCCGGGTTCTCACTGTCTTTCTTCTTTCCCAACTCCATCAGAAGTGCTGGTGCGAAAATGGCCCCTAACCCAACCGCGCCCATGATTTTCAGAGTCTCGCGGCGCGTTACAGATACCGCCGGCTGTTGGTTCTCAGGAACAGCGCTCTCCTTTGTTGCGGAATGAGCAGCGTTCCACGCCTGTTGTAAGTCACCCACCATGCCTGATGTTGTGTCAGGTTCAGGGCCACGATGCTCAATAACTTCCCAAATCGAAACGACGGGAAAGAGTTTGGCGAAAATGGTGATGATCAACGCGAACAACGCGAACCCACCGGCCAGAATCGACCACTCGACCCAACTCGGGGAATAGTTCTCAGGCGGATATGCCATGAGCGGGACACGGAATCCGGCAACAATGATCAAATAACGTTCGATCCACATTGCCACGATCACGAATACGGCCGCAGTAATGACGCCCTTGATCGTCCGCGTACGAGGAGACATCATCAGGAGAATGGGCAACAACATGCCACCCAAAATGTAGAACCAGAACAGCCCTGCAAATTGACCGACAAATAGCTGCTGGATTTGAAAGCGAATCCCCTCCTCCATCTTATAGCCGGTTGTTAGATACTCAGAGATGTTCATATAGGCCATGATGGCAGCCAACGCAACCAGCAAATAGCCCAGGTACACAAATTGGGTCTTGGTGATGAACTCTTCCAGGTGCAACACCCACCGCAGGATGGCCATCAAGATAATGATGGCAGCAATCCCGGAGTAGATTGCACCGGCGACAAAGAAAATGCCAAAAAGTGTACTGTTGAGGGTAACGCGCAACGACATCGAAAATACCCAGGCGACGACTGTATGAACCGAGACCGCCACCGGGATAATGACAATCATCATCACGGACATGGCGCGATCAAGCGCGTGCCGTTGGGCCAGTGTTCCCTTCCAACCGATTGAAGTGGTCGTAAAGAACCAACGTTGCCAGGCAGGCGCTTGCGCCCCCAGGCGATCGCGGCAGAGCGCTAAATCGGGAATGAGTGGTAAATACAGGTAGACCAAGCTGCCCGTCAGATAGGTCAGGATCGCGGTAATATCCCAGATGAGCGGCGATTGCCAGCGTCCAAAGAACACCATATTCAAAACGCGATCAGGTCGTCCCATGTCAATGACTGGGAAAAGTGCAGCGACCATCAGTGCAACGCCCGTAATGAATTCTGCCATACGTGTAATGGGCATTTGCCAATGTGCCTTTGTCACGCGCAGGATGGCAGACAAAAGCGTTCCGGCGTGGCTAATGCCAATGAAGAAAACAAAACTGGCGATATAGAGCCCCCATGAGATCCGATCGCGCATATTCGTGACAATAAGCCCGTTTTCCAACTGCAGGATGTAGGCGTACAACGCCCAGCCTAATACCACCAGCAAGAACGTAAACCATGCATAGTATCGCCACCCTGTTCCACGCAGTGGCGCAAGTACCCGTTCTTCAAGACGCGTCTGCCATTTGGCGAGATCATCGCGTTGATTCCAATTCAATTCAGCCATTATGCAGGACCTCCAAAAGTATCTTCCTCAAACAATCTCCTTGTGAAATTGTGCATTACCTAGTCTTAAAATAGCATTAGTGCACGTATAAAGGATGTCACAAAGTGTCGCAATTGTGTCCTCGTTCCCCACAGGCAGGTTGAATTGGATATAATCTATTTAGGATAAAAATGGACTTCATTGCCAGAATTAAGCGACGTTTGAAAAATGCCTGGGATTGGTTTCTCGATCTCAGCGTGCTCGAATGGGCTCTTCCAATTTTCCTGGCGACTGTTGCTATTGTCTTTGAACTGGTGGAACACGTGCAGAAGGACGAATTGATGGATGCCGGTTTTATTGGAGAGATGCTCATTTTTGGGTTTATGGGTCCGATCATAATTCGCGGTATTCTAGTTTGGATGCATGGGTTGATGAATGCCGAAAAACAAGCCACTGCCGAAATCCTTACGCTCAACCAAGATCTTGAGAAAAAAGTCAATGAACGCACTGCCGCACTTGCACAACAAAATGCCGAGCTTGACCGGTTGAACACGGAATTGCGTGACCTGGATGAAATGAAGTCTGATTTCGTGGCGCTCGTAAGCCATGAACTACGTGCCCCATTGACAGCCCTCAACGGCGGGTTGGAGCTTGCCCTACAATCCGCGGACAAATTACCGCCACGCTCACGGGCGATTTTGGAAATCATGACGGATGAAAGCAACCGGTTGACGAATTTTGTGCAAACAATCCTGGATGTTTCCCGCCTGGAAGCAGGAAAACTTGCGATCACGCTTGGACCTGTAGCTGTCCGCCCTTTAGTGGAAGAAGCCGCGGCGATCGTCCTGGCCTCCGGCCAGCGCAAGGTGGAATGGAATATTACAACAGACCTGCCCCCGATTTGGGGAGATGAGATTTATCTCGAACAGGTCATCCGTAATTTGATTTCCAACGCCGATAAGTATTCGCCAACAGACAAACCGATCCAACTCTGTGCCGGACTAAGTGGCGATGAAATCCGCATCGGAATCAAGGACTTTGGTCAGGGGATTTCCGCCACGATGGGTGAACGTATCTTCACTCGCTTCAGCCGCCTGCAAGGTGCGGAGAGTTCACCGTCCGGATGGGGGCTGGGGTTATATTTGGGACGAAAATTGATCGAAGCACAAAATGGCAAAATAGGGTTTGTCTCTCCCATTTGGGAGAACAACGGAGTCGCATCGGGCAGCGAGTTTTACATTCTTATGCCCATTGCCCAAACTCCCGAGGATGATCTAGAATGAGCGACTTATTGATCATTGACGATGATAAAAGCCTGACGCAGTTGCTGGGCGATTATTTGTCTGATCAAGGGTATCGCGTCCGCACTGTGGAAAACGGGAAGCTCGGTTTACGTGCCATGTATGAGCGTCAGCCCGACATCGTTTTGCTGGATGTAACCATGCCCGAAAAAGATGGCTGGGAAACCCTCAAACGCATCCGCGAAGTGAGCAGCGTTCCGGTGATCATGCTCACAGCACGCGGTGATGAGACTGACATCTTGCACGGTTTCTCGCTGGGTGCAGATGATTACGTTACCAAACCATTTTCCTTTGCACAGTTGGCGGCGCGTATGCACGCCGTGCTTGGGCGCTCCATGCAGGAAGAGGCCGCAGAGGACAAACTTTCTGTGGATGGATTGGAAGTGGATATGCGACTCAAGCGTGTCCGGCGCGACGGTCAACTTTTGACTCTTACGCCAACTGAATTCAAGCTATTGGTAGCTCTCATGCGCCACGCAGGTGATGTCGTTTCTCCGAAGGAACTGGTTAAAGATGTCTGGGGAGCGCAATACGCCAACGAGATTGGATATGTACGCCGCTATGTTTGGCATCTGCGCCAGAAAGTTGAGCCTGATCCTGAAAATCCGCGCTACATCTATAATGATCGCGGATTTGGTTATCGATTTGGCAATCAGCAAATCAAATAATCGTCAAAAAACACTTACTATTGGTAACTGATCGGCAATCATTGCATCAGCCTCTCCCGCCACGAATGGCGCTGGTTGATGCAGTTTTGCGCTGCTCAGACATGTTGTCCATTCCCATTGATAATCAAAGTTTCAATACTATTGACATTCATGAAAGTGGGTTTAGTTTTCACTCCCCTCTCGTTATATCATGCTGAGCGGAGCGAAGCAACTCCATCCCGTTGAACGAGACTCTTCGGTCGCGGTAACCGCTCCGTCAGAGCGACATGACATAACGTACTTTTATGAACATCAATAATTCAATCTGACTACCGAAATCTACTTAGTGGCTTTCGGTCAAATTCAATTTGGCAAAGGTCCACGGCGCTCCGCCGGAAACCCAGAACCCCAGGACGGTATAACGGATGTAGCGGAAAATGTACGGTACGAACGTGTCGCCGGATGGAAAGATGGCTTTCAATCCGGCATAGAGGATCGCGATTCCAATCATGCCAACCAAGTACCGTACGACGCGCCTCCAAAGCGGGCCCGAGTTCCTGAACCCGCCGCGTGTTGCCATCCAGGCCAGGCCAATGCATAACCCGAGCAATGTCGCTGCAGATGTGACCAGGGTGTCCATTGAAAATGCAAACGGAGCTGGCGCTTCGGCGCCAGCCTGCGCGGCATTGGCAATCCATTCGGCAGGCAGCACAAAATTTCGCGAGAGGAAGAAAATCAATACGCCGAGCAAAAGCGTCCCCAGCGAAGCCGCGAAGGCTAATCCGATCTGGCTCCAAAAGGACATCTTCCTCACGCGCGTTTCAACCGGCTCCCAGAACTTGACAAAAGCCCACAAGGTCAGGAAGCCCAGTATCCAACCGGCCAGCACGTCGTGAGGAAAATGGACTCCAAGGTAAAGCCGTGACAGTCCGATGAAAAAGACCAGCAAAACGGCAACAATCCAGGCCCAGGCCTTGCGATAGTAAGCCGCGACGATTCCCCATAGCCCGGCTCCGATCTCCGCATGTCCAGAGGGAATACCAAAGCCGGTTTCCGAGGCCATCGCGCGGACCTTCGTACTCACCCAATATGGACGTGAACCGTGCATGGGCAGTTTGAAGTATTGGTTCAAGCTTGCTCCGGCGAACAGGATAAAGCCGATGCGTATCCCAAGCGCCGCGTCAATGGACCAGTAGATCAGTGGCAGGAAGATCAGGAAGAAATTCTCCGAGCCGAGGAAGGAAAAAAACTTCATGGGAGCTTCCAGCCAGGTGCCCATTGACTGGAATGCTATGGTGAACGAGATGCCGAAAGAGATGAATGGACTCATGAGTGCTCCTTTTAGCGATAGCGAGAGAGATCCAACTTATTGTAAATTGCAGGGTCTTTCGATCCAGCGTAATAAACAAAAATATTAATATTCGGATAATTATCTAAAATGTCATCCTTGGTTATTTTGAGGAAGTCTGTATTGGTTTCATCGCTTGAATCGTTTGAAGTTTTAGTAATTTTAGGTTTCTAGCAGTTTGTCGGAGAACATAGTACTTTTACAACCAAAGCCAAAGATCGAGGGCATATTGGCTGGTAAATTCGAGAAATAGCGTGCGAATCGGCGTGTTTCATGGTAGCGACACTCCATGTATCTGGTACTAGGCGCGTTGAAGCATACCCCTACCCGACCATCAAGGTGTGCATGCGCTTGAGATTGAAAGCCAGACATACCAGACACCATTCGCCTGCGGCAGCGACCAGGCCGCGCAAGGAGAACTGGCGAAATCCCAGGACTTCTTTGATAATACCGATCACCGGTTCAACGGTACACTTGCGCAAACGGTAGATGGCCTGGCCGATCTTGGTTTGAAGTTTGTAGGCCATTTTGACCTGCGGACTGTCATCCTCGGCGGGCTCTGGCAGTTCGTCGAAGAAGCTGCGCCAACTTTTATGATGAGGTTCCCGGCCTGTGGCGATGTACGGATCAATGCCGCGTCTTTCGAGCGCTGTGACATTGGCTTCG
The DNA here is from genome assembly GCA_963785535.1 of uncultured Chloroflexia bacterium. Classification (GTDB taxonomy): domain Bacteria; phylum Chloroflexota; class Anaerolineae; order Anaerolineales; family Villigracilaceae; genus JAABUE01. The sequence continues at coordinate 286,862 of CAWAVQ010000008.1, read as the reverse complement.
CTAAAATAGCCGTTGTCCAAGGCAGCCGCAGTGGGCTTCCCCACTTTAGGAGAGATGGCATCCAAGACAGGTTCAGCTTCTTGCTTGTCATTGGGATGATTGGAGAGAGCAGGAGCAACAATCAACAGGCTCTCCTGATCCACCGCCGCCTGGACATTGTAGTGCTGGTCGAAACCATCATCCGTGCTGTTCTTCATAATGCGCGAGTCGGGGTCAGTGAAGTTGTACTGGTCTTTGTCCTTCGGACCCACTTCAGGCGGCTTTGGCTTTCGGCCTCTAGGCTTGCGCCCGCTTCTTTTGGCTTTTTCTTCCCGATCATGCAGTTTGGCTTCGTATTCGGCTTGTTCAGCGACATGACGCTCCTGAGCGCGGGCTTCCAGAACTACTCTGGCCGAGACCAGGTTTTCCAGCCACTCCTTGCGGATGGCAATTTCATCCTCAACCACCAATCCTTCCGGAAGCTGCAGTGCGCCTTGATCGACTTGCTCTCCAAGCTCGAGTATCTCATGCACTTCCTGACGCAATTGGATTTCCAGTTCTCCCAGCCGCTTGTAGCTCACGGCTTTGCTCTTCGAAGCATCTGCATGGACCTTGCTGCCATCTACACTGATGTTACCCAGCTTCAGTAACCCAGCCAACTTCGCCAACAGCAGAATCTGCACGAATAACTCTTGTATCTCGGCCAGAAAGGTCTTGCGAAAGTTAGCGATCGTGTCATGGTCAGGATGCAAACCGCTGGCTATGAACCGGAAAGGAATGTTCTCGTATGTGGCCTTTTCCACCTTACGGGAACTGAACACTCCTGTGGCATAACCATAGAACAGCAGTCCCAACAGAATTTCCGGCGCTATCGCTTCGCCACCTACCAGTGCATAACGAGCATAGATATGGCTCAAGTCCAGTTGACCTATTACCATGACCACAAAACGCGCCAGATGGTTCGCTGGCAGCGCTTCCCGCATCGTTATGGCTTGATTGAGCACCATTTCATAATCAGGTTTCTTGAATTTTCTACTCATACCTGAAGTCTATCACTTGATTTACCTATTCTTCTCTCCGACAAACTGCTAGGAAGCATAACATCGAATTGAACTATTGAGTCTTTTGGTACTTGAATGGACGTGTCAAACCCTAGTGAAAATATATGTTCGCCACAGCCTCCTACTTCAAAAGTTCCGGTAACCTTATAGTTAAATTGGGTATCTTGATTTTCTGTCATTTTGGTCAAGAGTTTGGCTTGGTGGTCAGAAACTGGCTGTATGACGATATCGTCGGAGATATTGAATATATCTGAGCCGCCGGAAACGCAAATAGCAGGTGTGTCAGATGGAAATAGCTCGATACGATTGATAAGCCTGTCGCCAGGAAAATTTGTATTCTGCACTGAAATTTCAAGACGATAATCCGTATCGGAATGACTGACACGAACGTTTTGTACCTTTAAGGGGGAAAAATATTTTGACCAAAATGGAAGAAAAATTCCCCGAGAGAACCGGTCCGACGAACTTCAGCCATTTTTTCGTTTTGATCTTAAGTTTCGGGATTTTGATCACACCAAAATCCACGCCTGAGAAATAAGGCGAGAGAAAAAGGATCAAGCTCACTGTTAATAGCGACAATCCAAACTCTGATGGTATCCCAAAAATTTCAAAAATATTCATGTTATTTCTTCCAACCGACCGCTTCACACCGCGCCCTGGCACAAAATGCATCAGGATGTTCGCCCCAGGCTTTATATGCGGCGCTCATTTCTTCAAGCTCTGACTGGCTGGCAAACTGTTGCTCAGTCATCACACGGATGCCATCTGGCTCTAATAGTAGACCAGCAAGGTATTGTCCCACCCCTCGTGTGGCCTCGGCTGTTCCATAGCTGTCAAAAGAGGCCGATACCTGGATATCCACGAAGCCGACTTCTCGTAAAATCGCCCATTGGCTGCGACCAAAAAACGGATGGCCTCCATTGTATTCGTGAACTCTACCGATCAGTTCAAGGGCTTTGTCAAGGACCGGACTCGACGGCGTAAAAATCGTCCCATCATTATCTAAATCACGGAGCCCGATGATTCCACCGGGCTTTAGGACGCGATGTAGTTCCTTGAGAGCTTTTCGAGGGGTTTTCAAGTGATACAAAACCGCATGCGCAAATACGGCATCAACGGTAATGGAACCGGGACCGCAGCCACAATCCAGCAGTCTCATCCCAGGGCGCAGGTGAGGGATAAGAATCCAGCTTCTACGGAAGCAGTCCGCTTGGCCAGCGTTTCGATAAGTATCAGAAATTTCTTATTGCAATCGATCCTTTCTATTGGGGCTTACTTCAGTTTCAAAATCGTCCAAAACAACTTCAACAGATTCCCCAGCGTTGGCTTGAATTCATAACGTGCAGCTTGCGCAAAATAGCGATAATTATTTGGAACGTTGACGAGGGTCGGGTCCAGAGGCAGATCAAACTGAGCGTAAACAACTGATTTTTGGGGGTGGTCAAACATCAAAGGATTATTCACAAACCCGATGCCCGACTGCACATCGTAAATGTCGGTATTTGGATATCCGCCCCAGGGAGCGCTCATCAGATAGTATGAAAGCCCGCCCCAATAATTGATCACAACGGAACCATAATGCAAGTCTGCAATGGCTTTGTCAACCGCAGCCGCGGTCTGTGGGTCTTTCATCGAATCAGAATGAACAACAATGTAAGCAGCCAGCGTTCCCCATATCTTCTTATTCGCAAACTCCACGGCTTTGTGGATAAATTCGACCACGCTGTCGGCCTCCAACGCTATCTCGGAACATAAACTCATGAAAGGTTCACGCGTGAAACAAATATCATCTTCGTTGCTTGAGTCGACATCCGGAATGAAGGTCCAGGGGAGATGCCCTTCTTGAGGGCTGCCCAATTGCATGGCATTCGGATGTGCATCCACAAACTGTTTGTGGAGTTCGAATGACCCGGGGTAATAGGCTTTACGGGTTTTCATGCCTGCTAGAAAGTCTGCAATCCCTTGATTCAATTTTTCGCGGCGATCCCAATTTTTCATCTGAATGAGCATGCGCGGGGTATTACAGTTGTGTGCGCAGTTGTTGTTCAACCAGGAGCCCAATCGCAAAGACCAGTCCGCAATATCTTTATCTGTCCATGGACCCGGGACAACAATCATCGGAGAGATGTTCCCCAATTCTGCTGTGAAAGGCTTCGTGAAAATAGGTTGGCGGGCCTGTTTGCGCTGTTGGCCTTCTGTGTCCGGTCCAAATACAATGGCATCAAAGGTGCGGTCGGACCCGGTCATATGGACATTGTCAACGGCCGGGTGGTTGCACAGGTAGCCACCTTCCTGTATGCCTCCGTATAAAATTTGCAGATAACCAGCTTTGATCAGGGCGGCGAAGGCTTCTTCAAAGATGGGGCCCAGGTATTCATTGACAGGATTCATTTTCAGCGCCAAAACCTGCCCCTCAACAAATAGCTTATACAAGCAATCACTTGGTATCAATACGGAAACATTCCCCGCTCCCAAAATGGTACAGACCTGTCCTTTTCGATTCTGACGATGATAAAAAGAAGCTTGGGGTATACCGCCATTCTCCAAAGAAACAGATGGATCCATCCAGACCTCGGCGCGAACTCCAGGCAATGTCATTTGTTCCTTCCAGTCATGCGGCATGACCTGTGCTACTACCTGTCCATCTGGACGCGTCGTCACTTTTCCAGGAATTCTGGGTCTACCGAAACGCCCAATATCCTGAAGTGCTTCGATCAAGAAACGAATAAGCCGATAGGTTTCGGCGATACTGGCCCATTCTTCCCCTTCTGCCACCGTTCCAGGTTCTGAGTTTTTGGCTGCCATGCCTGCATCCACCCAGCGTTTTTCAACCTTGTGCACATCCTGTTTGATCTGGTTGAGTAACGAAATCCGTCCAGGGATATCCATCATCGCCCAGGCGTCCTTGTTGGCCGATAGAACGGCTAACGCCTGATCTATTTCGGCCTTTGAACTTGGCTGCACCTTCACATCAACAGAAGTAGTTGTGTCTCTCGATAGAGTATTTGTTTCCATTTGATCTCTCCATTTTTCGGCTTTTGTGTATTGGATACAGGTTGGTTATTCATTTTTTACTCCTTCCGCTGGCTCTAATAAAGAAATCCGAGGTCTTTAACTTCGGATTTCTGCCGTACCATGAATTCGTAGTTACACTTGAAACATAACCTCGTAGGTATCCACAGAGGGTGGTGCCGAAAAGACACCCTCGAACAAGGCAAGGGATTGTGGCAGTGTGGCTTGTGTGGCATCGGCATCTTCCTTTGTTTCCCACAAGGTGATGGACATCCCTTTGCCTGTTCCGCGGTCGCCAGTCACATAGGCTCCTTTGAAGCCTTTGGTTTGCTTCAAACTCGGTGCTAGCTTATCGCGCCAGATGGATAACCCCTCATCGATCTTGTCAACAACCACTTGCGAATTGGTCACTCTTGCGTACATATCAGCCTCCTTTGGCTATGGCGTGCGCCCTCTTTGACAGAAGTAGCACAAATAATGGATTTGACTTATTCACTTTAGCATGACACAAGTTGAGCTTCAAGGCGGTAAAAAGGAGGTAAATTCTCCAATTTGATATTTCTGTTACAATCTTTATGTCGGTAGTTGTTTGGTATATGGAAGAGGCATTTTATGGGTAATGACAAACAACCCCAGGATGGATTCCGTATCGATGACCTGACCTGGCGCGAGCAGGATGTTCTGAATTTGCTCGCAGAGCACCTGTCAAATCGTGAGATTGCCGAACAATTATTCTTAGCTGAAAGCTCGGTCAAGGATTATGTAAGGAAAATCCTAAAGAAACTGAACGTAAAAAATAGACGGCAGGCAGTCGAACGGGCAAGGGAGTTGGGGATTCTGAGTCGAAAGTCAAATTTGCCTTCTGGGTTGACTCCATTCATCGGACGAACAGATGAGTTGGAGGAGATCAGACAACAGTTGGGAAAGACGCGCCTGCTTACGCTTACGGGACCCGGCGGTATCGGCAAGACCCGTCTGGCTTTGAAAGTTGCCGAAGATGTGATTGATGATTTTAGGGATGGCTGCTTTTTTGTCTCTCTGGCTCCCATCCATTCGGTCAAACACATCGTCCAGGCTATTGCCGAAGCGGTGAATTTCCCCCTCCCCACGCATGAGGATCCAAAATACCAGTTGCTCCGTTACCTGCGAAAGAAGAATTTTTTGCTGGTCATGGACAATTTTGAACATTTAATGGATGGCGTGGGCATCGTTAGTGACATCCTTCAAAACACATCGGATGTGAAAATCCTGGCAACCTCACGCGAACGATTGAATCTGCAAAATGAGATCAATCTGAGCATTGGAGGCATGCAGGTTGGGGATAAGATCGATGTAATAAAAAATAAGGATGCAGTGGCCTTGTTTTTGCAGAGCACGGACAAAATCCATTCAGGGTTTGACCCCACTCTGGGCGAATTAGCCAAAATCGAGGATATCTGTACCTTCGTAGAAGGAATGCCACTTGCTATCGAACTGGCTGCCTCCTGGCTGCATGTTCTGTCTGTGAACGAAGTTTATGATGAATTGAAAAAAGGCTTGGATATCCTCGGGACTGACGTGCGTGATGCGCCTGCGCGGCATCGAAGTATTCGCGCCGTCTTCGATCATTCCTGGTCGTTATTGGATAAGGCCGAACGTGAGATATTCATGCGCCTTTCGATTTTTAGAGGCGGGTTCACACGCGAGGCGGCAGGGCAGGTGGCGGGGGCGTCGCTCAAGCAGATTAGCGGGTTGGTCAATAAATCCATCCTACGGCATGATCCAGTCACCGGTCGTTTTGAGATCCATGAAGTGTTGAGACAATATGCCCAGGAGAGGCTTGAGAGCACTCCAAAAGTAGGCGATTCAAGCAAGGAGGCTTATGCCGCGTATTACGCGGATTTTATGCAGGACAAGTGGAAAGAACTCAGAGGCTCCAGGCAAATAGCAGCGCTGGCCGCAATCGAAGCGGACATCGAAAACGTGCGTGCAGCCTGGCGCTATTATTTGGATAGGCAAAATGCGCAGCAGTTACAGAAGTTCATTTATAGTTTCTGGTTGGTGTATTTGATACGCGGCTGGTTTCGTGGGGCCATCGAATTATTTGCCGATGCCACAAAGGCACTTTCTCGATCAGAAGACGACCCTGACCTTCAAGCTGTGCAAGCTGTAGCCATGGCATTCCAGGGATATTTTATGTCGTTGGTGGGACTCACAGAGGGGTACGATCTGATCACTGAAGGCATTCATATCCTTGAACAGCTCGATCATCCGTTCGAGTTGGCCATGGCGTACTACAGCCTGTCTCTGACATCCTATTATCTAAATCGCCCGGCTGAAGAAAAAGATGCCGCCCAAAGGTTTCTGAGGCTTGCGGAAGCGTCCAATGATCCATGGTTGTTGGCAACTGGACTCTGGCTTGTAGGTCGTGCCGAGCCTAGCGAGAAGAATTATGCCGAGTCAAAACGTTTGTTGGAAGCCAGCCTGAAGTTAACTAACGAGCTAAACAACACTTTTGGTTTGGTCCTTTGCTTCACATCTCTTGGAGTACTTGCGGTCTACACCGGGGATTTTGAGGAAGCAAAGAAATATTTCTCAGGTTGTTTACAAACGGCGAATACATTAAACGCTACCTGGTTATCCAGCCTTGCGATCCAGGCTCTTGGCGGAATCGCATCGTTGACGAATGAGTTACCGGAAGCCCAGGAATATCTTACGCAAAGCCTCCGGTCTGCTTATGATCTTGGGTGGGATCGGGATATTGTCAATCATCTCTATGAATTTGCCGGTTTGCGGGTTAAACAGAAAAGACTTGAAGAAGGCGTGGAACTGATCTCGTTGTTATTGCAACAACCTGCGAGCCATATGGTACACGCGGGAGGCGGTAGCATCGGAGACCGTGCTAAGTCTCTCCTGGCTAATCTGGAGAATCAACTTCCCGAAGTAACGTATAGGGCTGCTATAAAGCACGGTGAATTATTAGAAATAGACGATGTTGTTATTGAACTGATTGGCTCCAACCAATAATAATGAAGGCTTGTTCTATCCTACTAAATAACCATTCCGGTTCCTGATATTTCCTACCCTATTAGGGTATTATTATCTGGAAACTATAGGGCCTAGGCAATTCATCCGGAGTGACACCAATGAAACCCATCTATTTGCATAGCCGAATTTTCCTTTTGTTTGCATTCGTTCTAGCTTCTTGCAACTCGTTGAGTACAGCTACCACCTCCCCTGATCAATTCAATAATATCCAGGAAGTCGAAGGGACGCCGACTGTTCAACCCACTGAAATTCCTTTTGAACCCAGTATCGCAGTGGTTGGCCCGGAGGAGATCGTCTTCGATTGGAGCTACGATGCCTGTAACCCCGAAGATATTCCCGACCTGCCGGCCCGCGCCTTCCGTGATGCCGATGGACAGGTTCATCTGATCGCAGCCCACATCCGCTCACGCGCCAGCGTTGGACCTGACCTGAACAATCTCACTCACCAATGCGACATTCTCATGAACTCTGACCATGATGGCGACCCATCCCATTTCAATGACAATGAGTGGATTGCCGCTCCCTACACTGAAGACGGCAAAACCGTCTATGCTATTGTTCACAACGAATATCATGGCTGGGAGCATAACAATTGCGCTTCCGAGAGCGTTGACTTCGGCTGCTGGTACAACAATCTCACCCTGGCCGTCTCGCATGATGGCGGAAAAACCTTCGCAGACGCCGCTCCCCCACCGGCGCATCTCGTGGCCGGGTTACCTTATCCCTACGAAGCCGGCACTGGCCCGTACGGCACCCTGGAACCCAGTAACATTCTCAAAGCCAAAGACGGCTACTACTATCAGGTCACACATGTAGACGATTACAACTCCGATAACCAATGGCTATGCCTGAATCGCATCGACGATCTCGCCGATCCAACCTCCTGGCGTGCCTGGGATGGCACAGGCTTCAACATGCAATATATTTCTCCCTATAAAGAGCCAGACGCCGACCCAAATAAGCACATCTGCGAGCCGCTCAGTCCCGATGAAACCGGCCTCATATCGCAAAGCCTGACCTACAACACCGCCCTCGATCGCTACGTGCTGCTGGGCATCTCTGCCGACAGCATCAACGGCCGGGAAGTCTGGGGCATATACTACTCCTTCTCCCAAGACCTGATCCACTGGACGCACCGTCAACTGCTCTGGGAAAGAGAACTCAATTGGACCTGGCAGCCCGGCGAAGAACAGCCCATCGGCTACCCGACCCTGATCGACCCGGACAGTCCGTCCATGAGTTTCGACACCACCGACAACCAGGTCTATTTGTATTACACAAAATTCAACGCGGGCAGTCCGCTGGATAGAGATCTGGTCCGCGTGCCAGTGCAATTTTTCGACACACCGGACGAAGCCCAGGCTGCCGACACCCGCACCAAACTAAACCTCCAGCCTGCTACCGTTACCAACGGGAATGTCACTGTCTCTGGCAGGCTGACCACGACCTACGGAACGCCGTTAGCGGCCAAAACCATTGACCTGCTTGCCACACAAAACGATGGAGAAGGTGCCTATTTCGAGTACCAGCTTTCCGGAAAGATTCCAGCGGAGGCCACCCGCGCCATTCTGGGATACCGCAACCACATCGAATGTGACTGCACGGACACGGACAGCGAGTTCTGGCTGTACAACATGGATTTCAAAATGGGCGGAGGAGAAACCAATCTTGTCCCCAACCCGACCTTTGCCAATGGCTTATCCGGCGCCAATCTGTGGAATGGCGGGGACCTGGCTAAGGTAGAACCTAGCGATCGTGATAATGGAAGCATGCTCCACGTCCGGGCAAATGTGGGACAGACCTCTGCCGGAGACCTGGCCAGTTTCAACATCATGGGCGGTGAAACGTATACTGCCATCTTCGGCGCTCGCGTACCGCCTGCATCTAAAGGGACAGGCTTTTTCGTGCTTGTTTTTCTGGGCGACTCCGGTGAGTTAGTTAGATATCCAATCTATTTTTACTCCCCTGCGCTTCCAATTGGAAGCGCAAAAACCGATGCAGGTGGCAACTTCGAGATCACCTCATCCACGCCCGTGGATAACAATTCTCTGGAAGCCATCTTTTCTGGCGACGAACGCTATTTGCCTTCCAATACTACGATAACAATCGCACTCCCATAGCTAGGTGTGACAGGGGATGATGTAGTTCGAGATGGGTCCAATACCTTCCACAAATGCTCCCGCTTTCCTGCGGGAGTTTCGCTTTTAACCTCATTGAGGGAATTTTATAAGCCTAATCGTCATCTACAGACACTCCACTTTCCCCTAGGAGTTTTCTATTTTGAAAAGTGCTAATCCTACCTATGGGGCTTTCGCGTTAGAGCCTGATACACAATAATAGTGGTTAGCTACCCACAAATCAAGTCAATTGGAGCCTATTGACTCGTACTACTATTATGAAACCCTTAACGATTGTCTCACTCATCATCGCTCTTGGCCTGTCAGCCTGTACGAGCAGAGCTCGCCAAGAATTTGATGTTACCTATCAAACACTTACTTCCCGACCTTTCCAAACAAAGACCTTACCATCCGAACAAGCGCCGGCCTCGCAACGAGCAAGGAGCGTCTGGGGTGGATTTCCTCTTAGTCTTGCTTCGTCAGCACTGTTTTCATCTATGCTGTCTTCATCTCCCTCACCTTCAACCACGCCGCTTTGTGATTCAACTGAAGACTTCTGTATCTTTCGACATTACTTTCCCTTTCAGCGTCCATTTTCATCTAATTTCAATACCGCTATAGAACCTACATATCTCTATGGAACTACCGAGTTTGGAGCTCTTGAGCCGCATCACGGTGTGGAAATATTGAATCCGACCGGAACACCTGTTTCGGCGGTTGAAGATGGCACCGTCGTTGTGGCCGGGAATGATGCCCATCACGCATACGGACCGGGGGAGAATTTTTACGGCAATCTCGTGGTGATTTTGCACCATCTACCCTACATGCAAGAGCCAGTTTATACACTTTACGGGCACCTCTCAAAAATCACGGTACAGGTCGGGCAAACAGTGAAAGCTGGTGAGACTATTGGCGAAGTTGGGGCTACCGGAAGGGCCATTGGTAGTCACCTGCACTTTGAAGTCCGCGTAGGGACTAATCAGTATGCCAGCACGCGCAACCCGGCACTCTGGTTAGTGCCTCGCACTGATGAAAATGGGAGACAATACGGAACATTGGCCGGAAAATTGGATAACGCTCATGGAGATCCGATAGACTCAACTTTTGAAGCAGAATACTATTCTGATGTTACTGGACCACCCCAAAAAACCTATTATATAGAAACCTATGCTACGGATATTGAACCCATTAGGGGGAACGATGTATATCAAGAAAATTTCGTCCTGATCGATCTACCACCAGGGCACTATCGAATAGCCTTAAGCACTTCCGGGAAATGGATCGAGCGCTGGGTAGAAGTTGAAGCAGGAAAATTATCATTCGTGACGATAGTGTCAAGGTAGCTGATGCCACTTTAGAGTCCGAACTCCAGGACTAGAAGTTTTTGATCTAATAGGGGCAGTTCATGAAAAGGATGATGTCTGCTTCACAGACCGTTTCTGTTTTCATCTCGGATGACCCTTTCGCCGAGGGCATTTTGCTGTCATAATTGAAACAACATTCCAGAAGATATAAACTCAGGAGATAAATTGCCAGACCTAATCCTCTACAACGGAAAACTGTACACGCAAGATCCAGAAATCCCTTATGCCAGTGCCATCGCCATGCGCAGTGGAAAGATTTTGGCAGTAGGGAGCGATGACGAAATCCGCGCCCTGGCCGATTCGCGCACGAAACAGGTAAATCTGGAAGAACGTCGCGTTTTACCAGGACTGACCGACTGTCACATCCACTTCTATGAGTGGTCCTTGCTTTTAGGGGGCCTTATGCTGGAAGATACCAGATCGCTGGATGAGATATTGGGCCGCGTACATGATGCAGCCGGACAAGTCAAGCCTGGGGTCTGGATCGTGGGACAGGGCTGGAATCAAGGCCGTTGGCCCGCCCCTACGCTTCCTGCCCGTTCGGACCTGGACAAAGTTGCTCCCGATAACCCGGTCATTTTGTGGCGCACCGATCTGCATCTCGCCTGGACCAATTCGCTGGCGCTGGACGCGGCTGGGATCGATGCGAATACCCCGGACCTGGACATGGGCGTCATCGATAGGGACGAATCCGGCCGGCCTACGGGCATTCTGCGCGAATTGGCCATCAACCTGGTACGTGACGTCATGCCGCCTAAAACCGATGAACAAACCGATGAAGCCATGCGTCAGACCATGGCAAAGGTACACCGTCTTGGGTTAACCGGCGTGCATGATTTCCGCATCATGGGCGGCGAAGACGGCCCCCCAGCCTTGCGTGCCTGGCAACGCTTGCGAGCCGCGGATCAGCTCGACTTGCGCGCCTGGGTCATGATCCCTGGCGAACTGCTAGATCAGGCTATTGCTCTGGGATTGCAAACCGGGTTCGGAGATGAGTTTCTGCGTATCGGTGGAGCCAAGTTCTTTTCCGATGGCGCGACCGGTCCGCGCACAGCCTGGATGCTCGAACCCTTCAACGACGCAGGGACTGGGCTGCCGCTCACGCCCATGGCTAAGATGGCGGAAGCCATTTCAAAAGCACATCAGGCTGGTATTTCCACAGCCATTCACGCCATTGGCGATCGTGCCGTCAGAGAATTGCTGGATGTGTTCACGGAAGTAACCGGAGAGCAACAGGCCCATTTAAAACCACGAGTACCCCATCGAATTGAGCATGTGCAGCATAGCCATCCTGATGACTTGAAACGCCTCGGCCCATTGGGGTTGGTTGCTTCGGTGCAACCGCTGCATCTCACAGACGATATGGATATGATCGATAAAGCTTGCGGCTCACGGGCTCGCTGGGCGTATGCCTTCCGTGATCTATTGAACGCCGGTACGGTTCTCGCGCTGGGGTCGGATTGCCCGGTCGCCTCCCCGAACCCGTTCTGGGGCATCCACGCGGCTGTCACCCGCCAACAACGCGACGGAAAGCCAGATGGCGGCTGGTATCCTGAGCAAAAGTTATCCCTTGCAGAGGCAATCTGGGGCTATACCATGGGCGCGGCGATTGCCAGCGGCCAGGAAAATGACCAGGGGAGCCTGACCCCTGGAAAGCTGGCCGATTTGATCGTTCTGGATCAGGATATATTTGAAATTCCTCCCGAGCAAATCCATGAAACGAAAGTCGTTATGACGGTCTTTGACGGGCGCATTGTATACCAATAATCGTTCACACCGTCTACAAACTGCAACTCCAATGTCTCTTCCAAGGCATTGGAGTTTTGTTTCGAGGCCGTTGGTTTTTGGCAATCAAGTTACAAATCCACGGTCGACTTAATCTATGGGGTGAAAATGATCGTTTTCGTTACGCAGGTACCGCTCTGACCATCATCCGAGCACAAGGTGAGCGTGGTGCGAAGCTTGTGTCCGCTGGGATCATAATTGAAAGCCGGAGCACTGATAACTCGTGTTTTTTCCACGGCAAGCGTATCTCTGGTAGTTGAAGAGAGGCAGCCGTCAATATTGGTAAAGCCATCCGTATAGTTCGCAAGCACGATCCCGGTGACCGTATCTTTCACTGTTATTCCCATCGACTTGAAGAGGATTGAACCGGTATTCCGTAACCTGATCTCCACCCACCAGCCCACACAGGTGTCCGAACTGGTGTAAGTGGCCTCGAAATCGGGGGAAGGTGTTGGTGTAAACGTAGGCGTGGGTGTTGGCGGTGGCGTGTAAACTGGCAGGAGGGCGGTATTTCCCGTAATGGTAGCATATTGCCCCCAGACCCAACAAAATCCGCTGCTCGAGTTTGGATTGCGGATGTACCAGTACTGGCCCGTTAGGTCGATCCCATAGATTTGAGCACTCTCGCCAACCAACAACGCGCCTACCATCCGGTAAACTTTCCCGGGACCAACACGACAGTTCGTGGGCACCGAAACGCTGATTTGCGGAACAATTGGTGTGGCTGTAAAAAAAGGTGTTCCCGTGAGCGTTGGCGATGGCGTAGGTGTCTCTGTTAGAGTAAAAGTTGGAGGCTCAGGCGTAAACGTGAGCGTTGGTTCTTGTGTTGGCGGTGGCAAGGTCTCTGATAAAGCCGCCTGCGTAAATCCGGCGATAACGGTTTGAGCAGCTGTCGTGCTGATAGTACTCGGATCTTGTAGTGCAATGGTGGGCAAAGCGCAGGCTAAAACCACAAGCGACAAAATGACGATTGTCAAAGAAACTCGATGAGGGTACAACATGGTTCCTCCTAACAAGTTCCAGGTCGGATATGCGTGGTCAAACCAATAAATGTGATTGCCTATACTATAAATAAAGATGCCTGATGAAAACAATATTATCGCAGCGGACAACCTGGTTTTATATTGTCTTTTATCCTCTTCTGATCCTATATATAAGACGGTTGATAGTTCTGCTTTGTTCCTTCAAGATACATCTACGGAGTAGATGTTACAGGCGTATCTGTTGGCGCAACGGTGTCAGTGGGAATTGCTGTTGGCTGAGGGGTCTGTGTATCTGCTTTGGGCTTCTTGACCTTGATGGTTACAGACAAAGTAGTACCAAACAGATTTCCTTCCGCATCTGCCATACGCCAGTAGCCGGTATAAGTTCCTTCTGGCTTAGGCGCTTCCAATTTAACGGATATTTCTGTCCATTTTCCCGGGATGATCGTCTTTGCAAGCCGCCTGTCTACTCCGCTGAGTTGATCACCACCGGAAAATGAGAGTCTATAGGCATATTCCCAGTCACAGGTGCCATTGTTTTCGACTTTCCAGGTTTTCGTGAACACATCCCCGGGGTTGAATGTGGTGCCATCCGGAATCGTGACATCATATATCAGCGCGAGATTATTACAACCAACAGCCAAAGAAGAGGGATCTACCGTCGCAGTATATATCGTGCCAGTCGGGCTGGGGGTGCTGGTGTTCACGATAGCAGTGTAGTAGATCGTTATAGGCGTTGAAGAAGGCACAAGGGTGGGGGCAAGCGTTGGGGTATCTATGGGTGAGGGCAAAGGGATCGGTGTATCGGTAGCAACTGGGGGCGTATAAAGCGCCGTCTGAGTCCCGAAAAACGAGGCGACCATGGTTTCCACGCCAGAAGTCAGGACAAAATCAACATCTGTGGTTGGTTCGACTGCCGAACGATTGCCACAGGCGGTGAGTAAGATTGTAAACAAGAGCAGGCACAAAATTCGTCTAGTAGAGATCATGCGATCCTCCAACTTTCAGGTTTCGTCAGATCGACTTGCAGTCTATGCAGGTCAAGCGCTTTATCAGGAGAGAGATTTTGGAAATGGAACAATAACAAATGAATGGGATTTTGTTCGACGATCGATCAAGACACGGAAACTGGCAACATGCTTAAAACCAATTAGTTCCTGCGAGAGATCAATTGGATAAGCTCATAAACAGGGACTTCCCGTTGATCGTTGCGGCGAAGAGGAAGATCTTTGTTGACTGTGTAACGATTTTCTCTGCCTTCCTTGCGCTTGGTGATATAGCCTTCCGACTCAAGATCTTTGATGATTCGGATAACAGATCTTTCTGTGATGCCTAAGGCCATGGCTATCTCACGAGACGTCAAATGCTCTTCACGATCCAATAAAGTCAGTACAGAAGCATGGTTGGTAATAAACGTCCATTTACTTTTCGTCATAGCGCCCGCCTACCCTAAATACGATTCGTTTATCATGACATATATATCATGAATTCTTACACACATTATTCCGCATGTCAAGGCTATTGAAACACCGTTTGTGGGAGGTGCATTTTTCAAAGAGGAGCGTTTTGCTCACAACTTCAGGAATCAGACCTGCAAATCGTCCATAATGCGTTGCGCGGACTGGCGACCTGAAACCATGGCCGTTGGCATGCCTGTGCCGGGACGCGTGCTGGCACCGGTGAAATAGAGGTTATGGTAGTGCGGGTGACGGTTATCGGGACGGAAGTAGCCCAACTGGGTCAGGTTGTGGCATAGTCCGTGGGTGGAACCTTTCATCAGGTTATAACGCTTACGCCAGGAGAGCGGGGTGAAATTCACTTCGAATTTGATGTGCTCTTCGAGATCAGTAATGCCCAAAGTCTGCAAGCGGCGGAAAACGTGTTGCCGTGCCTGATCGCGGATGGCACCCCAATCCTGCTCTCCGTTCGCGGACATATGGCCAACGGGCACGATGGCGATCAGGGTATCCTGTCCGTGCGGGGCCATGGCTGGATCGAGCCGGGCCGGGGCGTGAACATAAAGACTGGGGTTGGCTGGCAGATCCAGGTCCCGTATGATGCTGTCGAAATTCTCGCGGTAGTCCTCTGCCAGGAACAGGGTGTGCGGGCTGAGCGTCTCGTATGGTTTGTCCACCCCCCAGAAAAAGCTGATGACCGAGCAGGAGAATCGTTTGCGCGCCAGCTTTTTGGCACTGTCCATCCTGTGGGAGCAGATTCTGGTAGACATAGGGCAGGTCGGCGTTCGCCAGGACCGCATCCGCCTCCAGATGCCTCCCATCCGCCAACAGCACGCCGCGCGCGCCCTTTCCATTGACTTCGATCTGCTCTACGGATGTGTTGAAGGAAAACTCCACACCGACCTCGCGCGCCAGAGAAAACAGGGCTTCGACCACCTGATACATACCGCCTTTGGGGTACCAGACGCCATGCGCCAGTTCGGTGTAGGGCATCATCGAGAAGGTGGCGGGCGCCTCGAACGGGCTCAACCCCATATACACATCCTGGAAGGTAAAGGCCGCCTTCAGGCGTGGGTCGTCAAAGTAGGTTGACATGTTGGCGTAATGCTTTCACCAACGGTTTCACCTGATGCACCAGAGGCAGATTGCTGAGCTTGAAGAAATCGGAGGCTTTGCGAAAATCCGGTTGGACCAGTTTCTCAATACCAAAATGGTAGTGACGATGACCTTCGTCCATGTAACGCAGCAAGCCCTGGAAACTACCCGGCTCGAAGCTTTCCAGTTGTTCCTGTAAGGATTTCATATCAGACGTGAGCGCCAGTTGACTGCCATTATCGAAGACCAGATGGTAGGTCGGGTCAACACGCTGCAAATCCAACATCTCGCGCATGGAAGTACCCAGCGCGGCAAATTCCGATTCGTAAAGCAAAGGCATGACCAGCAGCGTTGGGCCGGTGTCGAAATGATGTCCATCCTGGCTGATGCGGTCGCAGCGCCCGCCGGGACGGGAATTCTTCTCGAGTACAGTAACGTGTAAACCTTGTTTTGCCAGATGAATGGCAGCAGTCATCCCGCCAATGCCAGCGCCAATTACGATCACAGTTTTTGTTTTCATAGCTCCCTCATTCGAACAACCTGCACGCCCAAATCGCGCGATTCCGCGTCAAACCAGGTTGGGGCAAATATGGATACCAGAGTCATCCAGCCCATCCACAAACCCGCCCACAAACTTTTCCGTCCGGGATATTCGGAACGCAGGCAATAGTTATCTCGTTCGATCGCGCGCAACATCCATTCAAAACGCGCCGTATATGCATAACCCGCCAAACGGCAGCGCAAGCTCTTGACTTTGGCTGTGCATTCGCGCCCCGCCTTGAAATACGTGCGCGCCAATCTCCACTCGCTGACACACCCATGCTCGATAGGCCCAACTCTCTACATCTTGCGGTGAAATCCCGTGTGTCTGAAGATACTCACGTGGCAGGTTGAAATAACCGGCTTCGGCATCTTCGATTGCATCGCGCAGCATGTGCGTGATATGCGCAGCAGTCACTGCCAGATAGCGCGCTTCGTGACGAGGCGTGGGGTTGTCATGACCGATAAAGTAATGCAAGGCCTCGGTGACAGCCGTCGCCAGCATGCGCGAATATTCGGATAGTTCCGCCTGCGAAATGATCCGGCCGCGTCTGTCGAGCGTCAAAAATCATCACATCCATCATGTTGCGCAGATAAGATTTCAAACCGCTGTTCTGTTCGGTATCATGGCGGACCAGATCGACCAGCATCCATTCTTCGACGGATACACCGTCTGGTGTCTCGCCGCGATAGCAGGCTTCCAAAAGAGACTTTTGGCGGTTGACGAAGGCGATCTTTTCGGCCGCTTCGACTTCCCCAAAGGGGACGATGTCGCTCGGCACAGACCTTATGCCTGTATCCTCTCCAACGGAGATCTCCGCGTCAAGAACATCATCTACCCAACGAAAGTAACCGTAAGCCCGGTACGCATCGTCGACCCGTCCTCGATCCACGAATAAACGAATCGTATAGTAAGTTTGTTTGCTGGCTGCTTTCGTGATGGTAGCGGCCAGAGTTTGGCTGGTGTTAAGTTTGGTGTCCATCTTTCCTCAAAGAGCAATCCGTGTCTATCCTTTGTGCCTTTCTGCACATTCATCCTTATGTACGGGGAAAACTCTTCAAAGTTGCAGCGAGGGTGAGATACAAAGTTCCTGAACTCAACCAAACTCTATGTTGCCTATAAATTAAGAAACAAACCGCCCTGCCTATATGGAGAGCGGTTTGTGTTGTCTCAGTGACTTTCGCGCTTATGCAGTTTCAGCAGCCTTCTCCAGGCTGGTTTCCAATGCCTTTTCCAATTTTTCTTCCAAGATCTCGCGATCCACGTTCTGGACAACAGACCATTCATTCAGGAATTGTTTTTTCATTTTTAGGAAAGCATCTTCTTCCGTGAAATTAAGTTTGGATTCTTCCTGTTTCCCGTTCAAGTCTCGTATCATGCGCGCTTTTGGATATAGAGAAGGATCTTTGAGCGCCTCAGAAATCAACTTGTTTCTATTCGTATGATTTTCGGGTAATTTCTCAGGCGGCTTACGGACAATGGTCAGCGCACGTTTTATCTGATGCTCGGAAGTGATGGGCCGAATGTATTCAACATTCGTTCTCACGACAGACAACCAATAGACGCCATCAAAGGTTTTTACTCGAAAGAAAAGTTTCTTCTCACCCTCTAACTCTTTCTTTTCGATCCCTTTCACCTGCCCAACGCCATAATGAGCATGTACGATCCAATCCCCTTTGGAATAAGCGGACGGCTGCATGTTCATAAAACACCTCCAAATTTCCTTTTAAACTCTAATTACCATATTCCTGTTTTTTTCTCGCGCGCTTTCTGATGCGCCGAATTGCCTTCTTCTCATCCATCCTGCGCTGTTCGCTTCTAGAGACAAACCAACGTCTCTTACGGACTTCACTCATCAGACCACTACGCGTGACTTTTTTTCGGAAACGTTGCAACAACTTTTGCTGGGATTCGCCATCTCTTAAAACTACTTTAGCCAAAACAGAACCTCCATTTAGATTTTTTAGTGGAAACCTAGTGTTTTTTACAGGAAAACAAAAAAGATTTGGTTTTCCAACCAAATCCCAAGAAGTCCCCAGTACGTTAAACAAACGCAAATCTGTTCAACCGGATCAACTCGTCCCCTACGGTGGTTTTATCCACCGATCTTACAAATTAAAGCCGATTCCTCCACACTTCTTAGGGAAATCCTGACAACTCAGGATTGGTTTCTACCTATTGAAATTTTATTATAACACACGGATCGGGGCCAGTGCGTAATGCATCAAGCAAAAATGTTACTATGGTGGAAACGTTGCATCAAGAGAGAATGTTACCGAGAGATTTTCCAAAGGACGGCAATTTTATGATCAATGCGACGACGAAGTTCGGCCGGATTGAGTTGGATATATAAGTTCATTAAGTGTGCTTTGGCCTCCAGAGAAATGTTTTTGCATTCAAGGATGCGCTGGTAAGGTGTCTTGGCAGTATCATACCGTTTGATAGTCCGATTGCCAATACGCTCTTTAGCAATCAGTTTGAAAGATGGTTGAAAGAAATTGATGTAGCGCCGCAGATCATCATAAACACTTTCAAGGAGAGCAAGCTCTTGTTGTGTTTCCCAGCGGTCATAGCCAACCGTGTGGCGTACAACAGACCAATTCTTTTGTTCGACATGCGCCTGATCGTTTTTCTTGTATGGGCGCGAACGTGTAAAGGTGACCTTCTCGTCCAGGCAATAGCGGTATAACAAGTCATTGATAAATTCACTGCCATTATCAGAATCAATCCCAAGCAAGGGAAAGGGCAATCTTTGACGCATCAGATGGATTGCTTTAGAAACTGCCTCTTGCGAGCGGTGCGATAGGGCAGTGACATCTGTCCAGCCAGTGGAAATGTCAGTACAGGTCAAAGTATTCAGGAATTGCCCTTCTGTGGTGTTCCCACAGTGTGCTACCAGGTCAATTTCCATGAACCCCACTTGTTCTTTGTCCCATTCGGTAAAAGTGTGTAGTGGGATCAGGTTTTTGAGCAAGCTCCCCGGCTTGGTGGTACTCAAGCCGTGCGGCGATCTTATGCGAACAGGGCGTAAGCAACGATCTATGCTGGCTGAACTGATC
The DNA here is from genome assembly GCA_963785535.1 of uncultured Chloroflexia bacterium. Lineage (GTDB taxonomy): Bacteria > Chloroflexota > Anaerolineae > Anaerolineales > Villigracilaceae > JAABUE01. The sequence continues at coordinate 267,382 of CAWAVQ010000008.1, read as the reverse complement.
TTCAATAGCAGTTCTTTTGTGTCTTTGGAAAGTTCGATTTCTTTGCAACGTTCCAACACTCGAATGGCTTCAGGTAAAAATGGTTGTAATCGTTTGGAACAGATGTGCCCACAGATCTCCCAGATCTGTTCAAGTGCCTGCACCACCTCACCACGATAGACGGCTTGATAGGTTTTGGGTTTCCTTTTATGGCGGTTTTGAACTTGAACTTTGTTTTTTAGAACACGGATCGCGTGTTTGCGATGATAGCCAGTAACAGATGTAAATTCGTCCAGCATCTTTTTCTTTTCAGCTTTGCTCGCCTTTAGATATCTTGGTCGCAAAACTTCTAACAACTCGCGTTTGCTTTTCAGGCTCATCATGTTGCTCCTCCGACAGGCTTTTTTGCTTATCGGAAAGTAACATTTTTCCTGATGCAACGTTACTTCTCAAAGTAACATTTTCCATGATGCAATTCCGTCTGACAAGCCTCGAAAGCGGCTTATAATATGACAACTTATATCCAAACGCAACGACCGGGACGAGTAATTGGTCTGTGCGCCGACAGAGAGAGCAGGTCAATGGTTGAGAGCCTGCCCCGGCAAACCCCGAAGAAAACCCCCCGCGAGCGGAAATTCGAAAGCTGACAGCAATCAGACTTCAGCGAGTAAGATGAACGGTTGGCCCCGTTACAGGCTGCAAATGAGATGAGTTCGGCATGAGACCCTTAGGGTCTGACTGATTTAAATCGGGTGGAACCGCGTGAGTATAACTCTCGCCCCGTGGTGGGTGAGAGTTTTTTATTTTGGAGGCTGCTATGAAAACCGCTACTCCACGGCGGCCCGGAGGTTGTGTACCGCTTTGCTCCGGGACCGCGTAAATCCTGTCTGTGCCCGACAGGGAATTGAAGCGGTAGCAAACACAACGCTTGTACTGCCCGCGCCGGTGCCGCAGGCACAGGTGAGTGGTGTCGAAGTATCTAGAAAGGAAGCGAAAATGGCGAAACAAGCTGAAGAAAAATACCAAGAGTCTCAACTCTATAAAATCCGTCACTCGGCGGCGCACATCATGGCACAGGCCGTCCTGGAAAAATTTCCCGAGGCCAAGTATACGATCGGTCCGCCCGTAGAGAACGGCTTCTATTACGATTTCGACCTGCCCGAACCCCTCTCCGCAGACGACTTGCCCCAGCTCGAAAAACGCATGCGACAAATCATCGCTGGTAATCACGATTTCGAGAAAGAAGTGCTGCCGGCCGAGAAGGCACGTGAAATCTTCAAAGACCAGCCTTACAAATTGGAATTAATCGATGGGCTGGAGCAGGGTGGACTCGATGAATATGGTGAGCCGCTGGATGTGAAACCGGAAATCTCGATCTACAAGTCCGATTCGTTCGTGGACCTGTGTCGTGGGCCGCACGTGGACAACACAAAGCAAATCAATCCGGCCGCCGTTAAACTGATGTCGATTGCTGGCGCTTACTGGCGCGGTGACGAAAACAACAAGATGCTTACGCGCATTTACGGTACGGCCTGGCAGAAGCCGGATGAACTCAAACAATACCTGCACATGCTGGAGGAAGCCAAAAAGCGCGACCACCGCAAGCTTGGCAAGGAACTGGAAATCTTCATCTTCGATGACGAGGTCGGCCCCGGCCTGCCGCTCTGGTTACCCAATGGCGGCATCATGATCGAGGAGTTGGAAAAGCTGGCAAAAGAGATGGAAGAGCAGGCCGGTTACAGTCGGGTACGAACGCCCAACATCACGAAGGAAGACCTGTTCATCAAGTCGGGTCACCTGCCCTATTATGCCGAGAGCATGTACCCCCCCATGGAATTAGAAGGCGTGAAGTATTACGTCAAGCCGATGAACTGCCCGATGCACCACAAAATCTTCGATGCACGACCGCGTTCTTATCGAGAACTCCCGCTGCGCCTGGCGGAATATGGAACCTGCTACCGTTATGAAAAGTCAGGCGAACTCTTCGGCCTGATGCGCGTCCGCTCGATGCAAATGAACGACGCCCATCTTTACATCGCCGAAGACCAGTTCGAGGAAGAATTCATCGGCGTAGTCGACCTGTATCGCAAGTATTTCGAACTGTTCGGCATCGAAAAGTACGTCATGCGCCTGTCCCTGCACAGTAAAGCTGGTCTGGGCAAGAAGTACGTGGATAACGAACGCCTGTGGTTGAAGACGGAAGAGATGGTGCGTCGCGCAATGGACAACAACAACGTACCCTACGTCGAAGCCGAGGATGAGGCCGCCTTTTACGGCCCGAAGATCGATGTACAGATCTGGTCTGCCATCGGCAGAGAATTCTCGCTGGCCACGAACCAGGTGGATTTCGCCCAACCCCAGCGCTTCAATCTGAAATTCACGAACAGCGCAGGCGAAGAAGAGATGCCACTGGTCATCCACCGCGCGCCGCTATCCACGCACGAGCGTATGATTGGTTTCCTGATCGAGCATTACGCCGGGGCCTTCCCGGTCTGGCTCTCGCCGGAGCAGGTACGCGTCATCCCCATCACAGATGGGCAAAATGAGTATGCTGAAGGGATTGCCAAACAACTCAAAGCTGATGGCATCCGTGCCAGCGCTGACCTGAGTTCCGAGCGCATGAACGCCAAGATTCGCAACGCGCAGTTGATGAAGGTGCCGTACATGCTGGTGGTTGGTAACAACGAAATGGAAGCAAATACGGTTTCGCTGCGTGTACGCGATGGTTCTCAGGAGAACAATATTCAGTTGAGTGAGTTCATTGAGCGAGCGAAAGACCGCATCAGCAGAAGGGCAAGCGAACTGTAAAACACGTATCGACAGTGCGGATAGTCCGTTCAAGAGGCTGAGAGTAGATGGTTGCTCTCAGCCTTTTTGACGGGAACAGACACAAATTCTAGCTCGAATTGTGATGTTTTGTTGACGATTCCCCTACGTTCATGGTATCATCACTCCGCGAAAAAGCCAGCCACAGGCTGGCAATCTGTTCTACATAGTAAGGAGAAGCATATCAGCGCTAATGATTTTCGAGTAAATGAAGGCATCCGTGTTGCGGAAGTCCGCCTGATTGGTCCCGACGGCAACAATGTTGGCGTGGTACCCATCAAAAAGGCATTGGAGATTGCCCGCGACGCCGAGCTCGACCTGGTCGAGGTCTCGCCCAACGCTAACCCACCCGTCTGCCGTGTAATGGACTTTGGAAAGTTCATCTATGAGCGTGCAAAGAAAGAACGCGAGGCGAGGAAAGCTCAAACCAAGATCGAGATGAAAGAAATCCGCTTGCGGCCCAAGACCAACGAGCATCATCGTGGCTTCAAGGTGAAAGATGCCCGCCGCTGGCTCGGAGACGGGATGAAGGTCAAAGTGACCATCCGCTTCCGTGGACGTGAGATGGATTATCCCGAAATTGCCCTCGAGGACTTTAAAAGAAATCGCGCATGAGCTATCCGATATAAGCACTGTAGAACAAGCTCCGCAAATGGAAGGGCGCACAATGCTGGTTATCCTGGCCCCTGCCAAAGGCGGCACAAAAAAGAAGGAAAAGGACGAGCAGCCTACGGCTGAGTCCGAAGCGAATTAGTACGTCCCGAAAGATGTCCAATCTCCGCGGGAGAACGTTCGAGCCCGCGGTATTTTTTTTCGTGAAAGGAGTAAGTTGCTGTGCCTCGCAAAGCTAATAAAGGCAAATTCAAGCTGAAGACCCATAAGGCAACCTCGAAGAGGTTCCGCTTGACCGGGTCTGGTAAGCTAGTGCGGACTAAAGGTGGCAAGAGCCATTTTCGCCGTCGCACGTCTAAACGCACAAAGGCGCTATTGAGCGAGATGCTTGAAGTCAAAGGCAGCGGCCTGATCAAACGCATCAAGCGCCTGGCGCCCAACATGGAAAAATAGTCTCCCACGGGATTATTTTCCAAATATCGAATTCTTTATTTGCAGCTTCCGGGTGTACGCAACTGGCGCAACCCGCCGACGCCCTGGGGTTCGCAGGAGGTAAGTAAATGGCACGTGTAAAAGGTGGCCCGCAAGGGTACCGACGTCATAAGAAAGTCTTGAAATTTACCAAAGGGCAGAAAGGCTCGAAGCACCTGCTCTTCCGGCGCGCCAACGAGGCCATGCTAAAGAGTATGTGGTATTCGTTCCGCGATCGCCGCGTCCGCAAGCGCGACCTGCGCAAACTGTGGATTGCCCGTATCAATGCGGCTGCCCGTTTGAACGGCACTACCTATAGCCGTCTGATGCACAGCATGAAGACGGCCAATATCGAGATCAATCGCAAGATGTTGGCCGATCTGGCGGTTCGCGACCCGGGGGCATTCGCTGCGGTGGTGACACAGGCAAGCAAATAACACACTATTGATCCCACGAAGGGGCAGGTCTGAGACCTGCCCCTTCATCGTTTAATTGGGATACAATAATCCCATGAACACAGTTCTACAAGAACGCAGCCTCCCCGCGGGTCAAACCCTACAAATTGTGCAAGGCGATATCACAACCGAAGAGGTGGATGCTATCGTCAACGCCGCCAACGAGCATTTGCAGCATGGCGGTGGGGTGGCCTGGGCAATTTCCAAACGCGGTGGACCAACCATTCAACAGGAATCAGACGAATGGATCCAGACGAAGGGAAGCGTCGATCACGCGCATCCGGCCTGGACCTTGGGTGGGTTGCTGCCTGCGAAATACGTGATCCACGCTGTAGGTCCCGTCTGGGGCGAAGGGGATGAAGATGCCAAATTATCGGCGGCAGTAAGCGGATCCCTGCGTGTGGCGGATGAATTAGAACTGCACTCCATCGCATTCCCTGCCATTTCGACTGGCATCTTTGGCTTCCCAAAAGAGCGCGCAGCAAAGATTATTCTTGGAGCTATCGAAACTTATTTCGAAGAGAATGCTTCATCGGGGATAAAAGTCGTTAGGCTGGTGTTGTTCGATCAATCCACAGCAGATGCTTTTCTACAAATATGATCACTTCCTCCCAGAACCCAAAACTCAAACTCGTGCGCGCGTTGCAGGGACGCCCAAAGGAAAGGCGCGAAGCAGGCGCGTTCCTGATCGAGGGCGTGCGGTTAGTTGAAGAAGCCCTGTCCGCGGATTGGCCTATCCGTTTTGTGTTGTATTCGGATGGTCTAAGTGACCGTGGAGAAAAGCTCATCGAAAAGTTAAAGAGCGCAGGTTTTGAAGTAGAGAACGTTGCCGGCGATTTGCTGCAATCTGTCAGCGAGACCGAAACTTCGCAGGGAATTTTGGCCGTGCTCGAACTGACCGACTTGCCACTCCCCAACTTTCCCAATTTCATCTTGATCCCCGACCAAATCCGTGACCCCGGTAACCTGGGGACACTCATCCGCAGCGCGGCAGCAGCGGGTGTACAGGCCATACTGCTTACCGCCCGAAACCACGGATGCATTTGCGCCGAAAGTTGTCCGCGCCGGGATGGGGGCGCATTTTCGACTGCCGATCCACAGCATGGAATGGGACGAGATCGAGCAGGTCTGCAAGCGCCGCCCTGAGCCTGTCGAAGGGTCAGCCAGTTTACAAGTATTTCTGGCCGATATGAACGGTCGATCCTGCTGGGAAACGGATTTCCGCGGGCCACTGGTCTTGATTGTAGGCGGCGAGGCGGAGGGGGCTAGTGAGCCAGCGCGCAAATTGGCAAATGCCAGCGTGAGCATTCCCATGCCAGGAGAAGCCGAATCGCTGAATGCGAGTGTGGCGGGGGCTGTTTTGATGTTTGAGATTATTAGACGGAGGTCACAATGAACAAAACAGTTATACAGCCATCTGTTGAAATGGTTCAAAAATATATAAGCAGATTTGATAACGATGATGAACTCATTGTTGTTGAAGATGTATTGTCAGAGTTATTTGGGAAATATCCTAACAACCAAAAACTACGCGACATACTCATCAAAACTACAACACTAAATTCCCTATACAACACAAATATTTACGCAATAGTGACGATGGCAGAGCATATTTTGAATAAGAATATAGATGCCAAACTTCGAGATGGTTCTCCAGAACTTGTCGATGAAATCGCGCACGTAGAAATTGGTGGAAAAATACGCAACAATTACTCGTTTGCTAGCAAATATTGTCACTGGCATCAACCAGAAATATACCCTATTTACGATAGCTATATTGACAACCTGCTTTGGCACTACCAAAAACGAGATAAGTTTGAAGAATTCACACGGGTTGAATTGCGACAATATCCAAGATATAAACAGATAATTGAAGCTTTCAAAAGCTATTATGGGCTTTCACAATTTAAATCCAAAGATTTAGACAAATTCCTTTGGGGTCATGGAAAAGAACTCATCGAAAATCAATAATGAAAATCCGCTCCATCACCTACTTCTTCAATCCCGGCTGGCCGCTGGACGAACAAAAGTTCAAATCAGCTGGCAAGTTCCTTGCCGAAGCCAAGTCAGCTTTTGAGGCCGCAGGCTACGAAGTTCAGACCCTGCGGCTGGCGACAGTCCCGTTTCCGCAGTTGATAGGAAACCGCATCGAAGAAACGCCCAAACTGGCGGAGGCTGTCGAAAGCTCGATGGCTTCCATCGGAGTGGAATATGCGGCGCTTGGTCCAGCTTTCCCCGACCTTCCCGATAGTTACGAGATTATCCCGGAAGCGATCGCGCAGACGGAAAACGTCTTTTTCTCGGGCGTGATGGCCGACAGTCACAACGGCATTTCGCTGGAAGCGGTGCGGGCCTGCGCGGGGGTGATCGTCAAATGCGCACCGTTCACGCCGGACGGTTTCGCCAATCTGCGCTTTGCGGCGTTGGCCAACGTTCTGCCGGGCGCGCCTTTCTTCCCGGCCGCCTATCACCAGGGAGACCGCCCTGCCTTTGCCATCGCCACTGAAGCCGCTGACTTGGCCGTGGAAGCGTTCAAAGACGCTAAATCCATCAACGATGGACGGGACGCATTGGTCGCAGCTCTGGAGACCCACGGGGGCGCGTTGGCGGCTGTCGGCAGACAATTACAATTCCGCTTTGGAGCGCAGTTCGGCGGGATTGACTTTTCCCTGGCTCCCTTCCCTGCGGATGAACAGTCTCTAGGCGGCGCTATTGAGCAGATGGGTGTTCCTAAAACAGGATTACACGGCTCATTGGCCGCCGCCTCTATCCTGACCGAAGCTGTTGACCGCGCCGATTTTGCGCATACTGGCTTCAGCGGGTTCATGCAACCTGTGCTGGAAGATCTGGTGCTGGCTAGACGTGCCGCTGAAGGTACGCTGACCATCAAAGATTTGTTGCTCTATTCAGCCGTATGCGGCACTGGCCTGGATACCGTGCCCTTGCCCGGCGATGTCACCGCGGATCAGATTGCCCCGTTGCTGCTTGATTTATCCGCGCTGGCACTGCGGCTGGATAAACCCCTGACAGCGCGGCTGATGCCGATTCCCGGTAAAAAAGTGGGCGACCCAACCGGTTTCGATTTTGCCTTCTTTGCCAACAGCAAAGTGATGGCTTTGGAAGCAGAGAAATTGGGGGGCGTTTTCTCAGGGGACGAAATATTTGAGATACAAGCACGCGGAAAATAACGTTTTATGTTCTTCCAGCAGTTACCCGTCCTGGCCGGCGGGCCAGGGAACTGCCGGAGGAACCGATTGCTATACTCGCCAGTACACTCCCCCACCACCTTCCCTGCCCATTAAACCATATCCGACCAATTCGCGCCGCAATGTGGCGATATCTTCGTGAAAACGGGACAACATCTCGTTGACCTGTTTCTCGCTGTAACGCACGCCCGGCTCGAAAGCTTCAACCACATAGTGCAAAATTGCTTCTAATTTCTTGCGCTGAGTTGGGATGGTTCTCAGCCGCCCGTCAGGCAGGGAATAATCTTCGACGACTTTGCGGTCATAAGCATCCAGGTCCACATCTTCGACAACAGCCGCCAGATCCTGTTGTGAGAACAGCAGACGTGTCTTCTGCAAAGTTTCTTCTTCCAACTGGTAAACGTTATAGTAACTGTCCGCTTTGGCGCTGACCAAGCCCACTTCGGCTAGTTTCGACAGATGATGCGAGACAGTAGACGGACGCAAGTGCAAAATGGCAGCCAGTTGCTCAACCGAATAGGGCTGATGGGCCAGCAATCCTACGATCTTCAGTCGATTAGCATCTGCCAGGGCTTTGAAGAAGGTGACCAGTTCTTCACTCATTTTGACTCTCCACTTTCCTGCTGAGCGGAGCGGAGCGTAGTCGAAGCACCCTTCGACTGCACTCCTTCGGAGTTCCGCTCAGGGAGAGTAGCGCGCCAATACCTGGAGCCATCACGCTCACGGTCCAGCAAACCGGCGTCCACCAGGTCACGCCGCAGACCGGAGACATCCACGTGGAAGCGGCGGATGATAGTGTTGACTTCTTTCTCGGTGTAATTGACGCCCGGCGTAAAGGCTTGTACCAGATAATCGAGAATGACTTTAAGTTTGCCCGATTGAGGCGGCAATGCTTTGATAGTGCCATCCGGGTTCAGGCAGGTTACCAATACCTTGCGCGACTTTTCATCCAGGTTGGGAGCAGGAGTGTATTCGATTTTTTCCTTGCGAAGTTGCGCACGCGCCAAAGTCTCCAACTTGTCGGTATTTAATTCGTACAAATCATCTTTCAATTTAATGATGCCAACTTGCTCGAGAAACGCCAGGTGGTCCACTGCGTCACGCAAAGGCATATTCAAGCGTCCGGCAATCTCCGAGTGGTTGGCAGGTTGCTGAGTAAGCACGCCAATGATGCGCAAACGGTCTACATCTGCCATCGCTTTAACAAAATCAAGGAGTTCATGCGAGTCATTCATATTTTACTTCCATAGAATTAATTCGATAGTTATCGAATTAGATTTTAGCAGAGTTTAGTACCTTGTCAAGGGGAAGCCTCACAAACGGCTGCAGGTCGAGGTCCAGAAAGAGGCGAAAGGCCATCGGTTATAATCGTCACATACAGAAATTCCCCATCCCATTCAGGAGGTGTGTTTCATGGATCTTCCGAAGCACGTATTTTTCGAAGGGAAAATCGTCCCTTTCGATGAGGCAAAGGTCAGTGTTGCTACACATGCATTCAATTACGGCACAGCGGTGTTTGGTGGTATTCGCGGATATTGGAACGATAACAAGAAAAAACTCTACATTTTTCGCCCTTACGATCACTACCGCCGTTTATTGAATTCGGGGCGCATGATGAATATGCACATTCCTTACGATGAGGAGGGCTTGATTCAGTTGACACTGGATTTGGTGCGTATGGAGGGCTGGCAAACCGATATCTACATCAGGCCGTTGATTTACAAAGCCGACCTGGGCATCGGCGTGCGCTTGCACGACCTGAGGGATGAATTGACGATTTTCTCCTTGCCGTTCCAGCAATACGTAAAGAATGACACCAACGCGCATGTAACCATTTCTTCGTGGCGGCGACTGGACGACAATATGATCCCTGCACGTGGCAAGGTCAGCGGTGCTTATGCCAATTCGGCCCTGATCAAGACAGACGCCCAGCGTGCCGGTTTTGACGAAGCGCTGGTGCTCAACCAGAACGGTCATATCTCAGAAGGCAGCGCCATGAATATTTTCATGGTACGTGACGGGGTTGTTATCACGCCCCCCGTAACGGACAATATCCTGGAGGGCATCGTCCGTAAAACAGCCATGGAACTGGCACAAAACGAACTCGGCTTGCCAGTGGTGGAACGTTCGATTGACCGCACCGAACTCTTTATATGCGATGAGTTATTTATGACTGGCTCGGCCGCACAAGTTGTTGCGATTACCAAAGTCGATTATCGTCCTGTTGGCAGCGGTGAAATGGGACCAGTGGCGGGAAAAATCAGGGAACTATATGTTGATGCGGTGCGCGCCAAACTCCCCAAATATGCGCACTGGACTGTGGAAGTGTAACCACAGATATATAAAACCAAATGCTCTGGCCGGGTCTGAGACTTGACCAGAGCATTTTTACTGCTTCTTGCACATTTTTCTAAACTATATCTGGCAAATTGCCTTCTAAATTCAAAATGGCAGTTCAAATATTTTCGCAGTACTCTGTAAGAGTAAAAATAAGGGACTATCGATTCTTCTTGAAGCGCACTAACACCAGGTTTTTCTTGCAATCACTGAAAGTGTCAATGTAAACCTTATCTGAAAGTGGCAAACCAGCCTGGTCCAACAATTGTACGTAGACCGTGTCACTCGAATTGACCGGCGTATCACCCAGCACAAATTCGAAGCCTGATTTGCCATATTCCGGGCTGATGCCGCTGACAGTGGTCAGTTCGACTGACTTGCCATTTAGCGTACCTGCCAGACGGACCACAATCCCAATGATAGGGCTGCTGTTCTGGTCATCCACGGTCCCGCCAACACCCTGCCAGTTACAACTGGCATCTAATAGGTGCGGGATGATGATACTCTCAATCGCATTGACCGAGGAAGCCGAAAAGAGCGCCTTGGGAGTAGGCGTAGCTGTGGGCGTCTCTGTTGAGACCGACGTCGCTGTATCCGGAACCAAATTGGCGGGCGTGAAGGTAGCCGGAGGGGTGATAGACGGCAACAGGGTCTCCGTCGGCGGAACGTAGACCGTCGCTGTGGGAGTCCAGGTAGGTTCCAATTGGCGGGGCGTAATCGTTGGCGTTGCGGTCCAATACGGTTTCAGTAGATTTCGCGAGGAACCTGGGTCGATAAAAATTGATACGAAATAAACGCCTATACATAATGTGACCAACAATACCACGACTGTGAGAATATCCCATGGGCTAAATGGAGGCAAAGAAATTCCGGAAGATTTTCGTTCAGGCTCATCGAAGTTGAATTCGTCCATCAAGTTCTCCGTGGGTAGTTTCGATCAGGGGGCCAGTACAATGTCGCTCTCAGTACGCTTCTGCGCCAACCAATCACCCAAAGCTTTTTCCTGCATCACCAGATAAGCATCCGGTGAAAGCGGGTGTTGCGGATCCCGTTCGAGCACCATAAGGATATGATAACCGACCTCTGTTGTAATCACATCGCTGTGCTGCCCGGGCTCGAGGCTAAAAGCGGCTTCCTCCAGGGCAGGTTCAAGCAGGTACCCACGCGGGAACCAACCCAATTCGCCGCCTGTATTCGGATCGTAGAGCGCTGCCAGGTCTGCGAAATCGGCTCCAGCGCTCAATTGGTCGGCCACTTGGCGCGCGGTATCTTCATTATAGAGCAGAATTTGCTGCGCGTGTACCTGTTCAGCAGTACCAGGCACTGCCGCAATGATTTTGTCACGCATCCAGGCGGCTTCAGCGCTACGTTTCAATGCGGACTGGAAGGATTCGTCCGTGTAACCATGGTCGGACTGCCATTTTGCTAGCGCATCCGTGCCCCCCACATCCGAACGCAACGCGTCAATCCTGGACCCCAAGTCTGCATCCGTTATCTCGAATCCATCGGCACGAGCGGCCTGTGCCAGCAAAACCTGCGAGATCAAATCATCCAGCACCACCTTGGCCGCATCGCCAGTGGTAACATCGTTTCCTAGGGCTTGCTGGGCCGCGCGATAGCGGTCCACTTCGGCCTGGAATTCCTCTTCGGTGATCCACTCACCATTGACAGTAGCAGCCAGGGGCGGCGGAGTGGGTGTTGGCGGAAGTGGCGTCAGCGTGGGTGGAGGTGGGGTAGCGGTAGCAGGTGCACCAGCGAATGAAGCACAGGCAGAAAGACTCAAAGCCAAAATCAAGGTCAATCGAAATAGAATGTGACGAGGGTGGGGAAACATCGCGTCGATTATACCAATTAAACATTGTAGGGGCAGGTCTAAGACCTGCCCCTACACATGGATATTAAATGGGTTGGTTTAGTACATACCGTCCATGCCGCCACCCGGAGGCATAGCAGGTGCCTTGTTCTCTTCAGGGATGTCCGTGACGAGAACGTCGGTGGTCAGGATCATAGATGCGATGGAAGCAGCATTTTCGAGCGCGCCACGCACAACCTTGACCGGGTCGATCACACCGGCTTTGATCATGTCGGTGTATTCAGAAGTCAACACGTTGAAGCCAATGTTGGGGTTCTTCTTCTCAGCAGCCGTGCGGCGGACGGTATCGATGATGACCGAGCCATCCTGGCCAGCGTTGGCAGCCAGTTTACGGATGGGGGCCTCGAGCGCTTTGCGGACGATATTGACGCCGACTTTGCTCTCTTCATTGTCAGGTTTGAGCTTATCCAGAGCTCCAGAAGCGTTGATGAGAGAAATTTCGCCACCGGGCACGATACCTTCTTCCACGGCTGCGCGAGCAGCGGAGAGGGCGTCTTCCACGCGGTGTTTCTTTTCTTTCAGTTCGGTCTCGGTAGCAGCGCCAACACGGATGATGGCTACGCCGCCAGAAAGTTTGGCCAGGCGTTCCTGGAGTTTTTCGCGGTCATAGTCGCTGGTGCTCTTGTCAATCTCAGCACGGATTTCCTTGATGCGGCCTTCGATGGCGCTCTTCTCGCCTTTGCCGCCCACGATGGTGGTGTTCTCTTTGTCAGAGACAACCTTCTCTGCACGGCCCAGTTCTTGCAGGGTAGCGGTTTCAAGCTTGCGACCGGTCTCTTCGGAGATAACGGTACCGCCGGTCAGGATGGCAATATCCTGCAACATGGCCTTGCGGCGATCACCGAAGCCAGGCGCTTTGACAGCCAGTACGTTCAGCATACCGCGCAGTTTGTTCAGTACGAGAGTAGCCAGCGCTTCGCCGTCGATGTCTTCGGCGATGATAACCAGTTCGCGCTTGCCAATCTGGACGAGTTTCTCCAGCAGGGGAACGATATCTTGTGCAGCGGAGATCTTCTTCTCGTGGATCAACACGTACGCGTCAGAAATGACTGATTCCATCTGCTCGGAATCAGTGATGAAGTAGGCAGAAAGGTAACCACGGTCGAACTGCATACCTTCGACATACTCGGTCTCGAATTGCATGGACTTGGATTCTTCTACGGTGATGACGCCGTCTTTACCGACTTTGTCCATCACATCCGCAATCAGACCACCAATTTCGGCATCTGCAGCAGAATTGGTCGCAACGTAGCCAATTTCTTCCTTGGTGTCGATCTTGACAGCCACTTTGCGCAGTTCTTCGCTGATGGCGTCAGCGGCCATCTCGATACCGCGCTTGAGCAGCATCGGGTTGTAGCCAGCTTCCAGGGCCTTCAAGCCCTCGTTGACGATGGCATGTGCCAATACGGTTGAGGTGGTGGTGCCGTCACCAGCGATGTCATTGGTTTTGGTGGCAGCTTCTTTGAGCAACTGGGCGCCCATGTTCTCGAAAGGATCTTCGAGTTCGATTTCCTTGGCAACAGAAACGCCATCATGCGTTACGGTCGGGGAACCGAACTTGCGATCGATCGCAACATTGCGGCCCTTGGGGCCAAGTGTTGCCGAAACAGCGTTGGCGACAACGTTAATACCATTCTTAAGCTTGCGACGTGCATCCTCAGAAAAGACAAGTTGTTTAGCAGCCATTTTGTATTCCTCCTAAAATTAACCTTCAATAATCGCGAGCAAATCGCTCTCGCGCAGGATGAGCAGTTTCTTGCCATCCACTTTAAATTCGGTGCCAGAATACTTGGCGTATAAAACTTTGTCGCCAACCTTGACATCCATCTCGATACGTTCGCCATCTTCATCGCGAGCGCCAGGGCCAGCCGCCATAATCAAGCCCTGCTGGGGCTTTTCTTTAGCGGTCTCAGGCAACACGATGCCGCCTGCGGTCACTTCTTCCTGCTCAATGGGTTCAACCACAACGCGGTCACCTAAGGGTTTGAGGGAAAGTGCCATTTGTTCCTCCTAAATAAGATAATTTGGTCATACGACGAGGTGTGTACAAAGTTTTAGCACTCTACTGTTTAGAGTGCTAAAATGTGTCCGTATGATAATGTTCTTTATGACACAAGTCAAGAGGGGATTTGAGGAATTAACAAAATTCTGACAAACTAGTGCCGCAACCACATCGGTCTATAAGGCTATATTCAATAACTGGCAAACAACAATACAGTAGATGGTTGCGGCATTAGGGTGTGGGAGTTTCAGTCCCATCAATCATCACTTCCGGTGTCGCGCTAGGGCCAGGGCTAGAAGAAGCTGTATCCCCCAGCGAAGTGCAAATTGTCTCGCCCGCAGAAATAATCCCGGCAATATCTGGATCACTGCCAAAGGCTTGCTTGACCTCGCCCAATACCTGCATCGCTTCCGGACATTTATTATCTTGGGGACGACTTAAAGCGGCCAGCACCGAACCATAGACATAGTAATACACCACCGTGCTGGGTGATAACGCCAGTCCTGTAACGTCAACACCCGGTTCATCTTCTGTGCACTTTTCGAGGCCGCGTCCTTTGCAAGAATCATCCCCCGAGCAACCACGAATTGCGCATTTAAGAGAATATATCGAGGTTTCGTAATTGCGCGCTTTGAAATAAATAATGCCCAATTGACCATAGACATCCGGGTCTTGCGGCCTGAACTCCAGCGCCTTTTGCACGTTCCGCGAAGCGATGAAGAACTCACCCATCTGCGTATAAGTTTTGGAAATGGAGAGGTAAGGGATAGGATCTTTGACTCCCAACTGCTCATTGATCGCCGCGGCTTTCGCAAAATATTCCAGCGACTTTTCATACAATTGCGTGGCGGTCTCTTCGTTGGGACTCGCAAACGCCAGACGACGGTAGTTCGCTCCGGCCCGCAGGTACAGGAACGTCAGGTTGGGTGTGATTGCGATGGCCTTATCGTATTCTTGAATGGCTTGATTATATTGTCCAAAGGATTCAAGCACGTAGGCATACACGCGATGGACATCCATCAACGTTGCATCGCGTTCCAAAGCCTGTTGGATATTCGTTTCGGCCTGGGTCCATTTTTGTTGATCGACCAGGATTTCGGCATAAAAAGCCAACGCTAGCGTGTTGGTACTATCCAGCAGCAAGGCCCGGTTGGCCTCCTGTTCTGCCTGAAGCAGATATTTTTGAACCTGATCGCTGTCTACCAATGTGGAATTGGCATTCCAGTCCAGTGTAAAGGCATAAATAGCATGCACAAAGCTATCATCCGGCGCCAGTTCGGCTGCCTTTGTGGCAGAAGCGAGCGCATCCTGCAGACGCGCTCGCTGAGCGTCATCGGTGGTCAACAGCGCGGACGAATAGGTCTGGATGCGGGCCAGCTTGGCCCACACTTCCGCGTTGTTCGGATCGATCTTAACGGCCTGCTGATAAGCCAGGATAGCAGCATCCATACCCCCGGCTGTGAATTGCGCATCACCTTCCATGACATAGGAATCAGAGGTACGCGTAGGCGCATAGGTCGGCAGGAACAGGGGTTTGATGTCGCCCCGGTCCACTTTGCGGATCAGCCAGACCCCCCCCAGGATCATAACGATCAGGAAGAACAAGCGATAAATGTTTGGTCCCTGTTTGCGATAAAACAGGTTCCGGCGTGGGTTTATGTTCATGGTGTAGGAGTAGGAGCTATATCTTCAGGAATAAGAGTCTCTGTCGGTAACGAGAGCAGTTCCGGGGTTGGAGACGCAACGAGGTTCTGCTCACAAATATTGTTTACTTCTTGGGCATTGGTTACCGCAATATCATCTGTTGGTACACGCGCTTGAATTTGCTGCGCGATCTGCAAGGCCTCGCCACAGCGGTTCAGACGAGCCAGCACCAGTCCATAAGTGAAATAATATTCGGCAATACGAGTATCGTTGGTTAACGGGATTGGCTCAATCGGTCGGTTATCGTCCGTTGCACCGCCAGCCACTACAAGTTTGAGCTGCTCTACGGCATCGGGCCACTGGAAGTTACGGTAATACATGACACCCAGGTTACCTCGCAGGTTGGCATCTATCGGGTTATCGGTGACCGAAGTTTCGGCATATTGGACAGCTTTGGAATACTCACCTACAGCCGCATATGCGCGAGAGATATACAAATCAGGCGTCGGGTCATTTGGATTGAGCGTATTGGCACGTGTAAACTCTTCCACAGCTTTGTCATATATATTCAAAAAGCGATAATTGCGGCCCAGAGACATGTGCAGGTCAGCGATATTGGGGTTGATGGCAATGGCTGCCTGATATTCGTGTATGGCTTCTTCATAGTTCCCGGTGGCTTCCAGAATATAACCACGCGCCCGATGGGTCTCTAGCATATTGGGCGCCAGATCCAGTGCTACCCTGGACTCTGCCGCTGCTGTATCAAGACCCTCAAATGTGCCTGTACCACTCTGATAAGAATCAACCAAAATTTCCACGTTGACGGCGTGTGCCATGGCATTGTTCGGGTCGAGTTTTAGCGCGGTCTGGATAGCCGCATCCGCCGCCAGGTAATCACCCTGAAAATCCAGGGCCCAGGCACGCATCACGTTCGCCATCGAGTTATTTGGGCTGAGCAACAGAGCATCCTCAGCGCTGGTCTGTGCATCCTCATATTGTCCGGCATAGATTTGCGCACGCGCGCGCGCAATGAACAGGGTCGGATCATCAGGTTGTGCCTGAATAGCGCTCGTATAGGTTTCAATCGCCTTTGGCAGTTTACCATCCTGAAAAAGCGTCTCGGCTTCCACCACGTACGACTCGGGGTCGCGCGTAGATGTGGCTGTAGGTACAAACGGCTGCGGGACCGTAGGGATGATGACACGGTCCAGGTAAAGGCCTGCCGCGATTAAAAGCACCAAGATCGTAATGCGAAACCAGTTGGGCCGTCTGCGACGGCGGTTCATACTCCACTTACTACCTTTCAAATACATGTTTTCATCTTACCATCGCGCATACGGGCACGCAAGCCACACCTTAAATGGTTCTAAGCTATTTCTTATGCTAGAATCAGCCTATGCAGTTCGAGGTCTTCACCCTGCTGCCCGAAGTCTTCCCCCCATATCTCGATAGCAGCATTCTCCAGCGTGCACGCCAGCGCGGACTGGTCTCTGTCAACGTGCATAATATCCGTGACTACACCCACGACAAGCACCACACCACAGACGACACACCTTATGGCGGCGGCGGTGGGATGGTCATGAAAGTAGAGCCGGTCTTCGAAGCCATCGAATCCGTTCTGGGACTGGGAGCGCATCAAACCCAGCTTGAGCCTGCCCCCTCTATCATCATGCTGACTCCGCAGGGACGGGTTTTCACGCAAGCCGTGGCTGACGAGTTATCTCGTCATGAGAGAATTGCCCTGCTATGCGGCCGCTACGAGGGGCTGGATGAGCGCATCCGCGAGCACCTGGTAACGGACGAAATCTCTATCGGTGACTACGTGCTGACGGGCGGCGAACTGCCAGCCCTGATTCTGATCGACGCGGTATCGCGTCTTATTCCAGGTGTGTTGGGCGACCCAGAAGGCGCTGCAGACGATTCACATGCTACCGGCCTGCTGGAGTACCCGCACTACACTCGTCCGCCAGAGTTTCGCGGCTGGAAAGTGCCCGAAATCCTGCTTTCTGGCGACCACGGCAAGATCGAGACATGGAGACGAGAACAGGCTATCTTGCGAACTCTTGCTCGCCGTCCGGATATGCTTGAGCATGCAGATCTAACAGAATCCGAACAAAAGTTTCTATCTGACCAAAGAGACGAAAAGAGCTAAGCACTTGGACTGGGTTGCAGGAGTGGGATGCGGATAAAAAGAATACTTCTCGGTATATTTCCGATGTTGTTCCTGCTCCTGGCATTCACATGGATCGGCAAGAAAATCGTCGTTGAGCCCAGAGGCTACAAATCAGACTTCTACTGGATCTGGTATGGAAGCCAGGCAGTCCTGCATCAAAAGAGCCCGTACAATGCGCAAGCCACCAGCGATATCCAGACATTCTTTGGCGGCGGGCCCCTCGAACCCGGTCAGTATACACACCCTTTTCCATTCCCTGCCTATCTGGCACTCGCTTTCTTACCGTTTGGTCTATTACCCTATCCAGTGGCATTGATAGTCTGGATAGGGTTACAGTTTCCCCTGCTATTTACAGCTTTATACTTGATGAAGGATTTCTTGAACCTGGGCATCCGGGGTTGGAAACACATTCCATATTTGTTTGCCAGTTCGATCGGTTTCTTCTACCCGGTGCTCTCTTACTCGTTGGGGCAATTGGGGATTTTCATGCTTTTCTTGTTCATGCTCACTTTCTATCTCCTGAAGATAGGAAGAGTCGGCTGGGCGGGAATTACCTTAGCCTTGATTGCCATCCGGCCTGATATGTTCCTGATTGCGTGTGTTGCTTCTCTCGTTATCCTTTGGAATTCAATCCCTAAAGTAAAGCAACTCGTACTCTCAACGGGCGCCAGTCTAGTCATCATGAACCTGGTGACAATCTTTTTGGTAGGGTTTTGGTACCCGGATTGGATAAAGACAATCAGCTATTATTCATCCAACAATCCATTTGTGCATTGGCCGCCAGACACCTTGCTGACACATCCAGTGGCAAAAGTAGCGCTCATTTTGATCTTGTTTGGATATTTGATCTGGCAATCCCTTCAATTTTGGAATAATTCGACGGATAGGAACAAATTATTGGTTATTTCAGGGCTGATCGCTATTTTTTTTATGGCCACCAAATTAACTGGTTCATATTATATGACATTGCTACTCATCCCAACTCTAATCCTTTTACATTTCTACGCTCAACTTAAGCTACAATGGATTATGTGGGTTATGCTTTTTTCGCCCTGGGCATTCTGGGCAATCTTCTCAAAAATATATCCCTGGTCTGACCAATTATTGGTACCTTCGAGCTTGTTGGTCTTGCAACTAATATACCTGTACGCAACGAAAAACCGCCCGTTCACAACCTCGGTGGAGGCGCTCCAGTGACTCAAAAATTCAATTACGGGAAGATTTTCTTACTCGGGTTTGGTTTCTTCGGCACCAGTGTGATTTGGAGCGTGTATAACGCCTTTGTCCCCATTTTTCTCGCCAACAAATTTGGATTATCTGCCGGGCTGATCGGCTTTTTCATGACGCTGGATAATATTGCCGCGTTATTCATCCAACCGCCGGTGGGTGCCTGGTCAGACCGCCTGCGCACGCCGATTGGTCGCCGTATGCCGTTTATTTTGATTGGTGCACCAATTTCGGCGGTCGCATTTGGGCTCATCCCCATTGCAGCCGTTCTGCCCTTTTTCGTAGCCTGCACCAGTTCATTGCTGCTCAGCATGGCGCTCTGGCGCACACCGGTCGTCGCGCTGATGCCCGATGTAACGCCTTCCCCGTTCCGTTCGCAAGCCAATGGCATCATCAACTTCATGGGGGGGATCGGTGCCATCATTGCCTTTCTGGTCGGCAGTTCACTGTATAAGTCAAATCCAGCTTTCCCATTTTGGATGGGCTCGGGGTTGGTCATCTTTGCCGCCTTGCTGGTGCTCATCTTCATCAAAGAGCCAAAAAGCTATGAAGAAAGCAAAGAAAAACCAAGCATGTTCAGGAGTTTGCGTGAAGTACTTGAGGACAACGATAAGAGTGCCATCCGTTTGTTCAGCGCAATTTTCTTCTGGTTCATCGGCTATAACGCCATCGAAGCCTTCTTTACGCTGTATTCCGTCAACCAATTAGGATTGGATGTGGCTGATGGTGCAAGCTTGCTCGGTCATCTTTCGCTATTCTTCGTGCTGTTTGCGTTGGTGTCAGGCTTTCTTGGCGGGAAGTTTGGCCGCCGTGTGACTATCTCAGCCGGTATCATTGGGCTGGGGGCCCTGATCGGTGTCATGTTTGTCCTGCCACCGGATATGCTGTCTGCACCGTTGACAAAGTTGCCGGTGCTCGGCACCGTGCGCGTTGCCAGCCTGTTCTTAATGGGCGCAGGCATCGCCTGGGCACTGATCAATATCAACTCTCTACCTATGGTGGTCGATATGGTCGAAGACGCGCGCATCGGTACATATACGGGGTTGTATTACCTGTTTTCTACGCTAGCAGCCATTGCCGGGCCGAATGTCAACGGCTGGGTGATTCAGCTGACCGGGAACAACTACAATACGGTCATGTTGGTCGCTCCCATTTTCATGGTGCTGGCCCTGTTCCTGATGTTGGGAGTAAGACGCGGTGAAGCCAAAGTATAGAAATTTTTTATTAAACGGGAGCAGATTGAGGATCCGGTCCGATGCGCCGGTCAACATCAAAAAAGTGACTTTGTATGCACCTATTTGTTTCAATATTCACAGAGCACTTGTCTAACAAATGATTAGATTGTATACTTTAGCGAAGTGGGTTTCATTCTAAAATGATGAAAATAAACTGTCGAAGGAGGTGATTTCTGGCAAGATTTGTCCTAGGCGTAGAATTTCCCAAACCATTTCTATTTCTTTAACAAATTCACGAGGAGAAGTTGAACATGCTTAAGAAACTATATCTCGTCCTTGCCCTGGTTATAGTCGCCGCAATGCTGCTACCGGCTTGCGCGCCCAGCGGTGCCCCTGATTGCACGAGCGATAAAGTGTTCTGCGTCGGTTTTGTGACCGATGTTGGTAAGATTGATGACAAATCCTTCAACCAGACCGCCTGGGAAGGCGTACAGCAGGCCAAGACAGAAGGTGTTGCAGATCAAGTACAGTACATCGAAACCACCGACTCCAAGGACTACGACAAGAATATCGCCACCTTCGCGGACGCCGGTTACGATGTGATCTTAACCTGGGGATTCGCCCTAACTGATGCAACCTACAATGCTGCCAAGAAATACCCGAACATTTTGTTCATCGGTGGAGATCAATTCCTTTCCAAAGATGACACTCATCCTGAATGGCCACTGGCTAACTTGGTTGGTGTGACATATAGCGAGGATCAATCGGGCTTCCTGGTGGGGGCCTTGGCTGCGATGATGTCCACGTCACACCAGATCGGCGCGGTATGTGGTACAGATGCAGTCCCACCCGTCTGGCGCTATGGTGAAGGCTACAAAGCCGGCGCAGCGTATGAAGATGCTAAGAACGGCACCACGACTGAAGTCACCGTTGTGTATCATAGCGATGTTGGCTTTGATAAAACCTTTACCGATCCCACATGGGGTGCTGATACAGCCAACGCCATGATAGACAAGGGCGCAGATGCGATCTTCGGCTGCGGCGGCAAAACCGGAAACGGCGCAGTCGATGCAGCGGCCCAGCGCGGTGTGTATGCCATCGGCGTGGACACTGATCAATACTTCACATTGCCCGAAGCTGCGGCGCACATGCTCTCCAGTGCCATGAAGCCAGAGACTCAACCTGTCGCCGACCTCATCAAGATGGCAAAAGACGGCACCTTCCCAACAGATGGTCTCTATTTCGGCCCATCTGGCTATGCTCCCTATCACGATCTGGCCAGCCAGGTTCCGGCCGAAGTTGATACGGAGATGCAGGCGCTCCTCAAAGGTATAACGGATGGCTCAATCAAGACCAACGTGCCTCCGGTGAAACCCTGAGTAATCTCTAATTAATTCACAACAAAGGGGGAAAGGGCTCTCGCCCTTTCCCCCTTATCTTTGTGGCAAGGTATTCCTTCTAATCATAAGGGAGATTGCTTGATGCAAAGTACCGACAGACAGGGCTTCACACAGAAACTTAGACGTTGGCTGGAGCCTTTGCTTGTACCTCTGCTAGCTATCTTAACCGCCGTTATCGTTGGCGGTCTCATTATCAAAATGGTTGGGGGTGATCCTTTAGCTGCCTATATGGGTCTTTTGCAAGGGGCGGTTGGCTCACCCAGCGCATTGAGTGAAACGGCCGTTTGGGCCACGCCTTATATCTTTGCGGGATTGGCCGTGGCGTTCGCTTTCAAAGGCGGGCTGTTCAATATCGGTGCAGAAGGCCAACTGGCATTTGGCGCAGTGGCAGCTGCATGGGTTGGCTATGCCCTGCCCGGCCTGCTTGGCATCTCTATCCCTGCAATTATTCACATTCCACTCGTTATTGGGCTTGGGATGCTGGCTGGCGCAATTTGGGGCGGCATTCCGGGCGCGCTTAAGGCCTATACGGGCGGGCACGAAGTTATCAACACCATCATGATGAACTATATTGCCCTGAACATTACTTCTTTTCTGCTTAACGGGCCGATGAAAGATCCAAATCCGTTGAACGTTGTGGCGCGCACGCCTGAGATTGCTGCAAGCGCACGCATTCCCCCGATCTTTCCTGACATGCGCGTTCATTGGGGATTTGTGTTTGCATTGATTGTCTCAGCATTTATTTGGTGGCTACTCTGGAAGACCACAATGGGGTTTGAAATCCGCACTGTGGGTGCCAACCCCGATGCCGCTAAATATGCCGGCATTAACGTCAAACGTACGATTGTCATTTCGATGGCGATTTCTGGCGCCTTGGCTGGACTGGCGGGTGTTATCGAGGTCTCTGCCCTCAATTATCGCCATGAACTCGGTTTTTCGGTCGGCTATGGTTTCGACGCTATTGCTATTGCCTTGCTGGGCAAGAACAATCCATTTGGGGTAATTCTGGCAGCCATCCTGTTCGGAGCCATGCGGAATGGGGGCACCCGCATGCAATTCCTGACCCAGATACCGGTTGATATCATCTCAGTCATCCAGGCTTTGATCCTGTTATTCGTGGCAGCAGATGCCATCGTTCGTTTCATCTATCGCATCCGCGTACAAGAAGAACGGGTGGTCTTGACGCGCGGTTGGGGCGGCTAGGAGGAAGCATGGACTGGCGACGTTTCGCGGTTATTGGACTGGTTATTGTTATTATATTCGGGACTGTCGTGCTGATTGGCTTCACCCAGAATACACCTTTATTGATCATCACCAGCATGCTGGCGACTACCATCGCAGTTGCCACGCCATTGACTCTGGGCGCTCTCTCCGGTATCTTCTGCGAACGCGCCGGGGTGGTTAACATCGGTATCGAGGGCATGATGCTGGCAGCCGCCTTTTTTGGTTGGCTGGCGGCCATTTACATGAACACAATTTTTGAAATGCCCCCTCTGATAAGCTTAATTATTGGGGTCTTTGGTGCCATACTTTCAGGCGGTCTATTTGCACTATTGCACGCCGTTCTCTCGATTACCTTCATGGTGGATCAGATTATTGGTGGAACAGTGATCAACATCCTGGCGATCGGCATTACCGGCTTCCTCAATCGCCAGATGTTTTTTGGGGCTGGCAGCGTCTTTGGCGGTCAGGTCCCGCACTCTCCGGGTGTCTTACCACGCGTTCATGTTCCCTTGCTCGCTGATATTCCCACTTTCGGCCGCATCTTTGATCAGCAACCGATCACTATTTTAGCCGTGCTCCTGGTTATCCTGGCTCACATCATTCTGTTCTACACCCGTTGGGGACTTCGCACTCGCGCGGTTGGTGAGCATCCCAGGGCAGCCGATACTGTCGGTATCGATGTAGTAAAAATGCGTTATATCAATGTGATTATTGGTGGCCTTCTCGCCGGTTTGGGAGGTGCCTATTTCACGCTCGAATCAATCTCGTCCTTTGAGCCATTGATGACCAATGGCCGCGGCTTCATCGCGCTGGCGGCCATGATTTTCGGCAATTGGACACCCTTTGGGGCCTGGGCGGCGGCACTTGTTTTCGGTGCGGCACAAGCCCTACAGATCAATTTACAATTCTACCGGACATTGATCCCGCCTGAATGGGCCTTTCTCCAGAACTCCTATGTGGTTGGTCTTGCTCCTTATGTTTTGACCATGCTGATCTTGACCGGCATCATCGGCAAAACCATTCCGCCCGCTGCAGATGGCGTCCCTTACGAGAAATAGGAGGACCACATGACAGACAACAACATTGTCCTCCAGGCCAAGGGTATTACTAAGCGCTTCCCCGGCGTGCTGGCTAATGACAAAGTAGATTTTGACCTGAAAAAAGGCGAGATCCATGTGTTGCTGGGCGAGAACGGCGCTGGCAAAACCACATTGATGAACATCCTGTACGGACTTTACAACCAGGATGAAGGCGAAATGCTCGTCAATGGGAAAGCCGTCAAAATCGACAACCCGAACGACTCGATCGCACTGGGCATCGGGATGGTGCACCAGCATTTCATGCTCATCCCGGTCTTCACGGTGGCAGAAAACATCATGCTGGGCGAAGAAACCATAAAGCGCGGCATACTGGACCGAAAAACTGTTTCCGCCAAAGTGAAGGAGCTCTCGCATCAATACGGTCTGGACGTAGACCCCGAAGCGCTGGTCGGCCAGCTCCCCGTCGGCGCACAACAACGTGTTGAAATTATCAAAACGTTGTATCGCGATGCGCAAATCCTTATCCTGGACGAACCGACAGCGGTACTCACCCCGCAAGAAGCTGATGAACTTATTGTCATCATGCGCGGGCTAACCGAGCGCGGCCACTCGATCATTTTCATTACTCACAAGCTCAAGGAAGTGCTGGCTGTCGCAGACCGCATCACGGTCATGCGTTCAGGACGCGTGGTCGGCACGGTCACGCCCGAAGATATGGACGAGGCCAAGCTGGCCTCCATGATGGTAGGCCGTGAAGTCATTCTCACGGTCAAGAAAGGGGAGGCCAGCCCCCAGGAAGAAATTCTCAAGGTTGAGGATATGCATGCGATCGACAACCGTGGGCTGGAATCGTTACGCGGCGTCTCGTTCGAGGTACGTGCTGGCGAGGTGCTGGGCATCGCCGGGGTACAGGGCAACGGGCAGACTGAGTTGGCCGAGGCGCTCACCGGCCTGCGCGACACCAAAAGCGGTTCCGTGGCACTGGCTGGCAATGACGTCACAGGCAAAACCCCGCGGCCCATTATTGAAGCCGGTCTGGCACATATTCCTGAAGACCGCCAAAAGCACGGGTTGGTACTCAGTTATAGCGTGGCTGATAATATGGTACTTTGCAATTACTACCTGCCGCCCTTCGCCAAAGGCATGGTGCTTCAGCAGGAAGCCGTGGACGCGAATGCGCGCAAACTGATCGAAGAATATGACGTGCGGACGCCCTCGCCCTTCGTGCCGACCTCCAAACTATCGGGCGGTAACCAGCAAAAGGTCATTGTCGCGCGCGAACTCAGCCGGGACGTCAAGCTGCTGATCGCTTCCCAGCCAACTCGCGGCCTGGACGTAGGTTCCATTGAATACATCCACAAAGAGATCATAGCCATGCGCGACCGCGGCGTTGCAGTGTTGCTCATCTCCGCCGAACTGGACGAAATCATGGCTCTCTCTGACCGCATCGCCGTCATGTACCGTGGACAGATCGTCACCACGGTAGACGCCAAACAGGCCTCTCGTGAAGAACTTGGCTTGTGGATGGCAGGTTCACACGCCTGATAAAAAACGATAGTTGTAAACAGGAGCCGCATAGGCTCCTGTTTTGATTCACCACTTTGGGGGGCTATGAAAACAAGACTTTTTCATGAGCCTGCGATACAATAAGATCACGATTTTGTAAGGAGGAAGAGAGAATGTTAAAAACCACCCGGCTCGTTTCGATTCTTTTAGCACTCGTGGTTGGAATTTCCGCTTGCAATTTACCCTCCAACGCCACCCCCACACAAGGCGCACAAGACGTCCTGACGGCCGCCGCCCAAACGGTGGAAGCCAATATGACGCAGTCCGCCATTTTGAATCCACCCACGATCCCACCAACCAGCACCGCTGGTATCCCCACATCCACGTTAGCTGTGGCAGCTACCAGCGTGCCTCCGACCAGTGTTCCACCCACCGAGTCTTGTGACGTGGCACAATTTATCGATGATGTGACCATCCCGGATGGCACGGTTCTGGAGCCAAATGAAACCTTCACCAAAACCTGGCGCTTCAAGAACGTTGGCACCTGTTCATGGACGCCGTCTTACGCGGTTATATTCAGCAGCGGAGATTCCATGAACGGCCCAGCCACCCAGGCATTGTCTGGCAACGTCAATCCTGGTGATACGGTTGATATATCTGTGGACCTCACCGCACCGGCGGCAGACGGAAGCTACAAGGGCTATTGGAAGCTGCGCAACGCGGCTGGCGTGCATTTTTCGCAATTCTACGTGGACATCAAAGTGAAAACGCCCACGCCGACTGCCGGCCCGACCTCTATCACGTTGAACGCCACGGGCGGCACAGAAGGCGGGACTGTATATGAGCCGGCCGCAGGATTGGCAGTCGTCAATGGCACTATTCTGGCGGGCGACACTGGCAGCAATTACCTCGCACGCGGCTACATGAGCTTTGATATATCTTCCTTGAGTGGAAAGACTGTCACAGCGGCGACATTGGATTTAAGCGCTTGCGCCCAAATGCAAGACCCGTTTGGTAGCCTGTCCGGTATCTGGGTTGGTGAGGTGCAATATGCCTTGCCGTTGGATCAATCCGATTACGACATCTCCGGGACCGGCATCCAATTATTGAACGCCTTGCCCGGCAGTTCGATCGATGTCAAATCCTACGTGCAAACACGGGTGACAGAAGGCAAGAGCCGCTTCCAAATCCGCCTGCATCCTTCTTCTGGTACCAGCGATGGGGACGGGCAAGCTGACTATATGACCTGTAGTGCCAGCGGGCCAAAACTATCCATCACATACCAACCTTAGCGTATTATGAACTATCAGTACTTCACGAAAACCAAAAGAATACCAACCGTTTCGTGACTACTGACTATTACAAGGAGATCAGAGAATATGTCTAAACTGTCTCGGCTCGTTTCAACCGTCCTATTCCTCGCGCTGGTTTTAAGCGCCTGCAACCTGCCGGCCAGCGGCACCCAGGAGGAGAATGGAGGCGGGAACGCGAGTGCGATCCTGACTGCCGCAGCACAGACCGTGGAAGCAAGCTTGACCCAAACTGCAGCGCAAAATACGCCGACCGTTGCGGTTCTACCAACGAGCACAATCGCCCCGCCTACCGTCACATTGGCTGCTGCTTCTCCTACCCTCAACGTGCCGGCTGCAACAGCCACCCAGGATTGTGACAACGCCGATTTCGTGACCGATGTCACCATCCCGGATGGCACGGTGGTAGACCCAAGTGAATCGTTCACAAAAACCTGGCGCTTGAAGAACTCTGGAACATGCTCGTGGACGTCATCCTATGCCGTTGTGTTCAGTAGTGGCGATTCCATGAGCGGACCCGCTAGCCAGGCATTGACTGGCAATGTCAACCCTGGTCAAACGATGGATATTTCCGTCGATCTGAAAGCCCCGGCCACGTCCGGTGATTACACCGGCTATTGGAAGTTGCGCAATGCAGCCGGAACAACCTTCGCTACCTTCTATGTGACCATCAAGGTAGGTGGGGGTGGTCCATTCGCTGTGACAAGCGTCGACATGTCTGTCTCAGGCGGATGTGGTAATTTCCAAATCCAAGCTGACATCAAAACAAATGGCGCAGGTACAGTCACCTATAAATGGATACGGAGTGATGGAGCTACGGACACCGCTACTCATCCTGACCTGGTATTTGATTCGGCAGGAACAAAATCAGTCACAACCAGTTGGTCGACAACCGCCTCGGGAGATAAATGGATGGACATCTACATTGACAAACCCAACCATCAGCAATTTGGGCGAGCAAATTTCAGTTGTCCGTAACCCTTTTCCTGACCGCTTTAGCGCCCGGGTGACCGGGCGCTTTTCATGAGTAGATTTTAATGTCCAAGCAGTATAATATTCCGCTGGCAAATCACTATATTTGCCGAAAGGACACAGAATGAAAAGAAATCGAAAGTACAACTTTCTATCCATTCTCATGCTCTTTGCCCTGTTTGTGACCTCCTGCGGCAGCGCAAATGCAGAAACCGACACGATCGCAACGGCCGTCGCTATGACGGTGTCCGCGCAGGGCACACAAAGGGCCCAGGCCACGGCTACGCCCGTACCAACGGAAGCAGGCCCAACGTCTGCGCCAGAGGCGACCGCCACTGTACAAGATGTCCCCACTTTTGCGCCGCCAACCGCTCCCGGTCCGGCCGGTTCAGGAAATACCTGTCAGGTGCTGGCTAACCTGGTTGGCGAAACGATCCCCGATGGGACCATCATGCAGCCCGGTGAGACTTTCCAGAAAACCTGGCGCTTGAAAAATAACGGCACCTGCACCTGGAATACCTCATACAAAATCATTTACTGGAGCGGTGACCTGATGGGCGGGTTGCAAGAGTACCCTCTCTCTAAAGTAGTCGCTCCTGGTGAGGATGTGGAAATTCCGCTTTCGCTGGTTGCGCCAACAACCAATGGAAACTTCAGCGGATACTGGAAGCTCCAGTCGGAATGGGGAACTCCGTTTGGTGTTGGCCAATATGACCAGCCTTTTTACGTGCAGATCAATGTCAATGATTCATCGAACCCCAACTACACCGTCACAAATGTGACCTATAATGTCGTGCGCGATCCCGCTGCCGGTTGTGCAACCAACGTGTGGTATCGTGTCAATGCGACTATCACAACCAATGGTCCGACAACAGTCAAGTATCAATGGCTACAAAGCGACGGGAACAATACAAAGCCTGACCCTGGCCCCAATTTCACGCTAAAATTCACGAAAGCCGGATTCCATCACCGTGACACGCGAATGGAGCATGCATCTGGGTGTAACACCGGGCACAAAATGGATGCAAATCGTCATCCGCGAACCTGATTACCAGGAGTATCCACAACAAACCTTCGTTTATGATTGTCAGTAAAGTCATGGGGAGTGCGTAGTTGAAAGGGAGCGTGCAGCACGCTCCCTTATTTTCGGTATCTTTTCGCGAGTTGCGTAAATACTTATTGAAGTAATTGAAACTTGCTCAAAAAAGTCTTTCCTCGCTGAGCGGAACTGCGCTTTTTGCACCGTAGTCGAAGCGTTTTTACTAAAGTGCCCTTCGACTGCGCTGCGCTCAGAACGAAAAGTTTCAATCAGTTCGTTATTTAAAATATGTGGACAGCTGAGACTTGATTCTCGGCTGTTTTTTGTGGAACTTCGATGCCAGGAAAAACGTCTATATCCATGAGAATATAATATTCTACAAAGTACTGCGAAAATATTTGAACTGCAGCCCTGAATTAGAAAGCAATTTGCTAGATATAAGTTCAGGGAAATATGCAAGAAGCAGTAATCATTGGATGCCGCCTGCGTTCAGAGCGGCGCGAAAGGAACTGGAGGTTCTTATGAAAAAGAGTCTCACAACAATTCCATGGATTGCAATCCTGGCGCTTCTTCTTTCAGCTTGCAACCTGGGTGTGAGTGAACCCCCGGATGCAGCCTCAACGCTGAATCCGTTATACACCGCCGCTGCACAAACATTGGATGCGATGGCCAACCAGGGGAATAACACCCCTGGTATTCTGCTTGCCACCTCGACCCCCTATCCAACGTCAACACCCATCTTGTCATTCCCAACCTCGACGCCTTATATATATTACTCCCCTGTTCCGGTTAAGCGCTGTGACGCGGCTGCTTTCGTCAAAGATGTGACCATCGCTGATGGCAGCACGCTTAGCCCCGGAAAATCATTTACCAAAACATGGCGTTTGCAAAATGTTGGCACCTGTAGTTGGACCTCCTCCTACGCCTTGATTTTTGTAAATGGCGACGGCATGAGTGCACCCACTCTGGTCAGTTTATCTGGTAACGTCAACCCGGGCGAGACAATAGACATCTCCGTCAATTTGACCGCGCCAACCAAAAAGGGGCACTACCGCAGTTACTGGAAGCTTCGTAACGCATCCGGGGTCTTATTCGGGATCGGTTCGCGAGCCGATACAGCTTTCTGGGTTGACATCAATGTCCTTGGGCCTGAGTATGTTTCCTATGATTTCGTTGCCAGGGCTTGCGACGCAGAGTGGGAGAGCAATACTGGTTCGTTGCCCTGCCCGGGCGTAGAGGATGATGACAACGGATATGTACTGAAACTGTCTGATCCGCGTATCGAAAATGGAACCAGGGTAGACCAACCCGGACTGCTGACAGCACCTCGACATACCAAGAACGGTTATATCGAGGGTCGCTATCCGGGCATCAATGTGCAGCAAGGCGATCATTTTCTGGCAGATGTAAACTGCCAATACAACGCCAATACCTGTGATGTTATCTTCAGCCTTGAATATAAAGTTGGAAGCGGTTCGATAAAAACTCTCAAAGAATGGCATGAGATCTATGAAGGGAATTATTATCCAGTTGACCTCGACCTGAGCTCCCTGGCCGGGAAAAACGTCAGGTTCTACCTGACCGTATCTGCTAATGCTTCAAAGGGCAAGGATCAGGCCCTGTGGGTAGCCCCGCGTATCGTACGCCAGGGAACACCTCCGCCAACGCCAACCTCGACAGCCAGTCCGACGGCAACTGCCACGTTTACAGCCACACCGACCTTTACAGCGACCGCAACTGCAACTGAAACACCAACTTCAACGCCGACCGCCACAAATACGCCATAAACAAGCTTCTCCTAAACGCTTACATCCTGGCTGTCTCCTATTTTTAGGCTGGCAGCCAGGATTATTGTTCAGAGGGCAAGGTGCGTTATAATGAAAAAAGGAGAAATCAGTTCTCCCCAAATCATGCGAAAGAAAACTTGTATGGAGGTATCGAATGCGATACACGAAAAGTAGTTGGCTGATCATGGTACTGGCGCTTTCACTGGTCCTGTCAGCCTGCAATTTCGGTCAGGAACCACAACCTACGCCAGATGTCGGAGCGATCTTCACAGCAGCTGCAGAAACCGTTGTGGCGCAATACTCCTTAGAGCTTACCCAAACCGCTCTGGCTGCCCCAACTGCCACGCAAGTTCCAACCAATACCCCTCCCGCTACCTTTGCTGTTGAAAATCCTGGCGCAGGGGCTCCGACGCTTCCTGGGACAACGCCACTGCCAACGTTTGGAATTGGAACGCAACCCGCTGGAGGTGCTACCTTTCCAACCATCACACCCATAGCTGCTGTGGCTACCCAGGGCGACACCTGCTATAACTCGGCTTTTGTCTCAGATGTCACCTATCCCGATGGAACCGTTGTTAAAGGTGGTGCTTTAATTGCGAAAGTATGGAGCATCCAAAACACCGGCACCTGCACCTGGGACGATGGTTTCTCCTTGCAACCTGTAACAGGCGAATCAATGGGCGGTGAACCCTGGAAAATCACTACAAAATCTTCAAAGAAAGATTTTGTTAAACCCGATGAAATTGTCGAAATACGGATTGATATGAAAGTACCGGATAGTGTCGGTGACCACGGCGGTTGCTGGAGAATGCAAGGAGACAACGGTTACTATTTTGGCACATATTTATGCGTGCTCGTCAAGGTTCAGTAAATACCGAATTGTGCCTCACAAAAACCCGGAGATCCTATGATCAAACGAGTTATCACGTTGATGGTTCTGGGAGTCCTGCTATATGCCTGTGGCCCTACAGTGCCCATAGAACCAACCATCGACGTGAACGCCATTCACACGTTTGCAGCCGAGACCGTTATTGCCGAATTCACCCAAACAGCGCAGGCCATTCCTCCGACAGTGGCGGCAACGGCCACAGATGTTGCCAGTCTGACACCTGAAGCAACCGTACAGCCCACCGACACAGCGGTACCAACGAACAATCCCTTCGAGGCCACACCGACCGACATTACCTGCGATGATGCTATCTGGGTCTCTGATGTGACCGTGCCGGATGGTACCCAGATGACGTCGGGGCAGGACTTCGTCAAAACCTGGAAAATCAAAAATACCGGCTCTTGCACCTGGGGCACCGGTTACACTCTCATTCATGGCTATGATGAAAAGCTGGATGGCATTGCCGAACCGCTGACAACAGCCGTTGCGCCCGGAGAAGAAGCCGAAGTTTCCGTGCGTTTCAAGGCTCCCTCGAACGCCGGGGAGCACCGCAGCTACTGGCGCATGCAGAATGCATCAGGCAGCACGTTTGGGGAATTTTTCTACGTGTCCATCGTTGTCCGATAATCAACGTGACTCTCAAGAGTGCCATCAAAGAGCAAGCACGCCGGCTGGGATTTCCCTTGGCCGGCGTTACTACGCCTGAACCGCCACCTCATCTATCTACTTTCGAACGCTGGCTGGATGCCGGGCGTCACGGGGACATGCGCTATCTGGCGGACGAACGGTCCCGCATGCGCCGCGCCGATCCACGCCTGATCCTGCCCGAATGCAAATCCATCCTGGTGCTGGCCGCACCCTACGCGGACCCCAAGTCTGCTGAGGCCTCCGAGGAACCTGCTCCAACCGGACGGGTGGCCGCCTACGCCTGGGGCGACGACTATCACGACGTTTTCATCCCCAGGTTGCAGGAACTGGTCGCCTTTATCGAAGAGCAGGTCGGCCATGCGGTGTCCAACCGCTATTACACCGACACAGGACCCATCCTCGAACGCGACCTGGCGCAACGCGCCGGGCTGGGCTGGATCGGCAAGAACACCTGCCTAATCAACCCCAAGCACGGCTCCTATTTCCTGCTGGCCGAAATCCTGCTTGGCATCGAACTGGAGCCTGACGCTCCTCTTAACTCCGACCACTGCGGCACCTGCACGCGCTGCATCGAAGCATGCCCCACCTCCTGCATTCTGCCAGACCGAACGCTTGACGCGCGGCGCTGCATCTCCTACCTGACCATCGAGTTGAAGGATGACATCCCCGAGGAACTACGCCCGCTGCTGGGAGATTGGGTCTTTGGCTGTGACGTCTGCCAGATAGTCTGCCCCTGGAACCGCTTCGCCAGCCCACAAGATGACGCCTCATTCGCCCCCCGGCTCGATGTGCCCCGTCCGAACCTGCTCCACGAACTGGAACTGACCCCCGAAGCCTTCAACCGCAAGTTCAAAAACAGCCCGGTCAAACGCGCCAAACGACGCGGCTACCTGCGTAATGTAGCCGTTGCAGCGGGCGACTCAGGAGATGAAAACATAATCCTGGCGCTCGAAAACGCCAAGAAAGATGATGAGCCGCTGGTGCGAGAACATGCAGATTGGGCTCTCAAAAAGCTCAAGCGATCATAATATTGCCCCACTAAGGTGCAGTCTCGCCCCCCTGGGACACAAATTGATCAATATCTGCAATGATTGCGTACCGCTCATCAGTGACAACTTTCCCCCATAAATTGGGATTATTGCTTAAATTCTGAGTTGAAACGTTGCTGCAAGCAGGCGGCAGCATTTCAGCAAGCTTGTTTGCGCGCAAACCCGAGCCAGTTCCCCAATATCCTTCAATTAAAAGTAAACGACCCTTATGTTTTAGCAATTCAACCCATCTTTGAAGTACCTGTTCTGGCTCTGGCAGTGCCCAAAGCAAATGCCTGCAAACAATCACATCAAATTGTCCATGAGGCAATCGAGGAAATACTGCGTCCATAACATGGAACTCAACCTGAAGGTCTTGAGATGAAGCTTTCGCTTGTGCAATAGAAATCATGGACGGTGACAAATCAATCCCCGTAACACGATGACCAAGTCCAGACAGTACAACACTCAATGACCCTGTTCCACAACCAATGTCCAGAATAGCTGCATCCGTATAAGGGATACAGGTCTTAAGAAATTCAGTCCAATTTTCAAGGACAAAGGGATCGCGTAAACCGTGATCCGGTTCATCATCAAATGATGGCGCTATATCGTCCCAATATTGGCGCGAATCCTGTAATCGTTTCTCTTCGTTCAATATGAAGCTCACTTTCTTAACAGAATACCTGCATAAACATTATAATCATGGCTATTATGCGTGAACCAAAACTCCTGATCGCCACCAATAACAAGGGCAAGCTCAAAGAGATTCGGGCCATCCTGAAAGATTTAGATGTCGAATTGCTCTCCCCGGCTGACATTAACCTGGAACTCGAAGTAGAAGAAGACGGCCAGACCTACGCCGAGAACGCCACCAAGAAAGCCCTGGCCTTTTTTCAGGCCAGCGGGCTGGTCTCTCTGGCTGACGACTCCGGGCTGGAAGTGGATGCGTTGAACGGCGCGCCCGGTCTGCACTCCGCGCGGTATGTGCCGCTGCCAGGCGCCACGGACGCCGACCGGCGTGCCACATTGCTGCTGAACCTGAGCAAGAAACCCCGTCCGTGGGTGGCCAGGTTCCGGGCAACGGTAGCAATTGCGGGGCCGGGAAGAGGCGTGAAGCTAGCCGAGGGGACCTGTCCCGGCCAGATCATCCCTGAGGAACGCGGGACGGGCGGTTTTGGCTACGATCCCATCTTCCTGTTAGAAAGTTTAGGCAAAACGATGGCCGAACTGGAGATGAACGAAAAAAATCGCCTAAGCCATCGCGGTCGGGCGTTACAAAATGCTATTCCAATTTTGAAAGAGCTTCTAGGAATTTAGTGGAATTGACCTAAAAATTCAGTTAACAACCCGGCCACTTCGTCCGGCCGCTCGATCATGACCATGTGCCCGGCCCCTTCCAGAATGTGCAGTTGCGCCCCTTCGATCTGGTCGCGCAGGTATTCCGAACGGTTAGGGGGCGTCATTCGGTCGGCGCTGCCACAGAGGAGCAGCGTGGGGACGCGGATCTCGTCCACGCGCTCTATGACGTCAAAGGTGTCACAGGCGACAAGGTCGCTGTACAGCACCGCCTGACGGGTCTCCTGCATTTGTTCGACAGCCAACTCTTTTACACGCGGATCGACATCAGAGCTATAGGAATTTTCGATGACCGTTTCGACGGCAGGCAGAAATGTGGATTCGCTGGAGGCCAGCTCGAGCGTGGACGGGGCCACACGCATCTTTCCACCGCTTCCAACCAACCCCAGGCCAAGCACCCGTTTCCGATACTTGAGCGCCAGGGAAAGCGCAATCGCGCTGCCCATCGAGAAACCGACCACGACTGCAGAAGAAAGGCGCAAGGCCTTCATAAATTCAAACACAGATATGGCGTATTCGGTGATGTCTTGCCTGCCCACCCCCTCTGACTTTCCATGACCGGGTAAATCCAGCGTGAAAACGCGTTGTCCGTTCAAGCGCCGGATCTGGGGCGGCCAATTCAGATGGGAACCACCGGCCCCGTGGATCAGCAACACGGGGGGGCGGTCGCGCAATTCTTCCCCGTGAGCGAAGTAATACAATCCAGCGGCAATCGGCATATAGCTTCAGGCCCTGGCGTGATGCAGACGGTCGGCTGCTTCTTCAGTGAGCGGCACATAAACCTGGACGAGCGCGCCCTTGCCAGGTTGAGACTGGATATTCAACAATCCATTGACCAGTTCTGTCCGTTCGCGCAGGTTGACCATCCCTAAACTGCCCCGATTATCGTAGGCCTTGGTCACAGCCTTCACATCGAAACCCATGCCATCGTCCTGGATCTCGAGCAGGGAAAGGCCGGGTTCCAATTGTTTCAAACGCACCCAGATATTCGAGGCAGCGGCATGTTTGCGCGCGTTATTGACCGCTTCCTCAACGATATAAAAAATTACGCCCTGCTTGCCCATTTCCAGGTCTTCGAGAACCTTCTCGTTGACATCGATGACTACATTCTGCGTATACGTTTCGCGCATCTTCTCAGCCATAGACTGTAGCGCAGCCTTCAAACCCTGAGACTCCAGGATGAGCGGTCGCAGGGTAAAGAGCATGTGACGGATTTCTTTGGTCGTGCGGTGCGCCAGTTCCTCGATCTTGACCAATTCTTCGAGGGCCAATTTCTCATCCCTGTCAAACATGCGGCGCGTCAAATTGATGCGCATGGCCATAGCAGCCACAGATTGGGTCGGTCCATCATGCAGGTCGCGCGCCAGCTTTTTGCGCGCTTCTTCGTGGACTTCTACCATGCGTTCTTTTTCCTCGAGCAAATCCTGATACAGGCGCGCATTCTGGATAGCGATCACAGCTTGTCGTCCGATCATATCCAGTAGCTCCATGCGTTCCTGGGTGAAGTAATTCGGGTCAGCGTGAGCAAACAACATTACGCCATACACATTCAAGCCACTGCGCAGTGGAAAACAATAGGCCGCCGTGCAGTTGCGCAGGGCAATCATGCGACCGAGTTCCGGATCATAGCTGACGTTCGTGATCAATGCCGCTTCCCCCTCATCGACCACACGCTTCAGCAGGCCTTCTTTGGCGTCCAACCTTACTCGTAGATCAGCACCGGTTAAGCGCCTGGCCGCCCCGATTTCAAGCCGGTCGCCTTGAAACAGCAACATGGCACTGATCAACTTTTCATCCGTTTCTGCTTCGGGATCAGGGTTCAGGGCAATATATCCCAGATCGAGCACGGAATCCAGCACGCGCCTGTAGCTAAGTGTGCCAGTTAACGAAGCAGTCAATTCATATAAGGCGCGCCAACGTTCATTTTCCACGCGAATGCGGCGCTGTTCCTCATCGATGCGTGTCACGCGCATACGCCGCAAAAACCCGATCAACTGGTGACTGATAAACCCAAAGATCAAACCAAGTCCCAAGGTGCTGCCAATAACAGTCAGGGAGGCCTGTATCAAGGGCTGAGAAATAGAACCGCTCCAAAGACTGGCGACTTCCAGACCAGAGAATATAACCGCAACAATCAGCGCCCCCCACAATTCAAAGTATATTGCTCCGATCAAAATGGGCAACAGGCCGGCCCACAGCGCTGGCCCGAACATGCCCCCCTGTAACCAGAAAAATACACCGGTCATTAACACATCAATCGCCAGGCTGATCTGACGATGATAAGCCATACGGGAATTCAAACCGGCGAAGGTTGTCATGGTCATATTCCAAAGGACAAGTCCACCCAGCGGCCAGACAGCGACGTCCAATAACGCTCCCCCCATCGCCAGTGAAACGATCATTCCCAACAGCGTCAACCAGCGTAAAGAGACGGCATACCAATCCGCAACGTATGGAGTATCGAACGTACGCATAATCTAATAATAACCGAAAAAAGCCCCAGACAACCTTAGTAGGAACTTACAGGTTAGGCCAAAGCTAAATTTCGTATCCCATTTTCTCCAAATCAGTTCCAAAATGGTCGGCTAAAACCGACTGTTGTTCCACTGAATAGACTTCACGGAAACGGCCGATTTTGCCCTTATAGAAGTGTAAACCCTGCTGTCCCTCCGCCTGACTGGGACGATAGCCCGCGATCACCTCCTGGACCTCCTGCCTGCTCCCATTTAATTTCAGGAACTCCACCAGACGGGCCGATTCCGCATCGTATTCCTGCAACAAGTCCTCGTAGCGGGCGATGAGCACATCCTTTTCGACTTGCCACTTTTCCCAAATGCGGACGTACCCTTCCATAAACGCCAGCGACTTCTCGAAATCGCTCAGATGCGAAAAAGCATTCGGGTGACCTTTTTCCAGCCCCCGTTGACCGTATTCATAGGCCGAGAGCATGGCATCGCGTGGGTCACGATAAATGTATGTGGCCTGTAGCAGGCCCATCGTCGAGAGCAAACGCGACCAGGCCGTCGGCGCGGCGTGTGCTTTGATGACAAAGGTCTTGCCTGCCAACGCGGGAACCGTCACCAGCGCCAGTCGTCGCAATGAAAGCACCCCGATGTTGCAGTTGACTTCTGTCAGGATGCCCTGTAAGCGGTATCGCTCACGGATATCGCGCGCGTCAGCGCAGCCGGTGGTCTTCATCAAATCGTGGATCAGGTTGTAATGCCAGCCCGAGCCCGCGCGCGGCATCCCTACAGAAAGGACAATCATGAACGTTTCTCCAATGCGCTCTCAGAATTGGTTCTCGTCATACCGACCAGAATGCCCAAGTTTACCCAAATATTCGGGGTTGCGAAAGAGTCCTGTGTGACGTTGTAGAGTGCAATCGCCAGCCAGGAACACAAAGCGGCAATGCCAAGAAAACGCAATAGTCCCGGCTTACGCAAAAAGGATAACGCATCACCTAATAAACCGAATAAAAATGCCAGGAAAAGCGAAAAGCTCAGCAGCCCGCCTTCGGCTAGGACGCGCACATACATGTTCTTTGGGTTGGGATACAGGTGGTTGGATGGGTCTAACTGACGGGCGATTTCGGGCACGGTGGTCAGCGCCCAATCAGGCAAGTTGCCATACAGATAAAAGCCGCTGGCACCCAGGCCAACACCCAGCCAGGGATGTTCGCTATAGGTAGCCAGCCCGGCCCAGCTATAGGCAGCACGAGCGCCAGCCGAGTTCGCGATGATGAATTCTTCCAGGCTTCCGGCCTGCGTGTTCCACAGGCGGGCTATGTAGCCTTTCTGCCCCAGAAATAAGAATGCGCCCACAACAGCCGCTGCCACCAACAGGATCATGCCAAAACGCAAGCTCATTGCAAACAGCCAACGTAGCATCGCATGCTCGCCACGCTGGAAGCCGGTATAGAACCAGCGCCAACCAGCGCGCATCAGATCCCCACCTACCAGCAGGAAGGTTAATGCAACTGCCCCCAAGGCTGTGACCAGTCCGCCGCGCGAATAAGTCGCCAGCAGTAGCAGGCCACTCAGCCCGAGCAGCAGCACTTCGAGCCACTTGAAACGGGTGAAGTGTGTTTTCGTCAGCACGGCCGCAAACAACCAGGGCAGGTAGACCGTGGCAATCTGTCCCGCCAGCCAGGCCGGTTCGTACGCCATCCCGGAAACACGGTTGGTCTTGACCAGTTCGCGCATCGAGAAAGCCAGTTGCCAGTGCGTGACCGTCACCTTTTTCAACAGCGGCGTATAAAACGCCAGCGCCTGCACCCCACTCCAGGCAATATCCAGGACGAAACCCGCCAGCAGCCAGCGCACGGAAAATTTCAGGTCTTCTTTGTCGTGGTTCATCCAAGCTGCGGTCAGGAAGAAGGCCAATCCGACGATGACGGTCGCCCAGGCGCGTATAGCGCGACCCCAGTAAGTCTGTCCGCGTAGCGCTAGCGGGGCATTCAAGACCCCAAAAGTGGTCACCGCCAAAAGGGCCAATACAAATGCTCCCAGCAGGATCATGCTCCCCGGCCAGGGAGAAGGAATTTCCTTCCGCAGAAGTTGGATCAGCAAAATGGGCAATAAGAGCGCCAGTGGATAAAACGCGAGCGGTCGCTCGTAGGTGGTTTCGCCCAACCCGGGAAAATAGCGAAAGCTGGTAACCGGCAACGCCAGTAAGGCCGCCGCCCACAGGATGCGCGCTAGTTTATCGAGATTGCCCGGAGAGAAGGTATTGCTCATAATGTTTTTTGAGCGATTA
Source organism: uncultured Chloroflexia bacterium (assembly GCA_963785535.1). Lineage (GTDB taxonomy): Bacteria > Chloroflexota > Anaerolineae > Anaerolineales > Villigracilaceae > JAABUE01. The sequence goes on along the minus strand of CAWAVQ010000008.1, from coordinate 228,445 downwards.
TTCATGTCTTCGGCTTGACAAACAGAATAAACAACGCACTCAACGCTAAAAAGCCCATCGAACCAGAGAACATATAGGTACCCAAAGAAATACTGCGCTGGACCGGTAAATCTTTTACCTGTGTCGCGTCCAAGCGAATGAAGGAGTTCAGGCCAACCTGTGCAGCCATTTCCCCCTGCGCCTGTTCGGTGAAAGCCAATGCCCAGGTCGATGCGATGGACGCGGCCTGCGCCGGGTCGCCCTCATCGGCATAGAAGTGCCAGCCCGCTTCAGCAGGTTGGCTGAGTGAAAGCACCTTATCACGCAAAGTAGTGACATCCACCCCGCTGGCATCCGCCACGGACTGCATGACAGCGTCCGACCAGGCGATCTCTTCCAGCTTGCGAGTCTCGCGTTCGAGATAATAGAACTGCTGGCGGTCGGTTTCCTGCGGCCAGGCTTCTTCCAAGTTGAAATCCACGTTGACGGTCGCCCGTGCGCGATAGGGCGGCGGCACGATATAGAACAGGGCTGCGCCCAGCAAAGCACCTGCCAAGGCACCCAACACCCAGAAGCGCCAGGCTTTCAGCAGGCGGATCAGGTCAGTAAGGGAAGGGGGAGAAAAGAAATAATTCATATTTTTTAAACACGAAGGTCACAAAGGGACACAAAGAATTCTTTTGTGTCCGTTGAGTCCTTTGTGTTTAATCCTTTTTGATCTTCAATAACTTTCGCCTTCGCCAATTCCACAACGGCGCAATCAACTTACGGATGTAATACTTGAGCACAAGGATCGAGAAAAAACTGCCGCCGTTACGATAATGCACGCGCAACATCTCGGGCCAGCAACGGTCATCAGCAAGGATGGTCTTCCCGGAAGTGTGAATGCGGAAGTTAGCCCAGGTCTGTCCCGGGAGATACTTGATCTCCGTGCGAGCCGCAATCCGCACCCAGAGATCGTAATCCATCGCGAAGTAGAACGACGGGTCAAGCGGACCTACCGCATGCCACAATCCGGCGCGGAAGAACATGGTCTGCTGCGGGATATGGACATAACCTCGCCGCAAGCGCCTGTAATCTGTTTGCGCCGCACCAAATTTACCGATCACAGCGCCCTGCTCGTTAATGAAATTACAGTCGGCGTAAACCATACCGACGTCCGGGCGGGCTTGCAGGTATTCCACGGCAGCCGAAACAGCACCCGGCTCGTAAGTATCGTCGGAATTGATCCAGGCCAAGATCTGTCCTTTGGCACGTGCAAAGCCTTTGTTGATGGCGTCGGTCTGCCCTTTATCGACTTCAGAAACCCACCAAGCCAGTTTATCTTTATATTGCTTGATGACGCCCTACGCTGCCATCTGCCGAGCCGCCATCCACGATGATGTATTCGATACGCGGATAATCCTGTTCCAGCACCGACCGGATGGTTTGTTCCAGATAAGCAGCCTGATTAAAAGAGGGTGTGATGATCGAAACGAGCGGCAAATCATTTTCTGACATGAATTCCACTACCATTCCTCGTCAGAATAAAATAACTGAGCCGTTTTACCTGTCATTTTACGAATACGCGTGATTTCATCCTTACTCAGGCGTTTCTTCCAGTTATCCAGGTTGGCACGACTATCCAACTTTACATCGTGAACTTTTTGTTTCGATAGTTCAGCCGGGTTTTCAGAACTGCTGGCGCTTAAGATCATCCGCTCGACTTTCGGCGTGAAATCCAGGTCGAGCGCGGCATATAGATCTCGATAACATGAGACGGGATCCAGGGAAAGGTCTTCGTGGCGGACAACGATGAAAGACGAGTGCAATTTCATCATCCGGGCGACGATGCGGTAGATCATCCGCCAGAGCAGAGCTGCCTGCCCAATCACATCATCCGCCTGCATCAACTGCATTTCAGCGCGGTCCACATCCAGCCATTTTTCCATCAGCAACGGTTGCTCGAGCAGATCACGGAAGTCAAATGTCCAGTTCAGGCGTTTAAGGCTGCTGGCAAAGCCAGCCGGGTGACGTACGGTGATGACCACGCGACAACCCAAGCGCTCGGCAAACCAGGGCGCAGAAAAGACCGCAAATGGGTCTTTGATAAGCGGGCGCTGGCGCAAAAGCATCCCACGCAAGAAGATCGAGAGATCACGCCCCATGCGCAGGGAATCTTTGCGGGAGCGCAATGAACGAATCTCACGCCACAATCCATAGCGAAATTGCAGCATCTCATGAAAAGCTGGCAAATACTCGGCTTCGTTCTCCCAGGAGATAAACGTGTACCATTTCGAGACCGGCGCGTTCAACACGCCAGGCCGGTGTAAAACATTGAGTGGCTCGCTGATATAAGCCAGCTGTGGACTGGCAGCCAGCATCCTGCCGACCCAGGTGGTGCCCGTACGGTGCGCGCCCGTCACAAGAATGGGAGGCTGCGCGTTCAAGGTTGTGTCTCCAGCGGGTGCTTCAAATCGTAAACCACGTACCCATCGCCCTGTATCAGCACGGGATAGTCAGCCAGCAATTTCTGCAATTCTGTCTGCTTGGCAAAATCTTCCAGATCAGTCACCAGGAAAAGCGATTTTTGGGTCACTGTTTCTGCGAACAACTTATCAATATTCCGCTGGTTACCGCGCACGTCCGCCTGGTACAGGTCGCCGTACGAAGGCCAGAGCGCCGCCTTCAACCAGCCCCAATAGGCCATACGCAAGCCGTAATCCTGCGTCAGAGCGACGATCGAACCCTGTTGCGACTCCAGCACAGTCGTGGATTTCGGTCCAATAGGCCACCTGCGGACGATAATCCACAGATTTCATCTCATTGCGCACGTTCCATACCGTGGAAAAGACGCCATACAGCAAGACGACGAACAGCGCGCCTCGTACCCAGCCTGAACCTGCTTCCACTAAATGACCGAAGAACCAGTCTCCGAGCGGAGCCAGCGAAACCGCTACGATCGCGACCAGCGGCAGACTGTAATAATCATGGGTAGAAATGTGATAATTGAAATAAAGGCCGAAAACCAGATAAGCGCCCCAAATCCCAATCAGGAAGGCGCGCTTTCCCTTCTCACGGACGAGGAAGATGCCCAATAGCCCCAGCATAATCCCGATGCCACCCGCCACAAAAGCGGCCTTGGTCTGCCACTGGATGTAGAACAACGGGCTGGCCAACAAAGACGGGATAAAGCGTCCGCTCATGTCCCCGCCATATAGGCCCGCAACAAGTTTGCCATAGGCGATCCAGGCTCCACCCGGGAGCACGCCCAGCACGCCTAATGCCCATACCTGTGGGTTGCGGATCAGTTCACGCAGTTTGAAGCGCCCTAATAAAGCCCCCAACGCGCCACCGATCACAAAGAAGGCCGCTACGAATTTGACGAAGATCGCCAGCCCGCCGATCAACCCGGCGAGGATGGCCCACGTCCAGGACTCCCCTCTCCTTGCAGGAGAGGGGTTGGGGGTGAGGTCCGCCCAACGATTGATCAGCCACCAGAAGGCTACGATTAATACAACCATCAACGGGTCGGGTTGGAAGCTACGGCTGGCGAAAATACCATAAGGCACGAGCAGATAGAAGGCCAATGCCAGCACCGCGCCATCGACGGAGAACATGTCACGCGCCAGTAAAAAGATAAATATTCCACCAATCAGCCAGAACAGGGAAGAGATCAGGCGTGGGATCCATAACTGCTCACCCGTATAGTGATAGATATAGACCGCCAGATGCTCCATGATTTCTGGCTCGATAGTCACCTTGGTCTTCCACTGTTGGATGGCAAACTCGCGCTGCCACTCCGGGACATTTGTTAGCGTTTCATAGTACATGCCACGCGCCTTGACCGCCGAAAACAATTGTCGTCCCGGGTGGAAATCTAACGGTAGATCAGTAATGTCATAGACGCGGATCGTCAGGGCCGTAGCGAAGAGCAAAAACAACGTTAACGCAAGTAAGAGACGCGAAGATCCAAAAAACGATTTTTGTTCCATCGAAAAAGTATTGTATCGTAAGTCCGCTGATTTGGGGATTAGCGCCGCTTAAACCTGGCCTGTCGGCGTTGCAAATACATCTCGCGCAGCCGGCCAAGCCCGCTGAGATACAGAAGTGCGGAAGCAAGGATGTTCAAGCGCGCTCAACGCTGTCGAGGGATGGATAAGCAGGGCACGCGTCCAAGCCTTGAGCGCCGGCCAGGGCTGGCCGCTGTCGAGCAGGTAACGCGCATCGAAGCGATGGGCGGAGGCCCGGGCACGGCGTCCAACCTTCGCCAGAACGGGAGCAAGCTGCGGCTGAGTCTGATGCGCCCAGTCCAGAATGCGGAAGGCCTCCTGTCCAAATTCAGCGGCTCGAGCGCGGTTCTTGGCCTCGGCATGATAGCGCGCGGCAGCCCAGGTTTGATCCACGTGGAGGATGCGCCCTTGCATAGCTATGCGCAGCCAGAGATGATGGTCGAGCAGGAAGTGGTAGGTGGGATCCAAATCCCCCGCTTTTTCCAGCGCGTCTCGGCGAAAGAACACGGCCGGCTGGCCGATGATCTGAAAACACAGCAAATCTTCTAAATTCAATTGTTCATAGCGCAGGATGTTGATAGTCTCGCCATTTTCATCTACTGCCAGCATGTTGCCATAGACCAGCGCAACATCGGGGTTTTCTTCGAAGGCTCTGACCACTGCTGAAATCGTGCCGGGCAAATAGATGTCATCCGAGTTGAGCCAGGCCACAATCTCGCCTGTGGCGTGAGAGAGTCCTTTGTTAATGGCTTCAGCCTGACCGCTGTCCTTTTCACTGACCCACCAGGCCAGTCTGTCATCATATTTGCGGATGATGTCCACGCTAGTATCAGTAGATCCGCCGTCGACCAGGATATATTCCAGATTAGCATAATTCTGGTCAAGAACCGACTGGATGGTATCTTCCAGATACTTCGCTTGATTGAAAGACGGAGTGATAATCGAGACCAAAGGGGAATTAGAAGTCATGGAACAGGGTAACACTCGTATATGGTCATATACTCAAACTGCACTAAAACTTTGGCAGTATCCATATCAACGGCGGGGATATCGAAACCGATTTTAGGTGCAACAGAATCGAGGGTTTCACTTTTTTGTTCATCCACGAGTACAAAAGCGCGTTGGAATTTTCCCGACTGTCGAATATAGCCTGGCGGTATATCGTAGTATTCGAAGTAATAGCGTAATGTGGGCAAATGAGCGGTACTGGCTGTTACCAAATCACCCTGATGGATATAATCCTTCAGATAAATGGCTGCATTTTCCATGTCATCTTTCTTCGTCCACTGAGCCGGGAGAGTAGGAATGATCCATAGGCTTTGTACAAAGACAAACGCAAGGATGACGGCTACAAAAATCTGGGCTGGTTTCCAACCTTTTCCGATTGTTAACGAAATCCCTCTCAGAGGTTCCACAATTCCCGCTGCTGACCATACCAAGAGCGGGGCTGCCAGAAACAACCAAAAGCGAGGCAGCATATCTGGTCGCCTGACGATCAGCAGAGCAGTAATCCAAAGGAAGAACGCAATCTGCGGTGAGAATTTTTGTCTGGTAAATCTTTTATGAAAAACAAGGGCAATAAAAAACCCAAGAACACCTAAGAACACAACCCAGAGGGGAATAGACATTGTCCATTCTAACCAGGTGTTTCGCAAGCGGGTCCAAATGGTGATTGGGAAAATATCCCACTCGACAGGCTCAATAAAGCCATTGCCAAAGAAACGGTCGTAATTATAGATAATGATGGGTGCATAAAGGATGATCGTTACCAATGCCGCACTGATGCCACTACCCAACCAATATTTCAGGAAATCCCATTTATTATCATACGAGCGTATATCTTCGAGAAAACACGAAACAAACAACCAGATATATAACGCACCAAACGGAAACAACATAATGGGTATGGTGTAAAACCCTAGTGCGGAAAGAATGACAATCAATAACCATGCAAAGCGATTTTTCTGTACCCTGACATAATCTGCAAGCGTGAGCAATAACAAGGTAATCAACCCAATAATGACATATCCTCGAGCCAACACCGAATACTGTACAAGGATAGGGAAAACGGCCACAAGTACTGAACCCAAAATAGCGGTTTCTTTGCTATAAAAGCGCTTCGCGAAAAAATAAGCAGCCGGGACCATGAAAACCCCGGCAATGATAGTGGGCAACCGAAGAGTCCAGACGTGGTTTCCGAGCAATCCGGTCGTCAAGTTCATGATGATGCTCAGCAACACATGGTTGTTCGGCAGATGGTAATCGGATACGACATGCCAGAGTGACCTGGATGCAAAGGCACTGTACATGTAGGCTTCGTCGTGTCCCAAGGGAATGTCCAGGTTATCCAAGCGCATCACACTCGCAACAAACATGATCCCACATAAAGCTGCGATAGTCGGCCAACCTTGAGCGACTATCGCAGTTCTCGCATCCTGAACAAAGCTGCGCGCATCTTTGCCAAGCATGAGAAAAAAGCGCCTGGCGTTGGCGGGAAATCCCTGGAGCCACAATTTCGTTTTTCCCCAGCGAAGGAGCATAACGCCTGCCAGACTTGCCAAAACAGTGCCCGTCAACGCAAAGGGCAATTTCAAAGTATGATAGATGAATACGTTAAAAGATTTCAAACTCGTTATCGGAGGCAAGCTGATTGAGCAAAGAAGCCAGAGTCGCAAACGATTGGAAAGAAGCCCAAATCAGCAATAAACCGACGAGCAAGATACCGGCAAGGAATATTTGTAAAAGAATAAAAAGGAGCTTGCGTTTCATAAAATTCCAATTGCCTTTCATAATAAGGCAATATGTTAATATCTAAATTATTGGTCTCTCTCGATTGTGCGTTTTCAGAAGAGGGACGTGTAATCCGTTTTGGGAAAGATAGTCAGTTTGCCGCCGACAGTGGCATCCAGTACTTGACGTCCGGCCTTTTCGTAGGCTTTGCGGGCTATCTCATAGCCAATCTCAGACGTATCCAGGTCGGGCAATTGCCAGCGGAAACCCTTGCCAAAATAACGCGGATCGAAGTGATTGGGATCGTCGCCGTCCGAGACAACGGTTTTGTTAGCGTCACCTTTGCTAGTGAAATTGTGATCTACACCGATCAAAATGACCTGTTCGAAGCCCATATAGAAAGCCAGTTGGAGCACTACATTTGTAACGGTGGCCCCTTCCCAGATGCGACGGGTCATGTCATAGGCAAACCGCGGACCAGTATAGGTTGTGTAGAGAAAAACCATTTCATCCGGGAAGCGCTGGAAGTGACGGTTCGAATGCCACGCAATGAACTTGGGGATAGGCAGAGCGGCGATCTCATCAGCGCATTGTTCGATAACCAGGTCGTTGATGGAGGCGAAGTAAGTGGTGGTGAAACCTAGTTCAGGGAACATCAGGTAAATGCGATTCATACCAAAGGTGTACTCATCCTTGAGTTTGGACAGGTCGGTGTTCTTCAGGCTAGGGCCATTACCGATGATAAAACAGCGCTTGCCACGATGGATATTGTACATTTCGTACATACGCTCGCGACTTTTACGTCGCCAGGGGTGCAGGTACGCATCCGGTACTTGTGGCAGACGGCGGAGGGCGTCGTAGGTATTCCTAGCCGCATTGAGAAGGGGAGTAGGGGTAATCTTTTTGAGTGTTGTTTTCATAGTGTTGCATGAAAAGTGGAAAGTAAAAAGCGTTAGGAGATCTTTTTCTCATTCACTTTTTACTCGAAAATGAGTTTGGCTGTCGTATTATTATCCACGACCAGGTTTGATCAATCATGAAGGAAACGTCCGAAGAATTGCTAGCTCAATTTTGTGAGAGCTTCGCTTCGATAGTCTTCACAAAATCCTCGGCTGAGCTCAAAACATCAACGGCCTGTTCTTCAGTGATCACCCTGGATTTTTGATAATCGCCCGCCTGCCGCATATCAAAAGCATGGTGGATGATCTTGCTCATCTCCTTTGGGAAAATACCCTGGCGAACAAACAGTTCGTCAAATTTGGCGAGAACACCCGAGTGTTTACTTGGTTCTGTGTCCACTGTCACGAGCAAAGCCAGAGTAGCATAAAATACCGCATAATATGCGCGATTGACAACGCTTACCGGACTTCCCCCATTTTCGTTAAGCAGTTGCGCATCTCGCAACATTTCACGCGCAGATTCAAGTCGGTACTGGATCAGATCTTTCTTATAAACCTGCTCCCCCGTCATACAACAATCCCTTCTCTCTCAATCCTTTCGTAGAAAGGCAGGAATGCGTAACGCTTCATCTGCTCCTGCGTGTCAGGGATAACAGAAATAACCTTGCCAGCATCGAAGCCCACTTCCCAGGCAATGTCTGATGCAAGTCTGGTAGTTTTGGCGTCAATGGCAGGAAGAATCACAAGCAGGTCAATGTCGGATTCTCTGGTTGCATCGCCACGAGCTTGTGACCCAAACATGATAACCTTTACGGGCTGTCCTAGTTCCTCTGCCAAGCGAGTTTGGACTTGCCTGGCAAGTTTTAGCGCACGTACTCTCGGGCGTAATTTCTTCATAATCTAATTATAACCCGATACAAACAATTACATTTTGGAGCCCCAAAACAGGAGACGGGACGTGACAAAATCCATTACTCTGTACTCAACCTGGCTGTCGCGCCGCCGTCCACAACCATGGCCTGACCGGTCATAAACGAGGATTGCTCCTCGTCAGCCAGGAAATAGATGGCGTGGGCGATCTCTTCGGGCCTGCCGACCTTGCCGCTGACGGTCCTGCGAGCCAGGTTGTCGAGGCGCTGCTGCATGTCACCGTGACCGACGTGACCGCGGCCCAGGCCGGCGCGCAGCATGGGCGTATCCACTGCGCCGGGCAGGATAGCATTGACGCGGATGTTGTCAGGCGCGAACTCGATGGCCATGGCGCGCGTCAGCGCCAGCAGGCCACCTTTGCTGGTAGCGTAGGCGGCGATGTTGGCCGAGGTCTGGATGGCATGCACGGAAGAAACATTCACTACTGCCCCACCACCGTGTGCTTTCAATAATGGATGCGCCAGCTTGACGCCCAAAAAAACCGAGCGCAGGTTGGATGCCATGACCGCATCCCATTCTCCCACACTGGTTTCGATCAACGGCTTGGCAATCTGCATGGCGGCGTTATTGACCAGCGCATCCAGGCTGTCGGTGAACTCTTGAACCCTGGCAAAGATGGCTTCCAGTTCTTCGCCGCGCGAGATGTCAGATTGGATGAAGAGCCCGTTTTCGGGAAAACGAGCGTCGCCCTGAGCTTGGTCGAAGGGCGCGCGATCTACACCTAGAACGCGCCAACCTTTTTCGGCAAACAGCGCAACGGTCGCACGACCAATGCCTCCCGCAGCGCCAGTAATGAGTACTGTTTTATTTGTCATTTTTCAAATTGCTCGAATCTATTTCTAATCCATCCAACAAATTTCTGATCGTATTCCAATGCACACGCTCCCAGGCTGCCGGGCTGGAATTGGCGTTGTGCGGAGCCAGCAAGACATTGTCCATCTGCATAAGTGGACTATCCAGCGGTAGCGGTTCCACTTCGAAAACATCCAGCGCGGCTCCGGCCAGACGACCAGCCTGCAAGGCTTCGATCAGCGCCCCTTCGTGGACAATCGGTCCGCGGGCAGTGTTGATCAACACCGCAGATGATTTCATCAGGGCAAAAGTCGTCTGCGTTCATCAAGTGCTGGCTGGTGGGATTCAGGTCACAATTGATAGAGACAAAATCGGCGCGCGCGAGCAAATCTTCGAGCGAAGTCATCTCGATGCCGGTTTCGGAGATGAAGACATGGTCGATGATAGCGATGTCGTTACCGAGCACTGGCATGCCAAAGGCGCGCGCGCGACGCGTCACGGCTTTGCCGATGTTGCCCACGCCGATCACACCCAGTGTGAACTCGCTCAGCGCCTTGCCGGGAATCTTGTCCCATTCGCCGGATTTCATGGCCTTGTCCATCCAGGGCTGGCGGCGGGAGAAGGCCAGCAGGTAACCCAGCACCGTGTCAGCTACGGGGGTGGTGAAAGCATTCTGGGTGCGGCCGATTTTGACCCCATAACGGGAGCAGGCTTCGGCGTCGATCGAATCGATGCCCGTCCCCCACTTGGAGATGACTTTCAGACGCGGGGCACTGGCTTCGATCACGCGCGATGTGTAACGGTCATCCCCACAAATGGCGCCATCGAACTGACCGGCATATTTGAGCAAGTCGGCTTCTTCCATGCGTTCACGCACTTCGGGCACGATCAATTCGAGGTCATAGCGGTCAAACACCGGGCGGAAGCGGTCGAGGAAAGGAATCATGTAGGGGGCAGTAAAGAGAATGGTTTTCACGGTCACTCACAAAAGGCGTCCTGGACGAACGTCTGGATTTCGGGATCGATTTGGTAACTGGTGGACATGTCCGTCAGGATCCGACAGGTCTGGGCCATCAGGTACGGGTCGGCGATGATGATTTTTTTCAGGGTACGCAGTTTTTCCAGGTCGCCCAGGACGGTATAGGCCTGCACAAAGGGCATCCACTCCACGCTGTCATTGGGATACAGCCCGAGCCCCAGCGCTTCCTGGTAAAGCGCCTGGATGGTTTGCCAATCGCCCTGCTGACGCGCCAGGGCGGCTTTCTGGTAATAATAGCACCAATCATGGGGTGGTTCAGAGCCAAAAATGCTTTGCGGGGGTTCATGAAAAGCAGCATCTGGCAACACGTTATCGAGCTGCGAATACGGAGCGACCACCATCGTGCGCTGTGAATCACGGCTCGAAAGCTCGGGCGCGTTCCCGTCGATGATGCGCACGCAACTATCCGGGGCGGTCTGCACCAGGAATAGAATATTGTCAAAATCACGCGTCAGGATGTTGCCTCGGCGTTCCGGCGTTTCAACGCCCTTGCCAGTCATGATTTTCAGCACCACATCGTTTGTCAAAACTGCCGCGGGCAATTTTATCTCAACTGGTCTTTGCGTTTGCTTCTCAGGGTAATAGATCAGATCCGCCGGCCCCCACACAAAATAATCTTCCTGAATGCCCACGCCGGGATAAGAGGCCACCAGCGTCGTCTCGGGCTTGATATCCGGCGCACGCCAGGCCACCTGCCACCAGAAATCCCGGATGACAGCGGTCTCATCCGCCACGCGCACAGCATTGGCATAATGCGTCAATACCGAAACAGCGACCAGGAAACCCACAAGTGTTATCTGCAATGGACGTGAAACAATCTGATTGATAATGCCTGTCAGTAAAATCACGACGCCCACAGAAGCGCGCCAAAGCGTAGCGCGAAAGGTCGGGGAAGACAATGTGACGATTCGCCAGAATGACCGGCAGCAAAGTCCCAAGGATTGTCACCGACCCCAACCAATATTCCTCGCGCATCCAACCAGGACTTGAGGCTGCTTCTGTTTCAGGAACATCATCTCTGCCCCAGCGCAGGCCGATCACCACCAGCAAAACCACGAAGGCTGCCAAGCGCAAAACCGATCAACGTATCCCGCAGACGCATTTGATAGGCGATTGTGTATAGCGGGTAACCCCAGGCCACCAGCAGAACATTGAAAACATCCTGCACCAGATACACCAGCCACCACAAGCCGACCAGCGGCGACGAGAACAACTGTCCCAACTGGAAACCGACGTCTGTTGCGCGGCGGCCAGTCTCGAAGAAGAACAAGCGCCACAGCAAAAAACGGCCGGCGCAGCGGCAAACGGCAGCCAGCGTAAGAAGGTTTGTGTAAGCTTTTGTTTTAAGGTCGCGCCTTTCGATCGCAACACCAGCAAAAGAACCAAAGCCAGGCGCAACACTTCCAGGCCAATAAAATAATCTACCAAAGCCAGGTATTCCATTCCCAACAAAATGGACAGGATCGTCAAAGCAATTCTGCCTGCCAGGTTGGATGTTTGGATAGCTTGAATGGACAGGGCAATCGAAACCATCGCCAGGCATAAGCTCAGCAATTGCGATTGATAATCGATGGGATTGACTTGCGATAAAAAGCCCGGATAAAGCAGGAACAATAGCGCCGCAGAAAAGTTCATCGCTTTGCGGCCAGACCATAGCCGTTCCAAAATCCAGAACAGCGCAATCGCACTAAGGAGGCGGAAAACATAACCGCTCAAGTGATAATACAAGGTGTTGTCGCCGAACAAGGAATAAGCGGCCTCCAACACATAAGCGCGTGCTGGTCGGTCGCTTTGATACACCTCATGGAAAAAACTCGGCCCTTGGGTGTGCGCGTCATACATCAGATACCAGTCATCGTTGAGGTATCCAATCCGATTGACCAATGGCAAATAGGTCAGCGCCGAGGTGACCAACAGAAGCGCGACGAAAATCCAGAATTGCTTACGTTGCCTGTTTTTACTTTGCATGCAAGGGCTCCAAAATCATGCGTAAAGCACAATTCAGATACAATGACAAACAGTTCAATTATACAAAACCTGGCAGGCGAAAACGGACGAGGATTGACTCCAACAATAAAATCCCGAACAACCAAAAACTCAACACAAATTGTAAACTGACCGTCAAGGCATGGCGGTTCGTACCCAACACATCCCCGTGCCAGACGATGAATAGATGTGGGTAGATCAGCAAGCACAGGCCGATAAACACGATCCAGGCTTTATCCACCCTCCAGGCTTTCTTCCAAATGGCAACCAGCGCGGCGAGTGTGGTCAAGCCCCACAACCACAAAACCGTATCTCGTGGATACAGGAGGCGTTCGGCATACCAGGGCAGTAAGGGCTCATAGCGCTGCGGATAGAAAGAGGATACATCTTCGAAAGTCAACAAGCGGGCGAAATCCGTCCAGGGCTGGCGCAGGCTGGTCAACGGTCTGGAAAACAACCAGCGCATGTAACACGATTTGCCATCGGCATATAGCCATGTCCGGTAAGAACTCCAGCACCGGATCGAGATAGAAGGCACGGTCCTCGCTGTTGGCAAAACCGCCTGCCAAGTCGAGTAATTGCGGAGTGACCGGCATACCGCAATCGGCAAAAAACGCCACTGCTTGTTGATCAGGCAGGATGCGTTGTGCCAGCACATTTTGGAAGGGGAACACCCAGCGATGACCCCTATTTGCGCTGAGATTGCTCAACGCAAAAATCAAGACAAACACGAAAGCGACCACCAGATAACGCCTACGCGCTTTGAAAAAGAGCACTCCCAACAGGATCAAGCCAGCGATCATCAACAGGATCCAGCCGTTGGTATCGCGAGTGAAAGCCCAGGCGAATGCGACCAGACTCAGGATAATCACTTTTCCCCAGGACCAGCCCCTTAGCAGCCAGAGCCAGGTCGCAAGGAATAACACCAGCAAAGAAATAGACAGGGACTCAGTCAGCATAACCACATCCCAGCCAGCGATGTGACGGTCGAGGCTGAGGGCCAGGATCAGAGCAAAGGCAATGGGGCGCAACAATCCTTTCAGCGAATACGCCAGAGACAACGCCAGAATCCCCCAGGCAAAAATGGAGAAGGCTGTCTGGAAAGAGGCCACTTTTATTTTGTCAGCAGCATAAACTTTCAAGAGCAAGGGAAACATGGGCGGGCGCGCATTCGCCCAGAATTCTTTCGAAAGGAACGCTTCCCGCGAAACGCGCAGGTAAGCAGGCGTATCAGCCGTTTCTTTGGCTTTCTCAAAGGCCGGGACTTCATTCGCCCAACGCAAATTGGCGTAGGCAGCGAACAAGAGCAACATCACAACGGCCATCAAGCCGGTGGTTATACCCCGTTTTCTACTATTTGCTGCGCGCCTGTCCTTCAAAGTTGCCATTATCCCTTGTGCTGCATCAAAAAGTCGGTGATCGCGAAATCAAGTTCTTCGTCGATGTCCCAGGCTTCGGCCGCGTCGATCTCGAACAGAATTGGATTGGCGCCGATGCGGTGATGTCGTTCGAGCAGGTTCTGACGGGTAAAAAGATAGAGACACGAATTTTCTTCATATACCGGTGGCAGGTCCTGGGTCTGGATCAGAACCGTGGGATCGTGGTTGATGGCTACCCCATGCTGGTCGTACAGACGGGTCTGCCAGCGCGTCACGGAAAAAAGCGAGTCCTTCTCGGGATAGGCACCCAAAAACGTCTTTATCGCGCGTGAGACCGTTTCAGGGCGCAACAACGGATTGGTGCTGTGGGTCTGCAAATAAAAATCGGCCGGCACCTGGGCGGTATCGTACAGCAGGATGTCGTTCATGGGGACATCGTCGGGTCGCAGGTTTGCGGGGCGATTGATGATGACTACCTGTGGAAAGTGCTGGCGCAAACCGTCCATGACCGGCTCGGAGTCGGTATCTACAATTACCTGACCGATCTCGGGCACGCTCAGCAGGGTTCCGAGGATGTGGTGAAAGAGCGGCTTACCAGCCAGCGGACGATAATTCTTGCCGGGCACGCGCTGGCTGTGGTGACGCATGGGGACGAGGGCAACGAGAGAGGGCATCTAAAATCCTATGGAAGCGGGTCAGGGCAAGAGCACATGCAGTCGAATATCATAATAGTCCATGGCACATCTGGTGATCCAGAATCCGGTTTTCCCTGGCGGGTCAAAATCGCGAATGCCGCCGACAGGTAACCCATCAATGGCAAGCACATCGACGTGTTCGTCCCCGTTCGCAATCGCCGTTTGGATAGTCACTTCGCGCGCATCCCAGGCCTGCGCCCGTTGTGCATAAACTCGGGATTTTCTCGGCGGTTACTTTGAGCGAATACAACGGATAAGACATAAGTAGCCAACAAGAGCACGACCGCCAATGTTTCCAGCCATTTGGCGGTATACATCTCGCGCAGGGCCAATCCGCTCAACCAGCCTGCCACGACAAAGCCGAAGACAGCGATAAAGCGCGGGATGATGATGGTGCGGTCGGCGGGCAGGCCCCTTTCCACATACGCGCTGGGGGCCAGCGAAGCTGCCACCAGGAAGACCGCCAGCAAGCCTACCAAGGCAGCCAGCAGCAGGATTTTCAGGGGTTTGTCTACTTTTACGGATGGGAAGAACAGGAACCCCGAGAAAATCGACATCGCGATGATAACGATGTTTTGATAATCCTTGATCGACAGAACAAAGAAAGCGTAGGTAAACTGGTAGAGCAACACGGCCAACTCGACCAACCCGGCAGGTGACCCATAGCGCTCTTTCCGGATTTGGGTGGTTGGAGCGAACACCAACAGGGCCATTGCCAACAACGCGCCGACCAGCGCTACCAACGCCGGGACGAAGGTTTTCTCAGCCCAGGGACGCTTCTGGCGATAGCCGATCCCGGCGATGAGCGTGTATAGCCCCAGCGTGGAAACCAGCACCGTACAACTGGCTTCAGAAAAGCCGCCGCCGAGCAATGCCAGGACAAAGATGAAGACCGTCCATATCGATGAAGGTTTCTCACGTTTGCTTTGTTCGGTGATGAACACAAATATCCAGGGCAGGAAGACCAGCGGCGTGGTATAGGTCAACATACCGGTGCGCCAATACAGCGACTGATAAATTTGCGGGGAAAGATAGATCGAGAAATAGACAATGGTTGCAGAAGCCAAAATCGCCAGCCACTTCGAGAGCCGGTAACCGGCCAGGTAGGCGAAGTTGTAGAAAAGATAGGCCAACCCGGCCACCCAAAAGATGATCGTTAAAGGCGTCATCAATTGCAAACCCAGGGTTTTGAAAGCCTGGAGCAAACCCGCAAAAATGGTGACCGAATAGCGGCTGGGCGTATAAGTCACGTTATAGAGATAACCGCGCACCGTCTCCAGAAAGCCCAGGTTTCTGAAATCGGCGTTGTAGCACCAATCATCCGCCCAGGTGCGGTTGTAGTATCCCAGATAGGCGAACAGACCTACACCTGCCAGGGACAACACCAGGCCCAGAATCAAGGCAAATTTCTTGGAATTAGAAGACATTTGGGGATTATTTCTCTTCCGTATCCTGCGGCTTGCGGAAACTATACGCCAGTGCGATGATCGCAATGACCAGGAAAATGACGTGGAATTTTCCCAGGAACGAGGTCTCGATAAAATACGCCATTCCAAAAATGAAGGCGACGATAATGGCAATTGCCTGCGATTTTTTCGTCACACGTACAGATAGGAAGTTTCTTTGTAGGCTGAAACGCCGTTGGTAAAAACGGGATAGCCAGCCGATCAGAGCAAAAGACGCAACGATGATCAGGATGGGGACAACGATTTCTTTCATTGTTCCTGATTATACCGAATCGGTTGCACATCCCGCCCGGATTTACTTATCAGGAGCTAAGATTGATTCAACCAGAAAGATACGCTGGTTTTCCGTCTGGATGCGGGTAGCGCAGCCTGATAAGTAGTTTCTGCGATGAATTTCTCAAGCACTTGACTATCTGTGGTGACAAAGTATTGGAAATTCCCATCGAGCAGGTTGATGGTTGGGATGACCCGCATATCCGACTGAGAGGAAGTCGCCAGGGCATCCAGTTCCTGGTAGAAATCGTCGATACCCATCTGGGTGTTGTGTTTCAGAAAATCGTCATAGCAAATCGCTGGGGCCAGGCCGCAAGAAGTGCTTCCATCCTGCACAAGATCGATGTAAGAGCCGGGATGGATGTTGATGACAAATGGTCGTTGCTCCGGGAAGCAGGCTGGCTCGGCCAAGACCGGTCGTGTGCTGGCGCGCAGAGTCATGGGGGGCAGGAGAACTGTCAGCGCAAGCAAGGAAACGGAGCCAAAACGCAGGAAGAATAACTCATTTTTAGCGGGAGCAGGCTTCTGGTCCTGACTAATGAAGCGACTGGTGCCCCCCGCCAGCAGCACGAAAAAGAAAGGCATAGTGCTGGCATAGAAGCGCATCCCGCCATCAACCGGCGGCAAAAATGGAACAGAGAGCAAGATCCCGATAAACCCTGCCAGGAGCAAAGTCGAGATAGTCGAGCGATCTCTGAAAATTAACAGATAGATGCCCCGCAACAGAATGATAATGGTCAAGCCCCACAGGATCAAATCCGGCGCATAGAAGTGATCGCTAATCCCAAACACGAAGATACTGCTATCACCGGGAAGGAAAAAGTCAGCATAGGCTTTGGCAACGCCCCTGGCGAAACCGGACGGATTGGCCAGGAAAACGTCCCAGGCGGCCTGATATACCTGGGATGGGTTCCGGGTACCGAGTTCGTCGATGGCGCTGTGCCAGCCAGCCCCGCCGCGCACCTGTCCATAAAGGGTGTAGGCGAAGTTGCTGAAGGATGAGCCTTCCGGCACGCCCGCCAGGCGCGGATAAATCGTATTGACGATAAAGTACCCGGCCGCAAGCACGACCAAGATGACAGCAACAGGAAGCGGAGAAAAGCGTTTCGTCCCGCGAAAAACCCAACCTGCCCATAACGCCAACAGCGGGAAAATTAAAAAGGCGCCAGCCCGAGCGCTGACAGCCACCAGCAGAAGACCCAGGCCCAGCAGCAAATCGAACCATTTTCGGCGTTGAGCCGCATACCAGAGAAGTGCGAACCCAAGACAACCGCCAATGAATCCCAGCGATTCGCTCATAGCATACCCGGCCACGATCTGAAAGTAGAAATACATGAAAGTGACGTAGAGCGCCCCGGCCAGGGCTCCCATGCTTTGGCGGATCGGGCGCGCCGAGAGATACAACCCGAGGCCTGCCAGTTGCGTCATAACGGCCAACGCCACCTTCAAGTTTTGCCCTGTCAACAAAAGCAGGGACGATAAAAATCCCGGGAATAATGGCCTGCCCAGCGCCTGGCCTGCAACCCTGATTGGAAATCCGTTCAGGAGCAAGCTCGCCCCCAGGTAATAATTCTTGGCATCCTTATAGGGCAATAAGCCGCCGATAAGGAAATTGTCCGAAAATCCAGATGTCCACAGGTAGGAGAGCGTCAACGCAAACAGCAGCATGATCAGGCCCAAAACGGCCAGTACGCTCTGGTTATCTCTCAAACGAAATGCCAGATAAAAAAGGAGTAGTACGCCGAGGAAAACGAATATTTATAACGATGGAAATATCGGGTGAAAGAATATGGGATTTCGAAAGCCAGCACCAGCCAGAAGGCAACAAGCGGAATCAGCCAGACGGCAAACCCGCTGGCCTTTATTCTCTTGATATCTGAGCATGGCTTTCATATAGTCGTATCCCTCAACATCCAAACCGCTCAACGCTCATAGCGGATCGGTTCGACGTCGCGCGCATCCGTTTCGCCCACGCTCCAGTGCGGATAATAGAAGGTCTGCCGCAACTGCTGCGTGACCGGCCCCGACTGGCGATAGCCCTGGTAGGTGCCCCAGAACTGGTTGAAGCGGAACCAGAAAACGGACGAAAAGCTCTTCCAAAATGCGCGCTGGCGCGCCGCATGAGACAGGTCGCTCAAGATGTTGGTCACGGTTAGGCGCGACAAAATCGTACACGTTGAAATGCGCCTCGGGGAAAATGCGCTTGAAGGCCATCGCTTCGCGGCGATAGCGATTGTAATATGCCGCGCGGCGTCTCGTTATGCACATGGATGATCTCGGCATGCGCCGCATACGAAATCACATATCCTGCACCTTGCGCCCATTTCGCCCAGGCCAGGTCTTCCAGCCCAGTCAGCGTTTCGTCGTAGGAGTGCTCTTCCCACAGCGAGCGCCGGATCGCGGCATTGGCGTTGTTGCAAAAGGGACTGTCCTGCTGTGCCACGTCCGCATCGGGGAACCACTGGCGGAAGATCTGGTGCTCGGAGAACTTCGATGTTTCCATGCCACGCTGTTTGCCGTAGACCAGCGCCACATGCTCATCGTCAAAGGGACGCAGCAGACATTCCAGCCAATCGGGATAAACGGGATAGACGTGCGCACTGGCGATGACCACGAATTCGCGCTTCGCCGCCCGAACCCCGAAATTGAGCGAGCGTCCAAACGTAAACTCGGTTGACGGGATTCTCACCAACCACGCACCATAGGCTTCTGCAATGTGGACGGTTTCATCGGTGGAACCCGAATCGACCAGGATGATTTCCACGTCCTTGACGGTCTGCTGGCGGATTCCATCCAGCAGTCGCGGCAGGTGCTGTGCTTCGTTATAGGCACGGATGACGATAGAGCAGCTCATAATACACGCTTCACCCCAATGAAGTGCCCACACGGCATGGAATCATAAACTTTCAATCGTCTCTTTTTTCCATCAAATACAGGAAACGCTCTGATTGTTTTATGGGAACTTTCTCGCGAATCGCAAACCGTTCCATAAACGTCTCTTCGAAGGATTTGCGTGTGTAATTCGAAAAGATATCCTTTCGGCTTGCCAACAATTTTTGCACCTGAGAATCAGATTTAGGCACGAACTCGATCACCAACCACTTCCCCGTATCGGCAAAGAAATCGGCCAGTTGCGGCAGGGGCACATTGTTGGAGATGGCCAGGTGATGGATCAAAGCCAGCGCCAGGGCCATATCGGCGGGACCACGTTCGAGAAGCGCATCCCTTTCGCGATTGTGCCAGCCAATTGCCGGACTCGGATTGGTGAGATCGAGAAGCAAGGGCACAAGATTCTGTTCTTTTTTCGCTTTCACGTTTCGATAGTTTTGTTCAACCGCCGCTGGATCGATGTCAAATGCAAGCGTAAAGATGCCCCGATCACTCGCCAGACGGCTGAATGTACCATCGTTCGCCCCCAGATCCCAAACTGATTTTGGTTCTACACGCGAAATCCATTCGGATACAAGTTCCTGTTTATGTTGAAAGGCGGTTTGGGAATAATTCGTGATCTCATAGTAACCACCCCACTCCGTGCCGGCAGGAGTCCAATGCAATTTTTTCACAGTCGTATCGAGGCTTTCGATCAACCCGAGCATAGCCTGTTTCGTCATCTTACCTGTGTCGGGCTTTTGTCCATCGGCTGGGTCGGCGTGCCGTTTCTGCATGCGGGCATGCAGATGTAGATGGGTAAACAGGCCAAAGTTCAAGCGCGAACGGAAAGGCAACAAGCGCGAGGCCAAATCCAACGGGACACCATCAATGTATACTCTCAAGAGCTGGTTCAAGCGAACGTCCGTATAGGCCATTAAAGCCAAGGGGGCCAGGAAGTGTTGGCAAAACTGACGGTATGCTACCCAGGGTTCTCCTTCATGGTATATGTCAAAAGACAACGAATCGATCAGAGTCGCCTTGCCGCGCACAAACTGAATGTTATAAGCACTGGCATCTTTCAGGGTCATCCCGGCTTTGAGCGCCCGTTTTTGGATGGAAAGTGTCGCCCGGGCAGCCTCCTTCAACATGCCGAAAGACCATTCATAAGGATAGGAAATGAAGGATACATGTTCCGGTTGAATAACCTTGAAAACCAGAGCAGAATCCGCGGGCGCCACTTCCGTTTCGAGGTGCGGGATCAACCGGCCTACTTCGGTCAACTTACTGTATAAGCCAGATTCCATCAGTTGGGAATATTCTGAGGCATAAGATTGGTTTACCTGACGGTAAAGCACACCGTCACGGACAAACATAAAACCGTTTGGGTCACGGAACGACGAAGCTACGCGTTGGCTATTCTTCATCGTCCAGGTCTTCGTCTGAAATCGTCATTGCGTTTAAACAGGGATTTGATCTTCCCCCATTGGCTACGCAAAACGACGCCCAGACCAAGAAGCACTGCCAGCAGCACTTGTAGCAAAACAGATCCGGAACCGGGATCCAGATAAAGCTTGGTGCCAGCCAGAGCCGACCACAGGTGAACGGTGAGCAAAGTCATGTTTCCTCCAGGAATATTTCAATTTATATCAAAGACACTGGTCATTGCCAGGAGATTGAAAGACTGCGAGATCGTTACCAATTCTGATCCGTTTCGAAGCCCAATTTTATCAACAAATCCCCAGTCACTTCTTTGAAAATCTTTTTGTGCTCGTGGGCGAAATATTTCTTCCACTCCCCCGTCTTCCCCGAACGGAAGGTGGGAGATTTGCTAGGGTTGATGGAATTTTCCAGAGATTCGAGTAGCAATTCGCGGGGAGTCCGAAGCGGGACACGCGCCAGGAAATGATCGATGATGCGGTTCAGTGTTCCTACCCGATCATGGATCAAGTCTTCGAAATGAATGCTCATCACAGAAGGCTGATCCAGCCATCCGAGATAAGGAGTAAAGCGCCCAGCGATGTCGGGGAATTCGACCCTTCGACCAGGCTCAGGGCGAGCATTCAACTCAGGTCGTCCCAAAATGCTGACCTTGAGCCGCGCATCGAAATCAGGCAGGGATTGGTAGTAAGCGTGGTGAACGTGATTCGGCTCCATTTCGGTGACGTAGAAGACGTGCGAGACGACCACATCGCGCGGGTCGCGGAAGATGAAGTAGGGCACAAAAGCAGGATTGCAGACGCGCGCCACGACTTCGGGACGAGCGAACAGATGCGCGGAAGCGATGTCACCCGCGTGCAAGGACTCCAGCCAGTGGAGGGCCTGCTCGGGAGCACGCTTGCGTCCGCTTTCACCTTCATATTCGGCGTAGAAGGAGTGCAGGCGGCGCGAGAAAGGCGCTACGCGGCTGAAGCCGATCAGGATCTGGTCGAGCAGATGTGTGCCGCTCTTCGGGAAGGAGATGCTGAGCAGAACCGGCCAGCCATTCTCAGGCGTTGGCAGTGATGCAAAGCGGGCGCGCTGAGCCAGTTTTTCGGTCTGGTAGATGAGGCGGCGAAGAGAGGCTTTGAGAGGCATAGGGCAATTAAACCATACAGTGCAAGAAACTGAGTGAAATTCATTTGAAATATGCTATAATCGTTTTACAAATACTTATCGATAAGGAGATGTAAAGCGATGGAGGCAGTAACGATTTCATCCAAATATCAAGTGGTCATCCCCCGCGAGATACGTGAACAATTTGATTTGAAACCAGGGCAAAAAGTAGTGTTTCTTCCCCATAAGAAAATCCTGAGAGTGATTATTGTCCCACCCATTGAAGAGGCAGAAGGATTTCTGGAAGGAATTGACACAAATATAGATCGCGAAGAGGAAGACCGCGTATGAATGTAGTAGATTCGTCTGGCTGGCTGGAATACTTTGGGAAAGCAGAAAACAGTCATTTTTTTGCTCCGGTGATTCAAAAAACGGATTTACTCATTGTTCCTACTGTCAGTATGTATGAAGTCTACAAAAAGATCGTTCTACAACGTGACGAAGAAGAAGCACTTAGCGCGATCGGTTGGATGTCCACAGGAAAAATCATAGAACTTACGCAGGAACTTGCTCTTTCCGCAGCAGTACTTTCCATGGAATACAAACTCCCCATGGCAGACAGCATGATTCTCGCCACTGCCCGCGCATACGATGCTACCCTTTGGACCCAGGACGAACATTTCAAAGATTTGGAAGGCGTTCGATATATCGAGAAAAAGTGAAGTTCCCTGTAGGGAGGAGAGTCATTCGAATGAAAAGAACCATTTTCAACACCCCCGTTGTCACTCCAATTTTTTGCTATTTTTTCAGATTCTATCTGTGGGTCTTGGGCTGGCGCGTGCAGGGACAACTGCCCGACCTCCCCAAGTTCGTGATCGTGGGCGCGCCGCACACCTCCAACTGGGACTTTGTCATGTTCCTGGCGCTGGCGTTCGTTTTGAAAGTGGACGTCCGTTTTATGGGCAAAGCAGAAATATTCCGCTGGCCGGTTGACGGATTTTTTCGTTGGTGTGGCGGCGTGCCCGTGGACCGCTCCAAACATCAAGGGCTGGTGGAGCAGATGGTGCAGGCCGTCCACGAGTCGGAGCAGTTCAAACTGGTCATCACTCCCGAAGGGACTCGCAGCAAAGTCGGTCAATGGAAACTCGGTTTCTATTACATCGCTAAAGAAGCGAATATCCCCGTTGTCGTGGGCTACGTGGACAGCAGCACTAAAACTTGCGGCATTGGCCCAACCTTTACCTTGACCGACGACACGGAATCCGACATCAAAAGGATACAAGCTTTTTTCAAAGATAAAGTGGGGATCAATCCCAGGCTGACAAGCGAATTGGCATAAAAACGTTTTACAAGGTTTTCATCTCGCGCACCCTCTTCCGCTCGCTTGCGTATAAATTGATATAGTGGTTCAATATCTTCCTATCCTTTGGAGAACTCATGCCTGAAACCCTGCTCGAAACCCGGAATCTCGTCAAACGCTATGGAGACAAAGTCGCCGTCAATGACATCAGTTTTGACGTATACCAAGGGGAAGTTTTCGGCTTTCTCGGTCCGAATGGAGCCGGGAAGACCACTACGATCAAAGTGATTGTCGGATTGCTCCAGCCGACTTCTGGCACGGTCAAGGTCGCCGGGTATGACGTTCAAACCCAGTCCATGCTTGCCAAGGCTTCCAGCGGATACGTGCCCGACACCCCAAACCTATATGCCAAACTGAGCGGGCGCGAGTTACTCCATTTTGTCGGAGATCTTTACAACATGGACCGTAGTCAGGTTGGGCACCGGATCGACGAGTTGCTACGCATGTTCGATCTGACATCCGCGGCAGACGATACGATCGACTCTTACAGCCATGGCATGCAACAGAAAGCATCGCTTGCCGCCGCATTGATGCACGATCCCAAGGTGCTGATCCTCGATGAACCCACCGTAGGCCTTGACCCCAAATCCGCGCGCTTGATCAAAGATATCCTGCGCCAGTTGGCTGACCGGGGCGCAGCAGTGATGCTATCCACGCACATTTTGGAGATTGCCGAACGCATGTGTGACCGGATTGGTATCATCAACAAAGGCCAACTCATTGCTGTAGGAACCATGGATGAATTACGCGTGCTGGACAAAACAGGACAGGCCAGCCTGGAAGATATTTTCCTCGACCTGACGGGTGGCGCCGAAGAAGCCGAAATTGCCGAAATCCTGAAATGAACGTGGCAGCCGCATTTTCTACTCAAGAATCACCCGATGCACGGATATTGCCTGGGGTCTGGAAACTGTTGCTCCTGCGCGTCCGCATTACCTACAACGGTTTCCGGCATGCCAGGCTCAGGCGTAAGATCGGGACAATCGTCATCCTGTTATTGGTGCTTGGATTCGGGGTCTTTATCTTATCCATGAGCTGGTTGCTGTTGGGTTTCATGCGCTCCCCGAAACTTGCTCAGTATGTAGGCATCGATCTGAGATCGTTCCTCGATGCGATTCCTGCGTTGACCTTGACGGCTTTGTTCCTGGGTACATTGCTGACCAGTTTTGGCGTGTTGCTACAAGCCCTGTACCTTTCCGGTGACATGGATTTCCTGCTTTCGACGCCGGTACCTATTCGGGCGGTATTCATCGCCAAGTTGTTGCAAGCGGTCCTGCCCAATTTTGCCCTGATTGCCCTGTTCGGTATACCGATCCTCTTCGGGTTGGGTTTAGCCAGCCGTTATAACCTCCTTTACTACCCACTTGTGTTGGTGATGATGCTCGCGCTGGCGTTGGCGGCTGCCGGGCTTTCGTCTTTACTGGTTATGCTGGTTGTGCGCGTCTTGCCCCCACGGCGCGCAGCGGAAATCCTTGGGTTTATTGGTGCTACCTTCGGGTTCGCCTGTTCCCAAATCGGTAACCTGACTAATTCATTTGGCAAGGACATAAATATATCCGGACCACAGGTCAGCGGGGTCTTACTACGCTCGAACACCAGCTGGCTGCCTTTGAATTGGGCCGGACAGGGACTGGTGGCATTGGGAGAAGGCCGCTGGCTCGTGGGCGTTCTGTTGCTGGGCGTCACGCTCGCGCTGGCCATGATTGCATTCTGGTTTGCCCTGGTCACTGCAGAACGCTGGTTTTATTCCGGTTGGGCGGGCATGCAGGTAGTCGCCAGCAAAAAGAAAACAGTTCAATCTTCGCGACGAACTAAAACAAGTAATAAAGAACCAACGTCTGGATTTTTCCGCTTCCTGCCTGCCCCCGTGCTGGGTATCGTCCACAAGGACTTTTTAGTCCTACGCCGTGACCTACGCAACCTGGCCGGGATGATCTCACCGCTTATCTTCGGCGTGATCTATACCGTGATGATCTTCCGAAATGGGGCCGAGCTACCCGCCGGACGCGGGGAGGCGCCCGCCTGGTTCATGGATTCGCTGCGGGTCGTGCTGGCGTACAGCAGCGTCGGGATGTCCCTTTTCGTCGGCTGGATGTTACTCTCCAGACTGGCCGGAATGGGATTTTCGCAAGAGGGCAAAAATTACTGGATATTGAAAGCCTCCCCGGTACGCACTGTACACCTGCTGGTAGCAAAATTCCTGGTATCCTACCTGCCGGCGCTGGTCCTGGGGCTGTTCTTCCTGACCGGGATTTCTATCCTTCAAAACTTGTCTATTTACGAATTTTTATATAGTCTGGTTGCGATCATCATGTGTATGGGAGGGATGGCGGGGATCCTGCTGGCATTCGGCGTGATGGGAGCAAATTTTGCCTGGGACGATCCGCGTAAGATCAACGCCGGGAGTATGGGCTGCCTCGGGCAGTTTCTGACAATGCTATATCTGCCGATTGCTTTCGGATTGTTTATTGCCCCGTTGGGATTGACCCGCTTGTTCAACATTCCTGAGTTCTACGGCTATCTTGCTGGCTTGATCATCGGTACCAGCATCTCCGCAGGATGCGCGATCCTGCCACTCTGGTTCGTTCGAAAAAGGGTGGAGCGCCTGAACGAAGAATAGAGGGGTAAGGAAGAGGGGTGTCACGAAATTAGAAGGGTAAAAATTTCAGTTTGCTGTACAATGAAAACATGGTCGGAAAGGTATTTCGTTATTGGTCCCATGTCCTGCGTCGCTCGTTGGCAGAAGTTTGGAAATCTCTGGGCATCAAAGGACAGATACTTTATATCCTGGTGATAGGCTCAGATACTTATCTGCTTTACTTTAGCCAGGGCCAGTTTCCTTGGGTAAAGGGGGTGCAACCTGAACTGCTCATCCTGCTTTGCGCATTTATTCTATTTATCCCCGTGCTTACCCTGCTCAATGCATTCATCGTGCCAGCCAAAATGCACGAGGAACTGGCCGGCTTTGATCGTTTGAAGATACGGCTGCGCATGGAATGCGAGTCGCCTGGATATACCGAAGCCTGGGTGCACTTCCGAATATTCAATGACCACCCTATAAAACCAATTTCAAACTGTTACGCGTATTTAAAGTCGGTGACTTCCGAAAAAGATGAAACGTTACCAGTAAAGCAGGTGGGTGAAAAGTTTAATTGGAACAGCGATAATCCTCCGCTAAACGGTGTCAAACAGATTCCACCACATGAAAATCGTTTGATTGACCTTGTATGCACATTGCACACAGTTAACCGGATCATGTTCACCACGCAGGAGGAAAACGAATTATATAAAGATAAGGTGAACCGGGGAAAATATATAGTAATCATCGGTGTGGTAGGAATTTTTTCAGAGGTACCATTTGAGCGGGAAAGTATCGTAAGAATTACCTATACAGGCGGCAGGGATCTTTCCTGTGAGGAAGCTGGATGAACTTTAGCGGGTTTTGTAGGAAAAGTGTGGGGCTTTCAAGGATAAAATGGGGTTTAGCTCCAAGTTGACGAGCGAGTTGTAAGCCAAAGAAGGAGACAAATGATGAAGGAAACGGAATCGGCACAATTCGAAATCCATGATAAGGAAGCGCTGGCAAACGCCCGGTCCATTATGAACGCGAGCGAATTCCCCAGGATGTGGGCACAGGCCGTCGTCGATGCCGTCAAACGAAACGAAGAATGGCGCGGCGAACGCTGTCTCAATTTGCTGGCCCCCGAAGCGCCGACCAGCCCGATGGTGCGTGCCCTGCTCTCGTCCGAGATCGGGACGCGGGCGGCGGAGGGACACATTGGGCGCGTCAACCGCTGGTTTGCCGGCACCCAGCACATCGACGAAGTCGAAGCGTTGTGCGTCGAGCTGCTCAAAACCGCCTTCCGCTGCAATTACGCCGACCATCGCCTGATGGGCAGTATGCTCGGCAACATGACGGTCTATCATGCGCTGACCCAGCCTGGCGATGTGATTATGTCCGCGCCGCAACCCTTTGGCGGGCATTCCAGCAACCGTTCCGACGGACCGGCCGGGACGCGCGGCCTGCAGATTTTCGACGTGCCCTTCGACATGGACGAACTCGAAGTGGACCTGGAGGGCTTTGCCAAGGCCGCCCGCCAGCACAAACCGGTGCTGGTGGTGATGGGCATGTCCATGACGCTCTTCCCATTGCCCGTGCGGGAAATGAGCGGGATCATCGCCGAGTGGGGCGGGAAGTTCATCTTCGACGGCGCGCACCAGGCCGGCCTGATCGCAGGCGGGCAGTTCCAGGACCCGTTGAACGAAGGCGCTGCCGTGTTGACCGGCTCCGCAGGCAAAACCTTCAGTGGCCCGCAAAGCGGGATGATCCTATGGAACGACCCGGCTCTGACCCAGCCGATTGCTGATACCATTTTCCCGGCCTTAGCCGCCACCCATCAGGTCAACCGCGTGGCGGCGCTGGCGGTCTCCGCGGCGGAGATGATCGAATACGGAAAATTCTACATGGCACAGATCGTCAAGAACGCCAAGGCGCTGGGCAAAGCCCTGGACGAGCGTGGCATCCCGGTCCTGGGCGCACACAAGGGCTACACCCAGACCCAGCAGGTGATCGCGCGCGTCAAAGAGTTCGGCGGCGGACTGGAAGTCGCCCACCGCCTGGCGGAAGCCAACCTCATCACCAACAAGAACCTGGTCCCCGAAGACAAACCCGAAGACTGGGATCGCCCCAGCGGACTGCGCATGGGCACCATCGAAGTCACCCGTCTGGGAATGAATGAAAGCGACATGGAAACCATCGCGGACTTTATGGCTCGTGTCCTGGTGGAAAAGGAAGATCCCAAATCCGTCCAAAAAGATGTGGTGGATTTCCGCTATCCCCAGCAAACGCTGTATTACAATTTTGATCATGAGTATCCGGCCTGGGCGAAGGTGGATTAACGAAAAGAAGCGCAGTCGAAAATGGCTGTGCTTTTTACGCTCACCGATCCCTTTCTGGTTACCCTTTCGCAAAGCACCCTATGGTAGAGGGTTTTGTAATTCCTATGCAGCTCTGGACTTTATCTACAAATCAAGCTGAACAGTTACATGTTAGCAAATTCTACTAGGCTCTGCTTGCCTGACTTTAAGAACTCAAAAAAGCTTAACTCCTGATATTTACAGGTTTGCTGAACACTCAACAAGATCAAGTATTCTTGGATACTTTGCTCTGTAAATAGTCCATCTCGACTTCTTCGATAAGCAGCAAACGGTTTAATAGCATGTTCTGCATTGTTGTTGTTCCAGGGGATACCGTCATGATTTAGGAATGTAAATAAGCTCTCTTTGTATCTCCGAAATCGTTTCTGGTATTTTTGCGTCAGTTCTGACTTACTACTTTGATCAATCATTCTCTTATAGAATTTCTCCACATCCCGTTTATGTTTGTTTAAGTTTCTTTTCTGTAGACCATATTTATCTATTGTCTCAACTATCAATCTAAGCAATTGTGCAAAGCTCGTAACCAATTGTCTATATTCCAAATCCAACGGGTTTCTAAACAGGTCATCATTTAAATCTCTAACCAGATGGATCAGGCATTTTTGATGCAAGCACAACAGAGTATCATATCCAGAATAGAAATCAGAAATAAGTACGCCTTTGAAATCCGCTAACATGTCGGTTAAAAAATCAGTTTCTCTTGTGGCTCTAAATGTATAGAAAACGGAATCGATATTTGTAAACACCCAAACATAGCCAATAACCCCCTTGATACTTACCCTTGTTTCATCTGTATGAATGAGTTTTCCTTCCAAAATGGATTGCTTAATTTTATTGTAGGTAGCCTGATATGTTTTAGATAATGCTGCTCTGAAATCACAAACAATACCATTTCTCAAATGTATCTTAAATGATTCTGCCAAAGTATCTTCGATTTTCTCCAAACTCATCCTATGTGCCACAAGTTGATTAACAGACCAGACCATCAAATTTCGTCCATAATTACCAATGCCTTTGACACTGTTAGGAACGAATCGCTTATTACAATTTCGACAGAAAAAACGTTTTCTAGCAACCTTTGTAACCCACCTCTTGATTCCACCATCAAAAAAATTAAGATCAACAACTAATTTGGGGCTACGATTTTCATGTACCCGAAGATCAGTACTTTTACATATGGGGCAGC
This sequence comes from uncultured Chloroflexia bacterium, assembly GCA_963785535.1. Classification (GTDB taxonomy): domain Bacteria; phylum Chloroflexota; class Anaerolineae; order Anaerolineales; family Villigracilaceae; genus JAABUE01. Next base: position 199,398 of record CAWAVQ010000008.1, on the reverse strand, counting down.
GTTTTGGGGCAATTATATCAATGTACTGGTTGATTTTATATTTTAGTTGCAGGCGCCTTTGGCGTTTGGCATATTTCCTGCAGAGATTCTTATCGGTTCTAAGGTAGATTTTCTCACGTTGATAATCAAAATAAGCACATTGAGTGATCGTTTCAAAATCATCGATGACATATTTCTTGCGACCATACTTGAACGGAGTCTGTCGCTTTATTTCATTTACATATACACATTTTTCTAAATCACCTATTTCCGACAGCGAGTCAGTCATAAATTTTAGCGCAGTACAATCCTCCTCATTATATGTTATTAAAAGTTTGTGATACTCCACATTCTGAGTTTCATCCCAATAATGTCGCCAAACAAGGCTTTGCAAGCCAGAAGCTTTAGGTGAAGTCCAGATCGCGCCGATGAAGGCTCCAATCTCTTTCAAACGATTAGAGTAAACTGGAAAGTAAACCTTGCCAAAAATATGTTTATTGACATTGACCAACCTATTAATCAAATTATCAATTTGGGTATCGTAACGATTACCCATCTTAGTCAGGGTGCGGGGTTCAAAACTGCCATAGTGATAAATTGGTGAATCAGGATATTGATTGACTTTTTCCAGAAATTCCCCCCAGATTTGGGCTTCATCATCAGGGGTGTCAGCCCAAAGGGGATGATAGGTTGTCGTGCCTTTCTCACTGACCAATAGGCCTATCAGGTAATAAAACTGCTGGTCGGGAACCCCTTCAATATCCAGGAAGAGTTCCACCGGTTGGCGAGTGAGTTCGGGTAGTTCCTGAAGATAGATCTTCTGCTCTCGGATGGCGAGAGCCTGCAACTCCGGTTTATGGATAACGGGCGGCGGATTTTTAGCTCGTTTTTTGCGCTTTCTGGGTTTGAAGGTATAGGAAAGCTGCTTGACCGTGAAGAGTCCTTTTTTCTCATACTTGTTGATAGCCTTTTTGGTCGAGATGCCATCCAGCAAGCTCAGACTATCATCCTGGACCGCCTTTTCCCGACACATATTGTGGAACTGGCAAGCCGGGCAGTTTTTGTTCAAAATCAAGGACGGTGGGTCAGGCGTCTCTTCTGTAGCCCATTCTTGCAATGGTTCAAGAAATGGAATGAGCATTTTGGAGCCATTTTCCAGCTTCACGCGATGTGATTTTCCGTCCAGTCCAACAATGCAGCCAGAGATGGGTCGCTTTTCTTGTACCAACCCCAGAACATAGCTGACAAAGAATATTTCCAGCCGGTGTTCCTTTTTGATCGTATGCGCACCTACTACAATGGTTGGCTCGTAACTGTAATGACCAAAAGCAGAATGAGTTCGAACCTTAGTCAAAACCGCACATTTGGCGGAAAGTCCATCTGCTTCCAGTGTGGCATTGACGAGATATTTATGGTTCCCTTTAAGATTGTTGAGGCTGTAAGGTTGTACGTCAGTATTTTCTTGCTGAAGATCCTCAATGTAGTTGCGTTGGGCGATTTGTCGTTGTTTTTCAAGGATCTGCATATACTCGTGCTGGGTTCCCCGCTTTTTTGTGCAAAGTAACAGATATGCTTTGGATGGGCATTGAGAATAGCCCACCACTATTTCGGAAGTAATAATTTTCTCCATATTTGGCCTCCTAAAAATGCCGGTTAGCCTATTTTCATTGTATATGAAGAAATTACGCGATGCAAATATTTTCCCCCATCCGAAATCAGATACGAGATAGACAGGCTGAAGAAAAACAAAAGAAAACCTTCGTGTTCCTTCGTGCTCTTCGTGGTTAATTTTCTTTTAACAAAAAATCTCCACCATCCACTATCCCATCCAAAATCACTTTTACTGCATCAGCTTCTAATAGCGCATCCAATTCAAACGACTTCAACCGGGTCTGCGTGGTGTGTACGGATAGCTCCCAGGGCTTTCTTAAAGTCAGGAAATGGCTGTAAAAAAGGCGACCTTTCTTGTTATGCTTATGTGTGACGGCACAAAACAGAACAAGGAAGGTCGAAATGGAATGTATCACAGAAGTCGTATTTGATGTAGGCAGCCTGTATGCTCATTTTCGGGAGATGAAGGACACGCGCCGAGCCAGGGGGGTGAGATACCAGTTGGTCACAATTTTAGTGATGATGGTGATGGCGAAGCTATGCGGGGAAGATACGCCAAGTGGGATTGCAGATTGGGTGAGACATCGTGCGGAGCAGTTCATTGAGATACTCAAATTGAAACGAAAAACGATGCCACATCACAGTACGTATCGGCGTATCTCAGAAGATGTCATTGATATAGAAGAGCTTGAGGAAGTGGTGAGCAGTGTATTGAGTGGAAGGAAATATTATGGCAAACAAATTCTGCTTTCGATGGATGGCAAAGTGTTGCGAGGCACCTTGGACGAGGTACAGAATGGGACCTATCTGCTGGCAGCCTACTTGCCCACGGAAGGAGTTGTTTTGATGGAAATCGCCATCGAAGGCAAAGGGTCAGAAATCCCAGGTGCTGCAAAATTGTTGAAAATGGTGGATTTACGAGGAAAAGTGGTGATGGGAGATGCGCTACATACTCAAAGAGCGGTTTCTATTCAAATTGTGGAAGCGGGTGGTGAGTACATCTGGTTGGCCAAAGGCAACCAATCCGACATGGAAGAGAATATTCGCCTGTGGTTTGAGCCAGAACCAGACCCTATCCCGGGTATGGGACGGTCTGCCAAAAGACTTCGAGACTGCCAAAGAAGTTAGTAAAGGGCATGGCAGACTCGAAGAACGCACATTGACTGTCAGCAGCCAGCTAAAGGACTTCTTGGACTGGCCTTATTTGGAACAAGTATTCAAGCTCGAACGCCGCTTTATTTCTACCAGAACTGGTGAATTTCAAGAACAAGTTGTGTATGGCTTTACCAGTTTGTCCAGAGAAGAGATTTCACCTAAAAAGCTGCTCAAACATACTCGCTCCTAATGGGGCATCGAGAATGGTTTGCATTATCGTCGGGATGTCACCTTGGGCGAAGATCGAACTCGTATGACCAAAGGAAATACTGCACAGGTGATGGCCTGTCTCAATAATCTGGTTATCGGTTTGGCACTGACAAAAACCAACTACTCCTATCTCCCTCATGCAAGACGCTATTTCGATGCCTTTCCAACAGAAGCTTTTGCTCTCATTACCCGACTTTAAGAAAGCCGTGGGATAGCTCCAAAGTTTATTGTATTTAACAATTGCTTGTTGTATGCTATTTATAGAAGTTGATAAGTAATTCGAGAGTTTGCCAATATTCAAAAAGTGACATGGAGGTGAATGATGAACCTCTCAGCAGAAGAAATCCAATTCTTGCGGATTTTGGCCGATGGCCGCACCAAGACCTATGTCCATATCGTGAAGGGATTCGATCAACCTCTTACGCCGATGGCCCCGACTTTCACGAATCGCATTGCAAAACGTTTGCTCAAACTTAAACTCGTGAAAAGAGCGGGGCTTTTGCGAGATGGCTATAAAATCACAAGCGAAGGCCTCGCAGCCCTAAAGAAATAACCACATCTATGCTCTCGCTGGTTAAATTTCTTCCAGCAGAAAATCCCCACCTTCCAAAATTATCTTGACCGTACCAGATTCCAGCAAATTATCCAACCTAAATGTTTTCAACCTGATCTGCGTCGTGCACACGGGCAACTCCAGGAACTCTCCAAAGATGAGAAAACCAGGGAGAAGGCACTGGCTTTGATCGAAACGAGCAAGTCAGCAAGTGTTCCAAGAAGCATGCAAGTCTGTGGCTGATAAAATAGATTGCACGGATCAGCAAAAGTTTTCAGAGTTATCAATCAGGTACGCTCAAACAATCGAATTTGACATAACATTTTACTGCTTCTTACATAAATAAACGAACTTTTGCGCCGGATCGTACCTGGAAAAACACGTGTTTGGGTTCAGCTATTTACGCAGCACATAGTAGGAGTAGACAAATGGCTAAAAAAACAAAGCTCGCAAAAAACATTCGAAAAATGGGGGGCACTATTTGGGCAGGAGTACTCTACATCTGGAATCGTCCCGTTCTCGTTGGCGGCATCCTGCTGATACTCGCCATCTTTCTTTTCAACCTGATCATCAAACAAACATTTAAGCCATATACAAACTGTAATTACCTGCTCGTCAGCAAACTGGGAATGGATTCCTTCTTTTGTAACGGACACAATGTCACCGCGTTCGGATCCACCATTTTCAGGATTCCCGGCCTGCGCGGCGTTATGGATCCGCCGCTGGAATTCGTCCGAACGATCATCTCTTGGAGCGTTATCCTGTTCTTTGCATTCTTAAGTCTGTACCTGACGATCATGATTAACAACCTCAAGTCTGTGATTAAGATCCTGACCTTCAACAAAGAGGAATGGAAAAGATTTATGTCCAGTGCAAGAACCTGGCTGTTGATCTTCGTGAGCTTTTGTTCGATATTTTACTTCACGGTCGTTAAATAGATTCACCGTTTCTCGTATTCATCATATAAACGGGACAGATGTTGAATAGCTTACCGTTTATATTTCCACTCATTTATTATGCCTACTCTTTCAACAAGAAATCTCCGCTATCCAATACCCCCTCTAAAATCACCTTGATCGCATCCGATTCCAGCAACTTTTCCAACCTAAATGTTTTCAACCGGGTCTGCGTGGTGCGCACGGACGGTTTCAAAAACTCCCCAAACGGCAGCGAGGTTTTATACAACTGGTAATACAGGAAGCGGCGCGCGTTGCGTTTGAATTCAGCCGGAATCTCAATCGCTTCCACATCCAGAAATTCTTCCATTTTTCGTCTTACATCTTCCACGCTCTGCGGGAAGAACACGGTCGGGTACTGCGTGAAGCGCGCTTTTCCCGCGCATAATACGGCCGCGCCCATGATGGAGGCTTCCAGCCCAATAGTCGAGTTATAAACCATCACGAACTTCGACTTCTGGATCAACTCATACGAACTGAGCGTCTCGCGCGGCCCCACGAAGACCACGTTCGGCTCCCGGTCCGCGCCGCTGGCTTCCACCCAGGCTGCCACCGTCTCGCGGCTGGCCTTGCGCACGCGCAACTCGTCCGGGTGCGCACGGATCACGAACAGCGTCTCCGGGTGCGCGCGGATGACCTCCAGCGTCAGATCCAGCCAATCGAACATATCCTCGAAGATCGTGTTGGCGTGCGGCTGGCTGGTGTCGAAAATGACGTTCGTAAAGATGGGCACGATCTGCTTGAAGCCTGCCGCCTTCTTCAAAAACGCCTCGTCCAGCCCCTGCATGTCCGCCCAGAACTTGATGCCCGCCATCGTGAAATCGCCCTGGAAGCGCTTCGCCAGGTACGCATCCAGTCGGGCGTTCTGCTTCGTCGTTCAACTCGAACTCGTCCGGGATAGTGAATTGGGTAGGCGGTCGCTTCGCCCTCGGTGAAAAAAGCCGTCGCGGGCCGCAGTCCGACTTCATGCGTGATGACGCGGATGCCACGTTTCTGGGCCACATAGCGCGCGGTCGCTTCGGGGTAGAACTGGCCGTTGAACACGATCACAGCCCGTGGCTGAGTCCGATCGAGGAAGTCCGCAAACTGACGGGCGATGTTCCAGGCCGAGAGAATGTATTCGCGCAGCAGGTAGCGCGTCGATTCGTCATCCGACAGATGGTGGATGCGCAGGATCCAGCGCAGGCCGGGCAGACACAACGCTCCGAGCGGAATCCCACCCCATTCGAAGCGCATCAATTCTGGGAGCGATAGGTTTGCTACCGCTTTCGACAGCTATTCGTCACGCTGGAAAGTAAACCAATAACTCCCGTAGTAACGACTTCCTGGACCGCCCGCCGCAGGTTTATCGTTTCAGAGCGACTGAAGTCGCTACTACCTGCGTATAACGTTTTTGATTGGTAGATGCAGGACTGGCATGGCGGCGGCTTACGGACATCATCGCGGTTCGTCCCCAACACGCAATGACTCATGCCCGCCTTGCAGGCAAAATACGCCACCGGGACGCCTTTCAGCCGCAACGCCCAGGAAGCCAGCAAATGGAAACCGCTGTTCCATGAGAGATCGTCGATGCCCGTGGAAGCCTTGAAAAAGACGACCGGCGCGCCAGAAGGAATCGGCTCACGCCGCGCTACAGCCCGCGCCACAGCTGCAATTTTGAGATTATTGAACCTGCGGATCAGTCCGCGTTTGATGCGTTGGGTATAGAAGTCGCGAATAGAATTCAACATTTTATGCGAGAGCGATACATTGTTGTTCTTTATTGAATAGTGCAGGGATTCGGCACTTCCGAAAAATCGTAGATATGAGGGACGAATGAGTTATAGCTTACATCCTCCAATAACGGATAGTTCGTTCCAAAATAGGTATCGAAAATGACGCGAAAGGTGTTGACCGGTGAGATACTCGCGTAAAGTTTATCCGTATGGCCAGGCAAGTAATAGGCGTTGAGAATTTTGAAATGGTCGCTGCCCGTGGTATATAACGGTCCAGTGTCAGTTTGCAAAATGATGATCGGCGGCACAGCCGACTCGGCAATCAACGTTTTGATGGATTTCTCCAGCATCTGGTTGATGAACGGGATTTGCATCTGGAAGCCCAGAACATATTTGTCAAACAGATACATACCATCCTCGTTTACAAACGGCGTGGGGTCGATGGGTGAACCATCCGGTCCAAAGACAAAGGGTTCATGCGGGTTGATGATATGGGCAAAAACAAACTTGGGTCCTGGCATATGCGCCAGTTTCTCCATGCTGTTGAATACCAGCATCGTACGCTCGCGGTACCGCTGGCCATCGATCTGCTCGAGATCAAGCATGCGACTCCCCTCCAGATAGCGTATTGGTGTCGTACGCAGCAGCAGGACCTCGAAATCAGTTATCCCGGACCATAAAGAAGGACTGATGTAGATGTCTGAGTTGTCAAGCTCGCTCCAGGCAAAACCCGTGGCAAAAGCAACCGTTTTGTAACCTGCCTTATGAAGATCGTTCACGACCGCGCTATAACGGATTGCATCCCAAATGGGGGCCTGGTTGGTTGAATCTGGCTCGAATATATCATCCAGATTTTGCAGGTATTCCATATTGAGCGAGGAACCGAGAGAGAGTTCTGACCACATATAATTGCTCTGGCTGCATTCGGCAACATAAAAACCCATATCCTTCAAATCCTGCATAAACTGACTTACATCGATCTGGAATTTGCTCTGCAGCAGGTCAACGCGACCATAATCTTCAGGCATGATGTAATAGATGTCCGGGGGTACCTGTCCCTGTGGGATATGCAATTCCTGGGTTGCCAAAAGAGGCTCTTTCTCTGCGCTTACGGGTTTCCTAAGCGACCACTGGATGATCTGAAAGGTAGGGAAAATCAACAGTCCCAACGAAATGATATTCAGGGTGAATGCGGCTGATTCGAACTTGATTTTCGGGAATGTTGCTACAAGAACAGCCAGGATTGCGAGCAGAAGCCAGAATGCCAACATCCATGCAGCGAGATTTACGATCTTCCATTTTGCAGAAATCAAGTCATAGGCATGGCCATACATGAAGAATAAAAATGCCAGACTGGCACTGACGAAGGCCGCCCTGTACCAGTTACGATAGATCAGCTGCAGAAACAGGAACAGGATTGCTACACCAAAAATGGACAAGACCAACGGGCGGATTCCTGCACTGAAGTTGACCTGACCGAGATTGACCACGAGCAGGGCCAGAACAGGATAACTTGCTATGAAGAATGGATAGAAAGGAAGTTGTGACAGTTTTTTAATCACACTACCAATCTTCGCTCCCTTCATACCCCAGTCTGACCAACAAATCCCCAGCTACATCCTTGAACAGGGCTTTGTGTTCTTCAGTGAAATGTTCTTTCCAACCTCCAGTCTTTCCCGAACGGAAGGTGTGACTCTTCTTCGGCTGGATGGCTTCCGCCAGGATCGCTAGCGCTTTTTCACGCGGTGTGGGGATTGTGTAGCCCGTTTTCTCCACTTCATCCAGCATGGCGTTCAACGTGTCATCACGCTCGTTGACCAGGTCTTCAAAGCGGATGCACATTACCTGTGACTGTTCCAGCCACTGGAAAACCTCCACGTAACGCTGCCTTACGCTGACCATCTTGAGTCCATCGCGGTCGATGCCCGTGATGGCGACCTTGAGTCGCTCTCCAAAATCCGGCAAGGACCTGTAAAAGGCGTGCATGCCATGTTCTTCGTGCATCTCGGTGGCGAAAAAGACTTGCGAAACCAGCATATCGCGCGGGTCACGATAAATGAAATAATTCACGCGTCCTGGCTGGCACAAAACTGCTACATTCTCAGGTGTAGCTTCCACATAGCCCCAACCGATCACACCTCGCGGAACCGACTGCAAATCTGCCGCAACAGCATTTATCGATCTTCGTTCTCCATCTTTCCGAATCGTGCGGATCGGCTCCGCCGCCACATACGTGTACGGCATGATGCGCGTGAAACCATTCAGGATTTGCAGCAACAAATGCGATCCGCTCTTGGGTTTGGAATTGCCAAAGATAGGCGGCGCCTCGCTAAACGATAAGCGCTTCCAACGCCAGACCGCCTGGGCATATTTGCCAGGTCCGCGCAAGAGACGACGAAGGGAATTTACTGCCATACCATTTCACCGCGGAGACACAGAGAGCGCGGAGAAAAAAAGAATCTCTGCGCCCCTTGCGACTGTGCGGTTAGGAAATCTAATCATTTCCGCCAACGCGGCGCAGTTTCTTCATGATACTTCGTTCAGAGTCATAGACTTTCTTGACCCCATCCCCCAGCGCCTGTTCAGTAACACGGATGTATTTGACCAGTCTCTCGAAACCGCCCGGCTCCACCGAAGCGGCCTGGTCGCTTCCCCACATAGCGCGGTCCAACGTCAGGTGGCGTTCTACCAGGCAGGCGCCCAGCGCTACCGCAATCGTCGAAGGGACCAACCCCACTTCGTGACCCGAATAACCGATCGGCAGGTGCGGGAACTCACGACGCAAGGTTTCCACCATGCGCAGGTTCAACTCGTCCGGCTCGCAAGGATAGGCGCTGGTACAGTGCATCACTCCCAGACTCTCCCCGTCCGCCACTTCCACGGCCTTGCGGATTTGCTCCATCGTGGACATGCCCGAGGACAAGATCAGGGGCTTGTTTGTCGTTCGGACTTTGCGAATCAGGTCCAGGTCCGTGAGCGAGGCGGAGGGCAACTTGTAGGCCGGGGTGTCGAACTGCTCCATGAAGTCCACCGAAGGCTCATCCCAGACCGAGACCATCCAGGCAATGCCCTTCTTCTTGCAGTAGCGGTCGATTTCGGCATATTCTTCAACCCCAAACTCCACCTTGTAACGATAATCGAGATAGGTAATGTAGCCCCAGGGCGTCTCGCGCATCTGTTTCTGTTGCTCGGGTGGGGTACACACTTCCGGCGTGCGCTTCTGGAACTTGACCGCGTCCACACCCGCGTGCACCGCTGCGTCGATCATCTGTTTGGCAATGCCTACATCGCCGTTATGGTTGATCCCGATTTCCGCAATCACATAAGTCGGATGCCCGTCGCCGACCAATTTGTTCCCGATTTTCATTTCACGAGCCATGTTTACTCCTGAAGTTAGGTGTAGGTCACGTTTTAAACATGACCTACAATTTTTTCAAAATTAAAATCGCACAATTCCCGCACCGCGCCGCTGCCGCCCGGTTTGCTAAGGATAAAATCAGCGGCCCGTAACACTTCGGGATAAGCATCTGCGACGGCCACCGACCAGCCGACAATTTCAAAAACGGGCAGGTCGTTGACATCATTCCCAACATGCACAACCTGCGCCGGATCGATGCCTCGTTCCTCCAGCAGACGCATCAATGCCGGACCCTTGGCCTGCAAGCCGAGACCCTGGACCGCTTCCACACCAATTTTTTTAGCGCGCGCCGTTACAACGGGATTGGTTTCAGACGACAGGATGATCGTCTCCACGCCCACTTCGCGCAGTGCCTTAATACGGATGCTGTCACTACGGCTGGCGGTCACCATTTCGCGCCCATCCTGATCCGTCCAGACCAGATTGTTGCTGATGACACCGTCAAAATCCAGCACCAGCAACTTGATGGTTTCAGGCATCGGTCTACGCTGGCGGCCCGGTGAGACATAGTCCAGGCCACCGGTCACCAACAGATGTTCGTAGCGCGCCCAATCTTGTAGATTATCGATATCCACCGTGTAGCGCGAATCGATCACCAACGGATAGATGACATCACCTGTCAGCGATTTCTTCTCGAGAATGCTGCTGGTGCGAATAGCGTCGATATGCCCGGTCTGCCAGTAGACCGGCGGCAGGCTCTGACGCGGCGCATTGTAGGGTTCGGTAACGCCTTCCACATCTAGCAGGTTTTTCATTGGGCCGTTCTCGCCCTCGGGCAGACGCCACATCTTGTGCGGGTTCTGTCCCGCAGAGACCACGCCACGCACGCAATCGGCATCAGGGTGCGCCAACAAAATCTTGATGGCATCGTCCACTAGCCCACGCGGGCGGATGGGCGAAGTCGGGCGCAATTGCACAACCACATCCGGCACGTAACCTTCGTGCTCCTTCAGCCAGGCCAGCGCGTGTTCGAAGACCGGCAGGTCGGTGGTGTTATCCTGCGCGAACTCGGCCGGGCGCAGGAAAGGCGTTTCAGCGCCGAATTCGCGCGCCACCGCTGCAATCTCCTCGTCATCCGTGCTGACGATGACACGCGTGACCAACTCAGATTGCAAGCCAGCCGCGATGCTCCAGGCTACCAGCGGGTAACCGGCAAAATCGCGGATATTCTTGCGCGGGATGCCTTTCGAGCCGCCGCGCGCGGGGATGAGAGCGAGGATTTCAGTCATACTACGATCCTACCCCCACCCGCCTTCGGCACCCTCCCCCATTTTCCGCGAACTTCAGCGGAAAATGGGGGAGGGCCGGGGAGGGGGTCACCATGCCGTCCAGCCACCGTCCACGACCACGTTATTGCCCGTCATATACGACGAGGCATCCGAGGCCAGGAACAATAACGCGCCATTCATTTCATCCTTTTTTGCCATGCGTCCCATGATGGTCTTGGCGGAATAATTCTTCACGAAATATTCTTCATGATTATTGTACACGCCGCCGGGCGTGAGCGCATTAACGCGGATTTCGGTCTCGGCGTAGTAGGCCGCCAGATATTTGGTAAAACCCATCACGCCCGCTTTGGTAGTAGTGTAATAAACGGGTTTGAAGGCCACACGCTTGCCGTCTTTGATGTAAATGCGCTGGTCGGGGCCGTTCAATCCGTAGGTGGAGCAAATATTGATGATGCTACCCTTGCCCTGCTTCAGCATGGGCTGGACGCAGGCCTGTGTCACCAGGAAGATCCCGGTCAGATTGACGTTGAGGGCGGCGTTCCACTGCTCGAGCGGATAGTCTTCGAAAGCGCCGGGAGCGATACCCTTGGCGGCTGCATCCGGATCAAACTTGGGATCGAGGGCAGCGCTGTTGACCAGGATATCAAGGCGGCCGAACTTGCTCACGGTAACGGAAGCAAGCTCACGGGTTAATTCGATGCGCGTCACATCCAGACCGAAGCCTGCTGCCGTGTAGCCAGCTGCCGTCAGCTCTTTGGCGACTTTATCGGCTGCATCCTGATTTAGGTCCGCCACCATGACCGCTGCGCCCGCCTCCGCGAAAGTCTTGCAAAATTCGGTACCGAGCAACCCCGCTCCACCCGTCACCACGGCGACGCGTTCTCTGAGATCGAATTTATCTTGGATCATGACAATAGCTCCTATTTGGGAAATGCGCTGAACATCCAGGTATTGCTGAAATCGGTTTGATAAAGTCCGCTGCCCAGTTGATGATAATAAGCCAATGTTTTGGAATCCATCTTGTTCACACGGAACAAAACGATCACCACTTTCCCATCCAAAACCGGTCCCTTGATATCGGATATGCCGGGCTCCGTCTTTGGCAAAACGCCGCTGGGATGCCCGGTATACAGGTACACCACGCCCGGTTCGTTGGAAAGGATAAGCACATCCGGTGGGAGTTGCTGGAGGGTCGCAATCGCATCGGAATCGAACCACTTTTCACCTGCAAACACTTCGCCGCCTTTACGGAAATCCTGCACAGCCAAGACTTGGCTATTGGCAAACATGACCAATCCCCCTGCAACACACACCACAAGGATTGGCTTCCAAAGAAAGTGTTTTTCTCGCCAGAGCCAGGTTCCCAACGCCATAGATAATAGGATAAGCGAGATATAGATTGGGGAAAGGATGCGAACCTGAAATTTGGTCGCCGCGTCGAACAAAGTCATGGTTAGTACCAACACGGACATATATGCCATCACATACAGCGCGTTCGTGAATGATAATACATCAGGTTTAGCAGCTTGAGCAGGGCGGAAAAAATGGGGTAAGCCTTTGTATAGTACCCAGACAAGCAGGCTTACACCAATCACGATCAAGATGATTTCATTTGAGGCGGGGATTTGGCCGAGGGCCTTTCGCGCGGAGCGTAAGGGCACCAGGAACTCCATAAACGTCTTTACGCCCAGGCCCCAGTTTTCAAGGTTAACAGGATGCCAACCCAGCACCCGATTGGTAAAGCTGCCCCCCATAATACGATTTCGAAGAGACCAGCCGATTATCCATGGGAAAGCACTCAAAGATAAAACGATAACGCTCTTCAGACGCTTACCCCAACTCGCGTGAAGGATGAGTAAGACTGCGATGATGGTCGCCAGCAATGAAACCGCCGCATAGCGCGCCAAGTATGCCCAACCGAGCGTAAAACCCAGTGCTATTAGCAAATAATTGCGTGAACGCTCAAAATAATAATCCAGCAACAAAAACGAAAGCAGCATCAAGAAAATGTACAGTGGCTCGCTCATCGCCCTGGTATGGATATACAAGAGCGAACTGTTCAACAAGGTCAAAGCAGCGGCCAGGATTCCTGCTATGCGTGAACGGGTCATACGCCAGCCGATCCAACCGGTCAGCGCGATGTTCAATCCAAACAATAATCCGTTGAGCGCCCGCGCACCACGGACGGGGTCAAGATTGCTAACAAAACCGATAAAGGCCAGTACGCTCGGAAACCCCGGCGGGAAATGCGTGACCGGCTCATTCGTAGCCAACCAGGCTTCGCGATAACCATTCCCATTCAGGATGCTGCGTGCGCCAGCGATATAGGCAATCGAGTCATCGTTGAGCCCCAGTCCAAGGGGGGTGCTGTAGGCCAGGGTCCAAATGCCACCAACGACAAGCAGACCGATGGTCAATATAAAGACCACGGTCTGCTTGTCGAGGTGAAATTTACGATTAGAAACAGGCATTTCCCTGTTAACTGACTTCGGGTTGTAAATATCCCTGTTCTTCGAGATAGGCAACGATCTTGCGAGCGTTCTCTTCTGGCGTCACACCGACACCAGCCAGCGTGAGTTCGGGATCGATCGGTTCTTCATAGGGATCGTCCACGCCTGTGAAGCCCATCGGTTTACCGTCAGCCATCGCTTTGCGCGCCTTAGCGTACAAGCCCTTGACATCGCGCTGCTCACAAACTTCCACGGGCGTATCCATGTGCACCATGATGAAATTATCACCCACCATCTTGCGAGCTTCGTTACGGGCATTGCGATAAGGACTGATCGCCGCGCAAACCACGGAGCCGCCATGACGAACAAGTTCGCCTGCCACAAAACCGATGCGCAGGATGTTGGTATCACGGTCTTCTTTGCTGAAGCCCAATCCCTTGGAGAGATGCGTGCGAACAACGTCGCCATCCAGCACGGTCAAAATCTTGCCGCGCTCGAGCAGCAGATCGGTCAGCACCTGTGTGGTGGCAGATTTGCCTGCACCAGACAGACCAGTGAACCAGATGCAGAAACCCTGGTCGTGGCGAGGAGGATAGCTCTGGCGCAGAATTTCGGCCGTTTCAGGGCGGGTGAACCATTCAGGTAGAAGTTTGCCCTTGGCAAGGTAGTCATCGCGCACCTGCGTGCCAGAGATATTGAGTGTTTTTGCGCCTTCGGGCACATCTTTGACTTCCACGTAGCGGTTTTCATCCGGCAAGTAGACCAGCATCTCGAATGGCACCATCTTGACACCGATCTCGGCTTCGTGCTGGACCATCAGTTCCTGGGCGTCGTACGGACCGTAGAAGGGTTTGCCGCTGCTATCGTTGCCGGGACCGGCATGGTCGCGGCCCACAACAAAGTGATTGGCACCATAATTGCGGCGGATGATGGCATGCAGCAAGGCTTCCTTCGGCCCGGCCATACGCATGGCAAGAGGCAACAGGCTGAGAGCGGTGCTGTTCTTATCATAATAATTTTCGTAGAGCGCCTTGTAAATGCGGACGCGGGTATAGTGATCCACATCGCCGGGTTTGGTCATGCCGACTACCGGATGAATGAGCAGGCTGCCGCCAACTTTGTCAGCGGCACGTTTGGTCAGTTCTTCGTGGATGCGATGCAACGGGTTGCGCGTTTGGAAAGCAACCACGTTCTCATTTCCCATCGCTTCGAGCATGTCACGCACTTCAGCCGGTGTGCGGCGGATTTCCACAAAATCGTAGTATTTAGGCAGGTTAATGACCTTCAGTTCACCAGAAATGCAGACTTTGCCCCAACGCCCCATTTCAGAGACCATCGGGTGACGGGCATCATTGCTGCCATAAGCCAGGCGGGCTTCCTTTTCCGGGCTCCAGGAAAACACCTCTTCCAGTTTCATGATAGCCAATGGATCGTTCAGCGCACTACGCAAAACGAGTTCGCTACCGACGGTAGGTAATTCGTTAGGGTTGGCTGTCAGCGTAATCGGAAGCGGCCACAAGATCCCGCCATCCATACGCATCTCGTCCAATACGCGTTCGTATGTGGACTTGTCCATAAAGCGGTCCAACGGTGAAAAACCGCCGGTCGCTAGCAATTCCAGGTCGCATTGCGCGCGCATAGAAATCTTGATGGATGGCAGACCAGACACACGCGCCACCAAATCATCTCGTTCTTTCCCTGTAACAATCAGGGTAACCAGTTTTCCTCCGTAGGGAGGGATCAAATTCGCTTTCGGCATTTACATCTCCTTATTATCCAACACAGCAAGCTGTGTCATTTTGTCTGTGGAATAACGCACAAGGCGCTATTATAGCGCACTTTTTCTCAAAATTCAGCAGTTGAATTTTGGAACTTTGATAGTATTCGATTGCCCTTATGACATCAGTTTGACTAGTCGCCCACCCGCCTCGGACTCACGAGCAGCTTGCACCAGTTTCTGGATGCGGATTCCGTCCTCGAGCGTGCACACGGGACTCTCGGTCCCGCGCACGACGTTCAGGAAGTGACGAGTCTGTGCGAGGAACAGGTCATTGCGTTCGAAGCCCTCGGGGGGTAAAAAGATTTCTACAACGGGGGCAGGCGGCGTATCCGAGTAAGAACCGAAGGGGGCAGGCATATGGTAGAAGTGCAAGGTTCCGTCCGCGTTGTCCCAGCGTAGGGTTCCGTTGGTTCCCACGATTTCCAGTCGATGCACGGGTGGGCGTTGGATGTAGTTGACATGCAGGCCACCAATCGCGCCGCTGGCGAATTTCAGGCCGATCTCGGCGGTGTCTTCCACATCCAGTTCGAGTGGGGAGATGTGGCCGTTGAACGACCAGAGCGCCTCGATCTCACCTAGCAGGTAGCGCAGGTAGTCGAGCGGATGAGTGAGCGTGCCAATCACGCCGCCGCCCAGGTCAGCGCGGGCGGCATAACTCTGACGGTAATCTTCCCAAGGATGCCAGTTGGGCAGGTATTCGCCCCAGTGCGCATGGACAGTGAGCACCTGTCCGAGCGCGCCCGATTGAATGAGATCACGGGCTTTGTTAAGCGTGGGGTGGTAGCGGAACTGGAAGCCAACCAAGATTTTGCTACCACTCTGCTCGGCAGATTTTTGCAAGGTATCGAGGCCCTCCAGCGAGTGCGAAATGGGCTTTTCAAGCAAGATATAACAGCCCGCCTCGGTAGCAGGAATAGCAACATCCAGATGCAAGGAGGTTGGGTTGGCGACCACGACAGCCTCCGGCTTATGCTTTTGCAAGGCTGCGTGAATGTCGGTTTCAACAGGATAGCCCGCCAGTTCGTCGTCAGGCAAGGTAGCCTTGCGCGTGCGCAACAGGACGAGGTTCGTTTCACCGAGGGCGATCAAATTGCGGAAGTGGCGGCGGCCAATGGAGCCGAGGCCAGCGATGAGGATTTTCATGTCTTTTGCCTTTCACCACAAAGGCACTAAGTCACTAACTTTTTACTTCTTTGTGTCTTCCCAACTTAGTGACTTTGTGGCCAAAAATTACCAGTTCAAATCTTTTTCGTAATCCCAGCGCACCAGCATTTCCCCAGCCGCAGCTTTAAACACGGACTTATCCCGCTCGCTGAACAGACGTGTCCAGTTGCCTGCCTGTCCTTTGGGAAGGAAGGAAGCGATATCTTCATTGCGGCGGGATTGCCATTCTCCATCCGGGTTGGAGGACATTTCGTCGAGGATAGCTTTTTCTAGGTTTGTATGTGCTTCTACGCCCAGGAATTCCCAGACTTTTTTCATCGCATCGAAGGGACGCTCGAGCAGGTCTTCGTAGCGTAAGCCGAAGAACTCCTCACCAAACAAGCGGCGGGATTCATCTTCGGTTTCCTGCAAGTCGTGTGCCCAATCATCGGCGGTGCGATGGATGAAGGTTTCGGTGAATATAGAGCGGCGACCATCGTTGAAGGAAGCGGGATCAAGCCGCAGGTCCGCGATGATACGTTTGTCTTCCGCTGTCAGGAACTTGGATTCTTCGACAAAGTTGCGGAAACGCTCGGAGATGATCACATCCCGTCCATCACGGACGATGTAGACGATCTTGGCGTCAGGATAGACGGCATGCAGATCGCGTACAGCCTGACCGTGAATCACAGACGAGGGGCTTTTGTCGCCAACGATGCGTTTACCTTCACGGGCAGCGTCGCGCTCCATGATGATGTCTGCGGCAGCACGCAAGACGAGCGGCGACAGGTCGCGCCCGTGGTTCCAGCGGTTGGACTTGCGCGTCAGCCACTCCTCGGCTTCAGGCGTGTCCACCAGGGACTTGAGCAGCGGGCGGCGCGTGAAGAAGTGCGCCTGGTAATTACAATGTACTTCGGGATGCAGGCGCGCGAGGCGCATCAGCAGGGTCGTGCCAGAGCGGGCGTGACCAAGAATGAAGAACTTCTCGCGAGGGAAGAACTGCTTAATCTCGGCCACTTCCTCAGGCGTGATAGGCGGTATAGGGTCGCGAGTGCTTTTTCGTGAGTCGCCTTTGAGCAAGATACGGGTGGCTTTCTTTATACGAGTGGCAATTTCCATTCAAGCTCCAGATTGAACCGCTAAGAACGCGAAGCTCGCAAAGTTTAAAGCCGTTTCCCTTTGCGCACTTAGCGTGCTTTGCGGTTTACTTTACCGTTTCCAATTCAACATCACCAACCCGACCAGGCAAACCAGAATTCCAACAATATTAACCCAGTTCAACTTATCTTTGAACACAAATATCGCCACAGGGACCAGGATTAGCGAGGCTACCACATTGACCAGCACGGCAGCGATACCCAGGTTCCAGCCGGAGCGATAGACCAGCAGGAAGCCAAACTCGATGCCAACGATGGCAATTGCCAGCAGAAAACTGGCCCAGTTGAGTTTCTTTAACTCGGCAGCAAACCCATTTTTGGCGGGAAAGAAGAAGGTGGTAAGCAGGACAATCCCAAGCGCGACGAGGTAGGTCACAAGCAGCGAGATCGAAAAGTTGACGTTCGCGGGCGTGCTCTTGGCGCTAAAGTGATAGAGTGCGCTGGAGCAGATAGCGAGGGTGATAGAAAAGTAGAAGAGAAACATGGATTTCTTCATTTTTACCACGAAGATCTTTCACCGCAGAGACGCGGAGTTCACAGAGTCTTTTTTTATTCTCCGCGTTCTTTGCGACTCTGCGGTGTGGCAAGTAATTTCAAAATGTACTCCGCCGTTCGCTTACCTGCCGTTCCATCGGTGTAGGTGATTTCCTGCTCAATGAAAGCACGACGCTCGGCGGCATCCAACGTGGGGTCTTTCATATAAGCGTTGATCGCATCGCGCAGTTCGTTCTCATCATTGGCAACGCGCCCTGCTTTTGCCAGTCTGAAACGTCGGTGCGTAGGCCAATCGCCAATCTCCTTCAGAGAAAGCGAAAACTTCTTGGGTTTATTCCAGCCGCCGGGGGTGTCGATCACTGCCGCGACCATGGGCGTATCATGCACAGCCGTCTCGACCAGCATGGTCGAGTAGACCGTCACCAGCACATCCGAATAAGCCATCATCGAAGACTTCTCGTCCATGTCTTCGCCGCCGTAGTAGCCCAGCGAACCGCCTAGCGCCACCGGCTGCACTACGTGCACGTGCGGATATTGCTTCTCCAGCTCGAACACGCGTTGGCGTTCATCAGCAAAGATCTCCGGCTTGTCCTGGAAATGACTGGGATGCAAGCGGACCAACAACTGCGACGGCTCGACCAACGCATCCGACGAGACCAGTTTTGCCAGCGCCTCGATATTCGGAAAATTAGGCGCAAAATGGACAAAACTGCTGGCGAACGAAATCAACTTGCGATTGGGATCAAGCCCGTGCAGTTTGAAATATTCGTCACGTGGCATCAACCACTGCTTGCGAAAATAACCGTCATAGGAGGGGATACCGCCCACATGGATGTTCTGCGGTTTCCAGTCAGAGCCGAGCACCATTTCTTGCTTTTGCAGCTCGGACCAGCAAGTAGCGAATTGGACGTCCGCGCCGGAGATGTTGTAGGATGAGGAATTGTCCCAGCCCACAATGACGGTCGCGGTTCGGACTCCCCTGCGGGCTGCTTCCCTTAAAAGATAACGGTCAAGCCTCCAGCCGGGTGTCGAAGCGATCACCATGTCAGGGTTGTATTTCTCAAATAGATCAGTATACAGGCCGGGGTTCGGCGTGAAGCGGTTTTGCATCCGCACGAGCACCTTGCGCGCAAACGAGAAGTTCCGCAGCAGCAAAATCGCCAATGCGGTCGGTATCCAAATCCCCAGACGGAATTTCCATCCGTTCTCGGCCCAGACTTCCCAGATGTGGCTGTCCATGGCTTCAGTGTTGATGCGGCGCGAGCCGCCGACACGACGCAGATAGGCCAATATCCACTGCCAGCGCGGACTGCCTTTCTTGGCATAAGCTTCAACTTGTTTGAGACGCAGCCCTTCGAAGGTAAGACCCGGGCGGACGAAACGCTCGGCGATCTTGTCTTTGGTCTCGTCGTCGGTCAGCAGGACGATTTCGATGCCCGCATCCAGCAGCGTCGGGACGACGTCGCTTTGCAAGAAGTAGATGATGGCCATGCCGTGATCGGCGGAGATGAAGATGCGTTTGGTCATAGTTTTTTGTGAGTTTAGGAATGGCACGCAGACAACACGGATCAAGCTGATTTGCACGGATTTCTTGTTTCCGCGAGAATCCGTTAAATCTGCGTTATCCATGTGCTATTTACTTTATCTATAATGCCACAGCCTGTATTTTAGCATGGCACTCCCCCTTGCATAAGAACATCATTCGCCTGTCAAGCCAAAGTAGAAATGTCACCTAATTTCCAAAGTAGAGATGTCCCCTTGCAAGGGGACATCTCTACTTTTTGAGAGCGGAGTGGCAAAGCCCTTACGCCAGGGGTGATCGGGAGCAGGCTTGTTGGGTTTAGGCGGGTTTTGCAGAGCCTGATCAATCTGTTTGGTATTTACGATACTGGCTTGTTTGGATTGCTTGTGGAAGATGGTGTAATCCAGAGCTTTGCCCTTGTAGCGGATGGTGACATCTCCATGAGCATCCAAGCAGATAGTAACGGTGGCGTGGCGCATGGCATACGTGGGGCGATGGGTCTGGATCTGATAAACGATCTTGTGAAACTGCAAGGTCAAGTTCTTTGAGAGCGTACGTGTCTCCTGCCAGGTCAGGATCTGATCGAGATCGTCCTGGTCAATAAGCGGGCGGTGGGCATTATGGTCACTGCGAGGCTGGACAGCAAAACGTTGGTTGAAATCAGCCATGAACTCCGGTAAGAAAGCATTGCCTGCCTCCCAAGAGGAGATACCGCGTAAACGTAATTCTTTTGGCAGGCGATCCTGTAACGTCTGGTTGACCCGCTCGACACGTCCCTTGGCCTGTGGGGTATGGGCACAGATGATCTGAATATCAAGTTGTTGCATGGCGCGTCCGAATTGGGTCAGGGCCTCTGTTTTGCCGCTGGCGGGCTGATTGACCCGGAATATGCCATGTTTGTCGCTGTAGAAGGCGACTGGCTTGCCTTGACGCTCAAAATACTCTCTGGCAGCCTGACTGTAGCTGAAAAAACTCTCGCTTTTGACAAAGGACAACTGTCCCAATTTGCCGGTGGCATCATCGATAAATACCAGCAAACTGCAAGTCGGTGCACGCCCTTCGAACCAATCATGGGGAGAACCATCGATCTGTACCAGTTCCCCATAACAAGCCCTCCGTTCCCGCATTTGATGCACCACCACTTTACGCGCTTTCCTCGGCTTCCAGAGCCCTTCCACGATCATCAGTTGGCGCACACTTTCATCTGAAATCTGCAACCCATCCAACTCAACCAACTTCTCACAGGCCAGGGTTGGCCCAAACCCTTCGTATTTACTCTGCAACAATCCCAACACCTTCTTGCGGGTTTCTTCTGAGAGACGGTTGTTGCTCGTTCGCCCACGCCGCTTTGATACCAAGCCCTGCGCTCCTTCATGACGGTAGCTTTTCAACAATCTTTTCACCTGCCGGACACTTAGTCCCAGAATACGGGCTGCTTCCTTTTGGCACATGCGTCTCTCTTCCAGCTTTTGCATGACCTCTAAACGATCCAGTTCTTTTGTGCTCATTTGTAGTAGTTTGTTCACTTTCTGGTCCCTTTCTAATGCTTTCCGCAAAGGGGACATTTTAACTTTGGGCAAAGGGGACTCTACTACTTTGGGCTAACAAGAACATCATTCGCCCAGGTAGGCCGCCACAATGCGTGGATCATCGCGCAACTCAACAGATGGCGCAGCGTGAACCAGTTGGCCCATCTCCAGCACGTAAGCGTAATCAGCAACCTGCAGAGCCTTACGGGCGTTCTGCTCCACCAGCAACAGGGTCACGCCCTGGGCGCGGATTTCAGTGATGATCTCGAAAATCTGGTTGACGATCAAAGGAGCCAGCCCCATGCTGGGCTCATCAAGGGTGAGCAACTTAGGACGTGCCATCAGCGCGCGCGCCACAGCCAGCATTTGCTGTTCGCCGCCGCTCATCAAGCCCGCGGCCTGCTTGCGGCGTATTTTCAAAATAGGGAAACGCTCGAACATGGATTGCAGATCGCTCTCGACCTCGTCTTTGTCACGGCGGGTGTATGCCCCCAGTCGCAGGTTCTCTTCCACGCTCAAGGGAGCCAGCACTTCACGTCCTTCGGGCACCTGGGCCAGCCCCAGGCACGCCACCTGGTCGGCGCGCAGACCGGTGATGTCATGTCCATCAAATTCAATATGCCCGCTGACAGGTTTGAGCAGACCGCCGATGGTGTTCAGCGTGGTGGATTTGCCCGCGCCGTTCGCGCCGATCACGGCCACCACCTGTCCATCTGGTACTTCAAACGACAGGTCGCGCACCGCCTCGATGGCTCCATAATTGACGGTGAGATCAGTCACTTTAAGCATTGGCGGCCTCCGTACCCAGATAGGCTTCCACCACCAGCGGGTCAGCTTTGATCTCGTCCGGTGTGCCGCTCGAAATCACCTCGCCAAAGTTCAGCACGATGACATGGTCACAAACCTGCGAAATGAAGGCCATATCATGCTCGATAACCAGCACCGTCAACCCCTCGTCGCGCAGGCCCAGGATCAGGTCACCCAGGCGAGCGGTTTCGGCGGCATTCATACCGGCGGTCGGCTCGTCGAGCAGGAGCAGTTTGGGGTCAGTAGCAAGCGCTCGGGCGATCTCGACGCGTCGCTGGTCGCCATAGGACAAGGCGTCGGCAGGAGAATCCCTGAAGGCGTCCAGCCCCAACCGCACGGCCAACGCATCCGCTTCTTCGCCCAATCTACGCTCTTCGGCACGATAAGCCGGCAACATCAACGTGGCGCTCAATAGTCCCGCCCTGCCCTGCGTATGCATCCCCACGATGAGATTTTCACGCACCGACATTTCAGCAAACAGGCGGATATTTTGATACGTGCGGGCGATGCCCAATTGATTGATTTTGTGGGGTGGCAATCTATGGATAGGACGCTGGTTGAAATGGATTTCGCCGCTCGTGACCCTGTCCAATCCGCTGATGAGATTCAGCAGGGTGGTCTTTCCCGCGCCGTTCGGACCGATCAGACCCACAACCTGGCCTGCCTCCACCGAAAAAGAGACTCGGTTGACCGCAGCCAACCCGCCAAAATGACGGCTGACAGCGTTAAGCCTGAGCATGGCCGGTTTCCTTTTTGCGGAAGATGCGCCGGAACCACTTCGGGTTGACCAGTCCATGCGGCAAGTAGAGAATGACCAGCACGAGAATGGCGCCATTGACGATGCCGCGATATTCGCCCATGAAGCGCAGGGCTTCGGGCAGGATGGTGAGAATAGCCGCACCAACCAGCGAGCCCGTCCAATGCAAGGTTCCACCCAACACGGCAAACGCCAAAATATTGACCGCCGCGCTAAAGCTGAAATCATTAGGGCCGACGAAACGGGTCAAGTGAGCGCTGAAACCGCCTGCCAGCCCGGCTATGAACGCGCCCAGCACAAAGGCCAGTAACTTGTAGCTGGCAACATCGATGCCCATAGTGGCGGCCACGCTTTCGTCGCGCCGGATGGCGGCCAGCGCACGTCCCGTACGGGAACGGTGAAATTGAACGAGAAAGATACACAACAGAACAAGCGTGAAAAGCAAGGCAGCAGGCGTGGTCAGCTTCGGAATGCCCGAAAGGCCCTGCGCACCACCGATCAAGTTCAAACCCGTGAATTTATCGAAGTTAACGGCCGCAATGCGAACGATCTCCCCAAAACCGAGCGTGGCAATCGCCAGGTATATATCCCGTAGGCGTAGGACGGGCAATCCCAGCAGCCAGCCAACGACAGCCGCAGCCAACGCGCCCACCAACAAGCTGACCGGGAAAGGCGTGCCTGCATTGATCGTCAAAACCGCCGAGACATACGCGCCAATCGCCATAAAACCCGCATTCGCCAGCGAGAGCAAACCTGTATAGAGTGTAAGATAGATGCTGATTCCCAGCAGCATGTTAATCATCACAAACTGCACCACGCTGCCGTAAGTCACCCAGAATTCTGAAAATATACTCATCCTGCCCCCTATGCGCTTTTGGTGCTGGAACGTCCCAGCAGGCCGTTGGGACGCACGAGAAGAATCAAGAACAAGAGCACAAAGGAAACCGCATCACGCAGGTCACTGGAAAAATACGCCACACTCATCACCTCGCTGAACGACAGGATAAATCCGCCCAAAACCGCGCCCTCGATGTTACCCAACCCGCCCAGCACGATAACGGTCAAGCCTTTCAAGTTCATCGGGCCGCCCATGAAAGGCGAAATGGAGTTGAACGCCAGTCCCAGCAGAACGCCCGCCGCGCCAGCCAGTGCGCCTGCAATAAAGAAGGTCTGCATGATGACCTGATCCACGCGGATGCCAAGCCGCGCAGCCGTAACGGGGTTAAAGGCCACTGCGCGCATGGCCTGTCCCATGCGGGTACCCATAAGCAACCAACGCAAAAACAGCATAATACCGATGGAAACAGCCAGAATCGTCACTTGCAGCAACGTGACCGAAACAGGTCCGATCTTGAAAACATGAACGGGAAACACATCGAAGGGGAAACGCGAGACCTGCGCGCTGAAAATTCCCTGCGCCGTGCTAATCAACACAATCGATGCGCCGATGCTGGAGATCAAGGCCGCCAGGTGTGGCGCATTCCGGGCGCGCAGCGGCTTGAACGCCACGCGGTCCAACAACACACCCAGCAGCCCGCTGAACAGCATAGCAACCGGCAAGGCCAGCCAGATTGGCAAGCCCAGCAAGTTGACTGCCATCAACCCAATAAATGCACCCCACATATATAACGAAGGGTGTGCCAGGTTGAGCAACTCAAGCACACCGAAGACCAGGGTGTAGCCCAGTGCAAACAGACTGTACACCGCACCGAGCCAGATTGCGTTTACTACTTGTTGCCAGAACATAGCCATCCTATGAAATGTCCCGCCGACTCGTCGAATTGGCGGGACATGCTTCGGTCAAGGCGTTTCCGCCAGAGAGAACATTTCACCACAGAAAAAACAGGCGCGCTCTGATTTTACCAACACCTTGTCTTTCTGTGGAATAAACCACTAAGGCTGGAAGACAACGAACGCGCCGTCCTGGATGGTCAGCACAACAGCATCGTGGACGGGGTCACGATTGGCATCGAACGAGAACACACCCAGCGGGCTGTCCATGTCTTTGATCTGAGCGATGGCATCGCGCACCGCAGCGTGATCGACACTGTCGGCGTTCTTGATGGCGGTCGCAGCCGCCCAGGCAGCTGTGTAAGCCTGCGCCGCGAATTGGTCGGGGTCGCTACCGTATTCAGCGTTGAAGGCCTTTACAAAATCAGCGCTGGCAGGGAAGGTGCTGGCCACGTTCCATGCCGAACCAGAGATGGCGCCTTCCGCAGCGGGACCAGCGATCTCAGCCAGTTTGGGGCTGTTAAAACCATTACCACCAATAATGCGGACGCTGTCGGGGATGCCCAGTGTGCGCGCCTGGATCATGATATTAGCAGCTTCTTCTGCCAAAGCAGACACAACAATCGCGTCAGGATTGAGCGACTGGATTTTCGTCAACTGCGCGGAGAAATCCGTATCGCCCTTGGCAAACGTCTCTTCGGTCAGGATCTCAATGCCTTCAGCATCGAGCGCAGCCTTGAATACATCATAACCACTTTGCGTGAACGCATCATCGTTGCCGTACATCACAGCTACCTTGGTCAAGCCGAGCGCTTCCTTGGTCACCTTCACAGTATTGGGAATGACGGCACTTTCGGGCAGGCTGGTGCGGAAAATATAATTACCAATTTCAGTAATACCAGTGGCTGTGTTCGAACTGGCGATGACGGGCATACCGGCTTCCTGCGCCACCGGATCCGCAGACTTGGCTTCGCTCGAAAGCGTCGGGCCGAGGATGACCACGATATCCGGGTTGGCAATCAGTTTCTCAAAAGCGGCAATCGCCTGCTTGGCATCACCGGCCGCATCTTCATAGGCGATCTTCACAGTGACACCGTCACCCAGGAATTTTTGCTCGTTCATCTGCTTGACGGCCAAGATCGATGCCCTTCTGAATTGAGGTGCCATACAACGCGGTCGCACCGCTTAGGTCGTGCACGGCCCCCAGCGTAATGACGGCTGGCAAATTTCCCATGGCCGCCGGGGCCTCCGTTGCAGCGGGAGCTTCGGTCATAGCCGGGGCTTCCGTTACGGCAGGCGCCTCGGTCGCAGCAGGAGCAGGCGTCGCCGCTCCACCACAAGCCGTTACCAAAATGCTCAACAGCATCAAGGTAGCAAGTACATTGGTGATTCTCTTCATCTTTCTTCTCCTTTGATCGAAAATAGAACAGGGTCTTTTTACTCTCATCCAGTAACACATGGATTAGAAGTTAGATGCGCAAATTCCCCCAAAAGTTGTAAAAATTGTATAAATTATTGGTAATACAATCGGAAAATTTTATTGTAGATAGCGAGCAGAATTTTTTTATCGGAGCAAACTCAAAAACCTGCCGCATCATCCCTCGACGTTTTACCTGCTCCCGTTTCGAGATAGGCTCCCAAACCCATCAAGTTCCGCTTTTGCCAATCAAAATGATTTAGCTCTTGCAAGAAGGAGATGATGGCCATGCCGGGGTCGGTAGAGATGAAGATTTTCTTAGTCATGTAGTTTGGTAGTTATGTAGCTGTTCTTTCGTAACTTTGAGTTGATTCTACTTCCGAAGGTTTTATCTCACCTTCAAACCCGCCCGACGATTAACCATCGGGCTATTCATACAAGGGACGCTGAAGCGCCCCAGCCGACTAAAGTCGGCTTTGTATGAGTAGCGTGGACGTTCACGTCCGTGCGATGATGGCCGTGCCGTGGTCGGCAGAGATGAAGATGCGTTTGGACATCGTTTAGTTTCAGATGTCATTGCGAGGAACGAAGAGACGAAGCAATCTCGCGCTTTCAAGTAATCATGTGTTTCAAGATGCCTCGAGATTGCCACGCTTCCTCTGGTCGCTCGCAATGACACAATTATGAATAATACCAGTTGAAAATCCTGTTATATACCGCCAGTAAAACCTTCTTGACTGGCGCAAGTTCCAATACACGCTTGCCAAGCGAAGGATTTTTCTTCGGCTTTTCCTTCCCTAACTCGCCACGCAAATACCCCAGCGTATTAGACATGTTCATCGCCAGCGGATCGGAGACCATCAGCCGCAGCAGACCAGCGTCGTTCATGCGCTGGTCGAGTTGGCGCACCTGCCCCATCGGGCGGGACATATCGAAGGGCAGGAATTGCTGCAGTGTGGATTTATAGGCGGTGAACTGCCAGTGGGAGGCTCCTGCCATCGCAGACACACCCTTCGACTGCACTTCGCTCCGCTCACCTGTGCCTGCGGCACTGGCGCGGGCAGGGCGATAAGTTATTTTCCAATCTCTAGTCTCTGCATACACTTTCACGTTTTCTTCTTCGGTCTGTCCGAGCGAGAGATTGAATTCAAGAAAGGTTTCCCAGGGAATGAATTGTCCATCTTCAAGCGTGGCGTTTTTGCGCGCCCAATCGAGCGTGGCGCTGTAGAATTCCGGCGGTGTACGGAAGGGACGCGCTGTCACCATGCCAACGTTGGGATAGGTTTCCAGAATTTCCACTGAGCGCGCCAACCAATTCGGTGAGAAAAGCACATCGCTATCGGCATAGGCGATGATCTCGCCGGGCGCACCCGCCAGGATCACGTTCCACGCGCCGCCCTTGCCAACGTTTTTCTCAGACAAGATTAAATATTGAATGCGACCTTCTTCTTTTTCCTGGATCAGGTAATTCCGCGCTTTGGGGCAGGAGCCGTTGTCGAAGACTAACAAGTCGAAAGGCAGGCCAGCATCTTTGCGCATCGAGTCCAGGCTGACCTTGAGCACGTCCAGGGTCTCGGCGTAGAATCCGCTCAGGAACGGGATGTAGGTCAGCATGGCAGCGGTGATGCGCACAGGTTTGGCAACATCTTTGACAAATTTGGCGGGGTTTTGGCCTTTTCTCATTTATTCACCGGGGATGAACGAAGATAAACAAAGATTTCTTGATGTGTTTCCTCGTTATGTAACTCTTCAAGATTTATCAAACTGCTTCAGGAGTTCAGTCAATATTTCTTTTGAAACTGTATGATAGGCTCGAACTCTTTCTTGCCTTGAGAGAACAACATTTTGTTCGTTAAGAGCCTTTTCAAATGCACTTTCCAAAAGGGACAATATATTTTCACTGATATTTTGATTTTGCAAACTCTTCCTTAATCGCGCCAGAAATTCTTCGTAAGAACTACTGTAATTAAATGGTTGCATTCTTCCACGCTCCTATTTTGCGAACAGTTTTTTGAAACGTTTCGCCCAGCGCTTCGGGCGGACAATGTTTTCAAGAGTTGCTTCCGGCAAGAACGAAAAAATCTTACGAAGAAATAATTCCACTTTTCGCCAGAAACGCAGACTGGTAAACGCCGGGCGGACAAGTTTCCCGTCCTTCAGGCGGTGGGTAGCGTCCAGGATGGTGTAGCGCACCGCGGCGGGTCCACCCGCGAGGCGGATATTCTCATCCGTCTCAGGGTGAGTGTAATGTGCCTTGCCACCTGGCAGGTGACGGTAGTCATGGTTCTGGTGTACGATCATGAGCGAAGGTGTGCAGTCGATCACCGGCCAGTTTTCCTGGCGGGCCTTGTAGATCATCCAGTTGTCCCAGCCGGCGCGGCCGATAGCGAAGTCTGGAACATCGGTATAACAGGGTCTTGGAAACAGGAAGAAGTCGCTCCCGACGGGGCGGTGGAGTTGTCCCTGACCGTGGACAGTGGACCGTAGACCATCTTGCCAGTTCGTGGAAAAATCGAGCGGTCGGGCGACATCTAAATCCCAACGTTGGCTGAGAAGCACGAATTTTTCTTTCAACTTCACCGCCAGCTTGGCCGCTTCGAAAAAATCGGACATCAGGATCATATCCGCATTGATGACGCACAACAGTTCGCTGTTGCTATGCTCACGCGCCAGTTGGAACATGGACGAGATGAGCGGAGTTCCACTATTACTACATTTCACATCTGGCAGGTGCTTTACGCCCAGTTCATTTGCGGTTTCGGCAAGGCCTTCTTCTTCGCCCAGCAAGATGACATTCACATCCGGCAGCAGAGTCCACGACTGGATGGCATTGTGCTGGATAGTGGCGATGTGCGGGTCGTTGAAGGGTTTGGGGGCGGAGAATAGCGTGATAAAAGCCATATCTATTTGTCGTATAAGGTTTTATGGCGCACGCTGGAATTGATGGCGGCCAGTTCTGGTTCACGCTGGACAAGGTCGAGCACATCCTGCCATGAGAAATCATCACGGCCATCAAAGCGGGCATAGACCTGGCGCATGAAATCCAGGTCTTCGGATGTGTCCACCGTCCAACGCATTTGCCCATAATCGGTCTCGTGATGCAATTGGGCGATTTTGAACCCACGCGGCGAAATTCCCTCTGAAGCCCCGCCGCTGACCGCTGAAAGCTGCACTCCTTCGTAGAGATAGGGCATAACATGTTCGCGATGAAAGGTTTCAGTAGATTCCTTCCAGGCACGCTCTAAAGCCTGAAAGGTACAAACTTCTGTATCAAGACCGATAGGATAAGTCCGGGTAAAAGGCGGTGGGAGGCGGTTGCAGCTAAAGTCGAAGGAACCTTCCAGCAGGGTGTTGACACAATCATCGATCAAAAGCGGATCGATAACGGGACAATCGGCGGTGATACGCACCACCACGTCCGCCTGGGCCTGTTTCGCAGCCTGATAATAACGGTCCAGCACATCGTGCAAGCTGCCACGGGTGTAGGAGATGCCCATCGAATGACAGGTTGCAGCTATGGGGTTGTCTGAGGCGTCGGTGGTCGTTGCCACGAGCACTTGATGAACGGTCGTTGCTCTTGCAGTCCGCGCAACGACGCGCGCCAGCATAGGCTGTCCGGCAATATCCAGTAAGACTTTCCCAGGTAAACGCGAAGAGCCCATCCGCGCCTGGATGATCGCAAACATACGAGGCGGCACGTGGTCTATTTCTCTTCGGTGCTTTCGAATTCTGGCGGCGAGGCAGATTCAGCCAGTTTTTCCATCGCAGCAAGTCTGTTTTTATGCTCGTCCAGGCTGGATTCCAGGGTTCCAATTTTCTTCCGATGGCGAGCATTCGACAGACCGCTCTTGACGCGCCCCGGTATCATGATCAATATTCCAAGCAGCAAACCAACTCCCAGGGCAATCAGGATAAACAGCGCCAGCGAGCCGTCCACAGCGTAACCGAAAAATGAGACAGTGACTATCATGGTGTTTTCGAGCGCAAAAAAGACCGACACAATAGCGATGGTCAGCGCCAGGATCAATGCGAATACCATAGGAACCTCCTCGTTCAACTCAACTGCAAGGCCTGTTGGTAGGCTTGCATCAATTTCGCAGAGTTCTTCGTCCAATCAGCACGCTCTTCTGCAACAGCGCGCGCTGCTCGACCAATTTTTGGCAAAGCATCACGCTGTTCAACAGCTTGCAAAATCTTCGCAGCCAGCGCGCTTGCATCATCATCACGGAACAGCCAACCGTTTTCACCTTCGGTCACCCATTCCTGGTTGGCTAGGATATCCGAAACCAGGCAGGGCAGTCCGCACGCCAGTGCCTCCATCAACGAGACCGACGAACCATCTACGTGTGAGGGGCTGATATAGACGTCAGCCCAATGATACCAGCGTGGCAGCTCAGTTTGTGAAACTTGCCCGCCGAACGTGACGCGCTCGAGCACACCACCGTTCAGTAGGATTTGACGGATACGGGCTCCCTGTGAACCACCTCCCAACAGCATCAAACGGACGTTTGGGTTTGCTCCCGCTATCTTGACAAAGGCTTTCGCTAAGACATCTACCCCGTAACGCGGTTCCCAGGCGCGATTGCAGAAGAGCGTAAACGCTTCAGACGATGGACGATGGACGGCGGACGATGTAAAGTGTTCCAAATCCACGCCCCAGGGAAAGACAATGGTACGCTCGGGGTTCATGCCGTAGGTGACGGCCTTATCGCGAGTGACCATCGCGTCGCTGGTAAAGAATGTGCTGTTGCGCAAAACGTAATGCGTAATTTGCTCATACCACCAGTTACGATGGACATCATCCATCAAATCGAAGCCCCACGACATAGTGAGCAGTGGGCGGAAACCGGTCAGCGCAGCGACGAAAGCGCAGGTCTGGATCGGCCCGGCATGGATCAAGTCAGGCTTGATCCGCCTTATGACACGCTGTAAACTCAAAACATACTTTGGCAAGTTCACCCAACGGAATTTGTCCCTTCCACCTGTCCACTGGACAATCTGGACGCCTTCCGGGACAGGACGGTCTTCCACCTGACGCAGGTTCGCCTGCAAACGTAGGTGAAAGGCTTCATGCCCGCCATCCCGAATTGCAGAAAGGAAGCGGTGATCGTGAGGGCAGTAGTCGGTGGAAAAATAAAGTATCTTCATACAGTATGTGCGAAGTGCGGAGTGCGATGTGCGACTTAACTTTTGCGTTGAAGTGAACTCTTAAAGGCACTTACCATTGCCTTGGTTTTGTTGGCCTGTTCATATATTGTTTTGAAAGTCTCAGGTGTAATATAGCCTGCGTCCAAAGCAGCATATAACAAAGATTGAACTTCGACAGCAGAGCGACGGGCATAACCTAAGAACCGGGCAAATTCAGTATGAGAATCGCAATCGAAACCTTCTGCAATATTTGCCATAGTAGAAACCGAGGCACGCTGAAGTTGGTCACGCAAACCGAAATCTTTCGAAAGCGCACCATCTTTTGTCAGTTCATAAATTTGTTTGGTTAAAGTACGCGCTTCTTGCCACGCTCGAATATCTTCAAATTGGTTAATGCTCATTCAATGCCTCGCACATCGCACGTAGAACGTCGCACTCATACACCTAAATCTGTCCAGCGTAACTCCTTGCCCATTGGCATATCGTGGGTAGCTTTGGTGCCAAGCACATTCGGGATCTGATCAGGTTTGATGGCGCCCGGTGTAGCGGGGCGTAGCACATCGATCATCTCACGGGTAAAGGTCTCGCCAGCCTGGACGTCACGTGCGGCACGCAGGCAGCGACGTTGGACAACGGCGGTATCACGCTCGTTATCGGCAATGAATTTGTCAGCAGAACCTAGTGCACGTTCGAGCAGGCGGGTCTCTTCGACCATCCTGGCCCACTTATCGGGATCCATCGCAAATTTATGGTCAGGGCCTTCGCGGTCATTGCTGTCCGTGAAGTGACGCTCGATCACACGCGCGCCGAACGCCACCGCGCCCACGACCGGCGCAACCGCATGTGTATGGTCTGAGAGACCTAAGAATCACATCCGGGAACATGGTGGCGTAGGTTTTCAACACATTCAGGTGTAAATGATCGTAATTATCCGGACTGGCAGTGTAATTGGTATTGCACTGCATAAGCACCAGTTGTTTGTTGATCTTCAAAATCGCATGAACAGCCTTCTGGACTTCGCCAATTGTGGACGCGCCGGTGGCAACGAAAAATGGTTTGCCTTTGCTCGCCATACGTTCCAGTGCTTCGATCCAATCGATCTCGCCGGAACCAGCCTTGTAAGCCGGAACATACTGGTCAAGGAAATCGATCGCATTGAAATCGTAAGGAGAAGAGAAATAGTCGATTCCCACATCCTGACATTCTTCTGTTAGGGTCATCGACCATTCGAACGGGATGGAGGCCGCCCGGTAGACTTCAGTTACTGATTTCTTCCAGGTTGACTGATGCGAAACCTGGGCGTTCATATGTGAAAAGCCATAGTCCGAGACGATCTTGGGCGCATCGAAATTCTGGAATTTGGCCGCGTCCGCGCCGGCTTCTTTTGCCAGGTGGATGAGCATCTTGGCGCGTTCCAGATCGCCGTCGTGGTTGGCAGCGATGTCAGCGATGAAGTAGGTCGGGCAGTTTGGTCCGATCTCACGGTTGCCAATTTTGATATTCATTTTAGCCTCCACTAGATTTTAATTTTAACTACAATATTCAGTATATCTTCTACAGAGATTCCCGATCTCATCAGGGGAAATTTGATAAACCAAATAAGTATAAGAAATCGTATCTACGGGTTCAAAATTATTCCTCAACCATTCATACTTCTCAGGCCCACCCTGAACACCGGTCAATTGATTTACACTCAAAACAATCTGACCTGCCTGGACTCCTTCAGGGGCATATACTGCCTCGGGATGAGAAGACAAATACCTGCTCAGTTCATCAGAGTTTTGACCCCAATCAATATTCGAATCTGCCAAATACCGATAAGCATGTGATCGATTCCAAACAATCTCATTGAAGTATGGCAGGAAATTCGGATAATATGAACAAACCGAGACCATCAAATATAACATTGAGCCAATCCCAAGAATTTTTTTGGTAGTGGCAAGCTTGTTAAAATTTTTAAATAAATGTCCGGAGAAAATATAAAGAAAGGGAAAAACGACTAAATAATAACGGATTCCAATTTGCGTATTAAAAAAGAAGTTGAAATAAATAACGAAAAACAACACAGGTATAAACAAAAACAATTCATCAGCAAAAAAGCGATCCCTACGATGGCGGTCGCGGACATAAACAAGAATGGCCAGAAGGTATATCAATTGGCTGGCAATTGGGACTTTGAGCAATGAGGCTATGAAATAGTAACCGATAAAGCCTTCGTTACCATTTCGAATTTGCCCAAGCAGATAAATATTTCCATACGAAGCCCCGGTACGCTCATTTCTAATAACCATATCCAGGCCTTCAAGGTATGGATATGGCAAAGGAACCGGGAGTTTTCCAATTAACGGCATTTGTTGTATGGAACGGAAAATATCTGATTGAAACTGGTAATTGGAAAAACGGGTAAAGGTTCTCGTTGATAAAAAACCTATATTAACAACCATGAGCAAAATGGCCATTGTGATTACCAGATAGGCCATATAATTTTGCAAATACTTTTTAATAATCGACTTTTGATGATCCCCGTAGGCCTGGCGCATCTTTGGAAAATCAAAAATAAATAAAGTGAGAAAGGCTAAAGGGAGCAATGCAATTGTAGAATATTTTGCGATTAAGCTTAAACCCATCGACAGGGCGCATAACAAACCATTCGGCAGGTTGCGCTGCTTAGAAAAACGCCATAGCGAAAAAAATACAAAAATAGTTGTCCCGGCTGCATAGATATCCGTGGTCACAAGTCGTGAGTGGGCAATAATATTCGGATCAAAAAGATAGAGCGCAAGAGAAAAAAGGGCCGGAATAACTCCGTATAAAGCACGCGACCAAAAAAACACAACCAGCGCTACCGATGTAGAAAATAATATAGTTACCAAACGAGCTGCTAAAAACTCTTGAAGAAACGACCGTACTATTCCAGTTGGCAAATTTCTCCCAAATTTTCGAGGCGCAGCATTGAGAGCCGTGATTGGCATTTTACTGTCATCAAAGCGAGTTGCGTCTCCTCTTATTAAGATATTTCGTCCATACAGGTAATGTGAATTTTCATCAGAAGTTTTCGATTTCCCCGCAATGCTAAACGTAGCTACGAGAACAAAACATAGTAACAATAACCCTACTGTTACCACTTGAATGCGCAACGGAATCTTTGATAAATTTTGAGCACTGTCATGAGACATGTGCATAACTCCGCATTTTCTGTGGATAACCTTGTTGAGCCTGTGTATAAAACTTCTCGATTCCGGTGGATACGCCCGGAATTTCGAGGCCTAAATTTGTGGATAGCTTGTGGATGGATAATCGTAAATTGTGGGAACGCCTGGCTGACAGGCCGGATTCTTCGACCGATTTGGGGATAACGAGTCCCGGATCAAATCCAAATTGGTGGGCGATCCGTGTTCCGAAGTCATATTTCGTGAGCGCTTCAGACCCGACGACATGGTACAGCCCCGAGAGGCCTTTCTCCAACATCCTGATCAGGGTATCTGCCAGATCGCCAACGAACATGGTGCAGAACCAGACATCGGTGAAACCATTCATCTGTTGTCCCGCTGATAGGTTGTTATAAAAAAATTCAGCCAAAGAGCGCATTCCAGAAAGACTCCAGCCGAAGAAGTTAACCCGCGCAATGATCGCATCCGGGTTGACGGAGAGAACATTACGCTCGCCATCCAGTTTGGTACGCGCATACACACTGAGTGGATTGGGAACATCATCTTCGACGTATATGCCATCTTTGGTACCGTCGAAGACTGCGTCGGTGGAGATGTGGACCAGACGTACGCCCCGCTTCGCACAAAGTTCCGCCAATTGACCGGGGAATTCCGCATTGAGCAGACGTGCGCCCACTGGGTCTGATTCACAGGCATCCACGTTGGCATTGGCGGCAGTGTGGATGATCGCATCGGGGTGGACCTCGTCCAGTAAACGGGAGCAGGCTCCGGCTTCGAGCAGGTCCGCTTGAACCAGATCGAAGGGCGTACCGGCTAGCTTGCTGCGATCCACGCCAACGATGGTATGAGTCCCAGTCATCCTTAGACAGAGATTGAGACCCAATAGACCGCTCGCTCCCGTGACGAGAATGCGCATCTAGCCTTCCAATGTTCCTTCCGCAAAGGCCTCTTCAAAGGGTGTGATGTAGCTCTTAATGCCGTCTACGTCGAGCCATTGGGTGTTGCTATCACTGGTATAGGAGAATCCCTCGGGGAGGGGCTTCCCTTTGTTTTTCCAGGAGTAGCCAAACCAGAAGGCCCCCGCAGGTTGGATGACGTACATGCTTTCAAGCTCGATGGTATGGCGGGACTCATCAACGGAAAGCAGTTCTTCGTGCAACTTTTCGCCGGGACGGATGCCGATGATTTCGATCTCGGCCGTCGGGGGCGATGGCGCGCGCCAGATCGATGACTTTAGTGCTGGGGATTTTGGGAACGAAGACCTCGCCGCCTTCCATCTGCTCGATGCAATTCATAACAAAGTGAACGCCCTGTTCGAGCGAGAGCCAGAAACGGGTCATACGTTCGTCGGTGATGGTGATTTTGCCATTGCCACGCTGCTTGAGGAAGAGCGGTACAACCGAGCCACGGCTACCGACTACGTTGCCATAGCGCACACAGGAGTAGCGTGTGGCGGTCCCGGCGGCGTAAGCGTTGGACTGGATAACCAGTTTTTCAGCGACCAGTTTGGTGCCGCCATACAAGTTGGCCGGGCTGACAGCCTTGTCGGTGCTGAGGGCCAGCACTTTACCAACACCTGCGTCAAGGGCGGCCTCGATAACGTTGCTGGTACCGATAATGTTGGTCTTGATGGCCTCCATCGGGTTGTACTCGCAGGCTGGCACCTGCTTGAGCGCGGCAGCATGGACAACGATGTCCACATCGTGCATGGCGCGCACGAGACGATCACGGTCACGCACGTCACCGATAAAGTAGCGCAAACGTGGGTCATCGTAGCCAGCCACGCGCATTTCATGCTGTTTGAGTTCGTCGCGGCTAAAGATGATGATCTTCTTGGGATTCTTTTCCGCAAGCAGGATTTTGGTCATTTTCTTACCGAACGAGCCGGTGCCGCCGGTGATAAGGACTAACTTTGTCATTCCAGTTCATAAATGCTCCTATTTGACGGCCAAAAACAGGCCAGAGTCTTTCGTGATAAAGATTTCGCCTTTTTGGGAAAGTATATCTTCTAATTCCCGGCGGATTTCTGCCAGCGCGGATTCCGAAATCTCTCTTGCTTTAATTGTAGAGAAAATATAAGCTATTAGTGGTTCTATCTCGGTCACACGCAGATTATCGTTATAGCGTTTTATTTCTATGTTTGAAAAGAAAGGTTTGATTTGTTCCAGTCCGTTATCGAGTGTGAAAGGACTGTTGAAGGGGGCAAAATCTGTGATCGAGTTGGCTTGTTTGAGCCATTTATTCAGTTCATCAAGGTGCCCCTGACCAGCAGTTGCAGCAAGAAAATGCCCGCCCTTTTTCAGTACACGATTGATTTCCTGCAATGCTTTCGGGCGATCCGGGACATGATATAGCATGAAATTGGCAATCACGATGTCGAAAGTTTCGTCTGGATACGGGATAGACTGCGCATCGATCTGTTCGTATTTGAAAGCCCGTCCGGTCACGACCAGGTTACGCCAGGCTGCGTCTATCATTCCATCAGACAGGTCGCTCAGGGTGATGTTCCAATCAGCAGGAACTCGGTCTATGCATTCCTTCCACATGTAACCCGGACCACTGCCGAGTTCCAACACACGTGCCGGGCTGGGCAGGGTTTCCAGTGTATCGAAAATCCAGGGATACCAGCCATAAGGATTGGTACTGAAACGACGATGCAATTCCATGCGCGCATCCAGGTTGGATGAATCGCGGTACTGGTTGGTTTTGAGAAATTCCGGGTCAGTGAATTTTGGCATAACTCTATTTCCGAATCACAATCATCGGGTACTGTCCATGCCTGCCAAAAAAGCGCGGGAAGTGTTCTTCCAGCCAGAAGATGAAACGCAGTACGGTTTTCCCGCCCAAATTCGGGCGTATGAACCAGCGCATAAAACGCGGACTCAGGCTACGCCAAGGATAAATCTCAAATTGCACCGTACCTTTGAGTTCACTCTTCAGCCAGCGCGGGGTTAACTTCTCAACAAATGTGCCGGCCTGGTCATCTTCTTCCGTCCAATTTTTCTTTTGCTTCTTGCCGCGACCGCTAAGAGTGCGTCCTAGTTGGATGAAGGGTTCGGCCATACGCATCAGCAGCGGATTATGCCAGCCGTTGACCACTACGGCATTCTTTCCAGGCTTGAGCACGCGTTGGAGTTCCAGGTAGGCACGTTTGTGCTCGCTCAACGGCAAGTGATGGATGGCATGCATCGAAACCTCGCCATCGAAGGTATCAGCTTTGAAGGGCAGGTTGGCGATGTCCGCGACCACATACAAGCCGTGCTCGCCCAGTTTCTCGCGTGCTTCTCTCAGGGCAGTAACCGAAATGTCCGCGCACAGGCGATAGTGGTAGTTCTCGGAATAAGTCAGGTATTCGGGCCACTGCACGGGACCGGAACCCGCATCCAGCAAGAAGTCACCTTCAGGGGCCAAATGACGATTGACACGCAGATGACACTTATGGATATAGTCACGCGAAACAGGCCGCAGGTCTTCGTAGCGGGCGTTCTGGTATAGCCCATCACCGACTTGTGACCAGCCGATCTGATCATAGAATTCGCGCACTTGCTGCTTCGTGTTCGTCATAATTTCATTCAACCCTCACCCTACCCTCTCCCTGCTAGGGAGAGGGTATTCTTGGCGAGGAAAATTTACCAAATAATAGGCTCACCAGCCAGGTAATCAAAAGTCCTTTTGTATTCGGCCTGGCCTTCATCGGAGAGCACACGGCCTAGCGGCCAGATCTCCAGGTCTTTCCAGAAGTGCATCAGTCGCCAGGGAAATGGTAGGGGATATTCGAAGAAGAAACGATAGGCGTATTCCCAGGCGGACTCAACTTGCTCCTTCGTTAAACGCTTCGGCTCTTTGATAGCCGCATCCAGCATATCGTAATACTCACCCCAACTCTGCGGATCGAGCGTGAAACCGCGTTTGGCGTAATGTGTATCGCCGCAAACAACCACGGGGATGCCGTTCATACTCATTTCCATGCCGGTCGTGGTGGTGTAGACCAAACCCAGCGAAGCGATTTCCATCAGGTCGTAGGTGTTGACTTTTTCCAGCGGTCCGATGATATGGATGTATTCAGGGATGGACGGCAGTGCCTCGTTGACCACATCCACCATCGAGCGACCATGCGTCAGACGTTCACCGGGATGCACGCGCATCACTAACTGGACTTCGGGCTTGCCAGCCAAAAACCGGACCGTTTCCGCGATCCAGGCAGCCATACTCTTGGCAAAAGTGTTGCGTCCCAGTGTCAGGCTATCGCCGAGCACGTTGGTCGCCAGCAGGATAACAGGGCGGTCGTCAAGGCCGAGTCTCCGGCGGATTTTCTCCCCACCAACGGTTTCCACGTCCTGCCACTTGCGGACAGATTTGCCAAAGGCCTTGGCACCCATGCGCGCCGACTCAAGCTCTTCGATCAGGCCACGCTGCTCGTCGGTTAACTTGTTGTTACCGTGTGCCGCCCAGAGATCGTCGGTGCGCTGGCGCATGACTTCGTCATCTTGTGCAATCCAAACTTGTTCGCGCTGGTCGTTGAATTCGTAGGTGACGGTGCGAATGCCGAGATGCCGCACCACACGGTAAACCGCGCCTAGTTCGGTGATGGTTCCGTTGGGGATGAGCACCACATCGGGTTTTTCGCTTTGCATATAAGCCAGCGCGGCGCGGGCGGCGTAGTCATTACGAGCCAGGCGTAGGCGGAAGAGATCGCTGTTCTCGTCCACATCTTCGACTTGCAGGGTATATTGCGCGTCGTAGGTGGAGACGAGGTGAATGTCTTCGACAAGATTCGGTGGTAAAACGGAAGCAGGCTGGAGTTCCAGTAATGAAGCGGTGTTTACCAGTCCATTGAGTGGTTGTAACACACGTCCTGTGTATAAGTCCTGACGACGCAGGTCAAAGCTGTTAATGTCCTTGCGCCAATCGCCGTAGGGCAGGTAGGCCACGGTGACATTGTGGCCGAGGCCGCGCAGGGCCAGACCAACCATAGCGGCTTGCTCGACCCAATAGTGCAGGGTGGCGAAGAGTAAGAGCTTCTGGCCTTTAGGAGCTTTTTCAGCGTAGGGGCGCACCTGCTCGACAGCGGCAGGCAACGCGGCTCGAAGCTGCTCGAGGTTGTAGCGTGTGCGTGGACGGTCTCTACGAATAGCGTCGTAGAGGTCGGCAGAGTAAGGGATGAATCCAAGAACGGATTTGAGGGATGGCTTCATATGGTGATCACCACAAAGTCACGGAAACACTAAGACACTAATTTTTTTCTTTCGTGACTTTGTGTCTTCGTGGTAGTTATTCGACTTTTTCGATCTTCCAATCCAGACGCGGGCGGATGGGTCCCTGGCGCGGTTCGGCCCATTGCGTGCCTGGCGCACCGGAGATGTCCACGTTGAAGGCCAGGGCCTGCTCGTCCTGGAAGTAGCGGCGCACACCGAAGGAACTGGCGTTGACGCCCAGCGAGTAGCGGCCTTCGTTGAACAGGTCAGCCGGCAAAGTGCAGCGACTGATGTAATGACCGCTATTGCGCGCACTGAATTTTTCATATTGCTGCGCATCGTCAGTGTCGAAAGATGTGATAATGTACTCGCCACGCATGGAACTGAGATAGAAGCCAACGCGCAGGCCTGTAATCTGTGATTCGAGACGGTATTCCATTTCGACCGTAACTGGCTCAACCGAACGAACAGTGTCAATGACCTTGCCCTTCTGATCTTTCAACCGCATGGCAATCGGACGAAAAGGCGCGGCGTTGGGCGAAACTTCGTCCGCATCCCAGATACGCTCACCTGCCTGGGATTGGCCGGAGGAAAGATAGTAATCCACGGCTTGCTGGGTAGGGCCACGCATGAGCATTCTGCCTTTGTCCAGTACAATGGCTTCTTCGGTCAGGCGCAAAATGGCGGACATGTTGTGGCTGACGAAGAGAACGGTGCGTCCCTGTTGAGCGACATCGCCCATTTTGCCAAGACATTTCTTCTGAAATTCGGCATCGCCGACGGCTAGGACTTCGTCCACGACCAGGATTTCGGGTTCGAGGTGGGCCGCAACGGCAAAAGCCAGCCGCAGGTACATGCCAGATGAATAGCGCTTGACGGGCGTGTCGATGAACTGCTCGACTTCGGAGAAGGCTACGATCTCGTCAAATTTGCTTTCGATCTCGGCGCGTTTCATACCTAAAATTGCGCCGTTCAAGTAAATATTTT
Organism: uncultured Chloroflexia bacterium; assembly: GCA_963785535.1. Classification (GTDB taxonomy): domain Bacteria; phylum Chloroflexota; class Anaerolineae; order Anaerolineales; family Villigracilaceae; genus JAABUE01. The sequence continues at coordinate 159,284 of CAWAVQ010000008.1, read as the reverse complement.
CGCGACCGGTTAGTTCGGGATGGAAGCCGGTACCGACTTCCAGCAGCGAGCCAACCCGTCCACGCACGGTGACAGCCCCACGGGTCGGTTCGGTGACGCGCGAAAGGACTTTCAGCAGGGTAGATTTGCCCGCGCCATTACGCCCCACAATTCCAAGCACTTTTCCTTCTTCCACATCGAAAGTGACATCGTTGAGAGCCCAAATGTAATTAGGCTGTTCTTCCAGCAAAGGCTGTTTGTTGGTCAACGCGCGCGCCCAACGGATAGGAGCGGTGGCCGTGTCCACAATCACATCTCGCAGCATCCCATACTTGAATTTGGTCTGCGCCGCGCCGATGCGATAGCGTTTACCGAGGTTTTCTACTTTGATGGCCGTGGTCATTAGATCGTATCCGCGAAGGTGCGTTCCATGTTGCGGAAGTAGAACAGTCCGCTGACGAGGACGATGAGGGAGATACCCACCGAAATCCACAATGCCATATTAGGACCGGTGCCCGCACCAAGCAACGCCCAGCGAAAGCCATTGACTACGCCCGCCATAGGGTTAAGGTAATAGATCAACTGCCATTTCTCTGAGATAACACTGGCCGAGTAGGCCACCGGCGTGATAAAGAGCCAGAACTGAGTCAGGAATGGCAGAGCGTAGTTCACGTCACGGTACTTGACGTTGATGGCCGAAAGCCAGAGCGCCACACCCAAAGCGGTAATAATGGCAAGTAACATAAAGAACGGCAGTGCCCAGAGCACGTTCCAGGCCGGGGACACTTTGTAGTAGAACATCAACCCAATCAGGATGACGAAAGCGATTGCAAAATCCACCAGTCCCGCTAGAACCGAAGCGATGGGCAATACCAAACGCGGGAAGTACACCTTTGTGATCATATTGTTATTGGATGTAAGAGAGCGGCTGGCCTGGTTGAGCGCCGCGACGAACAAGCCCCAGGGCAGCAAGGCCGTATACGAGAAAATCGGGTACGGAACGTTGCTGTCGGTCTGTACCTTTGTGATGCCACCATTAAAAATGAAATTGAAAACCAACATTGTTAACAAGGGTTGGATGACCGCCCAAGCCGCGCCCAGCAAGGTCTGTTTGTAGCGAACTTTGATATCACGCCAGATCATGAAAAAGACCAATTCGCGATAGACCCACAAGGTCACGCAAATTCAGCGCAGTTAGGCCAGTAGACGGTTTGATATAAATCGTAGTTGGTTCAGAATGTGTTGTTTGAATGGACATTATTCTTACGTTTTGCGTTTTACGCATTACAAAGCCGCGATGCGAAAAACGCAGGAAGCTTTAATTAACGAACTTTTTCGCGATTCTCTTTGAACCACTCAATGGTGCGGCGCATGCCTTCCTCGAACGGAACCTGCGCCTGCCAGCCAAAATATTCCTTGGCCCGGCTGACGTCCAGTCCGCGACGGGGTTGACCATTGGGTTTTTCGGTGTCCCAAACCAGTCTGCCTTCGAAGCCCGTCAGGCGAATGATCATCTCGGTTAGATCCTTAATCGAAATCTCGTAACCCGATCCCAGGTTGACCGGTTCCTGGCCATTATATTTTTCGGCAGCCGTTACGATCCCGTTCGCGGCATCTTCCACATACAGGAATTCGCGCGTCGGTGAGCCATCGCCCCAGGCGACCAGTTTCTCCTCGCCGCGTTCCTGCGCCTCGATGGCTTTGCGGATCAGCGCTGGAATGACGTGCGAGGTCCGCAAGTTAAAGTTGTCGCGCGGACCATACAAATTCACTGGTAGCAGATAAATCGCGTTGAAACCGTACTGCTGGCGATAGGCCTGCGCCTGCACCAGCATCATCTTCTTGGCCAGAGCCATATGGAGCGTTGGTCTCTTCGGGATAACCCATCCACAAATCTTCTTCCTTGAAGGGGACTGGCGTGAATTTGGGATAGGCACACACCGTGCCAATCGCCACGAATTTGCCCTACGCCGCGTCCCCAGGCCTGGTGCATCAGTTCCACGCCCATCATCAGGTTATCGTAGAAGAACTCCGCCGGATGCTCACGGTTGGCGCCAATCCCGCCTACGTTGGCTGCTAAGTGGATAATTACCATATTCTTGGCATCGAAACCATCCTTAAGCGTATCTTCGAACAAACGCTTGATGGAATCCCGGTCAATCAAGTTATAGTCTTCAATGCGGGGAATAAAAATATCTTCAGCACCCCGTTCTTTGAGTTTCGCAATCACAAAAGAACCCAGAAATCCCGCCCCCCCTGTAACAATCACGCGTTTATTTTTCCAGAAGTCAGACATTGTCTTGTCTCCTCATGTTATACAAAATCACTGCACGATAAATTGTGCATTTCTGTACCTTTCTTCTGTCGGATTGCGGATGATTTCCGTCTTCAACGCATATAACACTTCGCGCACGCCGTCGTCAACGGTCAAAGTTGTGTCAAAGCCAAGTACACGACGAATTTTCTCAAACGATACGGTGATGTCACGCATATCGCCGCCGAAGGTCAAGTCCTTGTATTGCACAACCGTTTCTGGCATACGTTTCAACACCAACCCGACAATCTCATCCTTGGTGTAATTTCCTTCTGGCGTACCCAGATTGAACACCTGCCCACGAATTGTCTCTTCCGGCGCTTCCAGTCCCATGATAATGCCGCGCACCGTGTCACGTACATGCACGAACGAGCGTGAATATCCGCGCTGGTAAATAATCAATTCCCGCTTGGTGAAAGCTTCCAGCACAAACTGGTTGACGATCAAGTCAAAGCGCGTGCGCGGCGAAATCCCGTACAACGTGGCAAAACGGAAAGACAATGGCGCAGTGGGTGCATCTTTCTGACTGAGCAAATACTCTTCTGCGGCGATCTTTGTCTCCGCGTATAAAGACTGGGGATTAAGCGGGGACTTCTTCGGTAACAGGCTTGCCATCTTTAGACATGCCATAATTGCTGTATGTGGAGGCGAACACGCATCTTCCTACGCCCAAATCTGCCGCCTGCTCGAAAACCATTTTCGTGGCCTCAACATTATATCGCCAGGCCACCTGGCGTCCCACCGCCTGGCAAGCCGGAAAACCGACGATGGCTGCCAGGTGCACAATTGCTTGTGGAACCGGCCATTCCCCGCGCACATTATCACGGACGGCGCGCGGATCGGTCACGTTGGTCTTTACAAAGTGAAAATTGGGGTGATGCAAAAACCCCAACAATGATTCGCCGCCGAAGATCAGGTCGTCAAGAACAGTTACACGATAGTTGGCGCGTAGCAGTTCAGAGGTCAGGAGGGAACCGATAAAGCCCGCCCCACCCGTAATCAAAATATGTCCGTTTTCACTCATTCAGAGTCCTCCATTCGCAACAGAACCTTAAATCCCTTGACTTCCAACGCGGGAACGTTTTCATCTTGAACAATTTTCATCTCCTGCTCAAGACAGGAAAGACGGCAAATATCAGCCACATCTCCTTCGCCTATCAGGCGCACACTATCATACCCAGCACGCTTGACCTCGTTAATATGTGCTTTAGCGCGCTGACGCGTTTTGCGGTAGAGATCAAAAGAACGCTCGATGTAATCCACGGTCAAGCGTGCACGTAAGGCAATGCCTTCAGGAGTAATGATGTAACGCAATTTCTTGCGCTCGGCGCGCTTCACTTTGACAGCGCCTTTTTCAACCAGACGTTTGATATGCCAGTTGACTGTACCAACCGCCACACCCAGTTGGGTAGCAAGGGAGGCCTGTGTTATATCAGGGTCGCGCTCGATCTGCTCGAGCAATGTCAGTTCACGGGTTTTTTCTTCGGGGATTTCCATTTCAAAATTCAGCGACTGAATTATAACCGAGAAAAAATCGCTGTCAAATACCAGGCGTTATTTGGTTTTATAACATTTTGTAGGAGAAGAAAGATTTACTCAGTAACGACTGGATGTCAGCACATTACTTGCAATTATGGTTGTTATCACACACCGGTACACGAAGCGGGCAAACAAGTGGGGCTGTCGGCATACGGACATAGGTTGTGTCCGGTTTATCCAAAATGACCACAAAGGCAGCGTCAATGTATTTGAGATAAGAGGTCAAAATCGGCACGTCACTTTTGCCAACCAGACATCCGCCGACAATTACCTCGCCTGCATCCGGGAAATATATATCAGGATCATCGAGGGGTAATACCACCGGTTTATCAGCAGTGGGCAATAACAGGGAAAATACCAAGCGCGGAAAATCCCGAGCTGTATAGGCTGTCATTTGATCGGGGAGGATGGGCTCTCCCTGTTCGTAAGAGTAATAGCGAGGATATAACCCCCGTCCTGAAATCAAGATTGCGTTGGGGTCGTTGAAAAACTCCTCCAGCGCAAGCCGTGACAAACCGGAGTTGGCAAAGAAAGATGTTTCATCCAACCGTTGCATAAGCATATCTGTGGTCGGAACAGGCTGATCACCAGGAGAGGCAAGTTCGATGGCCGGTAGTGCTGCTACGATCAAGAAGAAAGGCAAAATAGTTAGACCGGCCTTCCCCCACTTAAATTTTTTATCGTCATCATTAAGCGCTTTATTAAACGATTCGGCGAAAAAGGTGCCGGGGGTAAATCCAACCATCGAAATACAAAAGGATAATATTTCAACCAAGCCAATTGCATAATAAAAATAGATTGTCCAGTCTATTGGAACGATGTAACGCCCACCAGACGTGCGAGCGAACGCATTTGCAAGACTGTAGAACAAGAGCACTGTCACGGGCACTAAAGCAGCATATTTGACGCGTTTCCATGCAGCTCCAAGTCCTATCGAGAGGATCAATAAATTAAGAGCCAAAAAAATACCCGTTGTAGCTGAAATCTGCCCCAATCCCATACTTGGCAATCTATTCCAATAAGGATACTTGTCGACAACATGGCGCAAATCATCTAAAACGGGCGATGGAGGAAGAATTAACACTGAAGTTATAACATTGTGAGCAAAATGCATTGGGATAAACTGAAACTGATCAAAGATATTATTTTTTTCAATGCGGGCAATTGTTGCGTTCGTTTTCAACGCCCGTGAAGGTGGAAGAGAAACAGGTCGATCTTGGTCGAGGTTGCTTTGAGGCTGATAACGTTGTTCAATCACACTATTAAATTGGGGCAGAAAAAACAAAGGCTCACCCGCAATGCGCTGGTTGCGCCACATCCAAGGAGAAATCACAACAAAAAATGAGACGATAATCAATAGGTTATCACGGAGTGCAAGTTTCCAATTGAGCTTCCACCTCCCGATAAGACCCAGGCCGAAAGCAACCAGAACCATAAAGAACACATTTTGGCGCAGCAAAATACCGATCCCTATGGAAGCTCCAATGCTTAAAAGCGTGTATGAGTTTGATTTGCTTCTAGCCAGCCACTTTACCAAGAATATTGAGAATAGAACCAGGATTATTCCAGTCGGGAATTCTGTCAACAATAATTTTGGATGCGAGGTACTGATCAATTTTCCCCCTCGAATCGCATTCACAACCTTAAAAAGGGCCAGCGTAGCAGCTATTAGTCCGGCAGATTTGCTGTGTAATCTTTCGCCCAACAAATAAAGCAGCGCCGGGAAAACTGCAAAAATTGCGGATTGAACTCCAACGATCACCAGGTAGTTTTGCCCAAAGAGCCTGTGCAAAAGAGCCAAAAACCCCAACAAAAGCCCGCGATCAACGAAACCTCCAAAGTTGATCCCTCTTCCGTAAATCGCGCTCTGAGCACTTAGATCATATAAAGCTGCGTCAACGAAGGGATAAAACCCTTTGGAAGGCAAATAGGGCCCAGGCGCATTGAAGGTTGGCGCGAGCGGTGTATTAACCCATATGAGAGCAGTGATAATCCAAATCCCCATGAAAATTAAAAAAGATGATCGATCAGAATTATTGTTTCTTCGAGCAATAAATTGATTCCAAATTAGCCAACCAATAGAAGTTATAACGATTGCCAGCCAGACCTGCCCCGCTAGTAGTGGTACACCGACCATATGCCAAAAAAATTTATCTGGGGTGATACCTAGTTGGGTTTTTGCGATAACTCCCCATACCAGTAGAAATATCACGAATGCGATAAGCACCGGTTCATTATTCCGGAACTCCTTCAGATTTTCAAATGTTAGTCCACCAAAATAAGCTAGAAAAACAAATGTTTGCCCCCAAAAAAGAGCAAGCCAAATCAATATTGGCTGGAGACGAGAAAGATATCCAGATAATACCGGAAAATGATAGCCCGGTAGCAGAAACAGGATTTGTAATATAGCTAGTTCAAGAATAAATGTGCCAGCCAAAAAATATCGGATTATTGTAGGCCGTGAGTTTATCTTTTCATGCCATGAAAAGAGCCGGTAATAATGGGCAAAAGTGATCATCGTAAAAGCCAGTGCCAGCACCAAAACTCCGACAACGATAATCAACCGCTCTAAAGAGAGACCAAAAGCAAGAACATTCTCGGTTTCTGATGGCTCTTTTACAAGAAAATAAACTGCTATAAATCCTTCGATAGCATTTAAAAGCGACCAAAGCGAAACAGCTCGATTAGATATTGGCCGGTTTGGCAAACTCATGTTCTATTTACGCCCGATGATCCAAGAAAGTAATCGTTGCAATCCCCGCAATCAATATTGTCCCAAAAATAATATTGGCTATTATCGGCGGCAAGTAAAATGTCACAAACGCTACCAGGCTCAATAATACCGCGATTACATGGATCATCAAAACCGCCCTGCGCTCATCAAAACCCAGTGCCACCAGACGGTGATACGTATGATCAAGATTCGCTTGATAAACCGGCACCCTTCTCCGCACCCGCGAATACACCACCAATGAAGTGTCGAAGATTGGCATGCCCACCAGGAGGATCGGGACGAACCATGAAGAGATTGGCAAAAATCCTCCCGGAACGTATTCCATTGCGATTGCCGCAATGAGAAAACCATACGACTGCGAACCCGAATCACCCAAAAATAAACGGGCTGGCGTCACGTTAAAAAAATAGATTCCAACGGTTATCCCGAGCAGGATAATACTTATCTCTGTCAGATACCCTTGACCAGATAGCGAAGTGACCAAAATGAAGAACAGCAGGGCAATTCCGCTTAGCCCCAGGGCAATTCCATCCATACTATCGATCATATTCATTGCATTGGTCACCCCAATCAACCAGAAACATGTAAGAGCGATATCCAACCACGTAACCAATGTAGGGGACAAAAAAGACAAAGACAATGAAGCGACAAAATGGACGGAAACATTGGAAACGATTAAAACCACACTCGCCAGGATTTGTCCGGTAAGTTTCGGCAACGCAGAAAGTCCACGTATATCATCCAGTAATCCGAACAAATAGATAATTGCTGTAGCAATCACCAAAGCCCGTGTGAATTTGTCTTCCCACCGCCCAAGAATCGATGAAAGCAAGACCAGGCACAAAATCAGAGCTGTCCCCCCGGCTAATGGTGTAGGGAAGGAGTGAATTTTATGAGAATATCTACCCGGCTTATCGATCAAACCCAGTCTTCGCGTCAAAAAAATAGAAAGGGGGGTAAGTATCAACGAACAAACAATTGCGAGCAGGCTGATCAAAAAAATATTTTGAGAGAAAGAAAACTCAGTGGTCATAGCCCGCTATTGGGATAAATTTGGCAACCTGGGAAATTCAACACAATACTTATACCCTTAACAGTTACAAATTGCGGCTTTATGCAGATGTAGGAAGCGCAATTCGTGTCCGGGGCATTATATGCAAAACACACCATTTTCGGCCTTCAATCCAAAAGGCTGTTGAATTCTATCATAACAGCCCTTCACGTTTCTCTGATGCGTTTGACAAGGAAAACTTTGAAGAAAGGTTATTCAAAATACTTTCTATAAACGAAAAACAACTCTATTTTGATTTTTTCGTAACTTCTTTATAAACCGGCGAAGTAAAAAACCGAATAGCACTTTGTATATGCCAGAGAAAATAAATCAACTTCTTCCGGCTGGCACGATCCGCATCATGCCGGACATAGACATTGGTATCGACAACCAATTTCAAGCCCCCCAACTGCGCGCGTGCACAAAATTCCACATCTTCGAAGTAAAGGCGGTATTTCTCATCAAAACCTTTGATCTTGCGGTAGGTCTCACTCTCCATAAACAGAAAAATCCCAGCGATCCAGTCTGGCCTTGCCAATCCGGAAGGGTCTACGAATGGAGGAATATGGCGGTAGACTGGTAGTCTTCGACGAAAAATCTCGAAAGGGGTGGGATAGCTACGGAACGAATCTTGATGGATTTCCTTCGAATCCACAATGAGCGGGGCAACAATGTCCGCTTTTTCGTTTTGGATTAAAGCTATCAGGGTTTCGAAAACTCTCTGTTCAAATACCACATCAGGATTGAGTACACAGAAATACTCCCCTGTCGCAAGCTGAAACGCCTGGTTGTGATTGCGTGCAAATCCCAACGGATCTTTATTGCGGATGATGGTTAAGGATAGCCATTCTGGTTCATCGACCTCTGGAACATTGTCTCCCAAATTGTCTGTGATGATAATCTGACACTGGTCAGTACATTCATATTGATACAAACTTTCAAGCAGTTGTCTTACTTTCACGGCATCCCCATGACTGACAACAGATATCGTTACCAGCGGATCAGCGGAAGAATTCTCTTTACGCATGACCTTTTGTTCCTAACCGATTGCCTTCAACACGTCATCTGGCGCCTCCCCCATGCGTCCTTGCAAACCGTCCCGAATTCCAAGCCAACAGGCATGTAGTTTTGCCAGTTTTTGAGTCTCGAACAACAGCATTTTCATCATGATATAGACAGTTGCAACCGAATCATAAAAAAACCAGTGCGGGAAGCGTAATGCATACCGGTGGAGCATTGGGATCCGATTACGGCTGATATAGTACCAGCGAAGCGGGGAATGGAAGGTCGGGTAAAGGTCATGGCCTAAAAGTTTCCTCCTCTCCCGCTCTCCTTGGCGATGGTTCAAATGAGCCTCACAAGCAACAATGATTCGATAGCCCAACTTCCTGGCACGCAAGCAGTATTCTGTATCAACGTAATCGATGAAAAAATCGTCCCGAAAGGGTCCAATCTCCTGATAGGCTGCCAAGTCAAAAAGAGAGCCTGAGGTGATTGCATACGTGATATTTTTTAATACCTTCCTTTGACAGGAAACTCGCTCAAAGAGAAATTTACCTTTGGGGCGCAGAAAGCGGGATTGAAAGCTTACGGTAGGATCATAGATGACTGGAGCTACTACTGCAAGCTGATCATCAAGAGAATACTTAGAAAATACTTCCAACATAACCGGTATCATCCCGGTTTCCGGATTACTATCCTGGTCAAGTGCAAGCAAACAATCATATCCTTGTTCGATGGCCCATCGGAAGCCCTGGTTCAAAGCGGTTGCAACTCCGAGGTTGGTTTTGTTAAATACCACAGTTAGGGCTTCCCCTTTGCGCCGCGCTTCCTGATCCAACAAGTAACAAATTTCGGGTCCGGAACCGTTGTCAACCAGGAGAATTTTATCCAGTTGTTTATATAAAGATTCGAAACGGGCAAAAAAATCTTTTGAAGGGTTGAAGGTTATGATAAGACCAGGTGGTGTTTTCACAAGAATCCGATATCGGTTTTGCCATTGGGGCCTAAGGAGCAAGAAAATGTTGGCAGAATTATCTATATACTACCCGTCTAGATTCTCCTTGACTTTTCCCTGAGGGCCAATCCCAGTACGTGCACAAGACTTTCCTTGAATTGTTCTGAACTATATTTTTCCTTAACTCGATTGAGCGCATTTTGACGCAAAGTATAAAAAATATCGCGATTTAAGTAAAGATCAACCACCTTCTTGGCAAAGTCTACGGCATCATATCCAACAAGGAGATCTCTATTTTCCTGCCAGTTTAACTGCTTAGCAGTTAGCGGTGTTACTACAGCTGGCAATCCATGGGCAGCAGATTCTATTACTTTCAGCGGAATGCCTGCAGAGTAGCGTGTAGGTACGACAAACAAACGACAACGATTGTAGTAAGGTGTAAGATCTTCCACCTGCCCTACAACATGGATATGGTCGGATTCCAAATCCCAGATTGCCTTTACCCGGTTTGTTCCAACAATAAAGAATTCACATTCCACTTTCTGCCTTACAAGAGGAAATATCTGGCTAGCAAAATAACGCAGAGCATCTTCGTTTGGGGTTGGATAGCCCAGGATACCGCCGATGAAAAGGATATCCTTCCGTTCCTCAAAGGTGGCTGGCGTGGGTTCTGGCTCGACCACATGTCCTAATATATGGACGCATGATACTCCATATTTCACAAAATAATTCTTTTCCATTTCTGAAACAGTTGTTACTATATTGGCGTCCTTCGCCAGCATGACCTCGTTCCGGATCGATTTATCTTTCTCGGCCTCAGTCATCTTGGTTCCGACCAGTTCGTTGAATTTTTCGTTTCTTAGCGAAAAGAGTGCTTCCGCATCATAAACGATGGCCGATTTTCTTGAATGCTTTTTTATATGTCTTATTGTCTCGGACATATTGTGAGGACGGCTTACAAAAATAACATCGTAATAATCAGGCCGTGATTTCAATAAGGCAGCAAGATTGATTTTCTGGCCAGGTCTTCTAAACAAAACCTCTACGCCCAAAAGTTGGAGTGATTGAGTAATTTCTGGCACAAAAACGGGAGATTGGAGTGGCAAGAAAGCGAGCTTGTTTCCCATCTCCGCCAACAAACGCAATATCCGATAGGTGCGAGGGAATCCGTAGCCCAAACGGTAATCTGGTATTTGATCATCAATAAATAATATCCGTTTGGATGTATCCTTACGTTCGCGGGCATAAATCACGTTGCTTGTTAAAGGAAGTTCAAAGTTTTGCAATGTTTTTTGCCACTTTTCGATGAATCGGTCCCGATTTTTTGTTTGCAGCACGAGTGCGTTTGTCATACCTGACCCGCCAAACTCATAATGGATAGCAACAGCAAAAGGCTGAAAGACGACTCGATATCCTTTTTCCCAAATACTCAGGCAATAGTCTGCATCCTCGTAATATGCAGGTGCATACCTGGAATCAAATTTGCCTATCGACAAGAAAAGATCTCTAGGGGTCAGTAGCAAGGCAGCTGAACAAAAATCTACATCTCTGACATATGAGAATTCTGGATCAAATGGCTCAGCATGGCGACCATATCCTTGGCAGGAACCATCTCGCCACATCATTGAGCCGGCTTCCTGCAGCTTGCCATTTGGGAAAATAAGCTTGCCCCCAACAGCCCCAATATTTTCTCCACTTTCGAGCGTATCAACCATGACTTTTAATGAATTTGGTAACAACTGCGTGTCGTTATTTAAAAATAACAAATATTTTCCGGAAGCCAATTCAGCCGCCCAGTTGCATCCACCTCCAAAACCGATGTTTACTGAACTATGAAAGACCTTAGCATTTCGGATCCGGTCCAGCAATAAACCTGTTTCATCGGTGGAAGCGTTGTCTACGATCACTATTTCAAACGGAATATTTCCAGCTCCTGCTATCAATGATTCCATGCATTGGAGGGATAATTCAGCACGATTATAAAAAAGCAGGATGATTGAAACAACAGGCTGATCAAATACTGGAAATTCCAGGATAGCCTCGGACAACAAAAAAGTGCGCAACTTAGTTTTTGCATTGTATTGCGCCCACCCTTTTATATCCATCCCATCCTGGCGCGATTCCAACATCGCATTTATTACGCCTAGTTCGTTTTGTAAATCGCTGCCTCCGGTATACAACAATTTTGTCTTTACTTTTGCATTTGCTTCCTTTATGAGGGAGAGCAGTCCATCATTCTTCAAAATATATATCAGCCTGGCCCTTTTGGATTTTTCAAAAATTCCAAGAGACAAGGAAACAAGGGTTTTAAGCCGGCGGAGTATTTGACTAGTCCTACTTTCACTTAGCATGGGAAGCCCTCATTATCCATTGTCCGTAAGCGAGGCGGGCACCGATGTTATTCGCTATAGCGAAGCCAAAGTTTTGTTCCAGCCGCTCAACCTGCAATGACAGTTCTAGCCAGGATTTTTCTATCTTATCCAATTTCTTACTGGTAATAACCGTATATCCAAATATCATCGTTTTTATAAATGCCAGTGATTGCTCCAGCAAAGGCCTACCGTGCGTGTCCAAGCGTTTTGTACATCTTCTGATGGCATAGAAGGAAAAAAGATTTGAGATAGGAATATTGTGGAGGAACATCGAGCAATAATCTTCCAAACACGTCTAACGGAACCTTGTTGAACAACTGAGGCAGGTCGCGATGATCAACTGATTCCATTTCCGTATCGATTTTCTTCAACTCGATTTCAAACATCGACAACTCTTTCTGTCGTTCGAAGTTTCTCATATATTTAATAACCTTTTGAATAAGGTTTGTTGGTCTCGAACTTCTGAATAAATCTTTTATAAACATCGGCATATTCAATCCATAGATAGAGAACTACTTTCACGGACAAATGTGATTCACGTGTAGTACAGATTATATTTGAGATTCTCACAATCTCAGAGAATGTTTTTCAGGGTACACAATCTGCTCAATAACGATAGAAACGCGCCTTTTTGACAAATCGAGCAAAGGGCCCACTCTGAAAATAATGCCCAGGAAGTCGTCTGAGCCATTTCCTGTCAGCAAGAATTAGATATATCCAATGCAACGTATGGGTTATTACTTTTCATGTAATTCACACACTTCTATACAAATAAATGTCCGGAATCGAGACATTTGCGAGAAGGGGAAGGAACTGTACAAAGAAGTCTTTCCATGAAGATCAATTCTTTTAAGGCTCCTCAGAATAATCACCTAAAAGAGGTGTTATATATTTTATTCTCGGATCATCTGTAACTGGATCAGATAGATAAAGGATGATCGTGTTGTCTTCTAATACCCTGATAGAGTTTCCGCTGGCCAAGGGTGCATAGTTCTTTCTGCCAAGGATTCAGTAACCAAAGGCATATCCTCTGCTCGGGGTAGAAGATATGGTTCTAATAAAAATTCTTTGTTTCCACTGGAAAACAACCACAGCGCCTCATCTATCCTAATGGTTTGGCAATTGAAGATTCCCGGACAGCTGTTTATGAGGGTCCACATCTTGCCCGCATCTTCCTCACCAAATATGCGACCTTGCTGATCATTCAAAAACCCGATAACGATAATCCGTATGTTTTCCATTTGTTCATACTCCGGTAGCAGTTCAATCCGATTTACAACACGCTCCGCAATAGAAAAATCTCGCATATTATTGTAGTATATGATCATTGAAGCCTTGTTGATTTGAAATGCGTAAACCATAATCAGGGCAAACGCCAGCGCCTGGTATAACCTTCTCCACCAGTATTTCTGAACAAACTCGATACTCAGTGCGGCACTCCCAGCCGCAAGGGTGGCTAATTGAAGCATTGCATTATATCGATAATTAATAATGATGTCTGTTTGACGGATCAAAACTATTCCAAAGGGGACAATAAGTAGCAAGAAGAAAAAGAAAGCAAAATTCAATCCAAGGAATATCTTGTTTCGTCTCGATTGTCGACGACCAGTTATCAACCAATATGTGAAAAGAACAGGGATCGTTGTAAAGAAGCCGAGAGAGACATACTTTGTAAAAGCCGGAAGAAAAGGTTGTTCCTCGAACAGGAATTGGATCAATAATTTTCGAAAAAGATTTACAGAATTAACCAGATCGGCCCAGGAGGAGATCAAGGTGCCCGTTGTGCTATAAATTGTAGATGTCTCTCTTATTTGAAAAACATTTAAACTAAAAACAAATTCTAGGGCATAAAACACCAAGCCCAATCCGACCACCATCCCAAGTGTAATGAATTGGCCGGAGAATGTTCGAAAAGGCGGCGCAGCCTCCCTTCTCGCTCGAACGATCTTTGCCAATAAAGCCAACAAGAAGGTTTCCACCCCGATGAATACAAAATTCTGTCCCCCTGACGCGGCCAGCGAAAACAAAAACGCCGAAATAACCAACAGCAACGCAGCTCTCAGGTATTTCTTCTCCTGAAAGCTTTCGTAAACAGGCACGATCAGCCAGGCGCACAGGGCGCTCAAGATCGTACAAACGAAAATCGTGCCCCGCATCAAATTGAATATCAAGGGCTCAGTCCAAATTGGGTATAAGACAAAGACAGCCACATAAATAAAAATACTGCTCTTCTTCCGAAGTCCAATCACCGAGGCCTGAATCCAGGCTGAAACCAGGCAGCCCAACAGAGCCAGTGTCAGTGTCGGGGAAGGCATGGGAAAACCCTGGGAAAAAGCAGCTCGCATCAAAGAGCGTAGCCATCGTCCTTTGTTAACTGCTGAAAGCTGAAATGTTGGATTTTTAATCAGGGACCAATCATCGCCGATGATTAGATTGTTCGTCAGATAGATACCATAAGCAGCAAGGATTAACAAGCCAAGAACAAACCCCGCCGGCAGCCATTGACGATACCCCTCGGAAAAAGCCTTGAGCGCGCCATCCAGCCTGGCCGGGAGGGTGCCAGCAAAGTTCTCCCCGGATTCCAGAAAGGCGCGACTCAGAATGAAATACGCCAGCAGGGCCAGTCCAATACCTATTTCCCCACCCAACAAAATCATCAGAACGAATGATCCGTAATACAGCACTTGATTCCCCACTCCGAGAATGTTCCCCTTTGAACCGCTCAGAACCTGGGTCAGTCTGCCATTTTCGGGTTCGCCAAATTCTGGCCGGGTCTGATCGAATAAAAGATTTGCGCGTACGGTGTCATTTCCCTTCGTATCCAGCACCAGGTAGAGTGGCCCATCCCAGGGAGCCTGTAAAATGGAACACCCCCTTTGATTGTGCTTGAGATCAGCTTCGCTGAAGAGGTGCTTTTCCGTAGAAAAAAGCCTGTTTCTAAGTGTGTAGATTTCGATAATTTGATACTGGACTTCACCCACCCCATTTTCAATTCTGGGACATATGACCAGTCTATGCTCGGCATAGACATCAACAGGGGCACTGAAAGAATAACGCGTATTCAATATCCAAAAGGCCAAAATGAACAGGATTGATAAGGCTAGAATTAACACCCCATCCTGACGACTTTGTTGAAGAAAAGCGGCTTTCTCCTCCCAGCGAATAAAAGCCCATCCCCCAAAGGCAATTGAGCCTCCGAGCAAAAATGTAAGAACCAAATTTAACCATGAAAAATAATCAACCAAACGAAAAACCGTTAAACCAATGCCAAAGGAATTGACGAAAGCTATGATTATAACAATCCAATAATATTGAGTTTTATTTTGTTTTGGCATACCAATTCCTACATATCCTGTTTGAGAAACATATTTCACTCAACAAAATATTATTATGGTGCCATTAGACAAACATTCTCACTTATAAAAAATTCATTAACAGGGAGACAGGCTCTATTTGGCAAATTGCTTTTTTCATCAAAGAGAGCATAAGGATTATATTCATCCACATCAAGGCGGGAATCCTGCAATAGCCCATGTGGAACCTCGCTTTCAACAATAACATCATTTTTTTGAGGAGAGTATCTGATTATTATTAATTTGGACAAACTCAAAAGTTCTTCTTTATTTTCAGGATTAAAAAGAGCATCTTTCGTTGAATACCTCGTAATAAATCCGCTAAGAGTACTATCATCGTAAATAAACCGAAGCGCAGCTGTGAATACTCTATTATGTCTTAGAGCAAGACTTTTCGGTTTGTGACAATCTTTTTCCCCTATAGTGCAGTCGTATTCATATATTAGCAATATACCACTTCCCTCCTCCGGTTGCGGTATAGCTCTGACTATTTGCGCCAATACCGCATTTTGCATCTGGCTTTCACTAATTTTTCGATCGTGTTTACCTAAGGCAATCACTACAGTCATACCAATTAAAAGACTACTAAACAAGATCGTTAAATACCCTTTTCTCTCGATTTTACAAAGTTGCCAAAATATTGTTGTGATTATGATTGCCGCACCAATCCAGGGCATAAGCAAAGTACGATCATACCTATACCGTAACCGCTCAGTAAGAGCATAGGGTAAAAACCCTAATACGATAATCAAAATTCCAGTGATAAACAAAAAACTTATATCAAGATTAATTTCAAATTCGTTATCAACATCACGCTGTTTATATAACAAAAAAAGCAGGACACCAACAAAAACAAAACCGCCATATATCAAAAAAACATCTTTATAGAAATAAATCTTGATATTTGCATACCAAGCAATAAATATTTGATAAAACGCTTTTCCCACCCCATCAATTATCTCTCTGACTTGGATTGACGGGGCTATTCTTCTAAGAACTAGAGATTTGGCAGAATCAAGATTATTGTACATGAATAACTTGATGATAATGCAGATCATGGGGCTGATATACCAGAGCAACATTATTTTTATTGAATACTTAGAGAGATGCCAAGTTTTCTCTAGGTAAAATAACAGAGCAGGCACTGCAAGGGTTAGCAAAAAAGTACCCTCATACGACCATAACACAATGTTTTGGAAAAAGAGTAGAGCAATCCAACCCCACCTCTTTGGCTTGTCCCAAACGATTAGAAACAGATAAACTGACAGGAGAAAAAGAGCATCATGAGCATGAACATGCAGTGCACCCAACCAAAATAAACTTCTTTGATCTGCGGGGTTGAAAAGAGAAACAAGGGATACAACTAAAGCCCATTTTGGATGTCTAGGGAAAAGCTTACGCAGAATAAAATAAGTCAGAATACCTCGAAAGATATAGACTAAAATGAAAACAATTTGATGCCCAATAAACGTATCAGGCGTAAGCCAATCACCCAATACTCCTGACCAAAACCAAAAAACACGATCTTTCATTCTGTCAAAAGATCTTATAATCGTGCTAAATGATTCGACATCATTTCTTTGAAACCAAAATTCAGCAGTGGGCGTGACGTTTAGATCAAATGGTAGCCAAACAACAATTACAGTAAACGCAATCAATGCGAAAGGAAATACTATTTGCGCTAAATTGCTTAACGTTTTGAAGTAGTGCTTCTTAGACACCATGTAATTGCTCGATTTCTCTCTAATTCTATTAACTTAATAGCTATTATTTTTTAGAAAACTGGGATTGATGCTTTTCTAATAGCACCGTCCAAATCTGTTCGGTTTTTCTAGGAAGTATTACTTCCTGAGTTCCTTTTCTGTTCAAAGGTTCTCGAATAGCCTGTTCAAGAAAATCATTTAATATCTCAGGCTGATATGCCACATTCATAAAACCCAATGCAGCCTCTATTTCGCGAGGTGCTTTTTCTTTATCCAGCAAATTGGCATAATTCACAAACCAGACCCTAGAGCCGGCCTGCTCAACGTGCTGTAAAATACGTTGATTGTGCTCATTGAAGAGATAATAGCCATGGCTCAGGAAGGTATGGTTGCGTTTTTGAATAGAACGGGCTATTTCGTAGGGGTGTCGCAGGCAGATGATGACTTTCTCGAAACGAGCTCCCTCCGCCAGCCAGGCCGGCATCGTCAGGCAGAAGCGAGTCTCTTTTACCAGGATATCATCGTATTTCCGGTATGTTTCTCGAATCAGTTTGCTCATCCTCCGCCCCCGGCGTAAGATGGTCGAGGTGGACGGCAAACGGAAGTATGAAAATTTCCAGAAGGCACCATTGACCAACGGCATGTTAATGCGGTGAATATCCGGTTGTTCGAAATAACCTTCCGGGTTCCAGCGGTCCGGGCGATAGAATGAACGCTCATCTCCCAGATTAGCTCCCATATTATAGAAAGTCCGCGTGACCAGGGAGGTCCCGGAACGATGCATGCCTGTAATGATCTTCAATTTATTTTCTCCACTAAATGGATTTTATTTGCCAGTCGAAGCTAGAACAAGTACCCGGCACTGTAAAGCAAGATACCTGAAATTATAAATAAAACCGCAACGATTTTCGTGCGATTGATTTTTTCTTTCAAAACCAATACTGATGCCAACAGGATTAATACATAATTACTGGCCATCATCATATAAGTCACTCCGATGGCAATAGAACGCAAGGCAAAATAATTCGCAAGTTGCGCCAGACTGAAGCAAAATATAGCTACCAAAAAAAGCCAAATCTTCCTCTCTTGACTGAAAAGTTTATAGGTCAACTGACCGGAAGAGGTACTCAGGATTGTGATCAAAAGGCTGATCCAGGAAACTGTCACGGACATTTATCTATTCTCCAACGCAACCTGGTCAAACTGTTGATTCCCTAAAAGAGCTACTCCTATACAGATTAACACAGCCCCCCCGATCTGAGGGTATCCAATCGTTTCACCATACGCCAGAGCAACCAGCATCATTGTTGGGAAAATCAAGCTTGTCAATGGATAGAATACGCTTAGCGGAAATTCCCGATTTGCAAAGTACCAAACCACCAAGCGGAACACATTCATTAATGCCACCAGACCAAAACCCAGGAGTAAATAAGTCCAATGTAGTTCCCGGTCAGCCATCGATTTCAATACAATAGAACTTCCAACATTCAACCCGACAACAGCCAGGGCCAAAAAATACAGCTTGGATTTTTTTTGCATGGTTGCCAACTACAGTTTGCGCGCAATAACAATTTTAGAAGGATATGCATAAATGGGAAAAGAAACTCGGTTCAGTTTTAATTTTCTTGCCAGGTTCACAAAGCCATACCAACCGAGCAGGCTGAACACCTTTTCCACGTTCATAATGCGCCGGTCATTGAATTTTTCGGTCATCACAAAACCATATTTATCCAGGATCTTTTGAACAGTTTCCTGTGTGTAAACATAACAAACGGGGGGACGATAAATAAAATATTTGTCCTTTTGCAAGATTTCGATCAAATTATTTTTCATTTCCACATAATTGAAAATAAAATACCCGCCTGGTTTGAGAGTTCGTGCGATCGCATTTAAAAATTCATCTTGATTGGGTACGTTTTCAATTACATTCAAAAGGAGAACTACATCAAATTGTCCATCCTTATATGGCTGTTTTTCAAAGCGGCCATGGTCAATTTCAACATGATAATTCGTACGGGCATATTCCCTGAATTGAGACGAAACATCACAACCCAGCACGTGATGGCCATGTTCTTTCGCGACAAACAAAAAGGTCCCTGTGGCCGGACCAATCTTCATAATCTCAAGCGGTTTCCTGGCTTCGAACACGTGCCGCATTCTTTTATAGCGCCACTCCGAGGTAGCCACACGATTAGGTTCATCACTAAAATAATCGTAATAGCCCCAGATATGGTTGGTATTGGTCTGTTTGGAACTGAAGAAGAGCTCTTGATTAAAGAACCACTCGAAAAATGTTTCGTTTGGCATTGGTGCCTGTTTGATCAAACCGCACTGGCACCGGTAAAACGTAAACGGAAAACCATAGTGCTGGATCGTGTAGACCTTTTCGTATTTTGGCCTTCCACACAGAAAGCAGACGGTGGTACCATCTTCTTGATCATAATATTGCTCGGGAAGTTGTTCAGGAATTTGTGATGACATAGAATTATATGCTTTGCAAGACCTTGATTATTTTTTCTACTTCGGAATCAGTGAGCGCCTCATGGACTGGGATGGAGAGAATTTCTGAGGCAGCTTTTTCGCACACGGGTAAATCCGCGGAATATTTTTGATAAGGGGGCATGAGATGTACCGGGGTGGGATAGTGGATGCCATAGCTGATATCATTTTTTTCCAGCTCGGCAATTACTTTGTTGCGATCCTGGCAACGAATAACGAATTGATGGTAGGCAGGTTCCCGGTCAGGGTAATTATGTGGAAGGGTTAGGTGAGGATTTTCGATCTCGGTAAGGTAATATGCAGCAATCTCTTTACGACGTTTAAGCCAGGCAGATAAATATTTCATTTTTACGCGTAGAATAGCAGCCTGAAGTTCAGCAATACGCGCATTCATACCTTCCAACTCCGAGTAATTCGGATGAGTATATCCATACATGCGCATGAGTTGAATTTTTTCAGCAAGTTGTTCGTCATTGGTTACAATGGCCCCAGCATCGCCATAGGCCCCCAAGTTCTTCGTAGGATAGAAAGAGAAGCAACCCACCTTGCCGATAACTCCGGTATGCCGGCCCTGGTGATAAGCTCCCTGGGATTGAGCGCAATCCTCGATAATCGTCAGGTTGTATCGCTGGGCAAGAGCTTGTAAGTCATCCATGTCAGTTGGATGTCCCCAAAGATGCACACTGACGATTGCCCGTGTTCTTGGCGTGATGGCCTGCTCAACTTTGGCCGGGTCAATAAGCAGATCAACGGGTGACACATCCACAAAGACTGGCCTCGCGCCACACAGGCGAATGGCTGAGATCGTTGGGGGACAAGTATTGGATACTGTGATAACCTCATCACCTGGTCCGAGGCCTATTGCCCACATGGCTAAGTGCAAAGATACGGTACCTGATGTCACGCCAATACAATATTTCGCGCCGACTAACTGGGCGAACTCTGTCTCGAAAGCGCTGGTCTGAGGTCCTAAGATAAGTTTCCCTGATTTCAGGACATCGTCTGCCGCAGCTAGAATTTCTTTTCGAATGTTTTGGTAAGTAGACAAATAATCAAAGATCTGAATGGTCATAATCATTTTCGATTGTAAGTTATTAAAGATAGTGAGACAAGTTCTTACGAAAATACGCTACTGTCTGGGCCAGGCCTTCTTCTAAATCCACAGAGGGTACCCACCCAGTTGTCTCTTTGAACAAGCTATAGTCACTATAATAATCACCGATATCAATCCTGGCTCGATCCGGAGGAAAGGGTTTAATTTCATATCCGAAGTCACAGGAATTTTGCAGGACATGAATAAAATCCAGCAGCGAATAAGAGTGATGGTGACCAAGGTTATACACATTGCCACTGGCTTCAGGCGTACTGGCTGCCAGAAGTAAAGCTGTCACAACGTCTTCGACATAATTGAAATCACGCCGTTGTTGACCATTTCCAAAGAGGACGATTGGCTGACCTTGAATAGCCTGACGCAGGAAGATACCGGTGAAACCTTGCCTGCTGCCTTGAATAAACTGGCGTGGCCCATATGTGTTTGTCAGCCTCAGAGAAGTGCAATCCATATCATACACTTTTGCATACAGAGAATAATAATTCTCCCCGGCGACCTTATTTATGCCATTCACATCTACCGGAACGATGGGATGCTTCTCATCTACAGGTAGATATTGAGGCCGGCCGTAGATCTGGCGTGTACTCGAATATATAATTTTTACAGTCGGATTGAATTTACGACAAACCTCCAGCAAGTTCAATTGGCTAAGGCAGTTGATGGCTAAATCAGTAAAAGGGTCTTCCATACTATCAAGGTGATTGACTTGCCCTGCCAAGCTAAAGATAATATCCTGGCCTTGCACAAGGTAACGCAAGCTATGAGCATCGCGAATATCTGAAAAATTTACTTTGCAATATTCCTGGATGGGTTCGATGTTGAAGAGGTTGCCCCCGTGGTTGGGAACCATGGAATCAACCAGGGTTATCTTTGCCTGCTCTGCAACAAGACGGATAGCCAGATTGCTCCCGATAAACCCTACCCCCCCTAAAATAAGCACCTTCTTGCCTTTAAAATAATTCATCTTGTCTTACTTTCTGTTGAGCTTTGTTCTTGAACCTTTGGATGGTAGGTCTCCCGCACAAGATATTGTGGTTCTTTGTTAATGGTCAATACCAAACGACCGAGGTACTCGCCTAAGATTGCCATGCCCAAAAAGTGCATACCAAAGAAAAGTGCAAGCAGAGAGATCGTCGAAGCCCAGCCAGGAGGAATGTCTTGCATAAAGATAAAGGGACCGGCAATGCGCGCTGCAACAAAAAAAATAATCATGAGAAAGGCCAGAAAAGACAAAGCAACCCCGGCTATGGCCATCAATCGCAAAGGCCATACGGAAAAACCGATAAACATATTTAGCCAAAGCCGTACCAACCTGCGCAGGTTGTAATTGGAATGTCCTTCCTGGCGTTCATTGTGCTGACATAAGCTACGGCCAATGGAATGAGTGCTGCGCAATATCAAGGCATCAATATAAGGATATGGGCCCTGATATTGAATGATGATATCCACCAGTTTCCTCCTCATGGCTTTAAAACTGGATAGATACAAGCCTTTGGGTTTTTTTAGAATAAGTTGGGCTACAAATCCGGTAAACCAACTACCAAGATTACGGAGGGGTGAATGTTGTTTTTGTTCATAGTAGCTGTAGACAACATCCACCTGATCTTCATATAACTTAGAGACCAATTTGATGATTTCACTGGGTGGATTCTGGAAGTCATCATCAATAATGACTGCGCAATCGCCGCGCATATTGTTCAGGGCACACATGACAGCATTGTGTTCTCCAAAGTTGCGGAAAAGCTGTACATAGCAAAGAGAGGTTGGGTATTTCTTATAAAGTTCCAAAATAACACTGTGGCTGTCATCCCGGCTTCCATCGTTAACCAGAACAAATTCGATCTCTTTGACTACAGAACTCAGCTCGGAACGTACACTATCTACCAATGCGCTGATCGTTCTTTCGCTATTGTAGACGGGAATGATGACACTTAATTTGATTTGATCTAACTTTAACATTGCAAAATAGCCCTTTTTTATTTGGCATCTCCATAAATTTTAGACCAGAGGTCCAGATTTCTGTTATCGGACACAAAGAGCACAATTGTGTGGTCCGCTAATACTCTGATCGAATCTGCCGCGGGCCACGGGTGCATAGGGTTTTCTTTAAAAGATTCGACTAATAAGTCTCTTGTTTTCGTTGTATTTCTATCGAGAGTCAGTCTTTCGAATTCTTTGTTCTGACTTGATAGTAACCATAGAAGCTCAGGGATGCGATAAGGCTGACAATCCCATACACCACAACCACTGGCGAGATTGCCCATTTTCGTTTCCAACTGTTTGTCTCCTTCAATCACATCGAAAATACGTCCTTGCTGGACATCCATTTCTCCCGCTCCCAAGATGAGTAAGTTTACCTTTTGTATTTGATTATAGTTTGGTAACATCTCAATTCGAGCAAGCACGCGTTGAGCGATAGCCAAATCGCGTTGATTGTTATAGTACATTATCACGGAAGCTTTGTTGATTTGAAAGGCGTAAACCACAATAAGGATTAAGGCCAATATCTGGACGAGTTTCTGCCACCAATATCGTTGTATGAGCTCAAGACTAATCGCAATCACGCCTGCTGCGAACGTCGCCAATTGCAGCATAGCGTTATAACGATAGGTATTCCAGTGGTCGGCATTCCGAATGAGAGCGATTCCCCAAGGCGTGAGAAGCAACAGCACCCAGAAGAAAACAAAATATCCGGCGGATAAAACCTTTTCCCGCTGAGACTGATTGTAATTGGCGACCAGCCGGAAGATAAAAAGAACAGGGATGGTCACCAGAAAAACTAGGAAGATGTATTTTGTGAAAGCGGGCAAGAAGTATTGTTCCAGGAAAAAGTACCGAACAAAAATGCTCCAAAACTGATTCAAAGTCTCAATCAGAGCTGGCCACGAAGAAACCAGGGTACTCGTTATTGAATAATTGCCGGTGGCTTCTGTAATTTGGTAAAAACTCAAACTGAACTTGAATTCTAAAAAATAGAGTACTAATCCCGCAATCATAACAGCGGTCAAAGTTATAAAATGACCTGCTAATAATTTGAAATTTAGTGACCTATTCTTCTGCATTTCAATGGTTTTCAGCAATAAGGCAAATAAGAATGTCTCCACCCCAACAAACACAAAATTTTGACCTCCTGCAGCAACAATGGAAAACAACAAGGCTGACACGAATAACAGAACGGAACCTGGCAAGAATTTCTTTTCCATAAAACGTTCGTAAATTGGGATAATCAAACAAGTGGAGAGAGCAATGGCGATCATACTGACAAGAATCGTGCCCCGTTCAAGGCTGAACATCATCGGCTCAGTCCACATCGGATAAAGCACGAATATAGCCATATAACTAAAAATGCTAAACTTTGTACTCAAACCAATAACAGCCGCCTGGATGCGCGCAGAAACGAGACAACCAATTAAAGCCAACGCCAACGTGATAGAAGGCATTGGAAAGCCTTGATCATAAACATAACGCATCAGCTCTCGTAACCAGCGTCCTTTCCCAATGCCTCCTTGTAAGTCAGTAAAGGGGCCACGGAGAAGGATCCAATCATCTCCCATCATCAGGTTGTTTGTAAAATAAAGGCCATATGCTGCGGCGATGATGACAATTAAAACAACTAACTCCGGTAACCACTGATGAAATTCTCGCGAGATTTCCTTTGCCAACGAATTGATTTTGGGAGGCAAGACCCCGGCAAAACTTTCATCACTTTTTAGAAAAGTTCGTGCCAACAAGGAATACAGGGAGAAGGTTATAAGAATTGTCAGCCAGCCGAGCAAACCAATTACAAGCACGAATGTTCCCCAATATAGCCCGAAACTTTTCTTTCCTAAGAGATCACCTCGTGTACCACTCAAAACTTGTGTTACATTGCCATCCTTAGGTTTTTCCGGAGGAAACTGTACATTATCCAACCAAATAGATGCATCCAGGGTTTCCTTTCCTCGCGTATTGATTTCCAAATAGATTGGCCCATCCCAGGAAGTTTTCAAAACGTCGCAGTTATCTCCACTCAATTGCAACTGATTTATAAATTCTGTCTCTGCCTGCTGATAAAGCGTAATTCCTCCTGTATGGAGGCCAGTAATACGATATTGTTTTTGACCTGTGGTGGGACAAATTGCCAAACTGTGTTGTGCATAAACGTCAACAGGTGTTGCAAAACGATAGCGTGTGTTCAAAATCCAGATGGATAAAAAGAAGATAATTCCAGAACATAATACTATTCCCCAATCTCGCCGGAATTGTTGCCAGAAAGAAGATTGTCCCTTCTTGTGGCGCAATTCAAAGAAACTAACCGCCGTTATGGCTCCCACAGCCGGGATAAAAACCAAGTTCCACCAGGAAAAGCTATCTACCAGCTTAAGCAAGAAAAAAGCGCCATAAATTGCAATTAGAAAAAAAAGAGGAGGACCCTTCAAACTGATGGTTCTTAGTCTAGTCATGTATTTGCACCTTTTTCTACAGAGGATACAGCTACCTCAGTTCACTTGCAGGATATTCAAATTGATAGTCAAAATAATCGATATCGCGCCGGAATATTTCTTCCACTTTAGCACGAGTGTTGGGTGTGTAATATTCACTATAGTGTTTATGTTTCGTGCGATTAACCCAGGGGATAGCGCTCAAGTCGATATCAATTTCTTGGCCTATATGGCGAAAATCTTCCTGAAAATTCTCAAAGCGACCCACAAAATCCACAAGGGGGTTATCCTCTTTATCAGCAATATAATCCAATTGGTTGAAAGATATAGGCGACAATCCACCGGGCCAATTGCTGCCAATAGCGCCCGAACATTTCAAGATAAATTCATCAAAAGTCTTACCATGCTTATAAACATACCGCCAGAACCAATGTGCTTTTCTGTGTCCATAGAGAATGCGCGCACGAGCACTTCGAATGCGATTGAGCCAAGTAACTTGATTTGCTTCCTCATGCATACTGTACCAGGAGACAAGCCGATCCCATGGGTTACGGACAAAAGCAAACTTAAAATAATCTTTACATTCATTGACGGAATCAATCTCACTTTGGATAAAATTATGGCGATGCCCAAGGTATTGTGTATCTGGGATTTGGCCTTGTAATATTTGTTCAACTGTTGTTCCGCCAGTTTTTTGAATATGGACAAAAATAAACTTACGAGAATGTGAAATAAGCATATCTTACTGCTCCTGAGGTGCTTCGAATTTATAGTTGAAATATTCAATATCACGTCGGTACATCTCGGCGACAGCGTTGCGGGTTTCAGGGGTGTAATATTGGCTATAGTGAGTGTGCTCAGAATAATTGATTACTGGGATTTGGCTCAAATCAAGGTCGATCCTTTCACCCACTTTTCGAAAGTCTTCTTGAAAGTTTTCGAAGCGTCCGATGAAATCAACCAGTAAGTTGTTTTTTTCATCGATCATATAATCAAGCTGATTAAATGTAATGGGCGATAAACCGCCGGGCAACTTGCTTCCAATCGCACCACTGCATTTGAAAATAAAATCATCAAAGTTCTTACCATGTTTGTGAACATATTTCCAGAACCACAAGGTTTTACTATAATGATAGAGAACGCGTGCTCGCTCATCTCTTTTACTGGCAAGCCAAGTAACTTTACGTGCCTCATCAAGCATACTGAACCAAGATACCAACCGATCCCAAGGATTGCGGACAAAAACAAATTTGAAATACGAATCCCAATTATCAATTGCACCAATTCCATCGACAGAAAAATTGTGCCGAGATCCCAGTGATTCTAAATCTGGAATCTGTTCCTGCAATATGATTTCAATGGTTGTGCCACCGGATTTTTGATTATGAATAAATATAAATTTTCGGGAATGTGAGACAAGCATCCTCGGTTTCCTTTTCACTCAATAATTTACCGTTTGGTGAATTGCCGATTGGAATATTCATCAGATAGTTTCCTTAATGTATCTGTTGTAGCCTGTAAATAAGCATAACCGTATTTCCGGTCTGGCTCTAAATACGCTCCTTCCCCCCACTCATTCCATGCATTAATGAAGAGTAGCCGCTTTTCTGGATCTTGTTCTTGTAAAGTATATCTCGCTGCCTGGAATAACCATTCTTTATATAGCGCCGGAGTGGAGAAAGCAAAGGTATATCCACGCCCCGGCTTGCGTGCTTCGTTATCCCAACTAGGGAAAACCGTCCTAAAAAGCTGGTATTCAGGTCTTGTAAGCGAAGATGTTTTTTCAATTATTTCCTTGTAGTCGATAATATTTCCCTTATAGTTTGGATTAGAAATCTTCACTTTGTGGCGAATATCGGTAATTGCCACATTATGTGGCGGAAACTCTAGCGCAGCATCAAACCCTACCTTATGAGGATCTTCAAACCAAAAAGTCTGTGCAGCGACCAGATACGGATCGCCGATATCATGCTTTTGACAATACTCGCGCCAAAGATCGACTGTCTGCAATACATTTGGAAGAATATTGGCACGATATACAATGAGCAATGGACGTCCATTAATGCGAATATAACGTTTATCTTTCAAAACAGAACTTACATCTTCGATGAAACGCCGGTCACTTTCCAGAGAATGTTGCTGTGCTATTAAAATGTCATCTTCCTGGCCATCCCAACGACGCGTCCAGTTCTCATTGGCCCAACAAATACAAAACGGAAAGTTCTCATTGCTTTTCAAAAACAAATCTAAAGGTTTTTCAAGAAGTCTCTTACCATTAAACCAATAATAATAAAATGCAAAACCATGAATTCCGTATTTGCGCGCCAGTTCGATCTGTCGTTTCTGAATATCAGGTATCCGTAAATCATAGAAACCCAACTCCCCCGGCAAGCGAGGCTGATAATGCCCGATAAATTGCGGGACTGCCTTTGAAACATTAGCCCATTCTGTGAAACCTCTTCCCCACCAAACATCATTTTCCGGAATCGGATGAAACTGCGGAAGGTAAAAAGCTATGAGTTTAACCAAAGCTTCCTCGGCAGAGAAATGTTCGTCCGTGAGGGGCACAAACTCGTCTCTTTGCTGTTCACTACCATAAGCATTTGAAATCAAACCCTCATATACTACCTGCCCTATTTCAGGCGAAACTTTGATTGGAGCGTTGAGATTTGCTCGATTCCGTGCACGCAAGAATAATCCATTGACCCCTTCTCTCTGCAAAACAGAAGGGATCTTATATAAATTGGAGAATCCGTGAAATATAGTGAACAAGAGCCGTTCTCGTCTACTGTCCAAAGGAACCAAGAACCTTCTGATTTTTTGGATCAGCCTAATCAACTTCCAGCTTCGGCTGGCAAGGATATGCCTGATTTCCGTTTGAAGGTTTGCAACTTCATTATTCAGCCTTTCAATGTTCGCGCTCATTTGCTCCACATTTTCGTTAAGCGCATGGATTTCCCCTTTTCGCTGACCCAAGATCTTTTTGAGTTCAAGGATTTGTTGATCTCTTTGCTCTAAAATTTTATTAAGCGCAAGCACACGCTGATCTCGCAAAAGGGCCAGGTCTTTGTGGCTACTTGGCTGAACGGCATTTAGAGCATTGTGATCTTCTGCTGAAAGCGACAGATAATACACCACACCTGCTTGAAGGCAGAGTTCTTTGTAAACGGCAATAACTTGCTGCGGCGCATTTGTCTTAGTAAGATCGGAAATCCCGCCATAATGATGTTTTAATCCTATCGAGGCTGATTTGCATACGCCCTCTATCGTGTTATCTGATATTTCTATTTCAAGATAATTAACCAGACGACGAAGTTCCGATCGAGCGTCATAAAAATACGCGTCAAAATGAGTGACAATTCGGTTTTCTGGCATAGTTGTCGCAATTACCTGCTGGTAATAGGCCAGCCAGAGCTTATAGGAAAAAACACTGGATGCGTAACCACGTCGGGTAAGCGAGTGATAAACTTCATAGGGATTCCTCAGGCAAACAACAACCTTCAGGTCAGGGATCAACATTTTCCAAAATGGTAGCGTGAGAGAGCTTCTTGGGTCTTTCCAACCCCATATTTTATTTTGGGAAAATTCATTAATTAGAGATTTTGCGCGCTTACGAATATCTGTAAGGCGAGGATCCGTTTCCCATCCTGGTTCCAATTGGGGAGGGGAGTCCCAGCCTCCACCAAAAGATGCTAGAAGATCCTCGTTCAAGGCCTGGAATTTGATGTGTTCCCAGAAGCCTTCTGGGTTGTCCTCTGCAGCCGGAACCAAGTCCTGTTCTTCGCCGAGATAGACACCGCTCAAATTAAGCAACCTCGCAATCATCGATGTGCCCGAGCGATGCATTCCTAAAATACATACGACCATTTGTTTACTCCAAATTTGTTTGGATAACTTAGATATACCAGTTCTTTGCTTAAATGAGAATATTTATGTGTAGGTAACCTCATAGTAGATTTCCAATAATACCCTCTATTCGCACTTCAGCTCATATTATCAGACACATATTTTTTGGAAGAAAACGTCCCCCCTTCTATAATTTCATGGACCTTTGCGAGGGCACATAAACTAGCCTTTAGTCAATAATTGGACATGCGCTTCACCCAGCAAATTGCACATGCCTCCATGCAGATCTTTCACCCTTCTATCAATAAGAGGCAAAACTTCAATAGATATCGCTGGCTTCAGCCGAGCAACATAAATTAATTTTTCTGTTAACTCTTGCTTCGACAAAATTTCCAATTGAGAAAAGTCGTTCGGATGCAAAGTGAAAAGAGTTAAATTAATAATATATTGGCCAGGGGCAATATCAAGTCTTACGATTTGTTTTAATCGAAGTTTGTCATTTGCTTGAATCTTTATAGGCAAGCGAATATTGTGTTGGAGAGTGTTTTTACTGTGCACAAGCACATTGTAAACAGTGGTTATTTCAATCCCCGCAATGGGAACACCAATATTTTCCTTGAGGGTATATTCACAATAAAAATGAGCCCTTTCGCCCTGTCGAAAAGAAAGGCGTGGTTCACCGCGTTCATTACAAACTGAAAGGTAAGTCAGCTTAGCAAATCGTGTTTGGTTCATTTTTGGGGTTAGGGTCGAATTTGACGGCCAATCTGATATCACTTCATCCGATGTATTTTCAGAATTTTCAAATTCTGGGAACAGATCTTCCTCATCTTCAAAATCGACATCTTCTGGATTCAAAGCATTGGACATCCCCCCTTTTATTTGAAAATATTTTTGTATGGCTTGATCCGTATCTCCCTGGAAAACTATTTGACCATTGTTCATTAAGAGGACATCTTTACAATAGCGTCGAACGACACCTGTGCTATGTGTCACCAAAATAATCGCAGTATTTTCTTTTATTAGTTCTTCCAAACGCGCATAACATTTTTGTTTGAAGAAAATATCTCCAACAGCGAGCACCTCATCTAAAATGAGGACATCGCAATCCACGAATGCAAACAAAGAAAAGGCAAGACGAATTTTCATGCCACTTGAGTAGACACGCAAGGGACGATCAAAGAAGTCTCCCAATTCTGCGAATTCAGCGATATGTTCCATGCGCTGTTTTAAATGCGAAATCAGGGAAATCTAAAAGTTGAGCACTTCTGATAATATTCTCACGACCAGTAAGCTCCTGATCCATTCCTCCGCTTAATTCGAGCAGCGAAAGTATTCGCCCAGACGCTTGACTCGATCCGGATGTCGGATCCAGCACACCGGTAATTACCTTAAGCAATGTGCTTTTGCCAGCGCCATTCGGACCGATGATGCCTAAGAATTCTCCTTTGCGGACCTGAAAAGTGATATCTTTGATCGCCCAAAAATCCTTGTGGTACGAACGTTTTCCAAAGAACCCCCATTCCTTCACTCGATCCACAGGGTTTTGATAAATTTTAAAACGTTTACTGACTGAGTTGACATTTAACACAACTTCTGCGGTCATAACAGGTCCTTTACATCACTGCGGAGCAAACGAGAAGTAATGGATCCTACCAACAAACTTAGAATAATCCAGAAAATCATGTACAACCACGCATGATAAGTGGGCATGGAATGATCAATGAAAATATCTCGAAAAGCTTTGATAAAATAATATGGTGGATTGAGGCTTATGATGCGACGCAACAAAGCCGGGAAATTCGCGTCGGAATACATGATTGGCAAGGTCCATCGCCACAGTTGGAGAATAGCAGAAAACAAATCTACCAAGTCGGGGAAAAGCATACGAAAATGAGCCAGGGCAAGAGCTATCCCATACCCAAAGATTGTTATTAGAACAGCTAAGACCGGGAATAATAACACATGCCATGTCAACGGATTCTTCATAAGAATGGTCACTGGTATTAGAAGAATCAAGTAAACAAAAAGGTTAAATAAGGCAAATAAAGCCTCTTTGAAAACAAATATATCTGCCGGGATTAACGAGCGACGCATATACAAAGCATTCAAATAGATTGCATTCATTCCTTTACTAATCAATAGAGAAAAGGCCAACCAGGGAAATAAACCAGTTACGAGAAAAATCGTATATGATACGCCTCGCCCAGCGCTAGAACGAATGCTCAATAGCTGAGTAAAAACGACTGCATAGATTGCTACTTCTATTAATGGGTTAATAATGAACCAAAAAAATCCTAACGTTGTGCCAGCATATCGATAACGCAAATCGACCCAAAAGGAACCTAGGAGGTAACGACGGTAGGTGTATAGATTTCTAAGCATATATTCCTGTATAGCGGTGCTTGTCTTTGACTATTAAACGGGATACATCTTCCCACAATACCTAAAATACGTCAAGTTTTCACGTATTAAAACCTTTGATGCCATGTACCACATGGCAGTGGTCAAGTAACAAGTGATAAGTGATGACGAATGATGAAAAGTCTGGTGACAATTCCATGCATGTTCTCAGATTTTGAAAAGGACAATATTTCTCACGAACTGGGTAGAAGAAAGGCCAAGCTGAGGTTTCCCAGCTTGGCCTTAGATTTAGTATATAGCTATACTTTTTGCTAACTACTTTGTAGGATCAGCATCTCTCACATTGTTGCACCGAATAATGGATTTTTCTACGGCGCCCACTTGAGACTGGCAGAGTCGAACCAAGCCTGTCCCCACGGAAGAGTATAAATGATCTCAATCTCAATACGAGTATAGGGGCTGGGAACTGTGATTGGCAACCATTTGTATTCCCAATCATGTGTTCCAGGCATGTAATCTTTGATACGTCTATGAACTAAAGTATTCCCGTTGTAAAAAGAGATTTGAGTGCGATAGTACCAACCACTCGGTACATTATATGCCTTGCTCCACATCACGAATAGAAAATCATCTCCAGCCGACCCTGTCTTATATGTTATTTGCTTAATATTTTTTGAAGAAATTGAGTTTCCAACCAGTCGCCATGAATAAACACCTGATTTTGCGTACTGATTATCACGTACATCATTTGGCATCAGGCCACTTACACTCCAAGAGTCCGGAAGATTATTGTTGTTGGCATCTAGCTCAAAAGATTTATCTACTAATAATTGTGTGCCACCAATTCCTGTACCGTTAAGCGAAATAATATTAGGCTGGTTTGCCGCGTCGCTGTGTATCGTCAAAGTACCAGATAAGCTACCTATAACTGTGGGCTTAAATATCAATTTGAATGAACAACTTTGACCTGGTGTCAAAGTGTGATTGGCACAATTATTAGAAGCTAACAAGAATTGACCACTCGATCGTGCAAAATTTCCAACATGGACATCTGTAGGCTGTTCGTTTGTTAGAATAATGTTCTGCGGGTCGCTTTTTATCCAATACAGTTGATTCCCAAAATTGACTGCATCCCGACTCTGTTTCAATTGTGGGATTCCTTCTACCGCATGGAAATTAAGGTTGCGTGTTTCTGCCTGCGCCTGAGGTGTGGGCTGAGTAAATTCGATGATTTCAATGAAGTAATCTGTGTTTGCCAGCGCAAGTACTCTGACTTTAGATTGAAGGTCATTCAAAGAAATATCATCATTACAGGCAACCAGTACGAGGTAGGGTGCCGTACCGGTCCAAACGGCAACCACAGTATCATAGTTTGAACCAATCGTATCAAAATTCACATACTTATTTTGATTTCCAGGGTTATAGTGGTACCATACACTGGCAAGACCTTGGTTGGAATCACAATCCCCATAAACGATAGAAGTTGGATCTTCTCCAGCCGTTGTGGCATTGGTTGTATCGACATTTGAATCGGTGAATGGAATACTTGTGATTGGTGTTCCCGGGAAGTCGTCATTTGCAGGAGGGGTTGCCGCGCTACTGACTGTGAGCATGCCGGTGCTGTAGTATCCAGATGTGCTGAGAATCGGGATACTTTGCGCGGGAACGGATTTGAGATCCGATATGATGTGTGTACCCACCGCCAGCGAGCCGCGTGTTTCAGTCAGAGCCAGTCCTTCGGCGGCTGCTTGTAGTGTGTGTCCTTTACCTATCGCCCCAACGGCAAATGATAATGCTAAAGCCAGGATCACTCGTAGCACATAAGATTTTGTCTTGTTTGAGATTTGAGTTTTTGCGTTCATCATAATTCTTCCTTATTCATAGACAAGCTTCGAATGACTATATGAGAAACTATCAGATATTTAATTTTTTAAGTTACTTTATTATATGAGGCAAACAGAAACGATTACCTTGCGGTTTCGTAAACGATACTAATGGTGGATATGTTCTAATTGGTTGGATACTAATCAATTACGCACTACCATGGTTTGAGTGAGCCACTCTCAAAACTCAGTTTAGCTCTAAAGTATTGGAATGTTATATACCAACTTCAAAGGATGGTTTCGAACGTTCTGTCCGCTCTGCTTGATTATCTGCTCCGATAGTGTTGACAACTATCCGACATCACAATTTTATTCATCTGAAATCAACATTGAAACATATAAAAGATTGCAACAGAAATTTCTTCGATCGTTTTCCTTTTTTTGTTCGTCATTGATAGTTTCAGGACAACAATTAAACGAAGAACTCCTTGCAGCTTGGCTTCACAAACCAATTCACAAGGAGTTCATCCTTTCTTCGAAGAACCGCCCTTATTACTACAGTTTCATTCTAATATTACAAGTCGTCGACCAACTTTAATCACGCTCCGATACAAATTACCAACTCTAACAAAAGAACAATTATGGGGCCCACTTGAGGCTAGCGGAGTCAAACCACACCGTCCCCGATGGTCGTTTGTAGATGATCTCGAACTCGATGCGGTCATAGGCTCCCGGCACCGTGATCGGCACCCACTGGTACTGCCAGTCGTGTGTCCCCGGTGTGTAGTCCTTGATGCGCCGGTGTACCAACGTGTTGCCTTTGTAGAACGAGACCTGTGTCCGATAGAACCAGCCACTGGGCACATTCTGTGCCTTGCTCCACAACACGAACAGGAAGTCATCATTGGCCGAACCACTATGGTTGATCACTTCTTTGAGGGATTTGGTTGTAGTTCCCTGTCCCACCAGCTTGATCGACCTTGAACCCGACTTGGCAAACTGCGTGTTAATCCCATCTATTGCTGTGTTCAAGTTCGTTGATTGCCAGACATTAGGCAGCCCATCTCCATTGGAATCTTGCTCGAACGAGTTGTTGGTCATCAGTTGGGTCCCGCCTATCCCGTTGCCGGTCAATGTCACTGTGTGTGGAGCGCCCAGAGCATCGCTCGGGATCGTGACCGTAGCGTCCACCACGCCTGTGCCTGTCGGGCGGAAGATCACATCGAAGGTGCAGGAGCCACCCGCCAGCAACGTAGCCCCGCCACAAGTATTATTGCTCAGCAAATACTTGCCGCTCGAACGCCTCAGTGATCCGAGGTGAACGTCTGAACTGGTATTGTTGGTCATCGTCACGGTTTGCGGATCACTCTTGACCCAGTTCAGTTGATCCCCAAAGTCCAGACTGCTGGGGGCCACATCCACAGTTCCCAAGTCTGTATAGATGACACTCGCACTATGTATGCTGGCAGGCATCGTGACCGCATTGGTGTTGGCTGTGCTGGCATCGTTGTCCGTCCCTGTCCAGCCTACGATCGACCCGCCGCTGGCAGGCACTGCATCACTCAGATTAATGCTTGCGCCCGCCACATATTGGCCGACCAGACAGCCGCTCGAGTTGGTTGGCTGACGCTACTGGATCACTACCCTGTCCAGTATGGCTCAACGTCAGAGACATAGCAGGTTGGCGGCTGGTATTCATATGCACCACGATCATCATAAGTGCGTGTGCCTGCACCAGTGTCGGCGGTGAGTAAGTCGTCCACGCGAGCATTGCCCTCGATGTCGAGGGTCGGCTCGTTGGAGGCATCCGAATTGGCGCTGTCGATGGCTGGGGATCCAGTGGTCAGGTGGTAATCACCGACGTTCACGGCGACGTTGTAAGGCGCCGAAGCCGGCCGTTGTGCGACCGCAGCAGGCGCAATGAATAGCGGGTTGGCCTGTAATCCATGAGTTTCCTGTCCAGATACAGCACCCTGGAAGGCCGCCAGCGTCCCATAGCTGTTGTTACCCCAGATGGATCTGCACGGTGCCACTGTTCAGGTAGAAGAGGTTGTAATCGAGGGTCGTCCCGCTCAAAGAATGGGCATCAACGCGCATGTTACCTGCCTGCCCACTCGCTGTTCCGCCTCCAACCTGGAGAAGGAGTCCATTGTCAACCATAATGTTGTTGGCAATTGTTGCGCCACCTGAACCGGCGCGAGTTCCTTCCAAATTGATCCCGGCAGTCACATTGCCTTGCACAGTGTTGCCGATAATGATATTGCTTGGAGATGCAGCTTTAAATCGATGCCATGGTCGCCGTTACCATAGCTGAGGTTGCCAAGCACGAGATTGTCGTGAGCGCCAGCGTAGAACTGCAACCCGGAATCCTCATTGGCATAGGTGATGTTGTGAATGATCGTATTGTTGGCTGAGTCTGTGCCTGCTACCTGAATGCCCGTCGCATTTCGCTGCCATTGCTCGGCATTTCGCGAAGGCCACATTGTTGCTGACCGTCACATTGGTACAACCTGCTGTCAGCCGAATGCCATCCTGACTGTTGTGATCCGAGGTATTGCCAGTGATCAAGGAGTCGGATGTGCTGGTGAAGTAAATGCCTTGTCGGGTTGTTAGCCATCGACAGGCAGGGCTGCCGGAGTAGCTGACATGGTTGTTCGAGATGGTGATGTTGTTCGAGCCGTTAACGTAAATCCCATCATCCACCGTGTCGGTGATCGTGAAGCCGTCCACAACGATGTAGCTTTTGCTGGTCATCCGAAAGGCACTACCGGTTGCTGTACCGTTTCCAGTCACAGTCACACCCGGCGCCGCCGAGTATGTGATGGGGTTTCCCACGCTGCCGGAATTCGGCCCGTTCACTGTTTCAGCGTAAGTACCAGCCACCACCTGTACGGTATCCCCAGCGACTGCGATGCTCGCGCCTTTGCCTATCGTGCAGAACGGCGCTGCCAGCGTGCCAGCACCGGAATCGTTGCAGGTTACAGTGGATTGGTATTATCGACATAATAGGTCTTATTAGATACGACATCATAAGACACGCTGACCGGGTGGTCGCTGGCTGGCATGGTGACTGCGTTGGTTGTAGCCAAGCTGAAATCGTTATTTGTGCCTGTCCATCCGGCTACACGGTACCCAGGATCGGGGGAAGCAGTGAGCCCGATGAGTTCACCCGCGACATACTGCCCGTTTGATGCACATGCACTCGATTTGACCGGATTGGCGACTGGATCACCACCGTTTGCGCCAGAGCTGAGTGTCAACGTGTAGCAAACAGCATCGGTAGCGACCAAGACTTGGCCTGTACCGCTGAAGTCAGTTGCTGTCGTTGTGAGTTGCGCCGGAAGCAGCCCAGGTTCCGGATGCATATTGCGAGCCCCGAACCAAGGCTATCGGCCCGTACTACCGTTACCGGTTGGGAAGGGGACTCCCGCACCACCATTCCATGCCGTTTGCCGTTGACTTTGTCGATGTTGGTAGCGTTCTTGGCAAAACCAGGCAGTACCGAGGCGTTACCGGCTAAGTGGTTATACGTATAGGTACCCACGGTGCCAAAGCCACCGGCACCGGCACTACCCGTAAATTGCACAGTGCCACCGGTTGGCTTCCTAATGCCGTTGTCGGGTTCGGTTTGAAATCATGGGAGACCGTTAATAGTCCAGTACCGGACATATTATAGGCACCTGACATCGTAAAATCTTTTATGGCAATCGTGCCGCTGTTTTGATTCAGGGTGCCAGCACCGGAGAGGGTACCGGTCATCGTCAGGCCATTGCCAGAGTTGGCATTTAGAGTTCCGTTTATCGCCAAATCTTTAAAACTGTTGGCAGGTGTCGCATCCAATGATACAGTGTGTGCAGCCTGGATCGTTACAGAGCCAGCAATATCAGCAACGTTTTCGCCCGGATAGGTACCGGTACATGAGGCGGGGGTCCAGGTCCCGGCTGTTGTCCAGTTGCCCGAGGCAAGAGTATGTGAACGAACAGGTCGCTGCATGCGCCGGACCGACCGGCAACGCAGCCAGCACCAACATCACGATCGTGAAAGCAGCGATGAAATTGGATACTGTTTGAAAGAGCAATTTTTTTGGCATGTTTTCCTCCAAGGAAAATAATGTATATTTGTTGAGATAACGCTATACACCTACAAGATATCCAATGTATAATCTTTGAAGCGCAGTTTTTTTTATTTGTGCATATCTTTCTCCGGAGCCTTGTTGCTTCACATCAATTTTTTAGTCGTATTTAGTTTTCACAATTTGCACTATATCAAAATTGATTTTTAAATACGTTTCTAAATTCTTAAAATCCTAGGGCAAAGAAAAGCAGGATCATGAAAACTTGCCTGATCCTGGCTAGCTGATTGCGAAAATTC
Organism: uncultured Chloroflexia bacterium; assembly: GCA_963785535.1. Classification (GTDB taxonomy): domain Bacteria; phylum Chloroflexota; class Anaerolineae; order Anaerolineales; family Villigracilaceae; genus JAABUE01. The sequence goes on along the minus strand of CAWAVQ010000008.1, from coordinate 121,847 downwards.
GCTTTGTCCCGCTTTTTGCTGGAAAAGTCGGTTTGAAGTAACATTGCGCCTCCGGATTTATTGCTGGTTTTTTGTAATGATGCCGTGAGGTAGGATACATATATCGTTGCCAAACTTGAAATTATATATTTACTTGAATTCCTTTCACGAATTAGTGACCAGGCTTTTCATTGTCAGATACAATCTCGACAGGTCATCACTTGTCACTTAGGCACTACCATTTACTCTGCCTTATAACTATAACGAAATAGAAATTTAAATATATTATGAATTTCCTAGTATTTCTTAGGGCGGTTTGCCGATATTTTTTGAAGGAGAATTCAAACTGACAATTGATGATATACACTGCCCTCTGGGTTGGACATAAGCCCTAGCCTAGATCTGAACCTGCAAACCGAAGCAGACCATTTGCCGGAAGATCATAAAGGCAATTATGGCAGATGATAATTCAGTATTGGTCAGCACAAGGCGTGGTTATTTCAAGTAGAACAAGATAATTCTGCTTGAGGCTCAAGTGGTATTCGTAACACTACATTAGACCTCTTGCAAAAGTGACAGATATGCCATAAATAGGAGGATGAGATACCAAACTGTACAGGCACTGAAAGACGAAGACTTCAAAAGGTCAACGGGTGTTCAACGCAGCACCTTTGAAAAGATGTTGGAAGTTGTCGAAAGATGTTTGCGAGATTTTGGCAGGCCACCGAAATTGAGTTGCGCCGATCAATTGCTGATGACCTTGATGTATTGGCGTGAGTACCGGACTGAGTTTCATATTGGATTGACCTACGGTGTGGGCGAATCAACGGTATGTCGGACTATCAAAAAGGTGTAAGATGTTCTGATCCAATCCAAACAATTTCACCTGCCGGGTAAAAAGGTGCTGCAATCCAGTGATACAGTCCTTGAAGTTATCCTGCTGGATGTCAGAACAACCAGTTGAGCGCCCAAAAAAAGACAACGCCGACATTACAGCGGCAAAAAGAAGCGTAACACTCAAAAGGCTCAGGTGATTGCTGACTTGAACACGGAACAGCTTCTCGCAACAGATTTCAGCATAGGAAGTCGGCATGATTTTCAACTATTCAAAGAGAGCCGCACAGCGATTGCATGCCAAACGCGCGCTTTGGCAGATGCGGGCTATCAAGGCTTGACGAACCTGCATGTCAACAGTCAGACACCTGCCAAGAAAACGAAGCTCCATCCGTTGAACCCAGACCAAAAAGCCAGCAATCGAGCACTTTCCAAGCTTCGCATTCTGATCGAGAATATCATCCGCAAACTGAAAATCTTTCGTATCTTCAGCGAACGCTATCGAAATCGACGTGAACGTTTTGGCCTTCGCTTCAATCTCATCGCTGCGATCTACAACTTGGAACTCCATATTGCTCGCTAACCTACTTTTGCTAGAAGTCTATTGATTTCATTTTGAAACTCTTAGGATCATCCAGTGATATTATTATTTGAACTAAGATACCCACCAATCTTTATTGATAAGACACTTTTCACTCCTAGATATATTCCGTTTATCAGATAATTGCACATCGGCCGAAATTGGCGGTTCCACTTTGATTACTGCCTGGCCACTCACTGGTAATTCCAACAGATTTACCCCAATAGCTTGCACATCCGTAATTAAAACCTGAGGACGCCCTAATCCTCCATTGCAAGTTGCAAGCATTCCCTCCAGTTGGGAATGCGAAAGCCGAACACGCTTTCGAAACGGTTACAGTTCAACACAGAATACATTGGCCGAGCGGCTGGCGTTGGGAACTCTGAACTCAAAGCTGGTTCCAGGTGCTTTGCAAGTTGCTCATCCCGATGCGGATCATGAGCTAAGATGACTTCCGCCCATTCGAATCGTGATGCGTTGCCCTTCCCTGCAACATGATAAATTCCGTGATATTGCTTAAAATATTCGTCAAGTTGGTTGCCGCCCTTTGCAATCAAAAGCCCGGTCGTTTCCGCCAACATGCGCGCCCAGGTCGGGCAACTGAATTGATCCTCTACAATGCGCAGTGTTTCGTTCTGCCGCGCCCAGGCGAGCACTTTTTGAACGAAGCCGTTTTGCAAACGGGTACTGTAAACCCAACTGGTACGCAGGATGAGATACGTGTCCGCCACCTGTTGGATAGCTTTCTCCCCTGCCAGTTTGCTTTCTCCGTACACATTCAAGGGATTGGGGACATCGGTCTCAACATAAGGCGACCTCTTGGTACCATCGAAAACATAATCTGTGGAGTAATGCACCAGCATCGCGCCGGACCTGCGAACTGCTTCCGCCATAATGCCTGGCGCCTGCCCGTTGACTTTCATTGCCAAATCCCGCTCCGATTCGGCTCGGTCCACTGCGGTATACGCCGAAGCATTGATGATCAGGTCAGGCTTGAGTTCATCCAGCCGCGTTTGGAGCAACTTCAGGTCAGCAAGATCGAGATCATCATAATCGAGTGCGATTACCTGTCCTAGAGCTGGCAAAATACGCTGAAGTTCCCACCCGACCTGCCCATTCTTTCCAAATAGAACAATTCGCATCAAAGCTCTCCGCTTGCGAGATGCTCCAGATACTGACCGTAAGAATTATTGTTCATACGTTGAGCCAGTTTGCGAAGCTGCTGCTTGTTAATGTAGCCTCTACGGAAGGCGATCTCCTCCGGGCAGGAAATCATCATTCCCTGCCGATCTTCCATGGCCTGGATAAATGTGGAGGCTTGTAAAAGCGATTCATGTGTACCTGCATCTAACCAGGCGTACCCACGTCCTAGCACCTCAACTCGTAATTGCTCCTGTTTCAAGTAAAGAAGATTGAGGTCAGTTATCTCGATTTCTCCGCGTGCAGATGGTTTTAAATTAGCAGCCATCTCTACAACTTGCGAGTCATAAAAATAGATACCAGGGATAGCATACTGCGAACGTGGCTTTTTGGGTTTTTCTTCGATGCTCAAAACCTTGCCATCGGAATCAAATTCTACAACCCCGTAGCGCTCCGGATCCCTAACGGGATAGGCAAAGATGAGCGCGCCCTCTTTAAGCATCGCCGCGCGTTGTAAAATCTCAGGCAAGTTATGGCCAAAGAAAATATTGTCACCCAGAATTAAGCAGGCCGGTTCATTTCTTACAAAATCTGCCCCTACACGGAAGGCATCCGCCAGTCCTCGTGGTTGGTCCTGTTCAGCATAGGTAAACTGTAAACCCCACTGCTTTCCACCACCCAGCAAGTGGCGGAACAATGGCAAATCTTCGGGTGTGCTGATAACCAGAATATCCCGTATCCCCGCCAGCATCAGCATGGACAGCGGATAATACACCATCGGTTTATCATACACGGGCAAAAGCTGTTTGCTAACAGTGAGCGTCAACGGGTGAAGTCGGGTACCACGTCCACCCGCCAGGATAATCCCTTTCATGCTGCGTTCTCCCTCTTCTCATAATTTTGCGTCAACCAGCTTTGATATTCGTGTTGTTTGCGAATGGCGGAGATCCAGTCAGGGTGAGACAAATACCACTCGACGGTGTCGCCCAGGCCTTCGGTCAAAGAATGACGCGGACGCCACCCCAGTTCATGTTCGATCTTTCCAGTATCCATCGCATAACGGCGGTCGTGTCCAGGCCGATCTTTTACAAATTGGATCAAATCATGGTATGAAGAACCACTCTCTCTGGGGTTACATTCATCCAGAATGTCACAGATGGTTTTAACAATCGTCAGGTTGGCTGGTTGATTATTGCCACCGATATTAAAAGCCGAGCCATTCGTGCCTCTGGTTAGAACCAGATGGATGGCCTCACAATGATCCTCTACATGCAACCAATCACGGATCTGTTGACCGTCACCATACACCGGTAAAGGTTTTGCTTCCAATGCATTTAAAATCATCAGCGGAATCAATTTCTCCGGGAATTGATACGGCCCGTAGTTGTTAGAGCAGTTGGTCATGGAAATTGGCAGGCCATAGGTATGCCCGTAGGAGCGCACAAGATGATCGCTGGAAGCTTTCGAGGCTGCGTAGGGAGAATTTGGTGCATATGGAGTTTTCTCTGTCCAGGCCGGTTCTCCCTTTGATAAGGAACCAAAAACCTCATCCGTCGAAATGTGATGGAAACGAACCATATCCAAAGGCATCCCCTTTTCATTCAACCAATATTTCCGAGCAGCTTCAAGGAGCGTGAAGGTACCAACAATATTGGTTTCTACAAACTGACCGGGACCCAAAATAGAACGATCGACATGTGTTTCGGCAGCAAAATGTACAATCGTATCGATCTGGTATTGCCTCAACAACCCGTGCAGTAACTCTTGGTCACAGATATTCCCTTGAACGAAGGTATGATGGTCTGGTACGGGCAGGTCCTTCAAATTCTCCTGAGAGCCGGAATAAGTCAGCGCATCCAGATTTACAATTCGCACTTCTGGTTCTGCCCTTAATAAATAGCGAATGAAATTCGAACCGATGAATCCAGCCCCGCCGGTGACTAATACGTTTTTCATCTTTCTACCTATCGCCTTTCAATGCCCGAATAATGTGAAAATGGCTTATACAAATTAAGTTTTCCTGCCAAACTGAGCATCTGGGCGCTACTCATAAACCTCGGCCTTATGAAACGGCAACCCGGTCGCATCTTTGGGTGAAAGTAAAGGAGCTTTTCCTTCAAGCAAAGGCCAGGAGATATTGATGTGTGTATCGTTCCACAGCAGGGTTCGCTCCCACTGCGGAGCATAGTAATCAGTCGCTTTATAAAGTACCTCCGCCCATTCGCTTACTACGTAGAAACCATGGGCAAATCCCGGTGGTATATAAATTTGTTTTTTGTTATCCGCTGAAATGTAAAAGCCTATCCATTGCCCAAAGGTGGGCGATGATTTTCGTAAATCTACTGCGACATCATAAATTTCCCCCAAAATTACACGCACCAACTTTCCCTGCGGCTGCTGAATTTGATAGTGCATGCCTCGCAATGCCCCTTGTTTGGAACGCGAATGATTGTCTTGAACAAATTCTAGTGCAATCCCCTGCTCGTTAAAAAGCTTTTTATGATAACTCTCGAGAAAAAAACCACGCTCATCTTCAAATACTTTCGGTTCAACTAGTACTATGCCCGATAACTTTGTGTCTGCAAACTGCATAACTATTCCAATCTCATTGTTGCGTTTATTAGTTTAATTCGAGCACTAAACAAATCGATCATCACAAATGTGCGATGTAATAATGTTATGTGTTGGGTTGAAATCAATTGAATTCTTTGTTATAGGTTTTCCAAACGGCCTAGAGTCTACCATAAATAAAAAACACTTAAGCACTGATTATAAACTGGTCAGACGTAAAAAAACGATAACCTTTCCAAAGCTTTCAACCTCCCTTACAATCAGGTCGCCATGAACGAAAATCAATATCATGATCCGGCCGAGCAAAACCACCACGAGGCGCGCCAATCCCATTGGGATGCTATTGCTCACAAGCGTGATACCTGGCACGGCATGGGTATTTGGTATCACCGTCGTATTGAGCAGACTTATCGATTCCTGATCAGTCCCGGGCAACGCATACTCGAAATTGGTAGCGGCACCGGCGATTTGCTTGCCACCGTTCAACCCGCACAGGGAGTGGGGATTGATTTTTCGTCCGAACGAGTCACACGTGCTAGAGAACACCATCCTGAAATCAAATTTATCCAGGCCGATGCGCATGATTTATCCGCTGTCGCAGGCACATTTGATGCCATCATCCTGTCGGATCTTATTAATGAGCTGTGGGATGTTCAGCAGGTGTTGGAAGAGATCAGACCGCTCTGTATACCCCGCACACGTATCATCATCAACTTTTACAGCCGTCTGTGGGAAATTCCCCTCCACGTCACACAACTCCTGAACATCGCCACCCCAACTCTGGCGCAAAACTGGCTTACTCACCAGGACGTGACCAATATGCTTAACCTGGCAGGCTTCGAAACAGTACGAACCTGGATGGAAGTGCTCTGGCCTTTGCCATTGGGTGGGTTCTTTAACAAATTTCTCGTCCGTTTCTGGCCGTTCAGAGAATTCGCGCTGGCTAATTTTTTGGTAGCTCGGCCCCAACCAAAGAAGGTGGACGAAGAGCCTACTGTCTCGGTGATTGTCCCCGCTCGCAATGAAGCGGGAAATATTACGGCCATTTTCGAACGCGTGCCAAAAATGGGAAGAGAAACGGAACTGGTCTTCGTCGAGGGACATTCGCAGGATGATACCTACATCACCATCGAAAAGGAAATCGCCGCGCATCCAACTACCCCCAGCCTGCTCCTGCGACAAACCGGCATCGGCAAAGCGGACGCGGTGCGCCTTGGCTTCGAGCAGGCCAGCGGCGATATTTTGATGATCCTGGATGCCGACCTGACGGTCCCGCCTGAAGATCTGCCCCGTTTCTATGATGCCTTGGTCTCTGGCAAGGGCGAATTCATCAACGGCGTGCGGCTGGTTTATCCGATGGAGGAGCAGGCCATGCGCAGCCTGAATTTCTTAGGGAACAAGTTCTTTAGCATGGCGTTTTCCTGGCTGCTTGGGCAACCCATCAAAGACACATTGTGCGGCACGAAGGTGCTCTGGAAAAAAGACTATGATGTCATCGCCGCCAATCGTTCCTACTTTGGCGATTTCGACCCCTTTGGCGATTTTGACCTGATCTTCGGCGCAGCCAAACAAAACCTGAAAATCGTGGACTTGCCTATTCGCTACCGCGAGCGGACCTACGGCTCGACCAACATCTCACGCTGGAAACACGGCATGTTGCTAATGCGCATGGTAGCGTTTGCAGCACGGCGCATTAAGTTTGTTTAACGGGAGCAAATTCAGGGGAGTTTGAAGAATTTACATCAGGGGCACTGACGCGTCCCTTGCTGCGGAACGTAAATAGCAATCTGGTCCGCGGGAAAAATAGCATCTTCCTGATAGTTACACAGGATTGGTTTCATCACCCGCCGTACCCAGGCATTGTTCTCTTCTCCGAAAGCATAGTTCCGGCCTAGCAGTCGATAGGATAAGGGGTCAACCACGATGGCAGCGAAACGCTGGCGCTCCATGTCGGTCTGGAAGATTTGCAGATAATCCTGATTGTTCCCCATTGCCATTTCCATCAATTCTTCGCGCTCATATTCGGGGAATCATTTTCACACCATTCAGCATGTGCATGGAAACCAGGTGACGCTGGGTGATGAACAGGATTTCGCCGCCTTGCGCATCGACCTCATCCACACGAGCCTGTAACGCCTCGAGAACCGATTGCGTGCGGATTGCATCATATGATTTAAATCCCACATTTGAACCCAACAGGAACCAGGCAGGGACTGTAATAAGCAAGGCAGTTAGGCCCCAGGGAAATGTAAATACAGTTAGATTCTCCTCAGTTTCAGGAGCATATCTCCTGAAGACCAGGCAGGCAGTGACGATGAGCAGCATACTCAGGTAGGCATCCAGATTGTGGATGTCCACGCCGCCGCCGATCTTCATGCTGACCACCAATCCGCCAGCAAAGAGCACTGTCAGGGCAGCAAAAATCAGCCCCAGGCGCAGAGGGTGAAAATCCGTGCGGCGCTGACGAAGAGCGAGGAAGATAGCTATCCACATCGGCAGGGATGCAATCAGCGCAGCAGGCAAAACGCCGACGCTATAGGACGCATTCGGGAAGAGCCGGTACCAAAGCAGGTTGGAAGTCAGGCTGGTGTAAAAGAATTCGGGATTTGGGATGCCCGAGAGGGCAATGTAGGCACGTTGTGACGCAAAAGCCACCCCAAAACCGACCACTGTCCAGAGGGCGGGCTTGAGCAAATAGCTCGAGAATTTCTTCCCATCATAGGGCACTTCCAACAAAAACAACACAGACGCCAACAGGCCCGGCATGGGATACCAATTGATGCGACTCAGTCCGCTCCAAATCGAGGCCAGGATCAGGAAAATCCAGGTACGGCGATCATCTTGCGCGGAGTAACCCCATAGCATCAAAATCAAGGGAACAGCCAGATGGAAATAAACCGGTCCCTGGAAAAGATACAAAACCATCCAAACCCAAAGTAGCCAGCGAAACACACGTTTTTTGATGGAGAGACGCCAGATCAAGGTTTGGGCTGTCAAACCTAGTAAAGCGAAACGCAGGAACACCTGCCAGAAACGATGGAACCACAACGGCGCATTGATAAAATAAGGAGGCACAAGCAACAGATGCAGGCTGGGATGCAGGATCGGCCAGGGCAGGCGGGCGCCAAAAATTTCTTTTGACAGGAAAAGTGAAGGATAGTAGTAGCGGCTGGTTTCCGACCATCCCATGGCAAACGGATAGGAAGTAACGTTGGAGAGTTGCGTTGCCAGCAAATGCAACGAGGTTTGAAAAATTACAACGACTAGTAAAGAAGTCAGCCAGGCAATGTTTTTCTTTATGGCTTTCAAGCCATACATCCCTAGCAGACTGAACGTCCAGAAGATCAGGAAACGCATCCAGCCCAGGCTGCCGAGCAAACTCCGGCTAGCCGGAATGGCGAAAACAATTGTATAACCTGTGAGAGAAAGAATGATAAGGAGAATATCCTAACCAGCGGATTCGCGCGGGAAGTTCCAACAGGGACAGAGTCCGTTCGCGCGTGCGGAAGAAGGTCGAAGTCAGGGTAAGAAGCGCGGCAAGTCCCCCGATTCCCAGAATAGACAATGCCCCCATCCAGGATTTGCTGGGGAGCAGGACCACACCCAATTCCTGTGCCAGGCGTAACAAATCCCAGATTGCCAAGAATGGCAAAATAACCGCGAGGGTCAGAACGCTTCGCCAGAACGTGAGACGAGAGGGTTGGGTCATTTGTTAATGGGGAACTTCGTAGATCTTGACATCTGGGTTGACCGCTGCCAGGGAAATTTGCGGCAAGAAGGAAGGCAGGTGGTATTCGAAGGAGGCTAGCAAGTGTAAGTCCGTTTCGCCAGCCAACAATTTCCTAAAGAAATCGCATTCAACCGGATTGGTCTGGCAGACAAATTCGTCATCGAAGCGAATATAGGTGAAACTGTCAACGACCAGATAATCCACATTCCTCTCGTACAGACCCGCCTCTCCCTGGTTATACGGGTAGGCTTTGTTATTGGGTACAGTCTCGCCCGGGTATTTGACCATGTAAATCGGATAGTTGCGGGCCTTGGCAAAATAATTTTCTGGGATCGTGGGAGGGTACAGAGTGTACTCAAGGATCGTATCCGGCTTAAGTGTCGCGATGAATTTTCCGGCCGGCGTACGAGCATCATTGGAAAACAAAAGCGTAACGCTGATAACTTGCAAAAAAGAATATGCAATGACCAGTATGACCACTACGCTAATGGAAGGTACCGCAACGGCATAGCCCCGCTGTTCGAAGAGCAAGGCGACATCTTCAACAGATAAACTGGCGAGCACGGCAAACATGGGAAGGAATGGCAGGAAGAACCTGGGCACATAGTTGTAGGAAATCAAAAAGGGAATATCGAACAGGAAGATCGATACCAGAAGGATCAAAACAATGTTCATCCTGTCCTGATCTTCCGGTATTTTTTTGAGCAGATAGCGAGCGAGCTTGACTGTGCTCCACACAAAAGCGACCAGGAAAAGGATGTACGCCGCCGTGCCAACAGCGCTTCGAAACGTTCCCCATTGCCCGTAGAGGCCAATCAGGCTGTCTGGTCCGCGCCCGTAGCTGGCAAAGCGCAAAGCAGCCGGAATCGCACGTTTGAAGTAGAACGACATCCATAATAGCGCTCTGGGTGTTCCCACCACATACCCGGCGACGGTCAAAGCGGTAGCAATGAAAAGCGTTTCAAGCGTTCGCAACCAATCTTTGAAAATGGTCTTCCAGTTTGCGATCAGGAAAATTGCGAGCAGGATAACAACAAAGCTCGCTCCCGTATATTTGCTCGAAGCCGCACAACCGGTCGAGAAAAAAGCCAGGTACAACCAAAGTCTGTGGCCGGATAACCTGTATCGGATAATCGCATACAACGCAAGCGTGATGAAAAACAGCAGATACAGGTCATTGTGCGCAAAGCGGGCATTATGGGCAAGGGCGGTATCCGATAACGCGAAAAATGCCGCCAACAGGCGTACATAGATATTTTTGCTTGCCAATTTCGCGATAAAGTAAATCAGGATAACCGTCAGCCCGCCCAACAAGACCGATATCAGCCTCGCCGATACGATGAGGTCCGCCCGGGAGCCACCCGCTTGTTTGACCAGCCATTCGACCCCGTACATAACGTACTTGGGCAGTGAGGGATAGTTGAAGTCCGGTTCGGTCTCGTCAAATTTCATCTCCCCGCTCAAGGCCATATTCACTCGCCAGACAAGCTCATCCGGATTCCACAGCGACGGAGCACCCCAGGATATGCCGGGAACTGTCACAAGCAGGAATAGCAGGAACAGCATAAACGGGATGAATTTCTCGTACCGAATCAGAAATTTAGTTAGTCCTTGAATCATAGCTTATGCAAATCTGATCTAAAGCGACCTAATTTTGTGTTCCTATATCAAAGGGCAGCTTAGATGAGCAGTTGACATCATCCGTCCGAGGAACGAGCAATTCGATCTGGACGTCTGTAAACGTTTCAATTGGCCAATAGTAGCACAATGTAGGCTTGACCACCCAATCCACCCAGTAATTATTCTCTTCCCCAAATGGAGCTTCACTATCCTTGATTGGCCTTCGTAGCGGATCCGTCACAATCAAAGTAAACCGATGTGAGGCCAGGTCAGAATAGAACTTTCTATAATATTCAGTATTCTCGGCCATAGCTTGTTCCATAAGAACTTTCTTCTCATACTCGGGAACAAGCGGGACATTTTTCACATATCCAAAAGTTAACAACTGGCGTTGATCCATAAAAAGAACCTCACCCTGAGACTTCTTCGCATCCACTTCCTGTCGAATGGTTTGCAAGATATCATTCACATCAGTCGGAACTGGAAGCAGATCAAGGAATTTCTCATCTGACACGCCCGTCAACGTAACCAGCCAGGTCCGATCTCCATCATAACGGAATGTGCGTAATGCTGACAAAGGTTGTATCCCGGGGATAACCAATAACAATACCAGTATTCCTTTTACCCAAACCGGATGTGTGTCGATCTTTCCAAGCCACTGCCTGCCACCGTTTTCCCAGGCGATCACGGCCGCGAACAGGACCCCGATCAAGAACATGTCCAGATTATGCAAATCTCCGCCGCCCCCGATCTTGGTCGATATGATCAACCCGACAACCAGAAAAGCCAACGACGGCAGCACAAGTGCTAATTTCTGCCAAAAATTCAAAACCCATTTCTTTGCAACAGTAAGATACAACAAGATTGAAATCAAGGGCCCTACAGCAATAAGTAATCCAAGCACAATGCCTGTTCCATTACCGTAGGTCGGATTTGGGAACAGTCGATACCACAAAAGCGATTGGCCCGTTAAAGCAGAAGAGACAAAAGAAGCCGTAACCGCACCTTCCCCCGCAATTGACGATGGCCCTCCACCTGCAAACACAGCCTGAACCCATTTCAACAACGTAGAACCATAATACCCCCCCACGGCACCAGAAACTGCAAGAACAATCGTCCTCCACCAGGTAGAAGACTGTAGGTTTCCTTCATGCAATTTGGCAGAAGAAAATTCAAGCATACCAATCCAAATCGCTGGCGCAAAAACCCATGTATAGCGACTTGTCTCAGCCAAATATCCAGTAATAAAAATCAGGGGAACCCCTATCCAAAGCGGACTGCGCCAGGTCAATGCTACCAAAACAGCACATAAGACAAGCGGTGGGTGTATTGGGCCCTGTTTCAAAAATAAAAATGTGAAAAGTGCCAGCAAAAGCCAGGTTTTCTTATCCTTGAAATCCGTTCTAAAAGCAACCAACCCGAGCAATGTATAAGGGAATATGTCTGTCAGCCCTACCCATAATCGTTCGACGAATATCGTTACGCCGGGAAAAATAAAAGGGAGCCCTCCCACCAATTGCCTGCCAACATCAGTTAAAGAATATATTTCCTTATTGGGTGGATAATCGTACAACGCATGACCAAACAGAAGCGAATAATCCCACAAGCGGTTTCCCTCCGACCAGTGAAGGGAAAACGGATAATCTATCACATCTATCATAGAGAAGGAGATAGACAAAAGGCTGGTCGAAATTATTAATGCGCTCAAGAATTCTAGCCATCCAAATAACCGTGTACCAGCACCCAAAAATATAGTTGTAAAAAAGATTGAAAATATCCAAAGTAATACACGGAAATAAAAACCCTGGAACACAACTCCCCATGGCGTAAATTGAAGAAACCATATTGGCAAGAGAAAAAAGATAGCAATCAAAACCCAACGAAATACTCTTAACCGCACGCGGAAAGAAACCAGGCGTTGAGTTATTGAAAATTTAACTTTTGAGTCGAATAGAAACAGCGCAGTCCCCAAAAACAAAAAGAGACAAAAGAAAACAAAAGCAAAGAAAGCCAATCCCCATTTTTTTGAAAATTCTCCCAGCCACAAACCAGTTCCCCAGGTAACTTCAAAAAACTCGAAGCATGACTTTGTAAGCACGAATGCAAAGAGTGACAAGGTAGAAATCTTGACCACCTGTTGCGGCCAGTGCAAGCCTTCTTTAGAGTATTCCATTGAGCAAATTACTCCGGTAAAACAACCTTAATAAGTCTTTCCGAACGCAAATCTTACTTTACCTCAATCGGCAATTGAGACGAACAATCGACATTTCCCTGTTTTGGGACAAGCAACTGAATTTGGACATTCTTCCAAGTTTTAATGTCATCGTAATAACACAGCGTTGGCTCCACTACCCATTTCACCCAGGCATCGCTCTCCTCACCAAATTGGAGGTCCCCTTCTCTCGATGGCACACGCAAAGGTTCAGTTATGATCAGGGAAAAACGATGGGCTTTTAAGTCAGCATAAAACTCCTTGAAATAATCGGCGCCATCGCTCATTGCCTCATTCATAAGAACTTTCTTCTCATACTCGGGAACAAAGGGCACATCCTTAACATACCCAAAGGTCAATAATTGACGCTGATCCATAAAAAGGATTTCACCCTGAGACTTCTTCGCATCCACTTCCTGTCGAATGGTCTGCAAAATATCATTCACATCACCTTGAACTGGAAGCAAATCAAGAAATTTCTCGTCCGATACACCCCTCAATATAACCAACCCGGTTCGATCTCCATCGTAACGGATCGAACGCAATGTTGACAAAGGCTGGATCCCGGGGATTACCAACAGCAACACCAACATCCCTTGTACCCAAGCCGGACGTGTCTCGATCTCTCCAAACCATTGCCTGCCACCGTTTTCCCAGGCGATCACAGCCGCAAACAGGATCCCGATCAAAAACATGTCCAGATTGTGCAGATCCCCGCCGCCCCCGATCTTGGTCGATACAATCAATCCGACAACCAGAAAAGCCAGCGAAGGCAAAACAAGCGCTAGTTTTTGCCACAAATTCAAAACCCACTTCTTTGTTATAGTAAGATACAGTAATAAAGAGATGATTGGAAATACCGCAAACAAAAGAGCAAGCAAGATACCCGTACCATAAGTGGAATTAGGGAAAAGCCGATACCATAATAACGGCTGCACAGTCATAGACCTCGTTATCGATGAAACACTGACCGCTCCACCTGCTGTTGCCAGGGCGACAGTTTCTCCATTTGAGAACAATGCCTTCCCCCAATTTACCAGAGCAGATCCAAAATATCCACCTAAGGCGCCGGACAATCCCAAGATCGCTGCTCGCCACCATGCAGTTCCTTGTACACGTTCATTCTTGAGCACAGCTCCTGAGAATTCCAACATTACGATCCAAATAGCTGGGGCAAATAACCAGGTGAAACGGCTTTCCTCAGCAGCATAGCCGGTTACAAAGATCAAAGGAATCGCTAGCCACAAAGGACCGCGCCAGAGTAGTGCAACTACAAAAGCACAGACCACTAATGGAGGATGAATCGGGCCTTGTTTCAAAAAAATGAAGGTCAACAGGGCCAATAAGAGCCATAATTTTTTATCTTTCGAATTAAAGCGGAAAGCAGCAAGACCAAGTAACAGATAGGGAAATACAGTGGTCAACCCAACCCAAAGCCGCTCTGTTTTTATAGATATACCGGAGTATAAAAATGGCAACCCGCCGATAAACTGCCGACCAAAATCTAATAATACATATACGGCCTGGTCATGGGGATAAGCATACAAGCGCCGCCCAAACATCATCGAATAGTCCCATATACGGTTTCCCTCGGACCAGCCAATAGAAAAGGGATAATCTTCTACGTTGGTCAGTGCCGCAGCAATAGAAAACACACTTGACGTAAGGAGCAAAGCTGCTAACGAACTTGGCAATGATAGAAGCTGTTCGTTTGCTTGCATGAAAACAGCTATCCCCAATGCTATGAAAATCCACAGAAACAGGCGAAAATACAATCCCCTGAAAACGATTCCCCATAGGGTATATTGTAGAAACCAAACCGGAAACAAAAGCAAGGCAAAAGCAATCAACCAACGAAATATTCCCAGTTTTTTACGGAGCGCAACGATAGTTCGTTCCCATTTTTTCAAAATATCATGTTTCCAAATAATAAGCGCTACAACGAACCACGAAACGATGCAAAACGTAACGAAAGCAAAGAAACCCGTCCCCCATTTGGGCGAAAACTCCCCCAACCAATGCCCAGTTCCCCATGCAATATCATAAAATTCAGTGCATGCACGAATAAAAATATAGGCAAGGCCAATCAATATAAACATATTGGCTAAGTAATATTTTTTTCTCTCGGTATTAGGCTTGGTCATTCGATATACCTAATTTCTGGAGGAATTATATTTGCAAACATTGTGTTTAATTGTGCACTCTCCAATTAACATCAAAGCAATTCACCGACAATCAACACCTGCTTCCGATTGTATATATGCTATTCCAGGGTCTCATCTTGCAACGGGAAAAATCATAGGGTGGTGAACGCATCAACGCGCTTAAAAATCAGTTTGCCTCAGATATTATCATTGTTGCGTAACGCAAAAAATTTATGAGCGGGCAAATATAACAAAGTGACCAGATTCATTAGATAAACCAGTATGCGGATACCAATCAAAGCGGATGCAAGCTCCTGTGAACTCGCAAAAAAGAATTGATACAAGTATAACGAGGTACCCTCATTAACACCCAAGCCACCATATGCCTGAATTGGGACATTAGCCAATAGTTGAATAAATACGTTTACAAAAACAACTTCTACCATCCCGATTTGCACATCAAAGGCACGTATGGCAACATAAGACCACCCCATCGTGGCCAACAAAAAAGCCAGCGAGCATAGCATCGCCAAGCCCAACAAGCGTAATCTAAAAACGTCTTCCTGTTGGACTATTTCATCGAATATATTCAGGCCCAGACGTACATATTTTATATTTCCAAGTTTTAATTTTTCCAACCACTTCCTGAGTTGAGTAGAAAATTTTTGCCTGAGCAAAATGGACAAGAACACCATCAGGAGTGCGATTCCAATGGTCAGCAGCAGGCCAATCACGAAACCCTGCAAGGGAATTATTTGCCTCCACACGAAAATGCTTGAAACCAACAAAAATATCCAGATAGCGATTATGTCGCCAATTTTGGTAAGTAAAAACGCTGTTCCGGAGCGGCTCATTTTAACCCCTTGTTCAACTCGTGATAGTGCAAAGAAGGATGCAATACCAGCTCCTGTGGCTACAAAATTAGAAACAACATTCTGTATGATTACAATGTTGAGCATCTGGGGATAGTGAATATTCGATTTAAGAAAAAGATGATACTGCAAGGCCTTGAGTGCCGTTTTTATAAAAAATAGCCCCGCACCAACAATGATCCAAGAAACCATTACATGGTTTCGCAAATCAATTAAAGCCTGCAAATCAGTTTTTGATAAAACAAAAACGAATAATACCAAAGCCAGAAATACTTTGAGAATATCTTGCAGCTTAAAGGCTTTTTTTTTGATCAATGGTTGTTTGTTTATATCCATATTCGATGCAGGCCTGAAATACAAACTAAACGTTTATGAAATATCTTCGTTTACCGGCGATAGCGCGACTACGCAGCGATTGGTTCAGGCTTTGCGCCTGAGACGATTTCTTCAAAAAATTGCATACGCTCACGTTCCTTAGCGGTCTGGTCGATCGCAGTAATTAAGTGTCGATCAACACGCCGTCCGCGCATCCGATAAGCAAAATCACGGATTGCGTGACCATGAGTATGGATATTATCCTCTTTGTTGGGAATCTTCAACAGGAAATCAGCGTCTAAATCCTTGAGGTCAGTGTCCTCATAGGGAAGGATCATTGGCAAGCCATAAGCCAGACATTCGCGCGTTTTTAATGGAGAACTTTCATTCAATGAAATTCTGTGTAATCCCAGAGAACCAATCGCACAATCCATTGTCCCCAGGATCTTTTGGTATTTCACTGTTTCCAGATAGCCATATAGATGCAAATTTTCTGGTAGTGAATCATGCCCATCAATCCGGTCATACCCAATGATGTGAATACTGATATCGGGGAAAGATTGCGCGAGTCCAATCAACTTATCCACGCCTTGCCAGGGAGCATCTGGGGAGCCGATAAATGCTAATCGAGGCTGGGCATTTCGAGGCGCGGGAAGAGGCGGGATGTTATCCAAATCGATTCCATCGCCAATGACCCTGGTCGGCTTTTTAAACATCGTATTCTGAGGTAGTGTGGCAAGTTCTCTCGAAAGGCAAACCAACCCACTTGTGCGTCTAAGTAGAAGACCTCGTGTGAAGCGATTATACAGGCTGTATAACCAACCTAACCATTTATGTTGCACCAAATCATTCGTATTCATCTCTTCAATTAACGGGGCGATGGAAGCCAATTGATGGATGGGGAAAACGTACATCCCATAACGCAGGTAAATAACATCGGGCCGGTAATCCCGGACAGTCCTCAACAAGCGATACACCGCCCTCATCCGCTCCCATTCGACGGATAATCCAATCCCGCCATAGCAGAATACTTTGCCAGGAAGCAAGGGAACATCTGATTCGTATCGCACGGTGTGCATGAAAAGTTGCACGTCATTTCCTCCTGCTCGCCAGGCATCCATTTGACGAAGGATCTTTTTTCCTACTCCGCTTATGATAGTTCGCGGCCAATGAAGTGAGATATACGCAATCCGCATAGCTAAAACTCAACAGAATGAAGTTCGGCCCAGTGTATCAGGTTAATCCAGCGCCAAACCCGGAAATTGAATGGCTTTTGATTCGTGGAAACTCCCCGCCATTCTTGCTTGATTCTTTCCAGGTTCAATGCAGAGATCGAGGCTGCTGCTTCACTGTTGAGAGCTTTTTCCACCCAGGGTTGCAGATCTTTCAGCCAACGCTTCTCAGGGGTCGAAAATCCAACTTTATCCCGGCGTTCCAAAATAGGCGCAGGAACGAGGCCCCGCATGGCTTCCCGAAAAACAGACTTTGAGTTGCCTTTGATATCAACAATCTGCTCTTCAGGCAACGAAAAAATAAAATTAATCAGTGCTGGGGTAAGGAAAGGTACTCGGCTCTCCACCGAATGAGCCATGGAATTACGATCTTCGTATCTTAAGAGCATGGGGAGACTAGTCTGCATCACACTTTGATACAACATTTTTCGGAAAGGTTCTTTGCCGAGATCCCATTGATAAACCGGCGGCGGCGACACACCGCGCCTCTCGAACCAGGAGCGATTGAACCAATCGGGAACCAGATCTTCACCGATCACTTTCCTTGCTATGCCATGGAATTTTTCGGGAAGCAACCAGGCCCCTGCCCGGTAGATGAGTTTAGGCCCGCCAAAATATGAACGCTTCCAGTTGTTTTGTATAAAAGCAAATATTTCAGCCCAGCGCCAGCGACGCAACATGGAAACCAAACGCAGGGAATAGAAATAGTTGTAGCCTCCCAATGCTTCATCTGCCCCCTGCCCATCTAGCATCACTTTTATACCGGCTTGTTGTGTGAGGCGAAAAACACGAAACTGAGCATACATGCTCGTACTACTGAACGGTTCGTCAAGAAAGTAGATGAATTTATCCAGATCATCCACCAGGTTTTCTGGAGCAACGTGCGTTTTGTGAGGAGTGGTTTGCGCACTCTTTATGACCATATCCACCCAGGCTTCTTCGTTGAGCCGGTCATCATCAGCGATATAACTAAATGTATGGATTTCTTGTTGTGGCTGGTGTTGACGCATGGCCATGACAATGGCCGAAGAATTGATGCCGCCTGAAAGAGCAGCCCCTACGGGAACATCGCTACGAAGGTGCAAGCGAATATTTTCCAAAAACAAGTGGCGCAACTGCTTGGCTGCTTCGGGGGCAGATATGGTACTACGAGTATCCATATCAATATCCCAATACCTGTGCGGCTGCAAAACAGGTGCTGGAGAATCCAGGGCTATTTCCAAGTAATGTGCTGAGGGGAGATGCTTAATTTCCTCCCAGAGTGTTTCATCGCCATTGTCAGTAATGCCATAACGCAAATAGACATATAATGCGGAAGGATTAACCTTACGACTTACATCCCCCAGCGCTACCAACGCTTTTGTCTCCGATGCAAAGGCGAAACGCGACCCATTATAAGTATAGTAAAGTGGCTTGATACCAAAAAAATCACGTGCCAGAAATAAAACTCGTTTTTGCTTATCGAACACAGCAAAAGCAAACATGCCAACCAATCTAGGCAGAACATCCGCTCCCCATTGAGCATATCCGGCAAGCAGTACCTCCGTATCCGAGGTGGAAGAAAATGAATATCCTAAATTTATCAATTCCTGGCGAAGCTCAAGGTAATTGTATATTTCACCATTGAAGACAATCCAGTACCGTTGGTCAGGGCTGGACATGGGTTGATGCCCAGTAGGGGACAAATCCAAAATAGATAATCGACGGAATCCAAGAGCAAAGTCGTAATGGCCAGGTTGGCTTTCAATAGAGGGTAAGGTAGAACGAGGATCACTGTCAGGGCCAGCGCATGAGACCGCATATCCGCGAGAAAGATGCGCCAGCAAATATCCTTCATCATCTGGCCCCCTATGACGAATTGAAGAGACAGAGTTCATGAGAGCACGTACCTCAATCGGCTGTTCTCGCAAGTTCCAAAGACCAAATATTCCGCACATTATGAATAAGCCACCTTAAATTTACCGATTACCCTACTTTATGAAAAAATAATTTGATATCCATGCCCGTCTGATTTCACTCTCACGCTACAATGGCGGTCAGAGACCTCCATCCCTAATTCCAGGCACGTCAGCCGCATGATATCCATGATCTCGTCATTACCTTCCAGATACACCTTTGTAATATCACGAGATCTTAGCTGAGAAATAACTTTTTGTGCTTTCTGCCGAAAAGATGTATATACCTTTAAGCGAATCCTTGGCATACTGCATAGCTCGTTCTGAAAAAACGGACATGCCCTCTGGTGTCAAGTCATATTTTAGTCTCGTCCGGTCAAGGTGGGATACTTTCAAATAACCTCGTTTGATGAGGCGTTTGATATACCAATTCACACTACCAACAGCAATACCCAGGCGCTTGGATAAATTCGCCTGGGTAATCATGGAATCTTGAGCGATTTCGCTAAGGAGTTCGTATTCTTGTTGTTTGATTTCAGTCATGAGTTTGAGCATTCATTTTCTGAATTCTCACACACAAACATATGACTGTCAAGCAGAATATTCCCCATCTTTCCAGACTCCGCAAAAGAGACGAATTCACATAATTACTAATGCTCCCCTCCGTTTGAATATGGAGGGGAGTAACTCTTTAATTCCGTATCATCGTCAACAACATCTTGAATGGACCGGGTGCCTTGACGGCATGCGGCTCATCCGCGGGCATGATGATGGCATCCCCCATTTTCAAATGATGGGATTTGCCTGAGATGATAATCTCGGCTTCGCCATCCACGATATGAGCCAGCGCATCGAACGGCGCGGTATGCTCGCTCAACTCCTGGCCTGCATCGAAAGCGAACAAGGTCACGTTGCCCGTCTCCGTTTTGGTGATCTGGCGGCTGACGACGGAACCTTCCTGGTAACTGACCATTTCGGCCAGGTTGAGGATTTCGGCTTTGGGGGCTGTGGACATAAAATCTCCTTATGCACTTACCACGAAGTCACTGAGACACAAAGCCACAAATTTTTATAAATTTGGTGCCTCCGTGACTTTGTGCCTTTGTGGTTAAGATTATGGCTTTTCCAATCCGTGTGCTTCGAGCAGGGATTCATCGCTCATCAATTCTGTCGTCGAGCCGTCGGCAACGATCTGGCCTTCGTCCATAATGACCATACGCGGGAAGAGCTCGCGCACCATCAACAGATCGTGCGACGAGACCAACATGGTGATGGGCAGGTCGCGCAATAGGTTGATCAGGCCGCGCCGAGCACGTGGATCAAGCCCTGCCGAGGGTTCGTCTAAAACCAAAATCTGTGGTCGCATGGAGAGTACCGTTGCGATGGCAATACGCTTTTTCTCGCCCATGCTCAAGTGGTGCGACAACCTGTCACGGTAGTCGCACATGTGTACCATTTCCAACGCCTCATCCACGCGCGCATGGACTTCGTCTTCGGTCAGCCCCATGTGGAGCGGGCCAAAGGCCACATCCTCGAAAACCGTTGGGGAGAAGAGTTGGTCGTCGGGGTTCTGGAACACGAGTTCCCACCATTCCACGGATGGCAGGCAAATTGTCCGGTTGGATGCGCATCCCGGCAATGCTCAGGTCACCTTCGCCCGCCAGGATCCCGTTCAGATGCAGCATCAGCGTGCTCTTTCCCGCGCCGTTGGGTCCCACCAGCGCCACCTTGTCGCCTTCGCAGAGTTTCAGGGAAACGCCGTGCAGGGCCTCGTGCCCGTCGGGGTAATGGAAATGCAGGTCTTCAATCGACAATACATCGCCGTCGCAGCCTTCGAAAATGGGAGTGGCGATCGGGGTAGTTTTGTGAGTAACAGGCATTAGAACCGTCCAATAAGTTGTAGAAGCAGGATAACGATAACGGATAGCACGGCGAAGGACCAGTCGCGCTTCTTCATGACATGCGGATTGAGCGTGCGCAACTGGCCGGTGTAGCCGCGTGCCAGCATGGCATTGTAAATGCGGTCAGATCGCTCGTAACTGCGCAGGAAAAGTTGACCGGTCATGTTTCCGGCCACGCGCGCGCGCCACATCACGCTCCGACCGGACTTGTGGCCTGCTACCGTTGCACTGCGCGATTCCCGCGCCCGGAGCAACCTCATCACCTCGTCGGTCAGGACGAATAAGTAGCGATACAGAAAAGCGATGATGGTAGTCAAGATGGCCGGAACGTGTAGATGCTCGAAAGCGTGGATCAGATCAGGGAAACGGGTAACTGCCACCAGCAAGATGGCAATCTGTACAGACAGCCACGAGCGGATAACGATGCTGACAAAGCGCAGCACACCGGCATCGGTCGGGATGAGCGTCAGACGAGCCGAGATGCCATTCGCCCAGAGCCGTACCGGGAATGGAGAAAACGGCCGTGATGGCTGCCAGTGCAAAGGGCAGCGCCACAAACGAACGCCGGAAAGTGAAACCAGGGCCTAACTGGGCAAGCAGGTTCAAGCTCAACACGAACAACCAGGACAGGCCAAAAGCCAGCCAGGCGCCATCAGGCAAGAGTACATTCGAGAGGATAAAAGCGACCGTCACCAGGACTTTGACACGTGGGTCAAGATGATGAAGCGGACTATCCGCTTCGTGATAACGGTCGAAAGCGTCAGCGTGCATATGGTCAAGCCCTGTCTTTCTTGCGCAGCGAACGTCCCACGAGGAGCACGATAGCGGCCACAGCCAGGATACCAATCACGCCGGCAACGATCTTCGCAGCGGGTGCGGAAGTGAGAAATGGAACTGTATATCCGGCAAAAGGTCCAGTCCCTGATTGGGCTGTGTGGATAAATCCCAGATCCATGGCAACCCGGTTGAGCCCGTCCGGGTCGGCGGAGGCCAGTGGGGAAAGCCCAACCACTACGAGTGCGATCAGCACACCAGCCAGGATCCAGCCACGCCCACCTTTGGCGGAAGCGCTTTGCTCACCCAATAAGTCGGGGCGTGTACGAAGGATGAAAGCCAGCGCGGCCACCGTGATAAGGGCCTCGCCCAGACCGATCAAGGCATGCACGCTCAGCATGGCCGGAACGACGATATCCAGTTTGGCAGTTCCACTCAACCAGAGTTCCAGGGAGGTCGCCAACGCGCCGGTCATGACCGAGAGCCAGGCCGCCACTCCCGCAACAACCAACTTGGTGTTGCGGCTTCGGCCCATGACGGAGCGATACAGCCCGTAGCCGACCGCTACCGTCAGCAAACCCATATTGAAAATGTTGGCGCCCATCACCAGCAAGCCGCCGTCCTGGAAGAGTAATCCCTGCACAGCGATGACGGCTGTCATGACCAGCATTGCTGCCCAGGGTCCGAGTGCGATTGCCGCCAGCGTACCTCCCAGCAAATGGCCAGATGTTCCGCCGGCCACGGGAAAGTTGATCATCTGGGCAGCGAAGATGAAAGCGGCCATGATGCCCATCAAGGGCACCTGGCGTTCGCCGAGTGATTGGTTCGTGCGTGAGATTGCAACCCCGTCTACAACAACGGTAATCCCCCAACAAATGATTGCAATAATCAGGCTTAGAAAGCCATCCGGGATGTGCATCGGGGCGGGAGCATATAACATGTTTAGCCTCCTGAATTATTGTTTCTGACACTCCGGGCATAATCCGAAGAAAGTCATATGGCTGTCAAGAGAGCGGTAACCGCTGCTGGCTTCCAGTTCAGCGTAAAATTTGTCAAGCGGCGCGTGATCTATCTGAACTTCGGCGCCGCATTTGCGGCAAATCAAATGGTGGTGTTCTTGTTTGGTAATCTCGTAGACCAGGTGTCCGTTGCCTATGTGAGCTGAATGCGCCAGTCCGTTCTCAGCCAGGAATTCGAGCGTACGATAGACAGTCGCTTCGGTCAGGCCAGGGATGTCATGGCTGGCCTGTTGGTATACTTCAACGGGCGAGAGGTGTCCGCCAGAATGAAGCAAAACGTGCAGAATCGCCATGCGTTGGGGCGTCATGCGAAATCCGCGGGCGCGCAGTTGAGGGGTGTATTGGTTACCGCAAGTCATTGAATTTCCTTATTGCAAAAATTATCAATAACATATTATATCAAGAAGATATGATATGCGGTATTCTTACGAGAAAAATTTAAGCTTTAAGCACAGTTTTTAAATCAGGTCCTGTACTCTAATGCGCACTCAGACTCACCTCTTGAGGAACAAAGTGGCTTCGTCTCTCATCAACTGCAAACAACCATTTCTATGTCAATTAAACGCAAAAGAGACGGTGATGAACCGTCCCTTTTTGACTGATTTGCTTTGTGACCGACCAGGGACTTGAACCCTGAACCCACTGATTAAGAGTCAGTTGCTCTGCCAGTTGAGCTAGTCGGCCAGTGGTGCGGGGGGTATTATACCGCAAAGGGGAGGGGTGTCAATAAAGCGTGGCACGCACGAAGCGGGCAAAGCCAGGACCGACTTAAAGCACCGATTTTTCGAGCCGAACCCTATTTGAGATAATAAATCCCTTGTTTCAACTTCTGTCCAGCGCAAGTGGCTTTCAGTGTTCCAGGCCCAACTCAACGTGGCAAAAATATGCGAAGGCTTTCTCTAGCGGATACCGCTATCATACGTCACGGTCAGGCGGGTGAACTCACCAGGTTTAACAGTAAACTGTTGCTCTGCCGCAAATGGAAGTGGCGCGCCCTGTGGGGGTTCAGGATGCAGGATGTAGTCCCCCGGCGCGAGCGGAACTTTGAAATTGCCCTGTTCATCGGTCTGGAACTGGACGATCTTTCTGCCCTCCGGGCTGTTGACCGTGATCGTGGCCTGATACGGTTGGTCGGGGCAATCCTGTCCTTGGATCATGACCGGGCACATCGGCCCCGTCGTGACCTTGCCGGTGATACCGCTGTCAGCGGGTGTAGGCGTGGCCAGCAGGCCACAGGCCGTGGTCAACAAAACAATGGAAGCTAACAAGATTTTCTTGTTCATTTCAGTCTCCTTTATTTTGTTGACTTACCAGCGCCGCAAAAAGTTCCCTATGGGCCAGTTGTGCTGGTCGGATATTGTGTGTAGGTTGGAATGGGCGTGCGCGAGGCGGTCGGGGTTGGCGTTGGCGTGTTGGCAGGCATATAAGCCGGATCGCCCTGCCAGGGCAGGAAAGTCGGCAAATAGCTTGATATTGTAGGTACCGTTGACATCGCGCCGCTGCAACCAGAACAGGTTGGTTTTGCCCTGGTCAGAGGTATAACCCAGGCCCATAGCAGCAATATAGCCAGCGTTATGAGCGTATCTTCCAACGCTCGAGTTCACGAAACCAAAGGGATAAGCAAAGGTCAAAACCGGCGAACCCGTAGCTTGTTGCAAAACCTTGCGCGCATCCACGATTTCCATATACTGCACGTCTGGCTGCAGTTTGGTCAGGTCGCGATGGCTGCGGCTATGACTGCCCACTTCCCAGCCGGCAGCGGCCAACTCCTTGATCTGACCGGCGTCCATGTAGCCGTCAGTGCCCATGTAGTTGTCCACAATATAGGTCACCCCGGTCAGCCCGTATTTCTGCATGATGGGAAAAGCGGTGGTGTAGACGCTGATATCACCATCGTCGAAAGTGATGATGATCGGCCGCGGCGGTAATTCGGCGCCTTCCTCGATAGCCTTGACCAGCAATTCGACGGGAATGACCGTATATTCCCAATCATGCAGCAACTTCATCTGCTCTTCGAATTTATCGGGCGGGACATAATACTGACTGTCAACCGGAGATACGCCAATGCGATGATAGAGCAAAATAGGCACGACCACTGGACCAGGTCCCTGCGCCACCCAGGTCGGTGTGGGGCTTGGCGTAATGGTGAACGTTGGGGTGATGGTAGGGGTCGAAGTAGCGGTGACAGTTTGCGTCGGCGAAGGAGACGCGCTGACCGTGGCTGTCGGTTTGGGAGCAGCCTCCACAGTTTTGCCACAGGCAGTTAACAGTAAAGTTGTCCCCAGAAGCAGGACCAGTATTTTTCTCATAAATTATTGGTTCAGTTCCCAGATGATGCGCAAGCCTTCCAAGGTAAGCCAGGGCGAGATGACGTCGATCACGTCGGTCTCTTTGGCGACGACTTCGGCCAGTCCGCCCGTGGCGATGACTTTCATATCGCTTCCCAACTCAGACCGAAATCTTGCCACCATGCCCTCTACCATGCTGACATACCCGAACAGTAACCCCGATTGCATGGCGTGGACGGTGTTGCGCCCGATAACGGAGGGCGGGCGTTGCAGGTCCATGCGCGGCAGCTTGGCGGCACGCGTATACAGCGCTTCGGCGGCCAGGTTGACCCCAGCCGTGATGGCCCCGCCGAGATAGTCTCCGTCTTTGGTGATGGCGTTGAAGGTGGTAGCCGTGCCGAAGTCGATCACGCAGGCCGGGCCGCCGTAGAATTTCATCACGGCCACGGCATCCGCCACGCGGTCGGCGCCGACGGCCTTGGGATCTTCATAGCGGATGCGTACCCCGGTCTTGACGCCCGTGTCAACCACTAGCGGCTCCTGCTTGAGATACTCGCGACAGGCCTGCACCACGCGCCCGGTCAATTGCGGCACAACGGATGCCAGGCAAATCCCCGTCAGGTCATCCACCGTTCGTCCGGCGTTCTGCAACAAGCCCAGGAACTGCAAACCGTATTCGTCTGGCATGCGGGCATGATCAGTGGCCAGTCGAAAGTGACGGCCAAGGTTGTCGCCGTTGTAAAGGCCAAGGGTCAGGTTGGTATTGCCGATATCGATGGTGAGTAGCATGTGCTGATTATAATGCTTTGGCGAGGGGAAATTATCCCTATTATTGATCTTGACTTTTTAGTTAAAACCTGTATAATACTTTCAGACTAGTTTGAAAAACAAACTAATATAAAGAACAGACTGGTCAGGAGTTTGAAATGAGTACCACGAAAGAATTCGATTCTCTAAAGCGCAAGGTTTATCTGGCCTACCATCAGGACGGCATCTTGGACCTGGTAGCCGGTTCCGTTGTGTTGGGGTTTGGCCTCGATATGCTGACCGATAACATCGCCTTCTTGATGATAGGCTGGCTGGCAATGATGCTGTATGTGTTGATAAAGCAGCGTATCACCGTTCCCCGCTTCGGGTATGTGCGCTTTGAATCTGAAAAGAAAACTGTACAAAAAGCCTGGATCTCTGTCGGGATTGGGGTATTGTTTGTGGCCTTCTTTTTGACGCTCAACATCTTTGTCAGCAAGAAACCGACCTCCCCCGAAATGCAAGCCTGGATTCAACGCTATCACATGGTGCCCCTGAGCGCGATGCTGTTCGGCCTGCCCGCCCTGGCCGCCGCACTCTTCCTGGGACTGAAACGCTTCTACCTGTACGCCTTGCTGGCGGTGGGACTTCCCCTGGTCGGTGCATGGCTGAATATCGAAACCTACATTCCGATTGTGACGACCGGCGCTGTGATCATTGCCTTTGGCGCTATCCTGCTGGTCAACTTCCTGAAGAAATATCCCCTCAACGCGGCGGGCGAAGATGCCAACGGATAAAGACCTGGGAACCATCGCGGACCTCGACCGCGTTGTGCATTCCCCGGCGCGCTTGATGATCCTGGCCTATCTGGCGGCCGTGGACAGCGCGGACTTCATCTTTCTGATGAACCAGGTTGGGCTGACGCGCGGCAATCTGTCGTCGCACCTGAACACGCTCGAAGAAGCGGGTTACGTGGACATCCAGAAAGAATTCGTGGACAAGGTGCCGCGCACGCTCATCCGCCTGACCGATAAAGGACGGGAGGCGATCCAGACCTACCGCGAGCAGATGCGGACGGTGATCGATGAGTTATTGGGGTAATGAAATGCTATAATTATTTCGAGGCAACCAATGGCTACTCAAGAACCACGTGTACGGATTTCCATCCCGAAAAAGGGGGTCAAGGAATTCTGCCGCCGTTATCAAGTCAACCGGCTGGCTTTGTTTGGTTCCGTATTAAGGCAAGATTTCCGCAGAGATAGTGATGTGGACGTGCTGGTCTCATTTGAACCCGGTGCGCATGTTGGCTTCATCACACTCTCCCGCATGCAGCGCGAACTTTCCGAGTTGTTCAAACGTCCAGTAGACTTGGTTTTGATGGATGGCTTGAAACCGGTCATCCGCGATTCAGTGCTGTCGAACATCGAGGAAGTGTATGCGGCCTGAAAAACTCTACCTAACCGATATTGTTGAGGCAGCAAACTCCATTGAGAAATTCCTTATGGGTCAGGATTTCAATGAATTTGAGCAAAATGAAATGATGCACAGTGCGGTCCTTCAAAAGCTGACCGTTATCGGCGAGGCCGCTGCACGTTTATCAAAAGAATTTACGAACCGTTATCCTGACATCCCTTGGGTGGACATCATCGGTTTTCGCAACATTGCCGTGCATGAGTATTTTTCCGTCCGGTGGGATATTGTCTGGGTCGCTGCCACTGAAGAAGTGCCCGCATTGCATAATCAGGTGGGAAAGATTTTACAAGAAGAATTCGCTGATTAGCAAAAATTTCGATATGCATCCATCATAGCCAAGGACTTATTTCCCTGGCTGCATGGCTTACCTACTCTTTTTGATTGCGAAAATATTCCACGGCAAAAAGAACCGAACTCACCACAATGATAGCAATGCTTACACTCACATCGATGTTCGTGGTATTGGCAATCACACCGCCTGCCAGCAGGGCGATGGCTGAAGATAGCAATCGAACTTGTGAATTTGTCATAACTAACTTCTCCTTTTATATGCAAAAGAAATGTAACATTAAAGAAATAGAAATCCTACATGCTATGGAATGGTTTTCAATAAGTTCCATCTCCCGCTTACAACTAGCGTCTAAATGGCACTAATGTCTTCGAATTTCGTCCGTGCTCGTTAGATAATACAAATAGGCAAAGATTAGGCCCAGAATCCAGATGGGATGCTGGCTTAGCCAATCCCAAAAACCTTCGTACGTTTGCCAGGGATTATTTTTATCGATTCTCATTACATTTTCTCAGTACCACTCGTTCAATTTATTTTACCGCCTCTATGATCTCCGCGACCATGTCATAGCGATGGAACTGCGGCATGATGTAAACACCCCCCGCCCAATCCCTGATCTGCTCCACCAACTCGACCGCCAACTCCACGCCGACGCGCGCGCCTTCGTCCCCGGCAGCTTCGATGCGTTTCAGCGCTTCATCTGGAATGAAAACACCCGGCACTTCATGATGCAAGAAGTTGGCGTGCTTGGTGCTGACCAGCGGCAGGAGTCCCGCCAGGATGGGTTTGTTCAGCGGGCCATGTTTGTCTTCGTATTGTTCCAATAATTTCGGTCCATCTTCGGGACGGTAGATGGGCTGGGTCAGGAAGAAGTCCGCGCCGTTGAGCACCTTGCGGTGTAGGTTCTTGATCTCGCGCTCCGGGTCGGGCGGGCACAGGTTGAGCGCCGCGCCGACGAAGAAATTGGTCGGCTGGCCGATGCTGGTGCCGGAATGGTCCACGCCCATGTTGAATCCCTGTTTGATGAGCTTGATCAGGCCAGACGGGACCAGGTCGTAGTTGTCCATCGCTTCGGGGTAATCGCCGATCGAAGTCGGGTCGCCCATCACCACGAACACATTGCGGATGCCCAGCGCGTGCGCCGCCAGCAGGTCACCCTGCACGCGCAGCAGGTTGCGTCCGCGTGTCGGGAAATGCAGCGTCGTGTCCACGCCCACCTGACGCCGCAGCACGTCACATACGGCCCAGGCCGACATGCGCATGCGCGCCATCGGGCTGTCGGCCACGTTGATCACGTCCGCGCCGGAGTCGGCCAGGAGCGAAGCGCCAGCGATCAGCTTGTGAGTCGAGAGACCGCGCGGTGGACTCATCTCCACGGCTACCGAAAACTTCCCGTCCGCCAGACGTTGGGCTAACGGGGAAGGCTGCTCGGCGGTCAGTTCGCCTTCTTCAGCCTCGGCGGGCGCGATGAACTCAATCGCAGACGTGTCGCAGCCATAAGGGTTCGCATCCAGGGCGGCGCGCATGGCGGCGATGTGCGCCGGCGTGGTCCCGCAGCAGCCACCGACTACGCTGGCGCCCGCCTCGCAGAAAGCCAGGGCATAATCCCCGAAATACTCGGCCCCGGCAGGGTACATGATGCGCCCGCCGACCTGCTCCGGCCAACCGGCGTTGGGCTTGACCCAGAAGCGACCGTCCGGCACGGCGTGGCGCATGGCGCGCAGGATGCGCAGCAACTGAGATGGCCCGCCCGAACAGTTGACACCGATCACGTCCGCGCCTTCTTCGGCCATGACCTGCGCCACCTTGAGCGGGTTATCGCCCAGTAATGTGACATCATCGCGTGTAAATGTGACCGAAGCCACCACCGCCAGGTCACAGACTTCGTGCACCGCCCGCACCGCCTCGCGGATCTCGTACAGGTCGCTGATGGTTTCGATCACGATCAGGTCCGCGCCCGCTTCGGCCAAGGCAGATACCTGCTCGGCAAAGGCGGCGCGCGCTTCTTCGCGCGAAACCCGTCCATAAGGCGCGATGCGCACACCCAACGGCCCGACATCACCCGCCACGAAAACATCCTTGAAAGAGGCTGCCACCGCGCGCCGCGCCAGTTCCACGCCCGCTTTGTTGATCTCGGCCACCTGGTCTTCCAGTCCGTGCTTGCTGAGTTTGTAGCGGTTGGCGCCGAAGGTGTTGGTCAAAATCAGTTGCGCGCCCGCCTCGATATACTCGCGGTGCACGTCCGCCACCACCGCCGGAGAGGTGATGTTCAACTCGTCAAAGCATTCTTCAAAGCTCACGCCGCGGCCGTGCAGCACGGTCCCCATCGCGCCGTCGGCCAGCATAATTTTTTCGTTCAACGCATCCAGGAATTTTGAGTTACTCATAAAGTTTCTCCAAAGTAAGTATGTCACTCTGAGCCCGGTAAGGGCGAAGAGTCTCCCGCGCTCCGCGCGGGGATTCTTTCACTTCGTTCAGAATGACAGGCAATGCTATTTAGGCTTTTTGATCACCGTCAAAAGCGCGCCACCCCGCTCAATTTTGTAGACAGCCTGCGCATCCGGATATTCCTTCAAATCCAGATCGTAGCGCGTCGTCAGCACGGCGTAATCATAATGCTCTGCCCGCTCGGCCTCGTAGGGCGAGAACATCTTCAAATCCTCGCGCAGGTACATATCCAGCAGATGCGCCGGGCCGTCCACCCAAACCTCCGCGTTGGGCGGCGCGGTCTCGTTCAGCCAGTCCGCGGCCTCGCGGTATGACGTGCCCCAGTAGTCCAGCTCAAAACGCCGGAAAGCGCCCTTCTCGCCACCGATGAACGTGTTGTAATAAATGTACTCATACGGGTGCAAACGGACAATGCCGATCAGTCCCGGCAGGATGACCAGCGCGATCAGCCAGACTCGCCATTTGACTTTTTCGAACACGACGCCCGCCATCAAAAAGACCGGCGGCAGGATGAAGAAAACCTGACGGAAATTATCGTACAAGGGCGTGCGCGAGACGATGAATCCCGCCAACGGCAGGATGAACCAGACCAGAGTCAAGGCCAGCAATTCGACGTACTCCCGCTTCTTGACAAAGCCGATGATTGCCACCGTCAAACCGGCGAAAAACAAGACCCAGACCGGCTCCGTCAACTGGATGCCCAACAGCACGGGCAAATACGAACGAGGAATATCTGTCGAAGCGTATTGCGTGCCGTTGAAGAGCACCTGTCCTGGCCAGGGATATTGCGACATGACTCGCAGGCTCTCGAAGAGATGCCCAACCGGGTCCGGCCACAGATAGGGCCAGGTAGCGTACAGGGTAGCAAAAGCGACCGCAGCATAAACAACTAGAATAGGAATGGCCTTTTTGCCCGTACTCCGTAATGCGTAAAGCGTAACCAGGATGCCTGCCAGGGGACCGAGGATACGGATGGAGGTGGTGAGGCCGAGGAGAATGCCAGGGATGAGAATAGAGAGTAAAGAGTGGAAAGTAGAAGGGGAGAGTTTACGATAAATAAGTGCGAGGATAAAAGTAAAAAGTAAGAAGTAGACAGCGCGGGCTTGAATGAAGAGGGTGAAGTAGCGTTGAATGTAGATTTCCGGATCGACTTTGTGGATATCGGACGCAAAGCGGGAAATGAGATTGGGCGTCCCTGCAGCGGCGGCGCGCACCATGCCGTCGATCCAGCCGTGGATCAGACCCACGCCGAGAAACAGCACGAAAACGGAAGCAAGCCAGAGCGCAGTTAGAACGAGCAGAGTCCGCTTGGAGCGAGGAGAGAGTCCGTTTAACGAGAGCGGCCGGGGCTGGTCAAAGAGTTTCAATCCGAATAAAAGAGAGAGAAGAAAGAAGGATAAGAAGGGGATGTCCTTGGGGCTGATGAAGGCGTGGCCCCAGAAGAGTGGCTGCGTGGCCAAGAGCACGGTCGCGCCAAGGGCGGCAATTTGGGAGAGCCAGCGTCTGGCGAGCGCGTAGAAGGCCCAGATGCCCGCCAGGAAAGTGAAAAAGTAGAGCAAGTGACGCAGGTCGGAGATGCTCCAGGGCAGGACGAATTGCAGGGCACGCGCACCGAGGGCGACCAGCATAACGTAGGCCGGACCGTAGTTGTCGTAGGTATTGCCAAACTCAGGAACTGTCCCGGTGGTGGGCCAGGTTGTATAGGCTTGCAGCGACAGGTCGGCGTATTTGTAGAATTTCAGCTCGTCCCATGACTCGCCATACTGGCGTGTGATGAGGACGCCGAGGATGGCAAGAGCAAACATGAACAGAACAAGCCATCTTTTAGGAATGCGCATGGGAAGATTTTACTTGGTATTCCGGTTGGCCAACCAATCTTTGAGGGCAGGGCCGGTCCCCAGGCTCCACGGGCGGACCTCCTCGGGCGGCACGGCTTTGATCGATTCCAGTTCATCGCCAAGCGTGATCTCGCCCTCGGCACGGATGTGATAAGCAAAAATGATCTGATTACGCATCTCGAAAGCATAATGCCCCACGAAACTGACGATCTCCCCATCCAGACCAAGTTCTTCCTGGACTTCCCGCAATACGCCCTGTTCAGGCGTCTCGTTCTTTTCGAGGAAACCAGCCACGATGCCGACCCACTTCTCCGGCCAGCCCTTGCTGCGAGTCAGGATGACTTTGCCCTCGTGCTCGACGATGGCCGCTACCACCGGGATGGGAGAGTCCCAGTGGACAAAGTCGCAGGCTGGGCATTTCAGACGGATGCGGCCTTCTATTTCAACGGTGACGAGAGGTGTGGCGCATTGGGGGCAGAATTTATAAGGCATGCTTCTTTTTGTTTCATTGTGGGGCGGATTGGTAATCCGCCAACCTATTTTGCGGGATACCATCCCGCACCACAGTTACAGGTTGTATTTGCAATATAACCATTTCCATTTCGTCCAATCGTCAACCAATCCAGCCTTGACTGGATTGTTGAGAACGTACTTAATGATACGGTCCAGTTCGGATTCTTCACGAACAATATGATCGTAACTTTCATCTTGCCAAAAAGCACCCGACCTTCCTAAAATCAAATTTGACTGTCGAGCTGTATGACGCTTGAGCGATTGGAGAATTTCAGCCAAACTATAGAAAACGCCTTCAGATTTTTCCAATGGCATGAACACCAGGTGAACATGATTAGGCATGATGCAAAATACAACCAAGTCATATACTTTTCCATCTCGATAATGGATCGACTCTGCTACCAAATCCGCTATGGGTTCATTTTTGAGAAAAGTGTTTCCGCATAAAACCCGATCAAGATAATCATCAAATTTTCCAAACCATCGGCGATGTTCAAGATCAGCTTCCTCTTTCGCCAGTTCTTTGATTTTGGCAGTTTCTTTGGACAGCTTTTCAAGGGCATCTTTTGGAAGAGAATTCTTCAAACGGAAGGTGACAAAATACGTTGAACCTGCAATTTGAATATGCGGTAGCCGTCTGCGATAATATTTTCGAAAGCGAAGATTACTTATCATGATGTGGAGCAGGATGGTATCCTGCTCTTTCCTTTCTGGCATGACTACGGCGGGATGGCATCCCGCCCCACGGGATTACTTCATTAATTGCTCTGACCGAAACTCACCAACGCTGTCATATTTGGCATCCTTGTGATGAACGATGATTGCCGCCGTAGACTGCTCGCCGCCGAAGTGTTTGGTGGTCAGATTTTGAACCTGTAAGCTGGAGCCCACGGCACCATCGAAGACCAGGACTTTCTTTTCGAGGGCGTCGAGGTACGAGCGGTTGGTGTATTTTTGAGTCATGTTGGCTCCTGATTTTTATCCACAAATTTCACAAATTCACACGAATTTTTGTGAGTAATAATTACACAACTCTTTTGCACCGCATAAATTGCATAATGGCTTTTTCTCAAGGCAAATTCCCTTCTCCAATCCGAATTCCAAAGATTGAACTTGTCCATATGCAACGAAAACAATATCAATGTAGCGTATCGGATGTCCAGTTGATTCAGCAAACTTTCTTCCTTGAATCACCGTTTTTAGAAGTTGTTGTTCGCTTTCAATTAAACCTAATCGCTGGAAAATGCGACAAATCACTCTATCAGGCTTTAGAACAGGCATACCAATATCAGTAAGGTAATGATATGTGGT
Organism: uncultured Chloroflexia bacterium; assembly: GCA_963785535.1. GTDB lineage: Bacteria > Chloroflexota > Anaerolineae > Anaerolineales > Villigracilaceae > JAABUE01. The sequence continues at coordinate 88,122 of CAWAVQ010000008.1, read as the reverse complement.
AATTCGGCCTATCCCTGCAAATTTATATTCCAGTTCTTCTTTGAGCAACTTTAAGTTCTCAAAGGATGACAAAGCGTCAAAGGATTTAACGTATTTTTGAAATGAGCCATATTCAGAAAGAATTTCTTGGAAAGCTTTGGCATTATCAACACAAGCTCTAATTTTGCGTCGGTTACGAATCATCTTATCATCTGCAAGGATAATTACTATTTCAGGCTCACCATACTTTGCTACTGTCCTAAAGTTGGGAAAATGTTTGTGAATAATATCCAGTTTGGCAGTAACAGTTGCAGCCCTAAATCCGGAATAGAAAATCACATCCACCAATTTTGAAAAATACTCATCATCAGAATAAGAATGACTATCAAAGTGTTTAAACTGATTCAATTCTTCCTGAATTTTTTCATTAGGAAGATTTTTGAGCCTTCTTTTAGAAGTGATGCTTCTATTCTGTCAAAGATTGTCTTGTAGTCTTTCATCGTTATCTCTCAGTCAAGCTTGATTGTTTCTGCATCTTTCAACACAGCTCGCGCCCACGCAGTCACATCTTCGCAATATTCTTCGGCATTGTCCATTCGAATATTGAGGATCGTCTTGGTCCATATAGTCTTGTTTATAACCGGTACCCCATCCGTTGACTTGATTTTGAATGCCCGTTTGCCGCTATCGACCAAATCCTTGTTTTGCTTTCGGATAAAGGCGGGCGGCTTGTTTTCGACGAGGAATTCTCGCAATAACTCTCGCTCATGCAGCCAGCCTTCGCGGGTTAATTTGCTGGAATGTTGAACCATGTAGGCTGCCACCGTCAGATGATGAACAGCGCCATAAGCTGCATCGCTAAATTCGAGGGCCAGGCATTCGTTGAAACGGGCTTCGCAGGCGGAGTTGGGGGCACCGCATTCAGGACAATTCATAACACTCCAAAACAAATCACAATCTTGGAACCGCTAAGAGCGCTATGTCCACGAAGAAAGTCAAAAAAGAATCTTTGCGCTCTTCGCATCCTTTGCGGTTCATTCTTTACACAAAAAAATCGCCTCTCAAAAGTGAGAGGCGCTGTTAAATCTAAAGTCATCTCTCATCTTCCAGACATATCGTCTGCCGGAATTGGCACCTGAGTTAGTTACCTAGTTCATTAGTCGCATAGTTTTGTAGTTTCTAAACTATCTAACTACCGAACTAAACCACTACCAAACTAACTTCGGTTGCCGAGGCTTCAAAGGGCCGGTCCCTCAGCCTCTCTGGATGAGTGGACGGGAGTACCCGTCCTGGTCAATTGTTGAATGTGAGTTTACCATACAGCCCTACACCACGCAAATCAGACCAGGAATATCTCATTTCTCTTCCTCCCAGGCAGAAACCTGGTTACGTCCCTTTTCCTTGGCATCGTAGAGCGCTTCATCTGCGCGGTTAAGCAGAATGTCCAACGCCAGGTGATTATCTCCCGGCATGCTTGCTACGCCCATGCTGAGCGTGATGGAGATTTCGCGTTCATCGATTTTCAATGGGAGATTTTGAAATCCGGTGCATAAACGATCTGCCAGTTGCTTGCTGCGCTGCAGGTCTGTTTCAGGCAGCAGAATGACATATTCATCACCACCGTAACGCGCAAAGATATCCACCTGCCGGATATTCTCCCGGCAACGCCACACCATCGCTTTCAGCACCATGTCACCAAACAAATGCCCATAGGAATCGTTGATGCGCTTGAAATAATCGATGTCGAACATGATACAGGCCAATGGATGTGCGTACCTTGTGGAACGTGCCACCTCCTGTTCGGCCAATTCAAAATAGTGCCGTCGGTTATACAGACCTGTTAATGGGTCGGTGGTTGCCAGTTTCAACAGCAATTGCTCTGCGCGGAAGCGTTCTATAATGCGCCCCAGTCGTTCAGCGATCGCATGTAGCAGACCATGCTCATCGCTCAAGAAAGGGGTATCATAACTTTCAGGGTCAGCACCCATATAAAAGACTTCCAAAGAACCACTGGGCTGCGCATGGACATAAATATCGTAACTTTGCTTCCATTCTGAAACCTTAAACCCCTTTGACACATACTCGTGCCCGTCATAAGAGACGCGCACGCAAGTCCGCCCAGGATTATGCCAGGAACCTGGAATCAGTTCCGCGGTCCCTTGCAAGATTTCCTCCAGCGTGATTCCCGGCCGCTCGACCAGATCGGCGATGTCATAAAGACAGTTCAACTCTTTGATACGGTCGACCAGTTCCTCGGTCCGGTTTTGAAGCGAATTTTCCGCATGCTTTTGAGGGGTTATGTCCGCAACCGTCATGAGTAAACGCCATTCCCCACGTTCAAAAGGAACCGCGTTCACCATTGCCCATATCGTTTCCCCGTTTTCTTTAACAATGCCAACCTCAACATTCTTGACCGCTTGTTGTTCGCTGAAGGCACGCGCGCTGGGAAATTCGTCGGCTGGCATCTCGCTACCATCTGGTCTCAAGTATTTGCGCGGCCCATATTCCCCCTTATACAATTTGTCGTCCGAAAGCCCCAACACCTTCCCCAAAGCCGGGTTGGTATAGATCGGTAGCCTATCGCTTCCAAGAATGGAAACGCCTATAGGCAATGCCTGTAATAGCGCTCGCAGTTTCTCTTCACTCTCACGCAAGGCACTAATTTTTTGTACCAATTGCTGCTTTGACGTGCCTTCTTTTGCCATATATCCGGGAACCTCACAGACCCGAAATGCATATCTTATTCCATTCAGCTAACCAATTTTTGAATTGTATCAAAATATCTCGCAAGAATGTTTGACGAAAAGGGAGCTTTTATGCTAAACTCATTAACGATTAAGTTTTTCCTTAATTAAAGGTAGCAACCTATGGATAAGGTCGAAACTCTCCACGCTTTTGAACAAATCAAACTCCTGTCAGACTCAAGACGGTTGCATATCCTGCGTCTGTTGATGGCCTCCCCGGCCAGCCTCACGCAACTTGCGCGGACCCTCGGCCAGTCACCGGCATGGGTGCGTCATCATATCCTGGCGCTTGAATCCGCTAGCCTGATCGAGTTGAGTGAAGTCCGTAGCACAGGGAAAGTCACCGAGAAATTCTACCGAGCCAGAGCGGGGGCCTTCCTGTTACAAGAATTGATCCTGCCGGAAGGCGACAAGCCCGCCGTTGTGTTCTCCGGCAGTCACGATCTCGCGCTCGAAAAGATCGGCGAGCAAATTGCCGACCACCTGACCCTGCTGACCCTGCCGGTCGGCAGCCTGGATGGTCTTGTCAACCTGCGCCAGGGGTTGTGTCAGATCTCGGGAGCGCATTTGCTCGACAAAAGCGGCGAGTACAACGCGCCTTTTGTCCGTCATCTTTTCCCCGACCGCGCAATGGATCTGGTGACCCTGGCCTATCGCACGCAGGGATTGATGCTTACACCGGGCAACCCAAAGGGAATCCGGGGCGTAGCGAACCTGACCCAAACCGGCCTCCGTTTTATCAATCGCAATCCCGGCTCCGGAACTCGTCTCTGGTTGGACACCGAACTCGAGCGGCTGGACATTCCTCCCGAACGGATCGACGGCTATGAGCGCGTTGTCAACACGCACACCGAATGCGCGCGTGCCATCGCCAGCGGACAGGCCGACGCTGCGTTGGGATTACAAGCCTCCGCCCAGCAATACGGTCTCGACTTCATTCCGCTCTTCGAGGAGCGTTACGATCTTATCCTGCCACGTGAGCAGGAGAACACTCTGGCTCCGCTGCTGGAACATATCCAAACCGCGGTTTTCCGCCGCGAAGCGGCTTCTCTTACCGGTTACAACACATCCCATAGCGGGGAACAAATATCACTTTAGTTGGTTATCTGCCGCGTGCACGAGAGCGGTGAGAAAAACAAATTCAAAGGAGAAGTGAAAGATGTACCGTACAGCAAAATTATTTTTGATTCTTGGCATAGCCTTGTCCCTGGCATTAGCTGCCTGCGGACCAACCGCCCCCGCGGCTGTATCATCCCCGCAGGGGGCACCTGCAACCGAGGCCCCCGTGATGACTGAAGCCCCGGCTGCTACCGAAGCACCCGCTGTCGCCCTGAAAGTCACCGGTGATGTCGCTAACGAACAGGCCTGGACCGAAGATGAGGTCAAGGCCATGCCTAGCATGGATGCCGAATCCGTGAACAACAAGGGCGAGAAAAGCACCTACACCGGTGTGCTGCTCTCCGACTTGCTGGCTGCGGCACAACCTAATGCGGATGCACATGCCGTGACTTTTGTAGCCGATGACGGCTCCACCGCCGAAACCAGCCTTTACGGCGTGAAAACCTGCACCGACTGCATCGCTTCCTTCCGCAGCAATGGTGGCTTCAGCATCGTCATGCCGAGTTTCCCGGCCAGCCTGCAGGTCAAGGGTGTGGTCGAGATTCAGGTGGCAGCAAAGCAAACCTCCGCGCCTGAAAATCCAACCCTGATCCTGGCAACCACTACCTCCACACAGGACTCCGGGCTACTTGATGTGCTGGTGCCCATGTTCGAGGACCAGACCGGCTACACAGTCCAGACGGTAGCTGTTGGTACCGGCGCAGCGCTCAAAATGGCTGAGGAAGGCAACGCCGACGTACTGTTGGTCCACGCGCCCGCTTCCGAAAAAGCGTTGATGGACGCTGGCTGGGGCAATAACCGCTACCTGGTCATGCACAACGACTTCGTTATCGTGGGTCCGGCGGATGACCCAGCCGGTATCAAGGGCACGCCTACCGCAGTGGAAGCCTTCCAGAAGATCGCCGACGCCGGCGCGAATTTCATCACCCGCGGCGATGACTCGGGCACCAACAAGATGGAAATCAGCCTGTGGGGCAAAACCAACGCCGACCCGAATGGGCAGGCCTGGTACACCGACTCCGGTCAGGGCATGGGCGCGACCCTGACGATCACGTCTGAGAAGCAGGCCTACACCCTGACCGATCGCGCCACCTACCTGGCCAACAAAGAAAATCTCGATCTGGACATCCTGGTCGAAGGGGATGCCGCTCTGCTGAATGTGTACCACGTCATCACCGTCAACCCCGAAAAATGGCCCAAGAGCAACTACGAGGGCGCGATGGCTTTCGCCGGTTTCATGGTTGATCCTGCCATACAAAAGGTCATCGGCGAGTTCGGTGTGGACAAATTCGGCCAACCGCTGTTCTTCCCCGACGCGGATAAAACCGACGCTGACCTTGGATTAGAATAAAAATCTATTTCGTAAAACGTAATGCGTAATGAAACCTGTTGCGCATTACGTTTTACGGTTTCGAATCTCACGCTCGCGTTTCACCAAACCGCCCCATGATCTTCGACGCCGAAGTCTTCCAAATTACCGTCCTGTCATTGCAAATCTCAGCCCTGGCAACCGGGTTGAGCCTGCTGATAGGCTTGCCTTTTGGTACACTTCTGGCGCAAGGGAAATTTCCCGGGCGTTCTTTTCTACTTAGTTTGGTCAATACCGGCATGGGGCTGCCCCCGGTAGTGGTTGGCCTGTTCGTAGCCATCACGTTGTGGCGTTCTGGCCCGTTGGGGGATATGCACCTGATCTATACACCGACAGCCATTATTATTGCGCAAGTCATTATTTCATTCCCCGTCGTGACCGGCCTGACCGCTGCCGCACTGCAAGCTCTCGACCCCCGTCTGCGGCTGCAACTCTACGGATTGGGTGCCTCCCGCCCACAAATGATCTGGATGCTCTGGAAAGAAGCCCGTCTGCCCCTTTTGGCGGCCCTGATGGCTGGCTTTGGCTCGGTCATCTCCGAAGTCGGCGCATCCATGATGGTGGGCGGCAACATCCGCTACCAGACTCGTGTACTGACCACCGCCATCGTGCTCGAAACCGGCAAAGGCAATTTCGATTTTGCCATCGCGCTTGGCATCCTGCTGTTGACCATCACCTTCCTGGTCAACTGGGCGCTGACCTGGATCCAGCAGCGGAGCGCGAAATGACGGGCGAACTCATCACGATCAAAGACCTGCTCGTCAAACGTGGCAAGAAGGATGCGCTGCACATCGAGTACCTGACTATCCAGGATGGCGAGGTGCTGGCGGTTGTCGGCCCTAATGGCGCTGGCAAGAGCACCCTGCTGCTGACATTGGCGCGTTTACTCAAGCCTGAGCGTGGAGAAATTCTGTTCAACGGTCAGCGGGCCACGGCTGAGGCCGATACAGTTTATCGTCGCCGCATTGCGCTGGTGATGCAGGACCCGCTGCTGTTCGATACGTCCGTGTTCGAGAATGTTGCCTCCGGGCTGAAATTCCGGGGTGTCGCCAGGGATGAAATCCGCCGGGTGGTGCCGCTCTGGCTGGAACGTCTGGGCGTGGGACACCTGTCGAAACGGCGGGCAGGCCAGTTGTCTGGAGGTGAGGCGCAGCGTGTCAGCCTGGCGCGGGCGCTCGTTCTCGAACCACAGTTGCTGCTGCTGGACGAACCGTTTTCCGCCCTCGATCCGCCCACCCGCAGCCGTCTGCTGGACGATCTTGGCGCGCTGTTGAACGAAACCGCCACCACGACCGTCTTCGTCACTCATGATCTGCCGGAAGCGGAGCAACTGGCCGGGCGGATGGCGGTCATTGTGGGCAACCGTCTGCGGCAAGTCGGCAACCCGGAAGAGGTCTTCGCCGCCCCAATCGATGACGAAGTGGCACAATTTTTGAACCATAGAACAGTGGCCAACCACCGTCAGAGACAGAGAAACCCGTAAACCCAAGTAAAATACGCTCTGGTTTCCACATTTTCTGCCCGTTTGTCAGGATATGTGGCAAGAGCAAAGGAGCGTTTTATGCAATACATTATTGGTCTTGATGACACTGACAACCTCGACTCGCGCGGCACGGGGCATCTGGCTCGTGAAATGGCAAAGGCGCTGGCGCAGGATTTCCGTGTGCATGGCGTGACCCGCCATCAGTTACTGGAAGACGAGCGTGTGCCGAAAACGGCCAAAAACAGTTGCGCAGCCATTCTTTTCGAAGGCGAGGCTGTTCCGCTGGAAGAACTGGCTGAATTTGCCCGCAAAATGATGCAAGATGATTTCCAGCCCGGCAGCGATCCGGGACTGTGCGTGGCAGCGGCTGTGCCGGATGACGTGATCGCCTACGGACAGCGCGCCCGGCGAGAATTCCTGTACCAGCAGGAACCGCGTGACCTGGCCGCTGCGCATGGCATTTTTCTGGAAGGGCTGGGCGGCGACGAAGGCGGCGTGATCGGCGCGCTGGCTGCGGTTGGATTGGCTGCCTCGGGGGATGATGGCCGCTATGTGGAAGTCGGCTCGATCCGAGCCTCTGGAAGGCCTGCATCCGATTACTGACGTTCTCGCGTCTGGGATCGTTTCCATCAAAACCCTGGACGGCGCATCTGTGACCGAGGGCCTGATCCAAACCGACAAAATGCGTCCCGCCCGCCGTGACGGACAGCCGGTTTTGTTCGTTGAGCAAGAAGGTGATCACTGGCTGCCTTTGAAACTGGATTAGTATTTCATTGATCACCAAGTCACCAAGACTGGAAGATATCTAACATAACAAAATCAGGAATTTTTGCGTCTCTGTGCCTCATCGAGACTTTGTGGTGAAACTCCCTAAACTCATGCTACGAGCGGAACAAGTCTCCTTTCGATACCCGCAGGAAGGCCACGGCCTGGAACCGATTTCGCTGGAAATCGTGCCCGGCGAGCTGACTCTGGTCACCGGGCCATCGGGCTGCGGCAAAAGCACCCTGGCCCGCTGCCTGATGGGACTGATCCCGCACCTTTATCACGGCGAACTGACCGGCGAAGTCTGGCTCAACGGCTATCGCACTTCCGAAGTGCCTATGTGGCAACTGGCCGAGAAAGCGGGCATGGTCTTTCAAAATCCCGCCGCCCAGATGCTGGCCCCCACTGTGGAAGATGAAATCGTCTTCGGGTTGGAAAATCTCGGTCTGCCGCCGGAAGAAATCACCTCCCGGCTCGAAACCGTTTTGGGTGAATTCAACCTGAGCCACATGCGGGAGCGCAATCCGCAAACGCTCTCTGGCGGTGAGCAACAACGTCTCGCCCTGGCTGCCATCATGGCCCGCCAGCCCCAGGCTCTGATCCTGGATGAGCCGCTCTCGATGCTCGATACCACTGCTGCCGGGGATTTGATCGCTTACCTCCAGCGTTTCGCCGCCGGTGGCAAAACCCTGATCATGTTCGAACACCGACATGAATATCTGGAGGGCGTTCCGGGGTTGCGGCATATCGCGCTTGGAAGCAAGAAGAAAGATGAAAGACGTCTGCCGGTAGCAAACCCCCAACCGGTACGAGAAGATTTCAAACTGGAAATCGAAAATCTGAGCGTCCAGCTTGGCGGGCGGAATGTGCTTCAGAACCTGAACCTTTCGCTGGAGGGCGGCCAGATCGTCGCTGTAGTCGGACGCAACGGCGTCGGCAAAACTACCTTGCTGCGAGCCTTGGCCGGTTTGCAAAAATATACTGGCAGCGCAAAAGTGGTCACGACACAGGGTAATCAGCCTCCCGATTTGGGCATGGTTTTTCAGAACCCCGATCTGCAACTCTTCAACGCCAGCGTGCGGGATGAAATCCTGTATCGCCTGCCCGATCCCGACATGGCCTACTACCGCTGGCTGATCGCCGCCCTGGGCCTCGAGCCTTACGAAAATACCCCGCCCCTGCTGCTCAGCGAAGGCGAGAAAAAGCGTCTCGCCCTTGGCCTGGTGCTGATGCGCCGTCCCGCTCACGGGGTGCTGCTGGACGAACCCTCGCTCGGGCAAGACCACGCCCACAAGGACATCCTGATCCACATGCTGCGGATGTTGGCGGACGCCGGCCAACTGGTGATCATGACCACCCACGACTTGACCCTGGCCTCGCAAGCTGACCGCCTGATCTTACTCGGACCCGAAGGCCTGCTCGCCGATGGCCTGACCGATTCGGTGCTGGAAGATGCCTCCGTCTGGGCCCGGGCCGGGATCGTCCTGCCTGACTGGTTCTTGCGTGAACGCAAAGCGCAGGCCTTCCGATGAGAATGAGTCAAGCCAGGCGCTCGCATCGTCTTGTCATGGTGGCAGAGTCGCCGCTGAGGAAGGTTGACCCGCGCACGAAATTGTTCATCAGTCTAGCGATGTCTCTGGTGGTGATGATGCCCTTAGAACGCATCGCTATCTTCATGGGTTTCTATCTCCTGTTTTTACTGTGGGGACGCTTGCTAGTGCCGGCGGCACGGCAGGTCTGGCGACTCAAGTGGCTGCTGATCATCCTGTTCGCTTTCGATTGGTGGTTGATCAGTCTGGACCTTGCGGTCATCATTTGCATCCGCTTGATCCTGCTCACCGGGATATTTGCCCTGTTCTTTTCAACTACCAACACGCGTGAATTGGGACTGGCTCTGGAAAAACTGCGCGTTCCATATCGTTACGCCTTCAGCCTGGGATTGGCCTTCCAAAGTCTGGGCCTGCTAGATGACGAATGGCGCGCTATCCGTGAAGCGCAATCGTCACGGGGCGCTATGCCAGAGCTTTCATCTTTCCGTAAGATTTTGGCTCAAGTTGGCAATCTGGTTTCGCTGACCGTCCCGGCCATTGTATTGACCACCAAACGGGCCTGGGCCATCACCGAAGCGGCTTATGCACGAGGCTTTGACTCTCCGCACCGTACCTCTTACCATTCGCTATCCTTTTCCCGCCTGGATGTCATCCTGGCTGTCGGAACGGTGCTATTGATTGTTCTACTCTATTGGAGATGGTAATGGACCAGAAAAAACGTATTGTAATTGCTGTCATTATTTTGCTCGTGATTGTCGGGGGCGTATTGGGCGTCGATACTCTGCAACGACAGAAAGCCGCCGCCCAGGCCCCCGCCGACATGCCTCCCGGCTCGATCCCGATTTTTGTGAATGGAGGCTTTGTCGCCAGCTTTGTGCCGGATGACTTGAGCCAGTTACAAGGTGCCAGCTTTGTAGATGCCGAGGAAGGCAAGACTCAGGATGGCTGGTTACTTAAAGATGTGCTTCTGCTATACGTTAAACCCAATAAGCTCAAAGCTTCAACCCAAATCACGGTGTCCAGTTCCAGCCGTGAAAAATCACATACGTTGACCTGGGCCGAAGTTGAAAACCAGGACAACATGGTTCTGTTCGATCTGTCCGGGCGCGGCACGCTCAAACTGGTTTCGAAAATCCCTGGCTTCGATGTCCGCGACTCCTGGATCCAGGATGTGGACAAAATTGAGATCGTAAATCCGTAGATCGCGTTTAAAACGTGACCTACCAAAGGCTCTTAATGTTATGAAACAACGCTACTTCTCAACCTTCCAGTTAATTCTCCTGGCGCTTTTTTCGGCCCTGGTTGTGGTCGCCAAGATCGCCTTGCGTACGCCACTGCAACTTCCCGGACATTCCGGTATTTTCTGGATGGCGGTCATCGTTGTCGGCACGAAAGTAGTGCCCAAGACGGGAGCAGGTACGATCATTGGTATTACTTCCGGGTTGCTGGCGAGCTTCCTGGGGTTGGGCGATTTCGGCGCGCTGGACACTTTTCTTTCCTACGCCGTCATCGGCGTGGTGGCTGATCTGGTTCTGTTGCTACTGGGTGGCAATTCCGAGAATCTGGTTATCGCGATCATCGTCGGGATTTTCGGTCACGTGGGGAAGTTTCTGGTCAAGTGGTTGTTCGGCATTATCTCTGGCGCGCCGCTGGGTTTTGTAGCGTTAGGATTGCTCCGTTCCGTGATTGGATATATCGTTTTCGGTGCCATCGGGGGCTTTTTAGGTTGGTTGACCTTGAAAGCGCTGCGGCGAGCAGGTTTCTTTGCTTATCTGGCGGAGAAGCGCTGATTTTCCAAAGGTGCTATGCGGTTCAAATCTTTTGAATTCAACTTGAGAGAACTTGCTGGGTCCATGGGCGACTTTGGGACTCTCTTTCCTTTGGCGATTGGCTATATTGTGGTCAATGGTCTCAATCCGGCCGGTTTCCTGGTGATGATGGGACTGGCAAACATTGTTACTGGTATCGTGTATCAACTTCCCATGCCTATCGAGCCGATGAAAGTGCTGGCTGTGGTGGCAATCGCTCAAGGTTGGTCGCCCTCCATGATTTATGCCTCTGGATTCTCTATGGGGGCAATCTGGCTGATTCTTGCCGCGACAAACCTGATTGGCTGGATTGCAAAGATTACGCCTAAATCTGTTGTCTGGGGCATCCAGGTCACTTTAGGCATCCTTCTGGCTTTAGAGGCAATCAAAATGCTTTCCACCTGGTGGGCACTGGGTATCCTTTCGATTGTTCTGGTGCTGGTATTTCGACAGAACCGTTACGCACCTGCCGCTATAGTACTGATACTTCTTGGCGTCGCGGTCAGCTTGTTCAATGGGACTTTCCAGCAAATAAGTCCGCCTGTGCTTACTCTGCCATCCCTTACAAATTTTAGCCTTGGGGAGGTCTGGCAAACGTTGTTGCTTGCGGGATTTGCGCAAATCCCGTTAACCGTGACCAATGCTACGATCTCCACATCTGATTTAATCAAGACATACTGGCCTGACAAACCTGTGAGCGAAAGAAAACTTTCTCTCAATCAAGGCCTTATGAATTTGATCGTGCCTTTCTTTGGCGGGATGCCAATGTGTCACGGGGCTGGTGGCTTGGCGGGACAGTACTACTTTGGCGCGCGCACAGGTGGAACAAATATTATCGAGGGCGTAATTGAAGTTTTATTGGGTTTGTTTCTTGCCTCATCAGTGGCTGGCTTGTTCGCTGTTTTTCCAACAGCTATCATCGGGGCCATGATGTTCCTCGTTGGCGTAGAGCTTACAAAGTTTGCAAAGAATATTCGCCTAGGTAAAGATTTGCTACCGATGGGGGCAACCATCATCGTTTCTTTATTAAGCAACATGGCTTTGGGTTTTGTAGTTGGATTGGCAGTTTATCATCTGATCCGCTTCATCACCAATCGGAGAGGCTATTACTCAGGTAATCAACCCAATGCTTAATTTGCACGGTTACAATTGAGGGTACAGTGAGAGCATTCATACGGCGCTCAACTCCAAATTCGAAACCCTTTACAACAAATTTTAGAGAAAGGCAATCTTAATGACCATTAAACGTGACCCCAGTGGACGCTTACAGATCGACTCCCCTCTGATGGGTGAATCATTGATGGACAAATCTCTGCTTGCCAGCACTGATAGTAGCTCGATCCATCGTTTGATGCCCGATTTGATCGTTGTCAAAATCGGCGGGCAGAGCATCATCGATCGTGGAAGCGTGGCATTGCTACCGATCATTGACGAACTGGTAGAAGCACGGAAATCCCATAAGATTCTGATCACCACAGGCGGTGGAACACGCTCCCGGCATGCCTACGCCATTGCAACCGACCTGGGCATGCCCACCGGCGTGCTTGCCAAACTGGGCTCCAGCATCAGCGAGCAGAATGCGTTAATGATCGCCATCCTGCTCAGCCAGCGAGGCGGGATCAAGATCGGCCATGATGACCTGGCGAAATTACCCAACTACATGATGCCCGGAATCCTGCCTGTAACGCACGCCATGCCCCCTTACGGCTTATTCGAACGCCCGCCCACAATAGGACGCATCCCCCCACATCGTACGGACGTGGGGGCATTTTTGCTGGCCGAAGTGATGGGCGCGGAACGTTGCGTTTTGATCAAGGATGAGCAGGGCCTCTATACTGCTGATCCAAAGAAAGACGAGAATGCCGAGTTTATCCCGGAAGTCGAGGTCGGTGAATTGCTGTCCCGCGACCTGAATGACCTGGCAGTTGAACGCACGATGCTGGAAAGTTTGCAAGCTGCCCGGAGCGTCCGTGAAGTATTTATCGTCAATGGTTTGGTACGCGGAAATATTCTGCGCGCACTGAACGGTGAAAATATCGGCACACGCATCTACAAGGGATAATTCAAAGACCGGCCTACTACGTTTCTTCGAGGTCGTTTACTAGCATCTGCGGCCTGCGCATTTTGCGCAGACGGATCGCATGACTTTCGCAAGACGGACAGCGTGCGGGCGTGCTTTGGCCACTGCCATGCTCGATCTCCCACAAATGGCCACAGTCATTGCACTGCCACCAGACCCTGGCTACCCGGAATGTTCCTCCCTCGATATGTAACGCTGCCCCCTCGGTCAAGGTCTGCACTACTTTGTAACGTGCCTCGTCCACAATGCGCTGGAGCGTAGAACGCGAAACATTCATTCTTTCAGCGGCCTCTTCTTGATAGCATCCTTCAAGATCAACCAGGCGTAGCGCTTCTAACTCCTCGTGTAACAGCGTGATCGATTTGAGTTGATCTAACGGCACACCCACCGGTTTGAAAATGGCAGGCTTGGGCTCATGCCAAACCCGGCGACGCTTGCGCGGTCTAGGCATCGTTTTTATGTTTGCGTTTCCGGCCACCTCGCTTTTGGCGCTTGCCGCCTCCTGAACCCTCGCCAATATCCTCTCCCGTGCCGCGTGGCAGCATCACCACCTCCGCCCCCACAGCCTCAGCAATTGCATCAAGCTCCGACTTACGGATATGCAGTTGGAAAAATTTCAGGTCACTGCCTTCCACGCCAACGACCGCGAAACGCGGAAGACCCTCACCTTTTTTAACACGAGTACGTTCACGCACAAAAATCTTTGCCATAAGAATTTCCTTTCGATAGTAAGTTTTGGGCATATGCCCAAAAACATTATATATCAGGAGCTACGCAGTTGTAAAGGAGGCATGGGTGATCTTTGCGCGAAGAGGAACCAACCATACGGGGGAGGCTTGACCCAAGGGGGTAGAACTGGTAAATTGAGGGCACTTATCATCTGGCACAATCAAGCCATTTTATATCTACGCCGGATATATGATTGTGCCTTATCCTCTCAGGATTTTTTCTTATGACAACTGGTCTCCCTAAGCAGCCAACGATAGGCAGTATTGTGCTTGGAATCGGCCTCTTCATTGTTGCGCTTCTGGCTTTTCTAAGATTACCTGATGTCGTCAAATATACCGGCACTGCGCTCATGTACGTGCCAGCCAAGATAGGACTGATCGACATGGTCAGGCCACGGGATGTGATTCCTATGTCCCTGGCAGAAAATCCATCTTTGGTCACCATTCCATCACCAGGACGATACATTTTATATGTCAACAATTACGACTTGCTGGTGGTTCATGATGCTGTGGTCGAAGGTAATTCCCATTCTTGGATAACGATCCAATCGGAGGATCTTGGTACCGAAGTTGCGATTACACTGATCAAGCGGGGGTTGGCCTGGTACGACACTCCCTTCGCGCCTGGACGGCCAGTCATTACCTTTGAAATCGACCAGCCTGGCACATACCAGTTCACGCATCCAACTCGCCCCGATGTTGCACATATTGTCCCAGATACTCTCACAGGGCAAGAATCACGCATTACCTTTTGGGTTTTGGTTGAAATTGCGTTGATTGGCGGTGCGATTATTTATGTTGTTCGTAAGCGCACCGCATCCAGGCGTCAACTACGAAGCAAGGTGCTGGCTGAAAACCGTGCCCGTGTTGAAGAGGCCCGGAAGAGAATCGAAAAGCGAACCGAGGAAAGGCGTAGGGAGGAAGATCAACCTTATTGGAAGAAAAAACACTGATCTTTTTACGACACCAACAATTAACGGCAAACCCCGCGATTCTTCGCGGGGTTGCCAAAAACCAACTTAGAGGAAGGAGAGAATTTACCAAATGCGTTTTTACATACGCATTGGTTGTCTTTTAGGCAGACTTATGGGTGGGATTTGTACCGCACCACACGCAGACGGGCTTATCAAACATCGTGTTGCACTGCACAGCGTTTGAACAACGGCTGGCCAAAATGCGCGGTGGTTGATCGGGGAGAAACTCAGCCGGATACACAACCTCATTTTCCAACGCGATCTCGTGCCCGACATGCTCGCAATATTTCAGCATTTGTACTTGCCAGTTACGCTTTGCCATATCTGCCTCCAGTCTACATCTTTATTCTATGCAACCCTGAGAAATGAAACCAGTGACAGGCGTCATAAAATGGCGTGACAAAGCGCCTAATTAGGATGACCCATCTCTCTTTTATCCACTTTAGCGGGCTACGAGACGCAGAATTTGACCGCCATAAGCAACCAGGTAAACTTCGCCGGCCGGATCCTGTCCGAAGGAGGAGATGCTTGTGCCCGTTTCATACAGGAGTTGGTTCTGCCAGCCTCCGTCAGAGTGGATCAGGCCCCAGACAGTTCCCGCGCAATAATCGCCATAGAAATAGACACCATTCCATTCGGGCATGGACCCGCGATAGACATATCCGCCCGTCACCGCACACTTGCCGCCATCGTGGCCGTACTCGGCTACCGGCATCGCGAACGAGATGTTCCCTGGGGGCGTACCCTGGTAAGGATGTGTGCCCTCGATGTAATTCCAGCCGAAGTTGAGACCACCGGGTGTCCCGGCGGGGACGTAATCAATCTCTTCCCAACTGTTTTGACCGACATCCCCAATATATAAGTCGTCTCTAAGAAGATCAAAGGAAAAGCGCCAAGGATTACGCAATCCATAAGCCCAGATTTCAGTCCCGAACGGGTTGTCAGGCGGAATAGCATAAGGATCAGCAGAATCTACATCCAGACGCAGGATCTTGCCCAGAAAGGTGTTCAGGTTCTGTGCATTGCCAAACGGATCGCCTCCCGAACCGCCATCACCAAGCCCGGCGTATAGATAACCATCCGGTCCGAAGGCCAACACGCCGCCATTGTGATTAGCAAAAGGTTGGTCTACGTGCAGTAAGACAACTTCGCTATTGGATTCGGCCACATTAGGGTCAGCCGTCACCTGATAGCGAGCGATGACTGTATTGCCGTTCTTATCCGTGTAGTTGATGAAGAACAACCCATTTTCCGCATACTGTGGATGAAAAGCAAGCCCGAGCAATCCCTGCTCACTTCCCCTACTGCCAACTCGATTGCTGATGTCCAGGAAGGGAGCATCTAACAGATTCCCATCCTGCAAAATGCGGATGCGCCCGACTTTCTCGATGATGAACAGCCTGCCAGAATTATCGGGCGCGTACTGGAGGTCTACAGGGCGATCCAGACCAGAAACAACCGTCTCCCAGGTGTAAGCGTCTGGGTTGGGAAAGGTCGTCACTGCGGTTGAAGGTGGGGGAACTGTGGAGGTTTCAGTAGGGGGCAAGGCTGTGACAGTATCCGTTGGCGGCGGAACTGTCGTCGGGGTATCGGTAGCCGGCACAGGCGTAGGAGGAGGCGGGGTTGTCGTCGGCAGACAGGCAACCAGAGAGAACGCGAAAAACACCAGTAAAACGCGCTTCATATCGGCGCTCTATTTTTTATCGTCATCCAGGTCGACAGCTTCGGCATCCACAATATCATCGCCTTCGACAATATCCATGTTACTGGTTAGCTTTTGCATATGTTCCTGCACTACCTCGGGCGGGCAGAATTCGATGAAGAGATAGGCGCCCAACGAGACCAGTGCCACATCGTCCAGTGCGCTCACGCCGGGAATGCCGGAAATCAGGTCAATAGGGGAGATCAAGTAGATCAGAGATCCAATAGGAATCAGCTTGAGGAATGAGTTGACACGTTTATCACCCATCAAACGAACGATAAGTTTGAAACGAAACACCAGATCTCGCAACATGCCACCACTAGAGGAGATCGCCAGATCACCACGTTTTTTCTTTGACATGAAAAACTCCTTTTCTTGAGTAGATAGCATTATAAAGCACAGTCATGCAACTTTTTGAGGGGAATCCCATCTAACGGATGATAACACTTATAGGAGTTTCAAATGGAAATGATCATAGACTTCCCCGGTGGCGCCCGTGTAGACGCTCACTTTGGCCAATACACTGTCCACACCGATCAGCCCCCTCAAGGTGGCGGTGATGGCTCCGCCCCCACCCCGTTCGCCGTGTTCCTGGCTTCTATGGGCACCTGCGCGGGCATTTACGTACTTGGCTTCTGCCGCCAGCGCGGATTACCCACCGATGGAATCCGCATCGTGCAACGTATGCATAGCAATCCGATGACCGGCATGGTCGGCAAAGTAGACCTGGAAATCCAGGTGCCGCCTTCCTTCCCGGAAAAATATCGCCCTTCGTTGGTGAAATCGGCGGAATTGTGTGCTGTGAAGAAGCACTTCGAGCAGCCGCCTGCGTTTGAGATTACAACCAAAGAAGTTGAACTAGTGTAAGCTTTAAGTGCCATTGCGAGGAGGGCGCAGCCCGACGTGGCAATCTCACGTTATTTGCAAATTCATCCTCACAAGTTACATGAGATTGCCACGACCCGCTACGCGGGTCTCGCACGCGTGCCTGCGTCACGGTGCAGGCAATGACATTTCTTAACCTATTACCTATGCAATGTCCCAAGCCTTAAAAATCCGCATAGGTTCCTTGTTGGGGGATGTGTTTGAGGTCATATGGCGTGACCTGATATACGTGGTAATTGAGCCAGTTCGCAAACAATAAATTGGCATGTCCGCGCCAGCGCACCAGCGGCGGCTGGGAGGGGTCATCGTCCGGGTAGTAATTGCGGGGAACTTCGATCGGGAGTCCCTGGCCTACATCGCGGTCATACTCGCCTTTAAGAGTGAGCGGATCGTATTCAGAATGCCCGGTGACAAAGATGTGCCGCCCATTTTGAGTGGCGGCCAGATAGAGACCGGCATCCTCTGAAGTAGCTAACACTTTTAGTTCGTCTACCTTCTCAACATCCGCAAGACGGACTTCGGTATGCCGCGAGTGCGGTGCCAGGAAGGTATCGTCAAAACCACGCAACAGCTTTTGGTTGCGGACGAGCACTTTATGCTCGAAGACGCCGAACATTTTTCGCGTGAGTGGATATTTTTGAATGCCGTACCGGTGGTACAGTCCTGCCTGCGCGCCCCAGCAAATATACAGGGTGGAGAAGACGTTGGTGCGGGCCCAATCCATGATAGTGCACAATTCGTCCCAGTAATCGACTTCTTCGAAAGGCATTTGCTCCACCGGCGCGCCGGTGATGACCAGGCCGTCGAACTTCGCATCGCGTACCTTTTCCCAGGTTTTGTAGTGCGCGATCAGATGATCAGAGTCCGTATTTTTGGGTTGATACGTGGCCGTTTGGAGCAATGTAATTTCCACTTGTAAAGGGGAATTGCCCAGCAAGCGCAGTAGTTGCGTCTCGGTTTGAATCTTGGTGGGCATCAGGTTCAGGATAGCCACCCGCAGCGGACGGATGTCCTGGTGCTCGGCGCGCTCGCGTCCCATCACGAAGATGTTCTCGCGCTCCAGGATGACGCGTGCAGGTAAGGTAGTTGGAATTCTAACTGGCATACGTACCTCCTATTGCAAAGCCTGGTCGAGGTCCCACAACAAGTCGTCGATGTCTTCGATACCAATACTCAAACGGACGAAATCGGGACTGACCCCAGCCGCTATCTGCTCATCTGCCGAGAGCTGACTGTGTGTGGTGCTGGCCGGATGAATGGCCAGCGACTTGGCGTCCCCCAGGTTGGCAACATGGCTGAAAAGCTTCAAACTGTTGATGAACTTCGCTCCAGCCTCACGGCCGCCTTTGACGCCGAAGCCCATCATTGCACCGGGCCCTTTGGGCAGATACCTTTGTGCCATTTCATGGTCGGGATGGCTCGCCAGCCCCGGATACTTGACCCAACTAACCCTGGGATGCTTCTCCAGGAACTCGGCTACTGCCTGCGCGTTGGCAATGTGCCGCTCCATACGCAGGCTCAAGGTTTCCAGCCCCTGGATCAGCAGCCACGAGTTGAGCGGCGATTGGCAGGCACCAATGTCTCGCAAAATCCCGGCACGTGCCTTGGAGATAAAGGCCAGCGGCCCAAAATCGTCCGCGTAGGATACACCGTGGTAGGAAGGGTCGGGTTCCGTGAAATTCGGGAAACGCTCGTGATGCCAATCGAAGTTGCCGCCATCCACAACCACGCCGCCCATGGTGGTGCCGTGTCCGCCAGTATATTTGGTGGTCGAGTGCGTGACAATGTTCGCACCCCACTCGAACGGGCGACACAGATACGGCGTCGCTAGCGTGTTATCGATCATCAACGGAATGTGATATTCCTGCGCGATCTTGGCTGCCGCTTCCAACGGGAAGACATTTACCAGCGGGTTGCCCAGCGTCTCGCCGTAAATGATCTTGGTATTCTCCTGAATGGCGCGGCGGAAATTCTCCGGGTCAGATGGGTCCACGAACGTTACGTCAATGCCCAGGCGCGGGAAGGTGTAACGGAACTGGCTGACCGTCCCGCCATACAGGGTGGCCGCCGAGACGATATGGTCGCCTGCCTGGCAGATGGCAAAGATGGCCGTCGTCTGGGCTGCATGTCCAGAGCTAACCTCCACCGCGCCCACACCGCCTTCCAGGTCCGCCATACGCTGCTCAAGCACGTTACTGGTCGGGTTGCCGATGCGCGTATAAATGTTGCCCGTTTCCTCGAGAGCAAACAGACGGGCGGCACGATCCGTGCTTTGCAAGTCGTAGGCTGTGGTCTGGTAAATGGGCACGGCCCGTGAACCGGTCGTCGGCTCGGGCGTGTAACCCGCATGCAGTTGTCGGGTAGTAAATCCAAATTTACGATCAGGATTGGTCATGAGAGCCTCCTTTGGTTAATTTCCGCCCAAACCCCGGAAGAGGTAAACAAAAACCTCTTCTGGTAAGTAAGAAGAGGCTGAACGCTTCATCTTATCTTCCAGAAACATCTGCCGGAATTGGCACCAACTTTTAGTTCAGTAGTCTTGTAGTTTTGTAGTTTTGTAGTTTTGTAGTGGCCGCTAAACCATCTACCCAACTATCTAACTACCAAACTATCCAACTAACCAGCTAAACCGGTTGCCGAGGCTTCACAGGGCCGGTCCCTCAGCCTCTCTGGATAAGAGCGAAATATTTAGTTGTTGGCCGCGTTTATATCACAGCCATCCGATGTCGTCAAGCGACTTTTTCATTACGATATAATGACTGACATGCCTTATCTTGTAGACGGACACAACCTGATCCCAAAAGTGGGACTGCGCCTGGACTCTATGGATGACGAAATAGAACTGGTAGCAATCTTGCAGGAATTTTCCAGGCTACACCGCAGGCAGGTGGAAGTCTACTTCGATGGCGCACCAGCGGGTCAGGCCGGGACCCGGAAACTGGGCACCGTTAAAGCGCATTTTGTCCGCACTGGAACGACCGCCGATGCCGCCATCGCGCGGCGGCTGAAAAAGATGGGACGCGCCGCCAAAAATTGGACCGTGGTCAGTTCCGACCGGGAAGTGCAGGCCGGAGCGCGGTCTGCACACGCCGAATTACTCTCATCCGAGGAGTTCGCCCGCCTGCTACAACAGACTCCGCGCGGCGAGACCCACAAGCCAGCTGCAGACCGAAAAGTCTCGTCTGCCGAAGTGGATGAGTGGTTGAAGATCTTTGGCTCGAAAGGTCACAGGACCGAATAACTACCGCTGATATGTAACACATCGCACAAATAGGAATTGCGGGGGATAAAATTGGACTAATTAGCCCTTATTTCTAATCTTAATTTAATGTTATCCAGACTGTTTAGGTGTATATTAATCCTAACGACACCTGCCCTCCCTTTTATTGGTATTTAGGTGTCATCCACCGAACAATCTGGACAGCATGTCCCCCCCATGTTGAACAGACGGTGGTGTCCCTCCCCCCTCAAGACCAACAGGCACTTTGAGTGCCTGTTGGTCTTTAAGGTGACAGTCACTTTGCCCCCTCCGTTTTCTTCAAGGGTGCAACGCAAAAGTGATTGTCACCTTTTGTTGAATGTATAATATTATTATGTCCACCGCCTACACGTTCGTCCCATCCCCAGAACACGAATATCCAGATCACCCGGAATGCCCGGAACGTCTGGGCGAACTCATTCCCAAGCTCGATACATTTCCCGCGGAGCGCATCGAAGCAGCCCCAGCGAAACATGAAGATATTGCACGTGTACACCTTCCGCGCCTGATTACCGGGTTGGAACGGGTCTGCCGCGAGCAGGCGCCTGGCATCATTGACTATGCTCCTACCTTTGTTACGCGGACCTCGTTCGAGGATGCGTTGCTGGCCGCGGGTGCTACCCTGGCGTGCTCGCGGGCGGTTATCGCGGGTGAATTCGACAATGCCTTCGCGATCGTGCGTCCGCCAGGCCATCATGCCGAGCCGGATAAGGCTATGGGCTTCTGCATTTTCAACAACATTGCAGTGGCAGCCAAGGATGCGCTTGCACAGGGATTAGAGCGCGTGCTGGTAGTAGATTACGATGCACATCATGGCAACGGTACCCAGGCCGCCTTTCTGAATGATGAGCGTGCTGCCTATCTCTCGACGCATCAATGGGGCATTTATCCCGGCACGGGTTGGCTGGAGGATGCGCCACATGCCAAAAAACGCATCGTCAATGTGCCGCTGCCTGCCTATGCGGGAGACGAGGCCTTTGCACGCATTACGGAGGAAATCATCCAGCCAACGGTAGAAGCCTTCAAGCCGGAGATGGTTTTCGTTTCAGCGGGCTTTGATTCACACTGGAATGACCCGCTGACCTCACTGGGAGTTCTCATCAGCCGGGTTCTTCAACATTTCGAAGCGGCTGGTAGAACTGGCTGAGGAGCACTGCGGTGGGAAGATCGTCTTCGTGTTGGAAGGCGGCTATAACCCGACGAACGTTGCCAACGGGGTAAGGGCGGTCTTCGAAGCGCTGGCAGGCAATGGGTCGGGGTTCGATGCGGGAGATCCCTTTCCACGTAGGGAGCCGGATACTGAGTCCCGCTTGGACGAAGTCCGCAGGTGGCAGGGGTTCTAGTTCTTTGATGGAGCCGCTCTGCCTGCACCAGGACCGCAGGCACAGGTGAGCCTGTCGAAGGGCGAACTCCATCAATATGCGCTTCGACCCCGGCCCGCTCTACCGGGGCGGGCAAGCTCAGCGCGACGGCTCACCGTTTATAGGGGAAAACCGCTGATTGAGCAAAACATTTTTTGGCAATGTTTCGGCAAGCCCAACGCTATATAAATTTTGATAAAATTCCCCAAAGCATTCACTTGAGGAGGCACGATGGCCCAGAGAAGCAAAGGCTTTATCGAACTGGAATGGACCTGCCCAAACTGCAACACGCGCAACAAGGGCTCAGTCAAGACCTGCGTGAACTGTGGCGCGCCACAACCCGAGAACGTGCAGTTCGAAGCGCCCGCTGAGAAAAAGTTCGTTTCGGCCGAGAAAGCCAGCGAGCTAGAAGGGCGTGGTGCGGACATCCACTGCGGGTTCTGCGGCACGCGCAACCCGTCCACTGCGAAGACCTGCTCACAATGCGGCGCGGACCTGAGCGAGGGAAAAGCACGCCAGGCTGGGCATGAAATTGACTTATCGGCGGGCAAGTTGGAGCCAGTGACTTGCGGCAATTGCGGAACCGTGAACCCGGGGACGAATATCAACTGTCAGCAATGCGGCGCTGCCTTGCCACAGCCTGAAAGACCCAAACCGCCTGTGGCAGCTTCTGCAACGATCGCTGATGCTGCCGCCAAAGGCGCGAAGAAGAAACCCAACTGGCTGCTCCTGGGCGGGATCGGCGCAGCGCTGGCGATTTGTTGCGTCGCGATCCTGATGCTGTTCGTCTTCCCGTCATCGTCAGTAAAAGCAACCGTGACCGACGTGTACTGGCAGACATCCGTGCCAGTACAGGAAATCCGCGCGGTAGATTACAACAATGAACGTGGAGATCCGCCTT
Source organism: uncultured Chloroflexia bacterium (assembly GCA_963785535.1). Taxonomy (GTDB): domain Bacteria; phylum Chloroflexota; class Anaerolineae; order Anaerolineales; family Villigracilaceae; genus JAABUE01. The sequence continues at coordinate 65,415 of CAWAVQ010000008.1, read as the reverse complement.
CAGATGCTTATAACGTCTCCTGCCAAACCGAGACCCGGCAAGTATGTGAAGAGAAGTCAGTCGACCAGGGTAATGGCTACGCCGAGGTCGTGGAGGACTGTCACGACGAGAGCGAGAAGTATTGTGATTACACCGTCGACGAATGGAGTACCATCCAAACCTACACACTGGACGGGCACGATCTCAACCCGTACTATGAGCAACCCAATATCAGCAATGACCAGCGTCTGGGGGACCAGAGCGCCGACTACACAGTCTATTTCGACACCGAAAAAGGCGAGAAAACATATGACCCAGGGAATGGCAGTGAGTTCCAGCAGTTCCAGGTCGGCTCCACCTGGACGTTGAAGTTGAATGCTTTGGGCGGAGTGGTGAGTGTGGAAAAGTAAAAACAAATGGGGTTATCCCCAATCGAATAGAAATGCACAAACTGGCGGTCAAGTGGCCGCCAGTTTTTTGTTTCGTTTTGTCATCTTTTGTCTCAGTCTTCCTGGAAGCTGTACCCACCTGGCCAGGTTTGGATCAAGTTGGTCTCGCCAGCTTCTTCTTCCAGTTTCTTCCGCAAACGATAGATCATATTCTTAAGCAGGGATTGGTCGTTCTCACGTTGGGAGCCCCACACAGTTTGGATAATATCTTCGCTCTTGAACACGTATCCTGGTCTGCTCATCAGCAAGTGTAGCAGACGGAATTCCAGATTGGTCAGGCGCACGTCCGTGTCATTTTCGCCGACCGCTGAGCGGCGAGACGGGTCAAGGCGCAGTTTATTCGTCCGGCGCGGAGACATGGGCTCGGTCCAGCTACGACGCGACCAGGCAGCGATCTTGGCCAGGAATATGGCTGGGCTGATGGGCTTGATAACGCATTCGTCCACACCTGCATCATAGGCCGAAAGGATCTCCGCTTCATTATTCGCAGGCAGGAATAGCAAGATCGGGCTGGAGCTTAGAGCGCGGAATTTTTTGCACAACGCAAGCCGCTCTTCGTGAGAGGCATTCACATCGATGATGATCAAATCGGGAATGTCTTCAACGGCTCGCCCCATCGCACGTTGCACCGAGGTTTCGAGAATGGCCACTAAGCCTTTCTCTCGGATCATATATCCCCAGATAGGTGCGGTATCGGACTGGTCACAGACGATGAATACACGTAGAGTTGCTTGGGAATTGGATTGGTTCTTAGTTGTCATGGTTACCGCTTTCGAATGAAATTGCAATGCACATTCCCTATATTATATGCGAGAATAGGCGAAAGTGGTAACAAGAAGTCGCAAAATAGTACCAACATGTTACCCAAGAGTGTTATGGATGACCATATGACCCACCCACATTTCAAACCGATATCAATTTCGGAGGAAACCATGAAAAAACTATTTCCTATTTTATTAGCAGTGGCTTTGTTGAGCACTGCCTGTCAATTGGGAGCCAAAAAGGCTGGTTCCGAACGTACCTCGTCAGAAGATGGAATGGTCCAGGCGTATGTTCCGGAGGGCACCTTCCAGATGGGTGGTTTAGATCCGCAGGCTGCCGCGGATGAAAAACCTGTGCATAAAGTTGAGATGAAAGCCTATTGGATCGACAAAACCGAGGTCACGAACGCTATGTTCTTGCAGTGTGTCCAGGCTGGGACATGTAGTCCTCCACAAAGTATTTCATCAGAGACGCAGCCGACTTATTTCAACAACGCTGAGTTTAATGACTTTCCAGTAGTCAATGTGACCTGGGATTCCGCCAAGCAGTATTGTGAATGGGCCGGCCGCCGTCTGCCCACCGAAGCAGAATGGGAATATGCCGCTCGCGGTAATACGGTCAACACGTATCCCTGGGGCGAAGATGCGCCGGATGACACACGCGGGAATTTCAATTATTCGAATAAGGATACGAGCCAGGTAGGTAGTTATCCGGCCGGTGCCAGCCCGTTTGGGGCATTGGATATGGCCGGGAATGTCCTTGAATGGACAAGCGACTATTATGATGCAAATTATTACGCTAGCAGTCCTGCCAGTGACCCCACAGGGCCAGAGACACGCACCGCGTATTTCAAACGTGTCGTACGCGGCGGTTCCTACGCTGACGTAGCAACCGAAATCCGCGTATCAAACCGGGCTTCGGCGTTAGGTCCTAACCCTGATGCTGAAGTCGGCAGCGCGGCCTATCTTGGAGATTACTCTCCCAGACTTGGGTTCCGTTGTGCATCAGAATAATTTTTGGAAAAGATTTAAATTACAGGCCGCTGAGAACCGTCAGCGGCCTGTTCGTTTGACTAGTGTCTGGGCTACTTGAGCTTGAACAAGGCGGAAATTGAAGAGTTATCTTGAGTAACTAGAGTGACTCTGTAGCAGGAGCCAGCCTTTTTCGGAGTCTGCCAGTTATAGATGAACTGGCCGCCCGTCCAATCATAGCGCAAGCTGGTACCACCCGTTGCGGTTATGGTTTCCTCAATAGCATCCTCCCAACCCAATGTACATGAAACTGGTGCCACACTGAGAGACTTGGCCACAGAAATATCTGTCAATTCTGTTGATCCGGCGAACACCTCGAACTTCAAAGGTACAGTCGATCCTCCCTTGACGGTATTCCATACTGTGATGAGGCCACTCATATCCACTGGCTTGTAGAAGCCATTGAGTGTCCAGGCAAGGACAGTGTAGGTACGCGTTTCAACCTTTTCATTGCCTGCCAGGTCAGTAGCTGTGACGGTCATTGTGTGTGTACCAACCTCAGGGCTATAACCAATGACACCAACCCAGTTGGGTCCTGAAAGGTTGTCCGAAACTGAGATATCCTCCGGCGCGGGTGGAAGCGGTACAAAGCCAAAGTAGTAGCTGGCACCTTCTCCAGGACCGCCAATCCAAGAGACGGTTGGGGGGGTCTTGTCAATGTTTATGTCGCTCGCTATTGCAGGAGTACTGACGTTGCCAGCTTTGTCAGTGCAAGTACCAGAGGCTGACTGGCCAGAACCTTCGCTGCTTAACACAACGGCGGGATCACAGAAATCATTTCCGGAGAGAGCGTCTGAGCCACTAAAGCTCACAGTCACGTCTGTGTTGTTCCAACCTGCATCGTTCGGAGCAGGTGAAATAGATGCGGTAGCGGTTGGAGAAGTCTTGTCAATGTTAATTCCACTTGCCGTTGCGAGGAGCACTCACATTACCAGCTACATCGAGTACATGTGCCTGATGTAGATTGATTTGCGCCTTCGCCACTTAAAACAACAGGTGATGAGCAAGAAGCAATACCTGAGAGACTATCAGAACCGCTAAAGCTCACGGTCACATCCGTATTGTTCCAACCATTCGCATTTGCAACAGGCTCAACATAGGCACCCGCATTGGGTTTGGTCTTGTCTATGTTTATATTGCTCACGTTTATACTGGCGCTATTACCCGCGTTATCAACTGCGGTACCGGACTGCGATTGATTTGCGCCTTCGCTATTTAAAATCTGATTCGGGCCGCAGGTGGCGATACCAGATATTCCATCAGAGCAGGTGAATACCACGCTAACATCAGTATTATTCCAACCAGCAGCGTTTGGTGCGGGAAATGCACTGCCGCTAATTGTCGGGTTGGTCAGATCAACGTTAACATTGGAAACATTTGCAGATGCTGAATTCCCGGCCGCATCATACACTGTGCCAGTATAGCTCTGGTTTGTCCCTTCACCAAAAGTATACGGAGCAGGGCAAGAAGCAACACCAGACATAGCATCCAGGCAGTTCCATGTAACGATCGGCGCACCTGTACTGAGGTTGTACCATCCACTGGAAGAAGGAGTGGAGGGGGCTAGTGTTCCCGTGATGCTTGGCGCAGTCGCATCATACTTGAAAGTGATTGAACTTGTTCCAATGCTTGTTAGCTGTATCAGTGCTAGTAGTCCCGTCACCGTGGCTAGCGTAGAATCCGGACCGGTATAAGTTATCGGGGCATCGCACGTGGCCGGCTCATTCGACCATGAACGTGAACGTCACAGGGTGGTTGTACCATCCGTTGGAATCGGGAATTACGATCTGGGGTAACCGTCACAGTGGGTGCGGTAATATCAGACGCAGTGATACGTAATATTCACCTGTGAATTATGGTTTGAGTGAGAGTGGCAGTATCCAGACTGCAGGCGCAAGCACATGTATCCTGTTACAGTACCAACCGTATGATCCGGCAGTCGTAGCTTGCCTACTCCAAATGATATTGTGTCACGTTACTGAACGATTTTGTAGTCCCATTCCAAGTTACACTCCAGGAAGTGCTTGAAGGCAAGCCGATCTTCTACTAATACTGGCAGCGCACCATCCGTAAATGTTGTAGTCGCTGCGCCAGACATTGAGCCGGTGGCTGTGACACTGTAGGTAGCCATCATAACCAACTGCGGAAGTTGGAATTGATAGGCGAAACTACCGTTACCATCCGCAACAGGATCGGGATTACTATTGAGGCTCCACGAGGAACCAACATTGTCATTTACATAAATGTGTACTAATTTACCTACCTGCCAACCAACGCCAAACAGAGTAACAGTATCGCCTGACGTCCATAATCGGGTACATTAGACGTAATCGTAGGTGTGCCATCCGCCAGCGCCAGCGATGTAACTAACATCGCTAAAATCAGCGCCAGCGTCAGTTACAATTGAAAATTTGTTTTTCATGTTTGATAACTCCTTTTGAAAAAATGAACGAGTTGTTGAATGAAAATCGCTTTATAAAAATATGTCTTGCAATATCCCCAATAGGCACCTCCTTCTAAATAATTATCTTTTTATGATCTGTTTGCAAAAATAAAAAACCGGCACGCTCAAAAAGCATGGCCGGTTTCGCTACTGGCTCATCTGTTGCTTTGCCCCAAATTGCGGGTTAGCGACCAATTCAGGCAACAGAGTCATCACCGCCAAAAAACAGCTATATAAATTTTTTGTATAACTATCATGACGGGATGGGAAATGATCGGTTACAACGTTGCAGTCGTAAATCAGTCGCAGTTTCCGAAACAAAGACCGAAAATTTGGTACTCTTTTATTACTTGAGTCAAAAAAATCCTCCGCACTTCAAGACAGCACGGAAGATTTCATTCTTCAGATAAGTTGATGGGGTTATTCGTAAACGAGCTTGTATCCCTGCGCCAGCTCACATTTCGGATGATTTGCGGGTTGGCGGGATCCGTCTCGATCTTGCGGCGCAAGCGATAGATCACATTCTTGAGCATAGTATTATCTGCTTCATTGCTATATCCCCAGACACGCCGGTTTAATTCTTCAACAGTCACAGTATGGCCTGGCCGACTCATCAGGTAATACAGGAGCCGCAGTTCCAGAGCTGGTCAATCGCACCGTGCTGCCATTCTTTAAAATGATGATTTTCTCGGAGGGAAACAATTGCAGAGTCCCGACTTTGATCGGCTCGAGTATATCGGCAGAAATACTGCCAAAGCGTCGCAGCCAGACTTTGACCTTTGCCTGAAATAACGATGGACTGGTGGGTTTCGGGATGCAATCGTCCACTCCAGCTTTATACGCTTCGAGCACAAATTCGTCTGTGCGAGACGATGTCAACAGCAAAATCGGGGTGAGCATCTCGGCGCGCAGAATTCCGTATCAATTCGAGAGTTTGTTCTTCGGGCAGGTTCGTATCCAGGATGATGAGAGCGGGTGATTCCGCTTCACAACGCGCGAGCGTATTGGCAGGAACCGCTTCCAAGTGCAACATTCAGTTTTTGCTGTTGCAAACTGAAAACCCATAAGGGACCTGTTGTTTGCTGGTTGCTAACGATCAGCACTTTGGGAGTGAGCCCTGATTTTTCCATTATTGTTCCCATGCCCGATACGCTTATCGCGCCAGTCACATCTGTTCGGACAAGAATATTATAGCATTTTCTCGGTCAACAGCATTTTTGCCGGTTCATTCAAGTTTGACTTTCTATATTCCCTGTGATATTATCCCGAGACAATCCAAATAGCCCTAATCGGCGCTCTTATCCAGAGAGGCGGAGGGACCGGCCCTGCGAAGCCTCAGCAACCTTTCAACAGAAAAGGTGCTAATTCCGGCAGATGGACGTTTCTGGAAGATGAGAGGGCAGCCCAATTTGTGTGCAAATTGCCCTTTCTTAGTTAGTCTGAAAAGGGCAATTTTCTATTTCAAAGAGGTGCAACCTATGAGTACGACTTTTATGACTTCCCCAAAGCTACTGTTCACATCTGAATCAGTGACGGAGGGCCATCCTGACAAGATGTGCGACCAGATCAGCGATGCGGTTCTGGATGCCTGTCTGGAACAGGATCCTTATTCGCGCGTGGCCTGCGAAACGGCCACCAAGACCGGCTACGTGATGCTGCTGGGCGAAATCACCACGCAGGCTTTTGTCAACTTTGACGACCTCGTCCGCAAAGTCGTGGTCGAAATTGGCTACGACCGCGCCAAGAAAGGCTTCGATGGTAATACCTGCGGCGTACTCTCGGCCATTGCCAGCCAGAGCCCGGATATCGACATGGGTGTCAGCAAGTCGCTAGAAGCCAAAGGCGGTGACGATGCTGAACTGGACGCTATCGGCGCTGGCGATCAGGGCATGATGTTCGGTTATGCCTGCAACGAAACTCCCACCCTGATGCCCATGCCGATCTACCTGGCGCACAAACTGACCCGCTGCCTGAGCGAAGTCCGCAAGGATGGCACACTTGAGTGGCTGCGTCCAGATGGCAAGAGCCAGGTCACGGTCGAGTACGCCTTTGGAAAGCCCAAGCGTATCGACACTGTGCTTATTTCAACTCAACATGCCCCTGAAATTTCGCAGGAAGATATTCGCAAGGCTATCATCGAGCATGTAATTATGCCTATCCTGCCTGCGGATATGGTAGATGACGATCTCAAAATCTATGTCAATCCCACCGGGCGCTTCGTGATCGGTGGCCCGCTGGGCGATGCGGGTGTGACCGGTCGCAAGATCATCGTCGACACCTACGGCGGCATGGGCCGTCATGGCGGCGGCGCTTTCTCCGGGAAAGACCCCACAAAAGTAGACCGCTCTGCCGCTTATGCCGCGCGTTGGGCAGCCAAGAACGTAGTTGCCGCTGAGTTGGCCGACCGTTGCGAGATCCAGGTAGCCTACGCCATCGGTGTAGCACACCCGCTCTCAGTAAATGTAGAAACATTCGGGACCGGCAAAATCGCAGACGACAAGATTGCAGAACTGATTACCCAGCACTTCGACCTGCGCCCCGGCGCGATCATTCGGGACCTTGACCTGCGCAAACCCATTTATCGTCAGACCGCAGCCTACGGGCACTTTGGTCGCGATGATATTGAATTCCCCTGGGAACGAATAAACAAAGCTGAAGCATTGAAGGAGGCCGCGAGAATCCAAACTCCATAGGTTACATTTCAACGCGACTTATTCGTAAAACTTGAGATTATCACGCCCGCGGTAGGGGATTTCGCGGGCGTGTTATGATATATTTTTTCACGGAGGAATCATGCTTGACAAAAAAATCACTTTCATCGGCCCTGGTGTGATGGCTGAAGCCATGATTGCCGGACTCGTCCGACAGAAGTTGGCCAAACCTGAAAACCTGCTGGCATCCGGTCCTCGTGAGGAGCGTGGCGAAGAACTGCAAAAGAAATATGGCATCCAGGCAACGACAGATAACGCCGCGGCCGCCACTGATGCAGATGTGGTCGTGCTCTCGGTCAAGCCACAGCGGTTGAGCGAAGTTATGAAGGGTCTGAAATCCATACGAAAGGATGCCCTGGTGCTCTCTATTGTCGCGGGCGCAACTATCCAGAAAATTAGCACAGCTTTGAAACATAACGCGATTGTACGTTCGATGCCCAACACCCCAGGGCAGATCGGTGAAGGCATCACCGTATGGGCAGCATCGCAAGAAACTTCAGAAACCCAACAGGAAATGGCGCGTCAAATCTTGGGCGCTCTCGGCGAGGAGGTCTTTGTAGAGGACGAAGGCTATCTCGATATGGCCACTGCTCTTTCGGGTACCGGTCCTGCCTATGTTTTCCTGTTTACCGAGGCTTTGATCGATGCTGGTGTGCATATGGGCTTCCCCCGTCGCATCGCCGAACAACTGGTTTTGCAGACCGTGCGCGGCTCAGTGGATTACTACCGCTATGCCCAGCGACATCCTGCCACGCTACGCAACCAGGTCACCTCGCCGGGAGGCACATCTGCAGAAGCGTTATATTATCTGGAAAAGGCCGGCTTCCGCACCGCCATCTCGCGCGCGATCTGGGCAGCCTATCAGCGTTCACTGGAATTGGGCAAAGAAAAGGCCGTGCATATCCCGGAGACAAATATTGGGGGAGAATGAAGCCGCCAGAAACATTTGCAACCGAACGTCTGCACCTGCGCAAACCACGCATGGAGGATGCACCTGTCATCTTTGAAGCCTACGCTCAAGATCCCGAAGTAACGCGTTATTTGGTTTGGAAACCACACCAAAATATGCAAGAAACAGAGCAATTCCTGCTCGCATGCGGACAGTTGTGGCGTACGGGAAAAGATTTTGCATATGCCATCACGCTCAAGGAAAACGATAGGCTGATTGGAATGTGTGATCTGCACCCGATGAGCTTCAAAATCGAGGTCGGGTACGCACTGGCACGCCCATATTGGAGCCAGGGCTACATGACCGAAGCCCTGCACGCCATGATCGAGTGGGCCTTAGCCCAGCCTGATATCTTCCGCGTGCAGGCCATTTGCGATGTGGAAAATGTTGCCTCCGCACGGGTCATGGAAAAGGCCGGCATGGCACGCGAAGGCCTATTGCGACGTTATGCGTTACATCCCAATATCAGCAATGAACCAAGAGATGCGTACATTTACGCAATTGTGAAATAATCCTGGCCCCCTCCGGCGTTACACGCCACCTCCCCCAAATGCGACGAAACCCAGTCGCATATGGGGAGGCCGGGTAGGGGCTGGGGCATTATAATTCGGGGGCACTTATCAAAATACTGTTTACTGCACACTGACTACTGACCCATGTCCCTCATCACCGCCAACTCCCTCTACCAAATCTTTCGGCGATTTCGACCTCTTCAATGGCATCAGCTTCACCGTTGCCAAGGGTGCGCGCATGGCGCTGGTCGGTCCCAATGGCGTGGGCAAGACCACGCTGTTGCGCATCCTGATCGGGGAGGATGAAGCCTCCTCGGGAACGGTAGCAAGCGCAAAGGGAGTCCGCAATCGGGTATCTCCCGCAGGAGGCTGACTTCGAAATGGACGGTACGCTCTGGGAGTCGTGCGAGTCCATCTTCAGTCATTTCCAATCCAAGCAGGCAGAACTGCACCGTCTCGAAGCGCTGATGGCCGATCCCGCCCAGGCAGAAGACGTCATGGAACGCTATGGCAAGTTGCAGCATGACTTCGAGATGCGCGGCGGATATACCTACCCAACGCGCATCAGGCAGGTGCTGACCGGCCTGGGATTCGACGAGGCGGACTACACCCTGCGGCTGGAACATCTCTCCGGCGGACAGCGCACCCGGGCCTTTCTGGCGCGCCTCTTACTCTCGAACCCTGACTTGCTCCTGCTCGATGAGCCCACCAACCACCTCGACATTGCCGCCGTCGAGTGGCTGGAAAGTTACCTGGCCCAATGGGACGGGGCAGCCGTCATCGTCTCGCACGACCGTTATTTTCTGGATCGAGCTTGCAACGTGATCCTGGAAATGCTGCCGTCTGGATTTGAGCTATATCACGGCAACTACTCGGCCTACCTGCACCAGCGACAGGAACGCGCCGACCGGCGTCAGGAAACCTTCGAGCGCGAGAAGGAAAAACTGCTCAAAGAAGTCGAGTACATCAAGAAGAACATTTCCGGCCAGAACGTGTCGCAGGCCAAAGGCAAACTGCGGCGGCTGACGCGCGTGGTGCAGGCCATCGAGCAGGTCGGGTTCGAAACCGTGCTCAATACCAACTGGTCGCAGCTCGATGTGGAGACCACCACCAGTCCCTTTAGCGTGGAAGAAGCCGAGCGACGCGTGCGCGCCTTGCGTTCCCCGGTACGCACGCTGCCCAAACTACACCTGAACCTGCACACTGCCAAACGCTCGGGCGATCTGGTCATTCGCACGTACGATTTGCAGGTTGGATATCCCGATGACCCGGTGCGCGGAATTCCGGGCAAAATGCTCTTCTCCGCTCCCGATATCGAACTGCGTCGCCTGGGCTGCGCAGCGCTTGATCGGACCCAATGGCGCGGGCAAGACCACCTTCCTGAAAACCATCCTGGGACAATTGGAACCGCTGGCAGGCAAAGTGGAACTGGGCGCATCGCTGCATATCGGTTACTTCGCCCAGGCGCACGAAGGGCTGAAAGCCGGACAATACGGTGATGGACGAGATCGACTCGGTCATGCCCAACTGGCTGCCCGGGCAGATCCGCGATTACCTGGGCAAATATCCTGTTCTCGGGCGATGACGCCTTCAAAAAAGTCGAGATGCTCTCCGGTGGTGAGCGCGGACGGCTGGCGCTGGCCAAGCTGGCCTTGCAAGATACCAACCTGCTGCTGCTCGACGAGCCCACCAACCACCTCGACATCCCCTCGCAGGAAATCTTGCAGGCTGTGCTGGACGAATATCCCGGCACGATCTTGCTGGTCACGCATGACCGTTATCTGATCGACGCGCTGGCCACCCAAATCTGGCAGGTAAACCCGGACGAATCGGCCTTGACGGTCTTCAAAGGCACTTATTCGCAGATGAAAGAGGCGAGAGAGAAAGAGGCTGCCAGGTTGGCGGCCATGGCAGAAGCAGAAACCGCAAAGAAAAGCAAGCGCCCCTCCAGATCGCCGGATGAGAAAGCCGAACGCCGTCGTCTGGCCCATTTGCAGGAACTGGAAAACCGCATCGCAGCCCTGGAACGTCGATTAGCAGAGCTGAGCATCAAGCTGGAGAATCCGCCTGCCGATCCTGCCAAAGTGGCGCAAGCTTGGCAAGCAATATACCTCCGTGCAGCGCGAGATGGATGAGAAGTTGGACGAGTGGGAAGGGTTGCAGGTTTAGTGTAAAGGGTTTGCTCAGGAGTGCAAATGCCCATCGCGAAAAAAGCAGATTGGAAGACAAATCCTTTGCCTGCCAGGCAAGTCAGGTTAACTTTTAGGAGAGCATTTTCAAATGAGGAAAGAGATCGCATCAAGGCTGGCCTGCTCCCAAAAGAAATGGAAGATAAATGGTTCATCTTCTTTGAAAATAACACCCTCTTCTTTCACAGGAGTTGGACGGGGAATTGTATTTATCAAGTTCATTTCGCTGAGAATGAAAGTGGTTTCCGTGCCCTTTCCGTTGATATCAATCGCGATCCAGAACAGTATCGTGAAGACAATAACGAAATAGACTTGCAAATGCTCAACAGGCTAATTGATTCACAGCTTCTCCGAAAGCGATAAACTCTTGTAATTAGAGAAGTGCTCTCGTTGTAACAAGGAAGGCCCTCATGCCCCAAATCCACTTCAACGGCAAGACCTATAACGACCTGGCCGAAATGCCCGCCAACGAGCGACAGATGTACGAGCAGTTGATGTCCGCAATGAGAGATGAAGATGGCAACGGCGTGCCGGACGTTCTCGAAGGAGATGTGGTCAGCAACATCATCGAAATCGCGAAAAAAACGGGCGGGAACAGCGAGGGGGTCGCCGCTCTGGAGCGAATGTCGCCGGAGATGCGCGCCCGCATTTCGAAGGGCATTGCCAAGTTGCAGGAATTCGGCCTGCTTTCGGGAATGCCGGACCTGGCGCAGACATCGCAGGCTTCCAGTTCGGGAAGATGCGGAAATCCGCCCCTCGCAGCCGCTCGCCCAATCGCCGTCCGTAATCCAGGAGGATACCGGTCCGCGTTGGTCTCTCGTAGCGGCTGTTGTTGCTATCATAGGAATTTGTGTGGTTGGTCTAGCGGTTTTTATCATTGCACGTGGAGGCTTCTGAGCATAACCATGGATTTATGTGCTCAGGCTTACCCATTTTGAAAGATTGCAGGTTTCTATGCAATTGGTTCTCATCTACACACTGATCGCCGGTCTGATCGCTGGTCTCACCAGCCCGTTTCCCGGAACATCATTGCTCCTGACCGGCTTGGAAGTGTTGATGATCGTGCACCTATCGAAAAAGCACAATTTCAAACTCTCCCTAAAGGAAATAGGTTTTACAGCGACCGCCATCTGGGGCATTTCCACGGTATTGCAGGATATCGTGCTTGAACTGATGGTTTACATCCCCGGCCCGGGCTGGATCGCGCGCGTGGTTGTTGCGGTGGTTTTCGTGTTTTTCCTGGGAGTATTGGCAAATCTGCATTTCAGAAAGTAAACGGGAAATCTCGCAAATCCGGAGCCGAGGCAGGCAAACCTTGGCTCTTTTATTTTCCAAAATCGGACTAATTTGGTATATTAATGATAGGAGTTATGCACTTGAACAAGAGAAACCCGAAAATAAGGGGGGCGTGCGGCCGCACGCCCCCCTTATTTTCGGCACCCTTTCTCGAACTGCGTAAGTTCTAAATGATAAGGAGTTTGAAATGGCTAAGATTGTTTTCAGGGGGAAGACGTACAAAAGCATATTTGATATGCCGGATGATGTACGTCGGGAGTACCGAAAATCGAAGTCTTCGGCGAACACTGGTATGGCAAGTGGAACTTTCTCTTCAAACCTTGATAACGTTCCCACCATCGTCAAAGACATATACGAGCGAGTGCAACAAAATATGGGCGATGTGTCCCCATCATCTGCACCGCTGGATAACCTGCCAAAAGCAGTGGATATGTATAGTCGTAAGCCCATGGAGAGATCCGACGAATCCATTTACGAGCCCGCACCTCCGCTGGTCAGTGACCCCCGGGATACGATTGAACCCGACACGGGTGTCCGCAGATTGGTTTTGAGTCTCTTCCTTGCTCTATTAGTCGGCGGTGCCGTGGTTGCAATCTATTTTGGGCTTTGATTCGATCCGTCCACGATAAGAAAAGGGGGGCTCTTCGAGTGTAGATCATTTAGTCCAGGCAACCATACTGTCCTTTGCTCTGCACAATCTATTCTTTATTGGGGGCAAGTTCTCCCTCCAAAATATCATCGTGATGGTCGAGCTTCTGGTCGCTCCACGAAGCTGGGTCATCAATCGGTTCGATGTGAGTGAAGACCACCATGTTGGGAAGTAACTTCGTAAGCTGCACTTCCAGTTTTTCGAGCAGCACATGCCCGTGTTCCACCGTCCATGCGCCGGGAACCAGCACATGGAAAGAGACAAAGCGCCGCGCCCCAGCCTGGCGGGTCATCAGGGCATGATAAGCGACACCTTCGGGCAAAATCTTTGCGATCTCCTCGCGAATCAGGGCATCTTCTTCCCTGGGCAATACAGTGTCCATCAGACCGGCGATGGAGTGCTTGACAATCCCAACCCCGGACCAGATGATATTTATGGCTACCCCAATGGCGACCAACGCGTCGAGCGGAGCCCAGCCGGTAACTGCTACTAACCCGACGCCCCCCAGCACGCCGACGGAAGTCCACACATCGGTCATCAAGTGTTTGGAATTGGCTTGTAAGGTGATGGAATTGTACTTTTTGCCGTTTTGACCGATAATCAAGGCCGCGACCAGGTTGATCAGTCCAGCTACCATTGAAACCGCCAGACCAATCCCAAGCTGGTCCAACGGTTGTGGGTTGATCAAACGCTCGATGGCAGTATAAATGATACCCGCCGCGGCGATGATAATAAATCCACCTTCCATCCCGCTGGAGAAATATTCAGCCTTGCTGTGCCCAAAGTGGTGACTGTCATCCTCCGGGCGGCTGGCGATGGACAGCATGGCGAGCGCCATGATCGCGCCCGCCAGATTGACGAATGACTCCAGCGCATCCGACAGCAGACCGACCGAGCCGGTCAGGAAATAGGCCGTAGCCTTGAGCAGGATCGTCAGGACAGCAGCCCCAATAGACAGCCAGGCAAAACGTTTTAAGAAACTGCGACTTTCCAAGTTTGTTCTCCAGCGTTTGATTATACAGTAGACATCATATAAAGATAAAGACGGCTTCCCCCTCTCGCCGTCCACTGTTTACTGGAAACCGGTTACTGATTACTTTATTACGCCAAGCTTCTTCCCCACCTTCGCAAAGGCCTTCAAACCTTGATCCAGATCATCCTTCGAATGCGCAGCGGAGATCATCACACGGATACGAGCCTTGCCCTGCGGCACGGTCGGGTAGCCGATAGCGGTCCCGAACACGCCTTTTTTATATAGCTCGCGGCTGAACTCCTGCGCCAGCGGCGCTTCGCCCAACATCACCGGCGTGATGGGCGTCTCGCTCTGGCCGGTATCGAAGCCGAGCTGCTGCATTTCAGCTTTGAAATAGCGTCCGTTCTCCCACAGCTTGTCCACCAACTCGGTCGATTCTTCCAGCAGATCGACCGCAGCCAGACAGGCGGCTGCATCCGGCACGGTCATGGCCGATGAGAACAGGAACGGGCGTCCGCGCTGGCGCAGCCATTCCACAATGACCTTGTCCCCAGCCACCACACCGCCCATCACGCCAAAAGCCTTCGACATGGTGCCGACCTCGATATCCACTTTGCCGTGCAGGCCGAAGTGGTCCACGATGCCGCGTCCACCCTTGCCGAGCACGCCCTCGCCGTGGGCATCGTCCACCATCAACAGGATATCGTGCTTCTTCGCCACTTCATAAAGAGCAGGCAGGGGCGCGATATCGCCGTCCATGCTGAAGACGCCGTCGCTCACGATCAAGCGCGCGGCGGTATTTCGACAGATTTTCCTTGATGGCTTCTTCCAACGATTCGGCGCTGTTGTGTTCGTAAGGGATGATCTTGGCCCCCGACAACCGGCAGCCATCGATGATAGAGGCGTGATTCAGGCGGTCGGAGAAGATCACATCTTCCTTGCCCACCAGCGCCGGGATGGTCGCCAGGTTGGCGTTGAAACCGCTCTGGAACGTAATAGCTGCTTCCACACCTTTGAAAGCAGCCAGCCGTTTCTCCAACTCAATATGCAAATCCATCGTGCCTGCAATCGTGCGCACCGCGCCCGGTCCTACGCCGTAGGTCTTGGTCGCTTTGCGGGCTGCCTTCACAATCTTTGGGTGATTTGCCAGCCCCAGGTAATTGTTCGAGCAGAAATTGAGCACCTTCTTGCCATCCACCACCAGCCAGGCCCCCTGCGGCGATGATAACGTGCGGATGTTGTTGTACAATCCGGCTTCTTTCAAGCCATTGATCTCTTGTTGTAGCCATTCGATTTTGGACATTTGTTTCTCCTATTGAACGAATTGACACAATTATTATAGCAACTTTCGATTCCAACAAAAAGGCGGCTGTCACCATTTTTGGATGACAGTCGCCTTATTTCTCTTCTTCCGCCAGTAGACCGAGTTCCGCCAGCGCAGCCAGCACTTTAGACTGCGTACCGTCTTTGATCACCACCGTTGTGGGACCCAACATCTCACCCAGGAAACGTGCCGCTTTCGACTTACGCAGCTCTTCCAAGACTTCTGGCCTGCTGACCCTTAAAACAACCTGGGTCTGCACTCGGGCTTCGGTTCCGTTAACTTCCCAGCGTTTGAGCGCCTTCACTAAAACCGGCGGGATTCCAGCCGAAGTGTATTTGGCGAGTAGCACCAGCAAGTGCTCGACTTTCAACCCCTGCTCACCCGCTTTTTTCAAGGAAGGTGGCGTAATGATATAGCGGTACTCGTCTTCTCTGGCTACATCCCATTCGCAAAACCTCGCCACCTGATAGCGGACCGCGCGCGGCGCAAAACGTGGCACTGCAATCTGTCCGTTGGAACGAGCCACGATCTTCCCCTCTTCACTTTTCCCTCTTGGCCTCTCACTGATCACCCGAAACGCCGTTGGCTCCGCCCCTTCTTCGGGACTCGCTAATTCCACCTGCCCTAGCCAGAAGAGCACGCCCGTGATGAAATACCTGGCTAGCGCGCCATCCACTTGATCCCAATGAGCGAAACCGCGCAGGTATTCGCCGTCAGTTTCGCGCTTGATGAACCACGAGTCGTAATCCCCAGCCGGGCGCTGGAAATCGGGATACTTCGCTTTGACATCCCGGATGAAGGCGGGCAGGCTCCACCATTTGCCCTCGGGGATAGCATCCAGCAGGTTGAGCAAGAATTCCCTGGTAACCGATGGCTGGTTCTTCCACTCCCCTTCGAAGACCAGGCCAGGCAGTTGGCGTAGTTCGTTGAAGGTTCCGCTTTCCAGCCAGGCATCGGCCAGCATTTGTAAAGCCTCGTCACGCGGCGCTTCCAGGAAGGTTTTCACCTTCTCAGGTTTTGGCCCTGATTTGAGAATGATCTTCGCTGATTTTAGAAGTTGTTCGATCACTTGCGCAGGAACATGCGTTTCGGGTGCGTCAATTCCCAATCGCAAGGCAGCCAGCAGGGTGGTGGCATCGTCGAGCAGAAAATCGTTGGTGGGGATAAGGTGCGCCTTTTCGACAGGTGATGCCGGACGACCTAATGATTCGGAATTATCCGCAAAATCCGCTAAAGGCGACAAGCTCTTTTCTTTTTCTACTTTGTATTCTTCGTGTCCTTCGTGGTTAATTAATTTAAATAAATCATCGGGGATATAGGCAAATTCCTGCGCACCGTTGACCGTGTTAAAGAAAGCCCGTGCCAGCAGCGCCCGGTAAAACAGGATCTCGGCTGTCGAGGCTGGGTTGAGGTGCGGCTTCTCACGATCGCGTTTGCCGGGGCCCATCTCACGGATGTCGCCGAAACGACGAGTAAACTCCGCCCAGGGGATGCGTCCGTTTTTGGCGACCAACATCTCGATGGCGGTTTGGGCTTCGGGGTGGAGCGCTTCCAGGATTTCGGCCAGCAGGTCCGGGTCCAGAAGCGAAGCGCAGAGTTCCTTTAACGCAGCTTCGCTTTCGTTCGAGTCCAGTTCCAGTCCCCACAGTCCGGCTACAATGCGGATGTGTCCGAGGTCGTGCTTGAGAAGAGATGTGTACAGGTCAGGCATATTTTGTATAAAAAGAAAAAGTGAGAGGTAACGTTATTTTACCTCTCACTTCTCTTTTGCTCTTTCTTGTTACTTTTACCCTTTCACTACCTTCAGTGCCCCGGGCAAAATCTCGAAATCCAACTTGTGCAGGTTGCTGCCGAAACTGGTGAAGATCTCGCCATCGGCATGGATGTAGACCGGGCGATCGGAGTTGAGCGAGAATTTCTGGCAGGTGCCCATCTTGACCAGGTCAAAACGGCCATGCGTACCGTTCATCACTTCAGGGATGAGGCGGAACATCATCGGGCGGCTGCACTTGGTAATCATCACGTAGTTCAGGAGGCCGTCGTTGTTTTTTGCATCGGGCGCGACCAGGAAGCCGCCACCCTCACGCGGTCCGTTGCAGACCGCGACCATCAAGTTGGTCTGTTCCCATTTTTCGCCGTCAGCTTCCATTTGCATTTTGGCAGGCTCGTGGTTGAGGATGATGGTCTGGATGACGGCGGTCAGATACATCAGAAAACCGCGTACGACAGGCAGCTTATGCGAGCGAATGGTGACCACAGCATCGAAACCCACCCCGACTGTGTTATCGAAGTATTCCTTGCGACCATTTTCATCGGTCATCAAGCCTATATCTACCGTAGACAGTTCGTTATTGAGGGCATGCGCCAGAGCATAATCGGATTGCATCGGAACGTTAATGGAATGTGCAAAGTCGTTGCCCGAGCCAACCGGAACAACACCCAAGATGGGGCGTTTCTCTGCGGGAATTTGCATCAGCCCGTTGATCACCTCGTGGACGGTTCCATCACCGCCCATGGCAATAACCATTTCGTAGTCTTGTTCGCCCGCCTGCATTGCCAGTTCGGTAGCATGTGTCGGGTAGACCGTGCCACTCCAATCGGCATTGCCATACTCGGCAACGATGGGACGCAAATCGTTGGCAGCGCGCCAGGCATTGCCCATATCGGCCATTGGGTTCAAGATGATCTTGACTTTGCGTGGCATTGTTCTTCTCCTCGGTAGAATTTAGAGATTATACCCCCCAGGCATAAAAACGGAGGCTGTCAGCCTCCGTTGTCTTTTCGGTTGAGGGCAAGCGGGTCAAGCGGTCCCGTGATCCCTTTGGCGGTCAAACAAGTACCACGTTGGTGCCTTTTGGCATCATATAGGGCGGCATCTGCAGCACGCAGCAGGTCGGAGCCGGACCGTCCATGGATGGGATAAATGGCGATCCCACCTGAAATACCCAGTTTGATGGCACTGCCGCCTGGAGTTTTATATGAGAACTTGGCAATGTTTTCCAGTATTTTTTCCGCGACCAGCTTGGCTGATTGCAGGTTGCTTTTAGCCAAAATGAGCGTGAGTTCATCGCCGCCATAACGGGCAATAAAATCGGATGAACGAAGGCCAACAGAGACAACGTTGAACACTGCCCGCAACACCTGATCGCCAACTTCATGTCCATAGGTATCATTTACGCTCTTAAATCCATCCAGGTCCATCATGATCACAGCAAAGGAAGAGTTTGTCCGACGTGCACTGATGAGCTCGGACTCAAGGTGTTCGTCAAGGGCGCGGCGATTGGCTAGTCCGGTGATTGTGTCAGTATAGGCTTTTCTGCTGACGCTTTGATGCAAGCTAGCGTTCGAGATGGCCACAGATGCCTGGTTTGCTAACATATTGAGCAAACGTAATTCTGAGGTCGAAAAGCCCCCGGTCTTTTCGCGAGACAGGTTCATGACACCCACAACCTTTTCCCCTATTTTGAGCGGTATTCCGATAATAGAACCTCTCCAGTTTGCGGGAGCATCTTTGTAAAGTGAATGGTTTTCCATATTCTCTACAATGATGATCTGCCCTTTAAGAGCTACCGTTTCGGTCAAACCGCCTTTTCGCGGGCGAGAAAATATGCGGTTCTTTTGACCATCCGAATCGAGAGATGCGCCAAATTCTAATTTATTATTTGCATACAGAAAAATGTGGACGATACGAGCATTATCTACTAACCGCATGGATTCTTTGACAACCGCATCCAAGACAGTTGGCAAATCCAGGCTGGCAGTTAAGTTCAAGCTGAGAATCTTAAGGGCGTCCAATTCATCCGCCTGTTGTGCGGCCAGGGTCAGCAGAGCCTGAGACGAAACCAGCTTTTCCGCCAATATGTGCAGCTCGCCAGCCAGATTTTCCGGAGGGGCATATTTCTCAAGGGACAAAGCCAAAATATCGAGAAGCTTTAGTAAAACATCTTTCTCGTTATCTGTCAGGTCCGTCTGATCCAGAGATTCGCGAGCCTGGTCAAGGACTGCAAGGTGTAATTTATTTTCCGCCATAGATATCAATTTAATTTATCACTCAAAAAGCCTGCAAAACAATGGTTCTTTTGTCTCAGACGTCACAAATAAATGTCGAAATCATTATATGCTATTTTGCGATGATGAGACTGTGTTAAAATCGTCGGCAATACATTAAAGTTGGGAGGCAGATGTGCCTGAAGTTCAAACAATGATACCGCGTGCCACTCCCCTGACACCGAGGAAAAAGGCAATCCTGGTTGGGGCCTCGGGTGGGATTGGTACTGCGCTAGCGCGGCGTCTGGCGGAAGAAGGATATGTACTGGCATTGTTGGATCGAAAAGAAGAAATACTCAAAGTGTTGTGTGACGAGATAAACCGTGCGCAAGCAGAAACGCGTGCAATCCCTTATTTACATAACGTAACAGCGTACGATCAGGTTCCAAATCTTTTCCGCAAAATTGTTGCTGACCTGGGTGGGTTGGATTTGTTCGTGTACGTCGCTGGTGTAATCTACTTCCCGACCATGGATGAATTCAACTTTGCAGAAGACTACAAAATGATCGAGGTCAACCTGCTCGGTGCGATGGCCTGGATGAGTGAAGTTGCTTCCGTTTTTCAGGCCATGCGTGGCGGACAGCTTGTGGGCGTCTCCTCTGTCGCCGGAGACCGCGGACGGGTGAGCAATCCCGGCTACAACACCTCCAAGGCGGGCTTTACCTGCTATCTCGAGGCTCTACGCAACCGGCTGACACGTCATGGCGTGCACGTTCTGACGATTAAACCCGGCATGGTCAAAACAGATATGCTCAATCTTCCAAACGCGCCCAAACCTATGCTGGCGGTTACGTCCCAGCAGGCTGCAGACAGCATCTTCAAAGCCATCCAAAAGCGCAAGCAGGTGGCCTACGTAGCCGGCATCTGGCGCTGGGTCATGTTGGTACTGACGCATATCCCGTCGGTTATTTTCCGGCGATTAAGCTTCTAGATTTTTAACTTTAGGCTTGAGACGACAGTAAAGTCAAATCTAACATCCCAAGTCTTTCAAAATACAATGGATACCATCAATCAAACTTTCACAACCCTTGAAAACTTCGGGCACTCGATGAGCGCCCCGTCTTATCTTCTTACGCCCACCACAACGGATGAAATTTACGAGGCTTTCCAACTCGCCAAGAAGTCGGGGCTGACCGTCACCCTGCGCGGGGCCGGTCGCAGTTACAACGATGCTGCTTTGAATGGCGGCGGCATCGTGCTCGACCTGACAGGCATGAACCAGATCGTCGAATGGGATGCAAGTTCGGGCGTCGTCCGATGCGAAGCGGGCGTCACGCTCGAGCAACTCTGGCAAAAAGTCCTGCCGGATGGTTGGTGGCCACCGGTCGTTTCCGGCACCATGACTACCACGCTGGGCGGCTGTCTGGGTGCGAACATCCACGGCAAGAACAATTTCCGCGCGGGCACCATCGGCGAGCACGTGATTGAGTTTTCGGCAATCCTGCCAACCGGAGCCGAAATTACCTGCACCCCCAAGAAAAACGGCGATCTGTTCTACAGTATGATCAGCGGGCTGGGAATGCTGGGCGTGATCACGTCAGTGACGCTACAAATGAAAAAGATCGACTCCGGCCTGCTGGAAGTGCATGCCTGGCCAACGCGCACACTCGAAGAGCAACTTCGCCTGCTGGAAGATGAAGCACCCAACTATGATTACATTGTTGGCTGGCTGGATACGATTACGATTGGACATGGACAAATCCACGCCGCCAACTACGTCCACGATGATCCTGACCCGGCCAAAATGCAGTTGAGCTACCAGACCCTGCCAAGTCGCCTGTTTGGTGTGATGCCCAAAAGCTTGCTGCATTACTTCATGACTCCTTTCGTCAACGACATTGGTTGGTGGGGTGTGAACTGGGCTAAATATATCGCCAGCCTGCGACGTCACACCTTCCGGCAGAGTCATGCCGCCTTCCACTTTCTGCTGGATTATGTGCCTAACTTTGAACTTTCCTATGGGCGCACTGGACTCATCGAATACCAGTCATTCCTGCCGAAAGAGACGGCGCTTCAAGCCTGGACCGAGATGCTTGACCTCTCTAAAAAGCGTGGCTTACCCTCATATCTTGGCGTCACCAAACGCCACCGTCCGGATGATTTCTTGCTCACTCATGCCGTAGACGGCTTCTCCCTGGCCCTCGACTTCAAGGTCCGTCGTCATGAGGAAATGTCGAAGATGTTACAGGAGTTCGACCAGATCGTTTTGGAGGCTGGTGGCCGTTTCTACTTCGCCAAGAATAGCGAGACTACGCCCGAAACGACCAAAGCTTTCCTGGGCGAAGAGACGGTGGAAAAGTTCAAGAAATTGAAGAAGCGCTGTGACCCAAACGGGTTGCTGGAAAGCGATTTGTATCGCAGGATTTTCGGATGAAAGTTACGCATTACGTTTTACGGAGTATGATGCGTAATGCGTAAAACGTAAAATGGAAACCTTTATTGCTGAAGACCTTGGATTAATCGACTACGAATCCGCCTGGAAACTACAAGACGAATACGCTACTGAAATCGCCGCCGGGGCGCGCCCGCCGACGTTATTGCTACTGGAGCACCCGCACGTCTACACCTTCGGGCGGCGCGGACAGGCCAAAAACCTGCTCTGGAACGAATCCGAACTGAAAGAGAAGCGCGTCGCCGTCCACTGGGTAGACCGGGGCGGCGACGTGACCTATCACGGGCCGGGACAGTTGGTGGGATATCCGTTGCTACAACTTTCCCCTCTCCCTCAAAGGGGAGATGGGTCAGGGGTGAGGGGGAGGTCCGCCAGAATCCCCGATGCCGATTACGTCGGCTACGTGCGCAAATTGGAGAAAACACTGATCGTCGCGCTGGCGCACCTGGGCGTGGTAGCAGGCCAACGGTCCGGTTTGACCGGCGTGTGGGTGCAGGCCGACGTCTGGTCACGCTGTCCGCGCTGTCGTCCCGAAGACAAACAGAAACCCGCCAAGCTGGCTGCCATCGGCGTCAAAGTGGATGCGCGCGGGGTCACGCGTCACGGCTTTGCGCTGAACGTCAATCCTGATATGTCCTACTGGGACGGTATCATCGCCTGCGGATTGGCGGGTGAGCCAGTTGTTTCTCTGGCGGATTTGCTGGATCCCGTCCCCGCGATGGAACGCGTGAAACAGAAAGTTGTCTCCGCGTTCGGGGAAGTGTTCGGATACGAAATCCAGTAAGAAGTCTTTTACGGGGGACATCTACTTCATTGACTATGCCGTGAACATCGCTGAGAAAGGAGTAAAACAACGTGGATATCCAAAAACGCCGACTGGGCAAAACCGATATTGAAGTAACGCCCATCGGTTTGGGCGTCATGCAATTTTCTGGTGGGAAAGGTTTCTTTGGTAGAGCCTTCCCGGTTCTCTCACAAGAAGAGAAAAATGCCATCGTGCGGACCGCACTGGATGGCGGCATCAACTGGTTCGATACGGCTGAACTCTATGGCTTTGGTTTTTCCGAACAGGGTCTTTCCGCGGGCTTGAAAGCGGCCGGGATTTCAAACGGGGAAGTGGTGATCGAAACCAAGTGGTTCCCGATCTTGAGAACCGCTCGGAACATCCCGAAGACCATTCAGGACCGTCTCCGTTATCTGGACGGCTACAGCATCGACATCTATCTGGTGCACCAGCCCTGGGGATTTTCCTCCCCCGAAGCCGAAATGGATGAGATGGCTGATCTGGTCGTGGCCGGGAAAATCCGCTCGGTGGGAATCAGCAACTTCAACGCCGATCGAATGCGGCGCGCTTACAGCGAGTTAAAGAAACGTGGCCTACCACTGGCCGTCAACCAGATGGAGTATAGCCTGCTCGACCGCAAGATCGAATCAAATGGCGTGCTTGAGACCGCCAAAGAACTGGGCGTCACCATTGTGGCTTACACTCCGTTGGGATATGGCCTGTTGACCGGCAAATATCACAAAAACCCGGATTTATTCGCCCAATCTAAGCGTGGTTTTATCCTGAAACGCAAATTCGAGCAAAGCCGGCCAATCGTGGAAGCATTGGAAGAGATCGGGAAAAAATATGATGCCACACCGGGCCAGGTCGCCTTGAATTGGGTCATCTACAACCAGGGCGAGAGTGTGGTCGCTATCCCAGGCGCTACAAAAATGGAACATGCCAGGCAGTCTGCCGGTGCGATGAAATTCAAGCTCACTGATAATGAGTTGGCCCGCCTGGATGAACTCTCGAAAGAATTCAAATAGTCAAGATGAAGAAGCCCTCGTTTCCGAGGGCTTCACTTTGTTTTCAGTATCCAATGCCACGCGCCATCATGGCGGCGGAGAACAGGATAACAATAATACCAAGCATTTCCAGCCAGAGAAGAAGGCGTGTCCGTTTGTATACATCGTATGAAATTTCAGGGACCGTGTTTTCGCGCAAGGTTTGATTCCAACGGATGTATCGAATCGTTGGATCAATAGACAATAACCCAACGATCGCAAATGCTCCCATTTTTACCCAGAAGAATGGACTGTGAATGTAGAAGTTCACACCTTTTTCGAAAAAGAAAACGCGCAATATTCCAACAACCAATAGCAGACCTGCTGAAATTCCATAGACGAGATCGACGCGCTGAATGCGGCGCGCTTCTTCGATGGTCATGCCCTTTCGATATGCAATGAATTCATAGATCAGACAAGCGGTCAAGGTAAATGCAAAAAGATGGTGGAGAAACGCAAATATAGCTGAGGTCATAATGTACTCCTAAAGTTTTATCTTCAGTACTTCAAGAAAGTTTCGGGCTTCTACCAGCTATCTCGTGATCTACTGATTTTGTTTGGGATGGGTCTGGTACCAGGCTACTGTTTCCTTGATTGCTTCGCGCATCGGCGTAGCTTGCACGCCAAAGGTGCTCTCGAACTTGCTCGAATCCACGACAAACGGTTTCTCAAATTCATACATCATCTCAAGCGACTCTTTCGCTTCGGGAATGAAGAGGCCGCCAATCCGCAGCATGAGCTTGCCCATGCTGCTCATTTTGGGTTCCACGCCTGCCTCCTCGGCAAACATGCGGATCATCTCGCCTTGCGAGATGCTAGGCACATCGTTGGGCACATGCCAGACCCGACCATCGGCTTCATCGCGCTCGCCCAGGATAACTAGTGCCTTGCCAAAATCCGGAATGTAAGTATGCGTGTGTGGAATGTCCAATCGTCCTACCATTTGCGCAGCTTTGCCCTGCAACAATGGATAGAAAGCCCGCTCGCCCATACTCGTGTCCGTACCCCAGGGACCAAAATAATCGGAGCCTCGGCCAATCGTCACACGGAGTTTGCCTTCCTGATGAGCAGCTAACGCTGCTTTACTCAGTTGTGCGCGCACGCGTCCCTTGCGGGTGTGGGCGTTGTATGGCATGTCTTCCGTGATCGGCTTACCATCCGTCTCGCCGTACATGTAAAGGTTCTCCACAATGACCAGTTTTGCGCCACCACTCATCAAGCCTTCCACAATCGATTCTTGCAACGGCGGGAACTTTTCCGGCCACTCGTAATAACGTGGCTGGGCTGTTTGATAGACCACTGCAGCTTCCCGCGTTACATCTTCGACGTTAGCCGGATCATACAAATCCGTAGCGACAACCTCCACCCCAACAGGGGCCTCGGCCATTACCCCCGAGCGGTTTACCATACGGACGGTCTTCCCGCGCTGGACGAGTTCCTCCGCAATTGCGCGCCCGATAGCGCCGGTGCCCAAAACAACATGATTGATAGACATTTTATTTAACGTTTACCTTGCTTCTATCGCAGATTCAATGGCGTTTTTAGATCCAAGCCTCATTTGGGCTGTTTCGCGACAACCTTTTGCTTCTATATGTTCCATCGCCGCGGCGAGACCGAACTTGGGCATGTTTCCATAGACACTTTCAAATTGATCGGGGTTGACTGTATAAGTCTCATGCCAGATGCCTACAATTCCATCCGTGCCAACCGCCTGATTAAAATTTCTTCCACGGACCTAAATGTGGGTCGGATGGGTCGCGCGCGAAATTCTCCAGGTCTTCAAACGAGCGCCAATATTGGATTAGAACGGGTCCGCTGAAATTCCAGAAGAATTCTGCGTGCAGGAATCCTTTTTCAGGATATGTGAATAAAGTTTTCAACATGGCTGTCATCGCGTTCGCAACGGGTATCCATTTGTCGAAGCGCCATAATTGGTTGATGCGCATTCCGATTAGAAAGACTACGAAGGGCTGGTCTGTTTTTGCTGCATAGCGACCGTTAAATATTGGTGCCATGATAATTCTCCTACAGATAAGGTTGTCTTTTAATTATTCTTTTCACGCCATATTGTTTGGCTTGTTGTTCCCAGCCGAACTTACCCATGAACGTATACATCCAATTTGGAATAACGGGTTTGGCAAGCAGGTCATGTGCGGATTGCGGAATGGGTTCTCCGTTTGCCAATGCTTCGGCGGCAAGTTCGAGGGATTGCTTAAGCGGAATGGCACGTCCGTCCAACTCGTTGAGCGGGATGCCGTGAACGATGCCTTCCCCTGCGCCGAGGGCGAGTCCACCCATCCATGTCAATCCGTTTTGACGGGCAAATTCAGAGGTGATGGCGAGGGCAGTGTCATTGTGGTTTGCTCCTGGGAAACCGCAATTGGCGATTGCAGAAAAACAGATGGGCGAGGAGTGCTTATCTTTGCGATGAGCCGCTATTTTCTCCAGCGCGGCGATGACGGGCGCGGGGAGACTGTCCACGTAGAGGGGGAAGGCGAGTACGAACGAGTTAGCGTTGTCAATGGTTTCATACATTGCACTCATGCGTTCCTGTGAATTGAGAGTTGTGTAGATTTGAATGGTCTGTGTCTCCACACCATGTGCATTCAAC
Organism: uncultured Chloroflexia bacterium; assembly: GCA_963785535.1. Classification (GTDB taxonomy): domain Bacteria; phylum Chloroflexota; class Anaerolineae; order Anaerolineales; family Villigracilaceae; genus JAABUE01. Next base: position 39,268 of record CAWAVQ010000008.1, on the reverse strand, counting down.
TGTTCGAAGAGATAACCGCCAAGCGATGCTGATGTGCTTTTCTTTGTACGTGGACTGCCGACGAGTAATACTGCGCGTTGGATGGGAGTTGATTTCAGAGGTGGAAATATCTATCGAAGGCAGGGCAGGTGCAGGGGAGTTTGATCCGCTGGCAATCGCTTCGAGCCAGAGTTTGGTTTGGGAGGTCAACTCCGCTTCGGGCTGGCGACCAATCACCAATCCACAAACAGATGTTTTTGCGTACATGTTGATGGCGTTGCGATGGACAAGGTGACGGAAGATGGCCTCAGCTTGCTTGTCCGGTTCTTCCATCCAGCCGATGGTCAGCATGTTCGGATATTGTTTGTAACGTTTCTGGTGATGAACCTCGCCGTTGACCTTCGCGAAGAACGGCAGTATGTTTTGAATCTGGTGATCGACCATGCGCTTGAGTTCGGATGAGTAGCCGCCGAAAGTGACAGGTGTGAGGTAGATGACAAGATCGCTGTTTATGATCTTCTCAGCAATGATGCGGTTGTCGTCGTTCGTGTTGCATATGCCAGGGTTGCGAACCCAGCAGAAGAAATCGCCTGCACAGTTGCCGATCTTTTGTTCACGCACGGTTATGGTTTCTGCATTGGGAAGATGTTTGTGCAATGCGTTGGTGATATTGACCGCTTGCCGATCGTTTGCACGAGAGCCATCGAGAATAAGAGTTTTCATTTTTACTCCTTAATGAATTGCACTGCGATTGAGTCCAATTCATACAAATATAAATCATTGCCGCTGGCACCAAAGGGTGGTAAATTCCCTGCGATTTCAAGAGATACGATCCCATGAACGCGTGCCCAGATGATCATGGCAACGGAGAGTGACAGGATATCCACGTTGCCGCCGTAGGTTTTCCATATTTCAAAACTCTCTTTGTAATCTTCTTTGACCTCTGGGAAGGATGTGATGTTCAATTTTCCTGATATGCGTAGTTCCTCTACAACACTAACAAGAGCGCTCAATGAACGCGCACCAAATGGCAAAACTTCCATCAATGGCGCTTCGTAGCCGGGGATCGGCGTTCCGAAAATGAGTTGATATCGTTGTGGATTGGTGTGTGCCCAATCCCGATACGCCAGTCCAATGGCTTTCATCCTTCCAGAACTGTCTTCTGCCAGGATAGCATCGCGCGCTTCCAATTGGGAATCGCCAAAGGATTTATATGCATCTATGATGAGCGCGGTTACCAGCGCATCACGGTTGGGGAAGTAATTGTAGATAGCCGGGGCGGTAATACCCAGTTCACGGGCGATGGCCCGCAAGCTCATGGCAGATGCACCGTTTTCGGCGATTTGTCGCCAAGCTGTTTCCTTGATGGCCTCTTCAAGATGAGGGTGTTGCTCGCTAATTTTCGGTCGTGGGGACATAAGCATCCTTTAAAATAAACACTGTTTATTTACAGTGTAAATATACGATGTTTATTTATTTTTGTCAAGAGATTCTCACCCGCAGGTCGGAATTGACTTTTTTGCTCGAAACCTGTACACTAAGCACAGATTATTTGCTTGGAGGAGAATTTATGCCTGGCCAATACCAACTAACTATGCGCTCAGGACCGAACCCCGGCACAGTTTATGCTCTCGAAGGCGATCAACTCAGCATTGGCCGTGATTCGTCCAATGAAATTTCTGTCAACGACGCCGAAGTTTCTCGTCGGCACGCCCGTCTTACCTTTCAGGGCGGCAAATTTGTCCTGGAAGATATGGGCTCGACCAATGGCACCTTTGTGAACGGCCAGCGCTTGAGCGGTCCACGCGTTTTGAAGTCGGGGGAAGTGATTTCCCTTGGGGAACAGATTGTGTTTGTTTACGAGGCCGTCGATTCCGACCCGGGTGCAACCGTGGTCTCTCCGCGTAGCGTCGGTGCACCTCGCCCCCCCGCTACTCCACCCCCTCCACCGCCAGCTTTTGCCGGACAGGTACCGGCTAGCCAGCCTGCTGAACCCGCGTCTGCCAAAAAGATCAATCCTGTACCTATTGCGGTCGCGGTGGGAGCATTCTTGTTGATTTGCGTCTGCATCGCCTTCTTCGTGTGGGTAGACCAAACTTATCGCTGGTGTGTGTTCTTCCCCTTCATCCCAGGCTGTGGATAAGATGGAATAAGACTGCATCGCCCCCGCAGGTGTTGCTTGCGGGGGCATTTTTATTAATCGATTCGACAGGTTGCGGGTTGTAAAATCTTTCAGGAAAAGCTAGAATTTGATTAACACATTATGACCGAACAGAAACCTGCCACTTCCCCGCGTTGGGGTGCAATGACCAAACTTGTGGTCTCTTTGGCCCTGCTCGCCATTATCGGAGCGTTACTGGTGCATTTCAAGGCGATTATCGTTCCGCTCCTGCTGGCTTTTGTGTTGGCCTATTTGTTCTACCCCGTCGCAACCTTGATCGACCGCATACCGCATCTTTCCTGGCGCGTGGCCGTCACACTGATGTATATCTTTTTGATCATCATTATGGCAGCGCTGATCACCCTTAGCGGATTTGGCCTCGTCCCGCAGATTCAGAGTCTAGTAGTGCTGGTCGAAAATAGCATCACGAAACTCCCGTCACTCCTGGACCAGTTCCTGACCTGGGTCAGCCAAACATCCCCAATCCCGATAGATGTTAACGCATTAAACCTGGATACCATCGTCCAGCAACTGCTGGCTTACGTCCAGCCTTTGCTGGGCAGTACTGGTCAATTGTTGGGCGCGGTCGCCAGTGGAGCCGCCGGGATATTCGGTTGGGGCGCGTTTATCCTGATCGTATCCTATTTCATCATGACGGAGAGCGGTGGCCTGCGCAAGAATTTGCTGAAAATCGAGGTGCCCGGTTATAGTGAAGATTTCAATCGCCTGGGCATGGAGCTTCAACGCATCTGGAATGCGTTCCTGCGTGGTCAGATGATCGTCTTCAGCCTGGCATTTATCTTTTACTTTGCCGTGCTTTCCGTGTTTGGCGTCCGCTATGCTGTTGGGCTAGCTTTGCTAGCGGGTTTCTCGAAATTCCTGCCGTACATTGGTCCGGCTATTGTCTGGGTCACGCTCGGGCTGGTCAGCTATTTTCAACCGTTCAAGCCTTTTGGGATGAACCCTCTGCTTTATACGATACTCGTGTTCGCATTCGTTCTGGTGTTCGACCAATTGCTGGACAGTTTCATCACGCCCCGTATCATGGCGCAAGCGCTCAAGGTGCATCCCGCCGGGGTATTGGTGGCCGCCCTCGTGTTTGCAGATTTGCTGGGCATCCTGGGGATCATCATTGCCGCGCCCATGCTGGCGACCTTTATTTTGTTCGGACGCTATACTATGCGGAAGTTGCTTGATCAGAACCCCTGGCCGCAAGAAGAACCGGAACCGCTGCCGCCATTTCCCTGGACAAGCCTCATCACGCGTCTGCGCGAGACGCTAGGACTGCTCCTGCGCAACAAACAGAATCTATCCCCGGACATCGATCCGAGCGAACTGTCCGATAAAGATCAATCACAAGGAGAAAAAACATGACCAACAATGGCAAAGAACCTCAAACCGACACCCTGGCCGAGACCGATAACTATATGGTCTGGAAAGCCGAAGAACCGGATGGCGAGACCACCTATCATATCGAACTCAATAATGTAACCCTGCACTTCTTTGAAGAGGAATGGAATGAGTTTGTTGAGCTGGTCCGCAGCCTGAAATAAGAGCACCCTATGAAATTGAACAATACGATCACGGATATCGCCGGGATCGAAGTCGGACAGGCGCAAGATGACGAGGCCCTGACGGGTTGTACCGTTATCTTGTGCCGCAAGGGAGCCGTCGCAGGTGTAGATGTGCGCGGGGGCGCACCTGGCACACGCGAAACGGATTTGCTCAACCCGGTCAATCTCGTCGAAAAAGTGCATGCTGTTGTGTTAGCTGGTGGCTCGGCCTTTGGCCTGGATGCAGCCAGCGGCGTCATGCGCTATCTCGATGAAAATGGCATCGGTTTCGATCTGGTGCTGGCAAAGTACCCATCGTCCCGGCGGCAATCCTATTTGATTTGAATCTCGGTCACAGCAATGTCCGCCCGGATGCTGAGATGGGCTATCACGCTGCATCTTCCGCTTCATCGGATGTACCTGCGGAGGGCAATGTCGGCGCGGGGGCGGGGGCCACTGTTGGCAAGATATTCGGATTGAAGAGTGCCATGAAAGCCGGGATCGGCACAGCCAGCATGCAGGCAGGCGGACTGATTGTGGGAGCGATGGTGGCCGTCAACGCCTTTGGAGATGTGATTGACTCGCAAACCGGGCAGATCATCGCCGGAGCGCGTTCTACCAATTTGGGCCCGTTGAAATTGGGACAGGATGGGTATTTCGGCGATACACTCGAAATCATGAAGACGTTCATCGGCCGCACCGTGCTGGGGTTTGCGACCAAAGCCAATACGGTCATTGGCGTGGTCGCTACCAACGCAAATTTAACCAAGGCCGAAGCTACAAAAGTGGCGCAGATGGCACAGGACGGTTTGGCGCGATCGATCCGCCCGGCGCATACTATGTTAGATGGAGACACGATCTTTGCCTTGGCGACCGGCGAGAAAAAAGTCGACCCATCGACGGTGGGCGCGTTTGCAGCGGAAGTAGTAGCGCAGGCTATTGTCCGTGCTGTACAAAAAGCCGCCACTGCGGGTGGTTTGCCAGGATTAAAATCAAGCTTCAAATTAAATAAATGGGTGAACTTATATGGGTGCTTCTAGAACTTTTTTAAAGAAACACTTTCTGTCTTTGATATTGGTTATTTTTCCTTTAGCTTTGTTTGTTTCTATTCTAATCGCACCGATACCGATTTCGATTAGCATCTTTTTTTCACAATTTTCATTTCTATACTTCATACTCGTATTATTTTTATATTATGTGAGCTTTAGCGCTAAGGGAAAACATGCCTGGTTCTTTGCGGCTTGTGTCACTGCCTTGATTTTTTCCTTGCGGTTGTCCTATTTATGGATATCAGGTTACTCGGGCAACATGATTATTGGTGGTTTATTGCCCTATCGAGATGGCTTCAGTTACTATAATGGCGCTAACTTCCTAACCGATGGTTATAGAATTTCGAACATCGCTTCCTGGCGACCACTATTTACCAGTTTTGTCTCCAGTTTATTATTCCTTACTCAACATAATTTGATGTGGAGTATGGCCATCCTGGTAGGACTATTAGGAATTAGTTGTATTCTCTCTGCATACATTATCCGCAACGATTTTGGGGCCCTGGCCGCAACTTTATATATAACATTTTTGTATTTCTACATCCAAGGCTTGATCGGCATTTTGTATACTGAGTTGCTGGGACTTGCTCTCGGATGTCTGGGATTTATCTTAGTATGGAGTGCCACAAAATCACAAAGAATCGTCAAGCTTGCTGTGGGTTTAGCGGTCTTGATGATAGCGGTGAGTATACGGGCCGGCACGTTTTTTATTTTTCCCATGCTAGTGCTTTGGGCGGGTTGGGTATTTCGAAAACAGACTCGTTTTTCATTCCGCGCCGCACTGATCGCATTTGTTGCCGTTGCGCTTGCGTTTTACCTTGCGAACTCTGTATTTAGCTTCTTTATCGTAGAGTTTGGAAAACAGTCCTTTGGAAACTTCGCTTTTACATTGTACGGTCAAGTAGTAGGTGGTGCTGGTTACAATAACGCTATTCAACAATTCAATACTCGCAATTCGGAATTAATTTATCGCGCAGCCTGGAAATTTTTCTTGCAGCATCCACTAAGTTTCTTCATCGGCGCTGCAAAAGCGTATCGAGATTTCTTCTTTTCAAGGATAGGAATTTTCAGATACTATTCTCCTGGTGGCCAATTCGTATGGAATGATTTTATTTGGGCGACAGGGTTGGGTTTAACTGTTGTGGGATTGATTAAAATAATTCGGAAAATTTCTGATCCCGCATATTCTTTTTTCGTCGCCGTGTTTATAGGTTTCCTTCTCTCTATACCTTTCTTGCCTCCCATTGACGGCGGGATACGAATTTATGCGAGTACGATGCCATTATTTTTAGGATTGGTGGCTATAGCATGTGGTAATTTTGGTGCTTTTCAAAAGTCGTGGGCGTTTGAAGGTACGTTGCTGAAACTTGCAGAGACCTTATCAACTTTGGTAATTATCCTGGCGGGTATAGTTCCAATATTCATTCAACGCTTGAATACGGTCCCTTTGTTTAAAACGCCATCCTGTCCAGCTGAGCAAGTTCCATATGTTGTCGAAATTCATCATGGTTCTTTTGTAGACATCCTTCCTGACAACGAAACATCATGTGGTCGTGCGCTTCGAACTTGTGCAAGTGATTTTCAAGACAGTTCAGTTGAAATGCTGGCAGATGCTTCTGATGCTCAAGTGTATCAAGTGATATCGGATAGTGGAGTTACAACGGGTGATGGTGTACGAATTTTCGAGGGGAACGATTTGGTGAGTGAAACATCCTACTTGTTTATAGGATCTATCAAGGATTTTCAGAAAACTTCGGATCACAATCTGATTGCGGGATGTGCAATCGTAAATAGTATAAAAAAGCGACCAAATATCATTCAAATTGAAACAATGGAAATATTGAAATAAAAAGAGGCATCGCAAAATTTATCAAACATTCTGCGATGCCCACACAAGGCCAGCAACTGGCAATTTTAGTGTCTTCTCTTTAGTTCGTCTTTCAAAATCAGGCTCAAGATCACACTCACCACGGTCACAACCAGGCCGCCAAAGAAGGCCGGCCAGAAACCGTTGATGGTGAAACCAATCCCGAATTGTTGCCCAACCAGACTGGTAAGCCAGAATAGAAAAGTGTTGATCAGCAACGTAAACAGGCCCAGGGTCAAGAAGATGAGCGGGCAGGTCAACAGTTTGAGCAATGGCCGCAGGAAGGCATTGACCAGACCGAAGATGAGTGCCAGCCAGATGATCGATACTACGCCTCCTTGCAGGTTAACGCCCGGGACGAGGTAAACAGCCAGAAAAAGTGCTACCGCATTGATGATCCAACGAAGAATGAATTTTGTCATTTTGTTCTCCTTTCAATACATAATACGAGACATGACAAACTAAGTTGCACCATTTGCACGCATCCAGATCAGGGTCCGGACGATACTAAAACCTGCCTCTTGTAAAGCTCCTTCTTGTAAGCCGGAAGGGTGTTCGAGCGTCAAATTTTGGCGATAGCCCAAATCCTGCCGGGCTTTACGGAGTAAGAGAATAATAGATTCGGAATTTGCGTTTGGATCACAGGCCAACCACAATGGCGAACTTCGCATGGATGGAAGCCAGGTTAGTACGCCTCGCAATTGTTCATTCTTTTGCACAGCCCATTGTTGTAAGTCGAAATCGACGAGGGCGCGGTAAAACCAGTTCCACCAGCCGGGCCTGAGGCTGCTCCAGTTCAGGGAACGGTACCAGCTTAATTCTTCAGGATGTAACTGGTTGAGCCAGGTAAGTTGTTGTGGCCAAAAACGGGAATATCGTTTGGTAACGGTCGGCAGGCCGGGAACGTAGTTCGAACGGTGGCTGGAGGAGAAAGTAAGTAATCCATCCTTTCTCGCGCGCCAGGTTGTCCGTCGGGCGCGTTCCACAAATCCCAGATCTGCATACATTTGAACCGCGCCAGGATTATCTGCACGGACGTGCAGCCATAGCTCATCGGCGCCACGGCGACGGGCATGCTGCATGGCATGTTCGGTTAGGGTATGGGCAATACCCTGTCGGCGGTGAGTCGGGTGTGTGGCGACATTGGCAATCAGGTAGATGCGTTTGCCTTTGTGTCTGAACGGCACCAGGCTGGCATTCCCAATGATGCGCCCGTCCTGTTCCCAGACAAACCCTGAGAGCGGCATAGAGGCGCTCTCAATTGCATTGCTAGCCCAGCGCATGAAAGACGCATCGCGGCTGGCACGCCGCATCTGCCGGACGTAAGACTGGCCTTCACTGTCCATACTGCTGGCAAAACATAGCTCGATTAGGTCAGCCACGCGTGACAAATCTCGCAGAACATTGAGCGGGCGCACGTGCCCACTGGTAGACGAACGCGCCGGAAGTGGGACAGATGTCATGTAGCTATTATAGCCTTATGTGGGCGGTTGAGGGTAGAATAAAGGAATGCTGACGAAAGGTGTTTCATGAGCCTGCCCGAACCCGTTAAGCCATCTTTGCGGTCAACAATTCGGTTCATGTTTCGTAAGGTTGTCAAACCGGTAACGCTAGAGCGACGCGCCGAAGTACAGGTGCAATTACGCGATTCCTGTACACCGGATTTCGACTTTTTCCTGTTGGTGGTGCTCTCGGCCGTAATCGCTACACTCGGCTTGTTGACCAATTCGGCGGCCGTGATTATCGGTGCCATGTTGGTTGCTCCGCTTATGTCACCGATCATCGGGATCGGCTTGGCCTCGTTAGCAGGCGACGCACGCCTGTTCCGGGACTCGAGCGTGGCGCTGGGACGTGGCGCCCTCATGGCAATCCTGATGGCTGTCTTATTGGCCTGGACCAATCGTTACCTTCCGTTTGTCACCTTGCAAGATTTACCGGCGGAGATCCTTTCACGGACGCGTCCCAGCCCAATCGACCTGACCATTGCATTGGCGGGCGGTCTGGCGGCGGCTTTTGCGTTGGTCATGCCATCTATTTCAGCGGCGCTCCCCGGCGTGGCCATCGCCACTGCGTTGATGCCGCCCTTATGCACAGTGGGGATCGGCATCGCCATGGGGCGCTGGGATGTAGCTGGCGGCGCTTCGCTGCTATTCTTGACCAACGCCGTCACCATCGCGTTTGCGGGCATGCTGGTCTTCTTTGCGCTGGGCTTTGCTCCAAGACGTGAAGCCGGGCGGCGAGTTCCGCGTGCGCTGGCTATCTCGGCTGTTTTCACGCTCATATTGTTAGTGCCCCTCACTCTGCTAAGTGCCAGCTTTTTTCATAACGCATCCGAGAACCGCCAGATCGATGCAGTTGTCAAGGCGGAGGTCGCTAAATATGATGCTGAGTTGGCATATATGCAACCCCCCGTGCAAGATGGTCAAACGCTGCACCTGATCATCACCCTGCGTGTTCCAAAACAACTTCAGTATCAAGACGTAGTCCAGTTGCAGCAGGATATAGCGCTACAACTGCAACGGCCAGTCGCTATTGTGGTCAACCAGGTGGTCGCGGCGCAACTCAACCCGCTCGTCCCGCCTACGTTCACAGTCACGCCCACAGCTGCTACCTTTACCGCGACGGTTACCTATACCCCCACTGCTACCACTACCTACACCCCCAGCCCAACACCCGTACCGCCCACGCTGACAGCTACACCGCAACTGGCGCAAATTCCTCGTAACACCACCAAAACGCTGGACCTGGTGCAACAGCCCGGCGGCCCGGCGATCGGGAAACTCCGTCCCGGCGCTTTTGTGACCGTGCTTTACGATACGAAAATTTACGATGGCCTGGTGTGGTGGAAAGTGAGGGATGCCGATGGTCGCGTTGGCTGGCTCCCGCAGATCAACCTGGCAGTCGTCACGTATACGCCGACCAAGACGCCTACACCGCAGCCGTAGAATCTAATACAACTCTAACGCCTTGTATGCAAATCGCAAACCCGCTTTTGTTATAATCGCACTGTCACAAAACCTGACAGGTCTCCACGAGAACACGATGGAGACATATCGCTATTTACACAGATATAAGGTGTAAGAATGGCAGGAGTAAGACCTGTCAGGTTTGGATGACGAAAGGATAAACGCTTATGATGCGATTTGATCGTTTTACCGAGAGAGCACAGGAGGCCGCCCAACGCGCCGCGGAGATCATCCAGCGTTACGGCCACAACCAAATTGATACCGAACACATCCTGTTGGCATTGATCGAGCAGCCGGGTGGTGTAATCCCCCAAATTCTGGAAAAATTGAATGTCAGCGCAGCCGCACTAACCGAGCGGCTGGATTCCACCTTGCGTGCCAGCCCCAAGGCCAATATCTTTGGTGGCGGCGCGGGACAGATTTTTATCACACCGCGTGTGAAACGCATTATCGATCTGGCAAACGAAGAAGCCAACCGTCTGAGAGACGAATATATTTCCACCGAGCATATCTTCCTGGCCATCCTGACCGAGCGCAATACGCCCGCAGCTCGCATTTTAGAGTCCGCCGGGTTGACGCGTGACCGTGTCTACGAGGCTATTCAGGAATTGCGTGGTGGACAGCGCGTCACCGACCCACAGGCCGAAAACCGCTATCGCACGCTTGAAAAATACTCGCGCGATATGACCCAGATGGCCCGTGAAGGCAAACTAGACCCGGTCATCGGACGTGACACGGAAATCCTGCGCTTGATCCAAATCTTATCCCGTCGTACCAAGAATAACCCGGTTTTGATCGGCGAGGCCGGCGTAGGTAAGACCGCCATCGTCGAAGGCCTGGCACAGAAGATCGCCAGCAATGACGTGCCGGAAATCCTTTCTGGCAAGAAGGTTGTGTCGCTCGATTTGAGCGGTATGATCGCCGGGTCACGCTTCCGGGGTGAGTTCGAGGAACGTTTGAAGTCAGCCATCGAAGAAGTGCAGCGCGCGCAGGGTGAGATCATCCTGATGATCGACGAACTGCACACCGTTGTCGGAGCGGGAGCAGCTCAAGGCGCGATGGATGCGTCCAATATGTTGAAACCGGCCCTGGCACGCGGCGAACTGCAATGCATCGGCGCGACCACGCTGGACGAGTTCCACAAGCATATCGAGAAAGACGCTGCCCTCGAACGCCGTTTCGCGCCGATATACGTTGAAGAGCCGAGCGTAGACGACACCATCCTCATGCTCCAGGGTCTGCGCGACCGTTATGAAGCACATCACAAAGTCCACTTTGCAGACGAGGCATTGGTGGCCGCGGCACGGCTAGCAGACCGCTACGTCACGGACCGGCATCTGCCTGATAAAGCCATCGACCTGATGGACGAGGCTGCCGCCAAGCTGCGCGTGGCGCTATACTCCCTGCCGGACGACCTTAAGGTGATGAAGAACGAGATCGAGAAACTACGCGCCGAAGAGGAACAGGCTGGTTTGGAACGCGATTACGAACGTGCGGCCCAAAAGAAAGCCGAGCGCTTGCGCATCGAGCAAGATTTCAATGCCCAGCGCGAAAGTTGGGAAACTGATCACCAACTCGATGAAGTGGTGGATGTGGATGACATTGCCGAAGTCGTCAATCAATGGACCGGCATTCCGCTGACGCAGATGATGGAGAGCGAGTCAGAAAAACTGCTGCAAATGGAAGAACGCCTGCAAGAGCGCATCATCGGTCAGGAAGAAGCCATCCACGCCATTTCGGATGCCATCCGCCGCGCCCGTTCAGGTTTGAAAGACCCGTCCCGTCCGATTGGCTCGTTCATCTTCATTGGCCCGTCCGGTGTCGGCAAGACCGAGCTGGCCAAAGCGCTGGCCTGGTTTATGTTCGACGACGAGGATGCCCTGGTCAGAATTGATATGTCCGAATATCGGGAGCAGCACACGGTGTCCAGATTGTTCGGCGCGCCGCCAGGATATGTCGGCTACGAGGAAGGTGGTCAACTGACTGAAGCTGTCCGCCGTCGTCCGTACCGCGTCATGTTGTTTGACGAAATCGAGAAGGCACATCCCGAAGTCTGGAACGCGCTGCTGCAAATCCTGGATGACGGCCGCATGACAGATGGCCAGGGCAACGTGGTTGACTTCCGCAATACGGTTCTGATCATGACCTCTAACCTGGGTACCGAGTACGTGAGAAAAAGCGGCACCCTGGGCTTCCTCCCGCAAAAAGCGGACGATGAAGAGCGCGAATCTCACGACAAGATCGAGAAAGCGCTTAAGGGTGCCTTCCGGCCAGAATTCCTCAACCGCATCGATGAGATCATCATGTTCTCACCGCTCAGCATTGATCAAATGGCATACATTGTCGACCTGCAAATGAAGGAAGTGCAAGAACGCCTGACCGAGCACAATATCAACGTCGAACTGACTGAGGCGGCCCGCAGTTGGCTGGCCAAGGAGGGCTACGACCCGGCCTTTGGCGCTCGTCCGCTGCGCAGGGCGATCCAGAAATATGTGGAAAGTCCGCTTTCAGTAGAATTGCTGGGCGGCAAGTTCAAGGATGGCGCTACTGTGCAAGTAGATGTAGATGAAAAGGAAAACAAGCTGGTCTTTACCACAGCCCAGGCGGTTTCGAAAGCAAAGCAACCCGTGGACGCTTAGTTCGCGCACTATCTCAAAAGAGACAGCCCATAAAGCTGTCTCTTTTTGCATTAAGGCCTACGAGAAATTTTCAGTTAGCACCCTTTTCTTATGCGATTCTCAGTGAAATAGAGTAAGATTGGGGAATTAAACGGAGGATTCCTTATGGAAGAACAACCTGTGGAAAAATCGAAGAGCAAAATTGGTATCATCATTGCCATTGTGCTTGTCGTGTTGTGCTGTTGCGCGCTCATCATTGCAGCACTAGGTGTAGTAGGCTATGAACTTTACAAACAAATGCCACCGCTCACCGATGTGCCGTTTGGTCCACCTACCTCAACCCCAGTGGTAGTAGTCACCCGTCCGCCAACGAGCGAGGTGCCAACCGATACGCTCAAGGTGCTGAAAAAAACGTTGGTTCCAGAAAATGACCCGTATGAGTTAGCCTGTCGTCTACAGGGAGTGTGTAATGCCTCCAAAACAGTACCCGGAAAGAAATACAATTTAGGGGATAAGGAGAATTTTTGGATCATAAATGCAGATACCAATGAGAATAGTCAAATCACTGCTACGTTGATGTACATTACTCCCCATTCCTATTTCTGGGCGGAGGAGGGAACGAATGTTGATGAGGGAAATATGAAAACCCTAATGGATACTTTCGAAAATAAAATCTATCCCACTGATCGGGAGTTTTTCGGCAGTGAATGGAATCCCGGTATAGATGGTGATGAGCACATTTTTATTGTATATGCTAACAATATCGGCCATAACATTGCCGGATATTTCAGCTCAATAGATTCGTACAATCCATTGGTGCGCAAGTATTCTAATGCCCATGAGACCTATGTAATGAATGCCGGGCAGGATCTTGGAGCCGAGTATACCTATGCCGTCTTAGCGCACGAATTTGTTCATATGATTCAATTCCCCGTAGATCGTAATGATGTTTCTTGGCTCAATGAAGGTTTTGCGGAAGTGGGGGTGTTTTTAAATGGTTATTATCCGGCTGGAAAAGATTGGGGATATGTTCAAAATCCTGATCTACAATTAAACGATTGGGTAGACAATTCATCACCTGATTTCGGGCCACATTACGGCTCAGAGTTTTCTTTTTCTCACTTACTTTCTTGACCGTTTTGGCGAAGATGCAACTAAAGCTCTTGTCAACAACCCGGAAAATGATTTACAGAGCGTTGATGATACTCTTGCTAGCCTAGATATCTCTGACCCACAAACAGATCAGCTCATTACTGCAGACGATGTGTTTATGGATTGGGCTGCGACCAATTATCTCCAGGACGGGAACGTCGGCGATGGACGCTACACCTACCATAATTATCCTAACGCCCCCCAGACCTCCCCAACAGAAACTGTCAATAGCTGCCCTACAGATGCAATGGGCCGGACTGTTCACCAATATGGCGTGGACTACATCCAGATCAATTGTTCCGGTGATTACACCCTGAGTTTCGAAGGCTCGACCCTAGCCCGCCTGCTGCCCGAAGATGCTTATTCCGGTTCCTATGCGTTCTGGTCCAACAAAGGTGATGAGTTGGACATGACCCTGACCCACGATTTCGATTTCAGCAACGTTAGCGGACCGATCAACTTCTCCTTCTATACCTGGTATGACCTGGAAGAGGATTACGACTATCTGTACCTCGAAGTCTCCGAAGATGGCGAGCATTGGCAGATCATCAAAACGCCCTCCGGCACCGACAAAGACCCTTCCGGCAACTCTTATGGCTGGGGCTACAATGCCACCTCCAACGGCTGGATCCAAGAAAATGTCGATCTTTCACAATATGCCGGGAAGAAGATTTCCGTGCGCTTCGAATATGTGACCGACGCGGCTGTCAATGGTGAAGGTATGCTGATCGATGATGTTTCCGTGGACGCTGTCAACTACTTCAGCGATTTCGAAAGCGACGATGGCGGTTGGGTGGCAAACGGTTTTGCGCGCATACAGAACGCGCTTCCCCAGACCTTCCGCCTGGACCTGATCAAACAAGGCTCGACTACCACTGTTGAGACGATCGATGTCAACACAGACCAGACCGCCGAAATCCCCATTTCGATTGGCGGTGATGTGAATAGCGTCACGCTGGTCGTCAGCGGTACCACGCGTTTTACCCGTGAAGAAGGAAGTTATACGATTACGATAAAATAAAGAAATGAAGGGCGAGTACAAAGAAAACAAACTCAGAAATAAAAAGCGCCCCTGGCAAATCAGGGGCGCTTTCGCATTTGTACGAAGCGGAGTTTAAAGTCAGGAGACTTTAGACTCCCACCGACTCCATAACAATTATTTCTGGAAATACTGCAACGCCAGGCGCAGACGCTCTTCCACATCATCAGGCGCGTCCTTCGAAAGCGACTGGATGGCCGATTGCGCTTCGACCACGCTGTACCCCAGGGCGGTCAATGCGGCCAGCACTTCCGAATCCGCATCAGACATGGCTGCCACGGAGGCCAGCGTATCGATCGGTTTCAAGCGGTCTTTCAAATACAGGGCGATCTTCTGCGCAGATTTCTTCCCCACACCCGGAACGCGACTCAACAACTCAGGCTCATCGCTGAAGATCGCCCGCTGCACCGACTCGATATTCATCGTGGAAAGCACCGAAAGCGCCACTTTAGGACCAACCCCATCCACACCCAGCAACAGGTTAAACAGGTCACGGTCGGCCTGGGATTCGAAGCCGTACAGGGTCAGTTCCGTCTCCCGCACAACGAGATAGGTGTACAGGAAGACCGTCTCACCGACTTTCATCCGCCCGCGCAGGGGAGCAGGGGCCAGCACGCGCAATCCCACGCCACCGATTTCGATGATGAGGGCGTTATCTTCGATCTGGGTAATTTCGCCGCGTAAGGTAGCTATCATGGTTCATCTTCCTGAAGAGGGGGCATTAGTTCGGTTGGATCGATATTTATCCCCTCAATGATAACAGCAGTCATCCCATTTTCGCTTCCTGATTCATGCCATTCTCCCTGCTCCCAAAATATGGCTTGCCCCTCACGAACGGCTAACTTCTCATCAGTTTCCCCTCTTACCCAACCTTCACCCTGCACAAGCAGGAACAATTGTGGCGTTACTGCTTGATGATGACCGAGCTTTCCATTCGGGCGGATATAAACGCTACTGATCGCAGCTTTGTCTTCCAGATGGAGAATTTTCGCGATGATAGCTTTGACACTGCCAAATTGCTCAATCTCTTGGCCGACCTCGGGATCAAACCGGAATATCTTCATCAATAACGCCTTATGTTCGAATGCGTGAAGACACCAGATAAATCCCGAATAAAGCGACGATGAAAGGTACTATGAAAATCCAGGGAGTCCAACCGATGATTGTGAAAATCACAGATACCAGGGCGGCGCCAAAAATAACTTTTGGCCGGGCATCTTTTTTGAGCCTGGGAAGCATAAACAATAAGGCACATAGGATTGCCAGGAGCAAATCGGTTGAAATGACAATATCCCATGCAACGCTATCACCAGGAAATCGAAAGGGGATGGAAATAGCCAGACCAATTTGAATCAAAAGAACAGCTAGCGCTGTGTAAGAAACAAACTTCAAGATTTTCATTTCTGTTTACCTATTTTATATGTCACAGGGAGGATTTAGCGATTATATTTCAAATTCCTCGTGTTTCGTGTCAATATCGCTTCGTATTCAAATGTGTGATCGCAACGGCCAGCGCATCAGCAGCATCGTCAGGGCGAGGGATATCGTCCAACTCCAGCAGCACGCGTACCATTTCCTGCATCTGTCGTTTGCCGGCCGAGCCATAGCCCGCCACGGCCTGCTTGATCTCGTTGGGCGTGTACTCAAACACTTCCAGGCCGGCTTGCGCCAGGGAGAGCAGCATCACGCCGCGCGCCTGCCCGACGGCAATGGCTGTAGTCACATTGCGCTGGAAGAACAATTTCTCCACGGCAACCGTATCCGGTTTTTGCTCGTGGAGCAAGTCTTGCATTTGGTTGTACAGCATCACCAGCCGTTCGGGGGCAGGGGTATTCTTGGGGGTTCTGATGATGCCATATTTAACGGCCAGCAGGCCCCCGTCCGGTTCGAGGCGAACAAGTCCGTAGCCAGTTGTCGCGGTTCCCGGGTCGATCCCTAAGGCAAGCGTCACTGTCATCTCCACTAAGAACATCCCGGCTTAGTCGGCCGGGACAAGCAAAAAGCACGAAGGTTTTTATTTCGTTTCCTTCGTGCCCTTTGTGGTTAGCTTGAAAATCCTATTCGGCTTCGAGCGCTTCCAACGCCTCTTCCGACATCTTCAGATTTGAGTACACACTCTGAACGTCGTCCATTTCTTCGAGGCTATCGATAACCTTCAGTACCTGTAAGGTTTCGTTCACATCCAGTTCCATCTCCTGCTTGGGAACCATACGCAACTCGGCATCTTCGGGCTTGACATGGGCCTTATGGAGCAAGTCTGCAATAGATTTGAAGGCTTCCACCGGACCGATAATCTCGATCATGTCGTCCTCTTCCGTGACATCATCAGCGCCCGCTTCAATGGCCAGTTCAAAGGCTTTATCGTAATCTAGCTCGCTGGACGGGAAGGCAAAGTATGCTTTACGCTCGAATTGCCAGGAGACCGCTCCGACTTCGGCCATGCTGCCGCCGCTTCTTGAAAGCGTATGGCGGATTTCCGATACCGAGCGGTTGCGATTATCGGTGACGGTTTCGATCATCATGGCTACACCTTTAGGGCCATAGCCCTCATACATAATCTCTTCATAAGCCGTGCCGTCTTTATCATCGCCAGAGCCACGTTTGATAGCACGCTCGATGTTGTCTTTGGGCATGTTTTCAGCGCGGGCTTTATCGACAGCCAGACGCAAGCGGAAATTGGTATCCGGGTCGCCGCCACCCTCCCGGGCAGCAACAGCAATTTCACGCGCGAGTCGGGTAAAAACAGCGCCGCGTTTGGCATCCGCTGCGCCTTTTTTTCGTTTGATGGTGGACCATTTTGAATGTCCAGACATACGTGCACTCCTTCAAAGAACCCGCCTGCAAGTACCGCATCGCTTTATTTTTTAACGGTCGCGGCAGAAGGAGGCGGGAGATTATTTTCTTAGGAGCAAAATTATACCATGAGCATCCTTCAGCGCTCGGCATGAGGTTGAGTTAAGGTTGTCTTAAACACACGGCGACAGGCACGGTACTATAATAAATCGATCACTTATGAGACTCTGAACACCAATAAGATTAGAGGTAAAACCAAAAATGAATTTCGATAAGCTCGAACGCATCGGGGGAAACCGCGTTGTCATCGCTCTTTCTGCTGCCCGGCTCGGAGATGCAATCGGGAATAGTATTCTTTTTATTGTTCTCCCCCTCTTTGTAGCAAAATTGCCAGCTCCATTATTTCCTCTTCCAGAAACAGTCCGTGTCGGAATTTTGATTTCAATTTTCGGGCTGGTCAATGCCCTACTGCAACCGTTTGCAGGCGCATTTATCGACCGCATAGGAAGGCGCAAACCTTTTATCATGGGGGGCCTGTTCTTTATGATGCTCGCCACGTTGGGGTTTCTGATCGTTACTAGCTTTTCTGGATTACTGATTCATGCGCTCATTGCAAGGGATCGGTGTGGCCCTGACTGTGCCTGCTGCATTGGCCCTGATGGTCAGTGCAAGTACGAAACAAACCAGAGGGGGCTCCATGGGCATCTATACAACCAGTCGCATGTTTGGTCTGGCAATCGGCCCATTGATCGGCGGCGCGCTCTATGACCGTTATGGCTTCGATGCATCTTTTTATACAGGAGCCGCTTTCATCATCGTGGCTATCATTCTGGTGCAGTTGTGGGTTCAGGAAGTGCCACCCAAGCCTGGGAAAACAAAACCTGGCCGGCTCCAGATCATTGACCCAAAGCTATTGACCGCTGGCATCATTGGGGTGGCATTTGCTACGTTTGTCATGGCCAGCGATTTTACAATGATGTCTGCCCTGGAAAACCAATTCAACGCGAAACTGAATATTGATGTTTTCCTGTTCAGTATTGCCTTCAGCGCCTTGTTGTTCAGCCGTATCTTTACCCAAGTACCGTTAGGGCGGCTTTCAGATCGCATCGGTCGCAAGCCATTGATCGTTGGCGGCATGCTTGTGTTGGTGCCATCCACGGCACTTCTGGGATATGCGAGCTCGGTTACTCAACTGACAATATTACGGCTAATCCAAGGGGTTGGCTCAGCTGCCGTCGCTGCGCCTGCCTTCGCTGTAGCTGCCGACCTAGCGCAAGCCGGGGGCGAAGGTCGGCAGATGAGCATCATCACTATGGGCTTCGGACTGGGCATCGCCCTGGGGCCATTATTGGCCGGCATCTTAGCAGTTTATTCCTTCACGTTGCCCTTCAACATCGGTGCATTGCTCACCCTTGCTGGGGCCTGGGTCATTTACCGTTACGTTCCCGAAACAATCCAAAGAGAAGAACAAGTCCAAGAAGTTCATTCCATGGCTGATGACTGAGCAAAAGTCCGCCCAAATTGGGCGGACTTTTCAATTACTTCTCGACGAAAAAACCGACCCCCATGGTCTTCGGCCCGCCATGCACCACGATCGCTGGCGGCAGTTCGTAGATGGGGATATCAGGGACTGAAACCCTGTTGCACAACTCCGCGACGAAAGCCTGCGCTTCTGACTCGGCCTCAACCTGCAACACGCTCAAATAGGACTCAGCCTTCCCCGGGCATTGTTCTTCCACCACCTCCGCCAGACGCGCCATAGCACGTCTCTTGGTGCGTTGCTGCTCGAACGGCTCGACCTGTCCATCGCGGATGGTCAGGATAGGCTTGATCTCCAACAACTCGGCCAGCAATTTTTTCGCGCCACCGATGCGACCACCCTTGGCCAGATATTCGAGCGTATCCACTACGAAGAAAATCCGTCCACGTGGGATCATCTCGCGGATCTTGGCCTCGATCTCATCCGCAGAGGCCCCTGCCCTGGCCATATCATCCGCAACCAACACCATCGAACCCAGGTTGCAGGAGATGGTCAGCGAGTCGATTACGCGCACATCCAGTCCGGGGAACTCCTGCGCGGCGACTTCTGCCGAGCGCACCGTTCCGCTGACTTTGGCCGAGGGCGCAATCACGATCACACTTTCACCCTTGGCTTGCGCATCTTTGAAGATCGGATAGTAAAGCGGCGGTTCCGGAGCAGCCGTTTTTGGCAGCGTGACCGAAGCCTTCAGTTTTTGCAGGAACGTGGCAGTATCCAGTTCCTTGTCGTCATGGTATGCATCATCCCCGAAGATGACAACCTGTGGAATGAGCGGGATTCCGCGTCGCGCAAGCAAGTCGCGTGGCAAGCCGCAAGTAGTATCAGCGACAATGATGGTCATAAGATTTTCCGAATGAAAAAGGATTATTCAATTCCTAATAACATCTTCCCGCTGGCCAGTTCATGGTCGTAGTACTCTTCCAAGGCCGCATTTGTGCCCCGCAACCCAGCAACTACTTTCTCAGTCCAGAGCAAATATTCCTGGCGGCGCTCTAGAGACCAGTCTTTCGGCGGCATAGTTACCAGGTCGCGCACATTGCAGGATTTATCGGCCAGTTTGATCAGTTTGGCGCCATAGGATTTATGCCCGGCAGTTTCGATCTGCAAACGCTTGCGTTTCGCTTTGGGCAGGCTTTTGTCATCTGTAACTTCCATAACGAGAGACAGTACACCCTCGCCGAAATGCTCGCGAATCTCTTCGGGGCGCGTATCAGTATCCTCGACCGTGTCATGTAATATGGCCGCCAGTAAAACATCGCTATTGCGCACTCCACCTATTTTCCACAGTAGTTGTGTTACTTCAATAGGATGGTTGATATATGGGGATTGCTCACTGTCCTTGCGACGCTGGTTGCGATGTTTCTCCGCCGCAAAGCGGATTGCTTCGAGTAATTGCCCGGTATTTTCAGAAAAATCCATATCCTCACTACTTCTCTTGTTCGTCCAGCAGTCCCCAAAGGGGATGGTATTAAACTGCTGGATAAACAATTTCTCTACAACGCACGGACATATGTCCGGTGGGTCTTGTAGAAGTCTACCCCAAAATTCTCCATCTCGCGCAACATGTTTTCGTTCTCGGTGCCAATTTGGACCACTTCGGCATGCTTGAATTGGCCGGTCTCCACCACAGATTTGAATAATTCGCTATACATAATCGCCGTCCCGCCGGAACCGCGATATTCGGGAACCAGCCCGGCGCCGTTGATGTTGAGCCAGTCGGTACGTTTGAACTCACGCAGCAAATTAATCCAGCCAAAGGGGAAGATTTTGCCCCGAGTCTTCTGGAGCGCAGCGGAAATATCCGGGTAAGCCATCAGGAATCCAACTGGCTCCTCGTCATCCATCCCAGGGTCTGTGACTTTGTAAACGATCTTGAACAAACGCGGATCAGAGAACCACAACAGTTGATCCGCCATCGCCTTGACTTCGGCATCGGTTAGCGGAGCGTTTCCGCCAGTACCACGCAAGGCGCTGTTGTACAGGTCTTTCAGTTTTGGGAGGAGTGCGCGTAAGTCTTTGCGAGTGCGGAAGCGCGCCACACGCAATCCACGCCGTTTGGCAATACGTTCCGCCAACTCGTGGACGCGTGGCGGGAACTGCATATCCGAGCTCAGGTAGCCGGAGAGCGCGTCTCGTTCGGGTTGAAAACCCAGTGCCTCGACCAGGTCAGGATAATAGGGTGGATTGTAGGGTTGTCCAAAGGCAGGACGATGCTCGAAGCCTTTGATCAACAAGCCGAAACCGTCCAACACAGTGAAGCCTTTGGGACCAAGCATTTTCGTCAGGCCGCGGGAGTGTGCCCACTCAAAAGCAGCTTCGAACAGGGCGTTAGCAACTGCCTGTTCATTTTCGCATTCGAACAAGTAGAAAAATGCGGTCGATTCGTGGTGGAACTCGTTGTAGATGCGGTTGTCGATCACGGCGATTCGCCCGATGACGCGCGTCCCCTCGTAGGCGAGAAAAAATCCGGCCTGAGAATGCTGGTAAAACGGATACCGCTTCGGGTTCAGCCGGATGCGGTCATCCATCTCCAACGGCGGCACCCACTGTGGCGTGTCCGCATAAAGGCGAAATGGTAGAGTCAGGAAGTCTTTGATCTGTTTTTTGTTGGCGAAGCCGATTTGGATGATATTCATAGAAAAAGTAGGACGGGATGCCATCCCGCCCCACAGAGTTACATCGCCTTTGCTCGTTCAGCCATTTGTGCGCGCAAGAACTTGATGTCGCCATCCACGAAGAACAGCGCGCCGAGATAGAAGAAGAAGCACAGCAGCCAGGCAGTGATGCTGATGCCAAGAATGGCTGTTTTCAGGCTGAAGGCGTCTGCAATGATACCTGCCAGCAGCGGAGCGAAGGCCGCGCCCGCGTTTTCGATGAAATATTCGGTGGCCTGCGCCGTCGAGCGGACTTCGGGCACGGTTACGTCATAGACAGTGGAGATGACGTTGGGGGATGAAAGCGGCATGAAGATGGCCGTTAGTAGCATGAAGATCAGGAAGGTGGTGCGTGCATCAACAGGCGTGTTGATAGCCAGGAACAGGAAAATTGCGCCAAGCAACACACCTACACTGGAGACGATGATACGGCCTTTGTTGGTGCGCTTGAACAAAGCATCGCCCAATGCGCCGCCGATGAAATAACCGCTTGCCATCACCAGGATAACCGGCGCCATCGTGAACAAGATGCCGTTGCTATCATAACCGCGTTCTTTTTCGAGATAATCGAAAAAGAAATAAGTGATCACATTCCAAGGGAAGACACCCGCGAAACCCTGCAAGAAAACGAACCACATGGTGCGCTTCTTGAAAATCTCTTTGGCTTCTTGCCATGAGAAATGAAAAGCAGGCATTTCGGCCATGTCTTCGAATTCCGGTTCAGCCTGTCCACGCGGCATCTCTTTCACGCCAAAGAAAATAGCCACCGCAATGACGAGGCCAAGCCCGCCAGTGATGTAGAAAACGTTACGCCAGCCCAATCCCGGCGCGAGCATCAAAGCCAAGATCATTCCGAGCAGGTAACCAATCGGTTGCGCCAGTTGCAGCAAGCCGTAGACCTTGCCGCGTAAGTTGGGGCCGAAATAATCCGCGACGAGTGTGTACAGGCCGGGGTAGGATGAGTCGTCGATACCGGTCGAGGCGCGGGCAGCAATAAAACCTGGGAAAGTGCGCACGATGGCACTTAACCAAGTGGTCGAACCCCAGATAAACGAAGCCAGTGACAGCAGCTTAGCGCGCGCGAAACGGTCGTACAAGTAGCCCCAGATAGGGTACAGAATCGTGCTGACAATCAACGCACCGGTGATGACCAGCCCAAACTGCGTGTTGTTGATCCCGAAATCGGCACTGATCTGTGATTTAAGCGGCCCAATCAGCAACTTATCGGTTTGGTGCAAGAGCATGAAAAAGAAGAACACACCCACCACGAACCAGCGATATCGCGAACTCTTTTGTGCCATGGCAACCTCGAAAAGTGGAGTTAGGGATAGTCTACATTACAAAAAAGAGCGAGTCAATTGACGTTTGTCACACGCTCTCTTCTTCTCCAGAAAGGATTTCCTGTGCCAGTTTCTGTAAAGCATCCATATCTTCCGCTTTATCGACTTTGGCCGCCTTCCAGTATTGATCCAACAAGTCCAGTGGGCTCAAACTGCTGACCACCTGACCCTCGGCGATGCGGATGCGCGATTCGAATTGGGGCCGCTTTACCAGGTGAAATTCAAACGCATTTTCGGCGTATTTGCGCAAAGCAGCATCATCGATCAATGTATCCCACTCGCGCGGATATTCGACCGTCAGACGGACGATAGCATCCTGGAGCTTCTCCGCCTTTGGCAATGCGGATATGAGTTTCTCGGTCACGTTCTCACTGGACTTCAAAACTGCCCGGCGATCTATAAACGGTCTCACCCCTTTGAGCTTTCTCCACTCTACCTGCGTTTTCCCTTTAGTCACCTCCGCGATGACGAAGAATTTATCATCTTTGGCTTCACCAAAGTCCACCCGTTCGATGGAACCGGGATAGATGACCGGCGGGTGCATGTAAGGGGTCGAGTCTTTCGGATCGGGTCCTGGCCCGTTCAAGTTTTGCGGCTTGTGGATGTGACCCAGGGCCACGTAATCCAATCGGCTGTCTTTCACCAATGAAGCCGGCAGCACGAAATCTGCTCCCAGCATGACAGTGCGCTCCGAGCCAAAAGAAGCACCTTGCACCGAAGCGTGCGCGGTCATGATGGTGGGCAGGCTTTGATCGGCATTCGCAAGCCATTCCATCAAAAGTTCTGTTAGCCGTTTTTCGATCTCACTGTACACTTCGGCCTTGTCCACGCCGCTGACTTCCAGCGCCGCCATCAAGCCGGAGCGTGAAATATAAGGGATCGCGATCATTTGAACCGGCAGACCCAATTCGTCTGCGCTCAGGAACTGCGGTTGCTGCAACACCCGCACATGCGGAATCTGTAAGGTATCGAATTCCTGGATCGCGTGCGCACGTCCCGCTGCCGGGGACATATCGTGGTTACCAACCAGCAAAAACGTTGGAATGCCCGCTTGCGAGAGCCGGATGATGCGTCGACCCCATTCCCGCTGGAAGGTGGGAGCCGGGGAGCGGTCCTTGTAGGCATCGCCCGCGAAGATGACCATGTCCACTTTCTCGGAGATGGCCGTATCGACGATGGTATCTAATGATTTCAGGAAATCCAGCACGCGCAGGGGTAATCCCGTTTGCGGGTCGTGGCGACCATAGTTGGCCATGTCGATGTGGGCGTCGGCGAAATGGAGTAGTTTCATAACAAATTTCTTTTTCCCTGGGCGGAGCGACTAACGGGAGCGCAGTCGAAGGGCGCTGCGACTACGGGCTACGCCCTCCGCTCAGCGAGGATGATTACGGTTGCACTCCTAAATCTTGAAGTGCCTGCATGGCAGGTAACCAGTCGGGGTGGACTTTGAGCGCGGCACGATAATCGGCGATGGCTTTGTCGGTTTGCCCGGCCATGTAGTAGGCTCGTCCGCGCCAGATCAGGCTTTCCTCCAGCACCGGCTCGCTGATGGTATCGTTCAAAGTGGTGTCTGCCAGGTTGATCACATCGGAGAAACGGTTGCTGTAATAATAAGCAAAATACGGACCGGTCTGGTACCACATCATGCGATAGGGACGGACGCTGTCATCGCCAGTCAGACCTGCATACAACTGAAACGCGTAATCATACGCGTAGGAAGCGTCGCCATACTGGCGCAAGGCTACATAACTGGTGCCAATATTGAAATTCGCAAAAAAACGGTCGATGCCTTTTAAATTTGGGCCTTCCGCCTGTGCCACGTCCAAGGCATGCTGAGCAGCGGAATCGGCATCAGCCAGTACGCCAAGCAGAGTCATGACTTCATTTTCGCGTTGGGATGGGTAGACGACCACAAACAAGTAGTTAAAGGAGCGCCAGCCTTCGGTGAAATCTGCGTAGGAAATGGGGAAGTTCGGTCCATCCAGGTAGGTATCTTGCGCGATGAGCACACCATTGACATCGTCATAGCCGGTGATGAACTGGTAGTGTCCCATCCAGCCCATCTTGCCGGTGTAATCGCGTTCGTAGTAACCCTTTTCGGTCACGACCGGAAAGCCAGCGGCAATCAAGCGTTTGAGGGTATCAATGTCGCCGCCATAACGCATCTGGGCGCTGAGGCCGGGGACATTGTCGGTGGCATAATCCACCAATTCGTAAGGCATGACATTTTTGTCTTTATCGCTGGGCTTGATGGCTTTGCCAATCACGTCGCGGTTGCCCTTCCAGCCCCAGAAGGTGAGTGCCATAGAGAAGTTGGCAGGGCCACAGTAGTTCCAACGGTTGTGTTGATCTTCGTATTTGACACCATCCAGTTTAACGGTAGCAGGCAAAGGCGTGGGTGTGACCGTTGGCACAGGCGTAGGGCCGGTTTCGGGTGTGGAAGTCTCTGCAGGGGTTGTCATCGCTTCCGGGGTGAGTGTCTGCGCGTATTGGGCGCGAGTCGTCGCCAATATCGATTCGAAATCCGCCTGCTGTTCGGGTCGGAAAACGGCCTGGTCTGGCGGGTTGAAGAAGTAAACGACACGCGTACGCAAGTTATCAAGTCGCCAGGACAGGCGGGAGTGGACGGGGGGAAGGTAATAAACGCCGATCGCCAGGAGCAAGGCAAGAGGCAGAATGTAGATACTTCTAAAGTGCTTGAACATGGAAAGATTATACTGCCTGCCCAGACCCCTGTAAAACCAACGCGTAATTATACTAATGTACCCCTAATTATGAGAGTTTTCTCATTTTTCGGGCCGTAACCTTTGCGCGGTGTGTGCGACCATTCAAACAGACCACTAAAAAGGAGTTTATCATGCGAAAGAGCACCCTGTTTATCTCTGCTGTGTTAACCACCTTTGTTATGGCCATGCTGGCTGGTGTAGCATCGGCTTATCAAGGCGTAATTGCTGCTGGTAACCCAACGGCAACTGCACAAGTACAAGAACAGCCACAGACCAAGGCGATTTCACATACTATACCAGCGGATGCCCAAGCGGTGAATTTGACCCCTGAAGAGGCCGCTGGATTGGCCGCCCAGGTGCTGGGACAAAACGATCTCTTCAGCGTAGAGGTCACCGATTTGAACGGTGAAACTGTTTTCATGGTCACCTTCAGTAACGGCAAGTTGGTATATGTCAGTCTGGACGGACAGATCCGTTCCATCGGAGAGGTACCGGTAGAAACCGTGGTCGTCAATTCTGGCGGCGGAGGTGGTGGTCGTAAAAACAAACAAACTCAGACGACAACTTCGAACCAGAGCAGTAGCCAACATCAAGAGCACGAAAGTCACGACGATCATGAGGGACATGATGATTAGAGTATTAGAGTAGCTTTAGGAGAATAATCATGGCACCCAAACCTAAACGGAGTTGGACCGATGTACAAATAGCAATTATGACCATCTCGCTAGCCACCGCGCTTGGTCTATGGAACTTGTTCGCCGGACCAGATCGTGTAGCAGCCCTACGCAAAGCAGCGGAAGCACAAGCCACTCCACCTGAGCCTGTTGAAGCCCCATCCGTTCCTGAGTCTCCCGCCATCAGAGTCGCTGCTGCTCCTCTACCAAAGCCTGGCGAGAAAATAATGCTGGGCGGCACAGCCCCCCAGACCCAGATTGTCGTCCGACGCAACAATGGAGGCGGCGGTGGAGGGGGTGGGGGCGGTGGAGGAGGCGGCGGCGGTGGAGGCGGTGGCGCTGTAACATCCACGAAGACATCCTAATGTTACATCGTTTCCCTTTTCGCGCGATGGGCTGCCAGATGCTGGCTCTCCTAGAGAAAGACTCCGATGAGGCGCCCAGTATCCTGGCCAAGGTCCCGGAATGGTTCGAAGAATGGGAGCAGGCGCTCAGTCGCTTCCGAAGCGACAGTGAATTGTCTTGCCTGAACCGTACCGGTGACCAACCTGTCGCTGTCAGTCAAACTTTGTGGGATGTGTTCCAGGCTTCTCTGATTGCCGATCAGGAAACAGGGGGCCTGGTCACCCCCACCGTCCTGGATGCAATGGAATTGGCCGGGTATGACCGTTCCTTTGACCAAATCCCAGGCAGCCTCGGCTACATTGGCTTGTGGGCAGAGGTCCATCCGCTTTCAATGGTCATCTACGATGAAGATCAGCGCACGATCTGCCTGCCGCCCGATATCCGTCTTGACTTCGGCGGCGTTGCCAAAGGCTGGGCTGCCCATCAGGCTGCTGAACAGTTGAAAATCAGTGGTCCGGCCCTGATGAATGCCGGCGGTGACATTGCCATCAGCGGGCCACGCACCGATAACGAACCCTGGCTGGTAGGGATCTCAAATCCCTTCGAACCTGACGAGGATCTGGCAACATTACACCTGCATGGAGGTGGAGTTGCCACTTCCGGTAAAGACCGACGACGCTGGATGCAGGGAGCCTTGTTGAGCCATCACATCATCGATCCGCGCACCGGACAACCTGCCGTGACCGACATTCTAACGGCTACCGTTGTTGCGCCGACAGTCATGGAAGCTGAAGCGGCTGCCAAGTCGGTCTTTCTACTGGGCAGCGGAGCAGGCCTGGATTGGCTGGAAGCCGATTCCGCGTTGGCCGGTGTACTTGTGCTTGATAATGGTGAAGTGATCACCAGCAGTCGGGCAGCAGAATATTTGTAAGGAGAGAAAATGCCCGTTAAACCTTCAGACACGAATGAGTTCGAATCATCCGTCAATATACAGACGTTTCTATTGTTCATGATGGCGATGGCAGTCGGCCTATTGGTCGCTGTCGTGCTACTCCCCACCTGGATGCCTAACCTGGCCTTCTCGTTGAGCGGCGGAGAACCCAAGGCCTACTGGTATCTCTCACGCGCAACGGCCTTTGTCTCGCTAAGTTTGTTGTGGGTTTCCATGGCACTGGGGCTGGGCATCACCAACAAGATGGCGCGCCTATGGCCAGGTGCTCCGGCAGCTTTTGCCATCCACGAATACGTCAGCCTGCTGGGACTGGCCTTCGCCCTGTTCCACGCGTTTGTCATCCTTGGCGATAAATACATCAACTTCACGGTACTACAACTATTGACCCCTTTCAGTACCGTGACATACAAACCCACCTGGGTAGGCCTCGGTCAAGTTGGATTTTATGTTTGGGCGATTGTAGCTTTAAGCTTTTACATCCGCTCATCCATTGGGCAAAAAACCTGGCGACTGCTGCATTATCTCTCGTTCGGGATGTACTTTTTGGCGCTTTTCCACGGAATCTTTAGTGGGACTGATAGTAGCGCAGCCTGGGCGCAGCAATATTACTGGTTCTCGGGCGCCAGCTTGCTGTTCCTGTTTTTCGCACGGATCGTGACCTCGCTGGTCAACTTCTTCTTTCCTCCCCAGAAACGAAGACCGGCTCCCGCCGCGCGTCCAACGCAGGGATAGCTGCTACCGTTTCGAAAGCATTCTCCTCACGGAAAACGGACGACCGAACGGGCCGTCCGTTTTCTTTGTTAGAATTTATGAAGTTCGCGAAAAGATACCGAAAATAAGGGAAGCGTGCTGCGCGGTATCCCCCCTTTAAACGTGGTGGATGTAAAAGGGCTTGAAAAAAGAGGGGTTCACTGGCAAACTCTAAGGACTATCACATCCGAGAGAGGCGCCAATGAACCCACAAGAACTATTTTGCCCGAACATGGACTGTCCTGCAAGAGGACAAATTGGAAAAGGGAACATTGATGTTCACTCCCAGAAAGAAAAACGTTGGATTTGCGCCGTTTGCGAGCGAACCTTTACAACAAGCAAGGGCACACTTTTTTACCGGTTGCGCAGCGACCCGACGATCGTGATGTATGTGATCATCTTGTTGGCATATGGCTGTCCAGTGCAGGCGATTGTCAAAGCCTTTGGGTTGGACGAGCGAACAGTGAGCAATTGGCATGAGAGAGCTGGAAAACATTGTGAAAAGGTCCACGCACACATTGTGGAGCACAGCCAACAGGATTTGCAGCAGGTGCAAGCCGATGAGATCAAGGTCAAGACGCAGAAAGGAACTTATTGGATGGCAATGGCACTGGCGGTCCCAACGCGTCTGTGGTTGGGTGGTGTGCTCAACGCCAAACGAGATTTGGAGTTGATCCAGGCACTGGCAGATAAAGTACGAGCGGTGGCTCTGTGCCGACCCATGATCCTGGCAGTCGACGGGCTGTCCACCTATATCACCGCCTTTCGCTTGGCATTTCGCTCCAAACTGCCTCGCCGGCAAGGTCAAGGTGGTCGTTGTAAGCTGATTGCCTGGCCAGATATCGCGATTGTGCAGGTGATCAAGCAACGGGGAAAAGCTGTCTTCACGGTTGAGCGACGCATTGTGCAGGGCAGCCAAGAGATGGTGGAAAGCTTGATCCAAGTCACCCAGAAAGGAAAGGGTATGATCAATACAGCCTACATCGAAAGGCTCAATGCCACCTTTCGCCAGCGTTTGAACCATCTGGTGCGACGCACCCGCACCCTGGCGTGCCGCTCTGAAACCCTGGTAGCTGGTATGTATCTCGTGGGTTGTTTCTATAACTTCTGCGACTTCCATCATAGCCTGCGCTTGAAACTCCTGGTCGGTTCGCATGGCTATCGCTGGGTGCAGCGCACGCCTGCCATCGCTGCGCAACTCACCGATCACCGTTGGACACCTGCCGAATTGCTCGCTTTCAGGGTGCCTCCACCTCGCTGGAAACTGCCTGCTCTGCACGGTAGACCTTCTAAAGCCTTGCTTCAACTCACTCAACAATGGGCCGCTTGACCACGATTAGATGTCGTGCTACCTGCTGCGCACGCTTCCCTTATTTTCGGGCTCAGTCTGCTGCTATGTGGTAGAAAGTGTGGATTTCATCTTCCTGATGCGCTTGACGGGTCTGACCTGGGGAAACCTGTCATCTCACTTGAGCACATTGGAAGAAGCTGAATATGTGCATATCGAGAAGCAATTCATCCAAAAGAAATCACACACCATGGTCAGTCTCACCGAAAAAGGACGCCAGGCTTTCAAGGAATACAAACAAGGCTTATTGCAAGTGCTCAATGACTTGCCTGATTAAATTAAAACAGGCCAAAATCAAAATGCCCACCCGTTTTTTGTGGATGGGCATTTTCCTTATCGAAAGTTTAGCCCGCAGCCAACTGTGGGCTAAACCATTGTCATTACTAAGCGTCGCGGACTTCGCCGTCGATCACATCACCATCGCCGTCACCTTGCGGCGGAACCGACGGGCCACCTGCAGCTTCTGGTTGCGGCTGTTCCTGCGCATAAAGCTGTTGGCTTAGCGCATGGAAAGCCTGCTGTACTTCCTCAGCTCAGTTGCTTGATGCGACCAGCGTCGTCACCCTGAGCAGCCTGTTTCAGGTCATTGATCTTGCTCTGGATGTTCTCTTTCTCAGCAGCAGGGACTTTGTCACCCAATTCATTGAGCGTCTTCTCGGTCTGATAGGTCAACTGATCGGCAGTATTACGCGCATCGATCAGCTCACGGCGCTTCTGGTCTTCGGCCTCGTGCTGGCGAGCTTCCTGCACCTTGCGCTCGATCTCTTCCTTATTCATGTTGGTCGAAGCAGTGATGGTCACTTTCTGTTCTTTGCCTGAAGCCTTATCCTTCGCAGTCACGTTCAGGATGCCATTGGCATCGATGTCGAAAGTTACTTCAACCTGCGGAATGCCGCGTGGCGCCGGTGGAATGCCGTCCAGGCGGAAGCGGCCCAGGCTCATATTGTCAGAAGCCATTGGGCGCTCGCCCTGTAACACGTGGATGTCTACGGCCGTCTGGTTGTCAGCAGCGGTCGAATATACCTCGGTTTTGCGCACCGGTATAGTCGTATTGCGTTCGATCATGACGGTCATGACTTCGCCCATGGTCTCGACGCCCAGCGAAAGCGGGGTCACATCGAGTAACAGGATATCCTTGACCTCGCCGCCCAACACGCCACCCTGGATGGCTGCGCCGATGGCAACCACTTCGTCAGGATTGACACCTTTGTGCGGTTCTTTTCCGTTTGTCAGCTTGCGCACCAAATCCTGGACCTGGGGCATACGTGTCGAGCCTCCGACCAGTACTACTTCAGCAAGGTCGCTGGCAGACAAGTTCGCATCCTTGAGCGCAGCTTCGAAGGGAGTCTTGCAGCGGTTGAGCAAGTCTTCGGTCATCTGCTCGAATTTAGCACGGGTCAGTTTCAACTGTAAATGTTTCGGGCCAGATGCATCCGCAGTAACATACGGCAGGTTGATTTCAGTTTCCATCACGGTCGAAAGTTCGATCTTGGCTTTTTCCGCTGCCTCGCGCAGACGCTGAAGCGCCTGTCGATCGCTACGCAGGTCAATACCCTGGTCTTTTTTGAATTCGTCCGCAGCCCAGTTGACGATCTTTTGGTCCCAGTCATCACCACCCAAGTGCGTGTCGCCGTTGGTGGATTTGACTTCGATCACACCTTCGCCAACTTCCAAAACGGACACATCGAATGTACCACCACCCAGGTCAAAAACCAGGATGGTTTCATCTTTCTTTTTATCGAGGCCATAAGCCAGCGCAGAGGCCGTCGGTTCGTTGATAATACGCATCACTTCCAGACCGGCAATTTTGCCCGCATCTTTCGTAGCCTGACGCTGGCTATCGTTAAAGTAAGCCGGGACGGTAATAACAGCCTGTGTAACCGGCCCACCTAAATATGCTTCCGCATCAGTCTTAAGCTTGGCCAGCACCATGGCTGAGATCTCTTGTGGGCTATACTCGCGCCCGGTCGCCGGCACTTTCACCTTGACATCGTCCGCAGTTCCCTTAATGACCTCAAAAGGAACCATCTTGCGTTCTATCTCGGTCTCTTCGTAGCGACGACCGATAAAGCGTTTGATGGAATAAATGGTGTTTTCCGAGTTGACGACAGACTGGCGCTTTGCAGTCTGACCGACCATACGTTCGCCGTTTTTGTTAAAGGCCACCACAGATGGGCACAAGCGCCCACCCTCTGCGGTCGAAATCACAGTCGGTTGACCGCCTTCCATGACGGCAACAACACTGTTTGTAGTTCCCAAATCGATTCCAATGATTTTTCCCATGGCAATACTCCTACTTTACAATTTCAATCTGTCTTAGGATACCGCATCAATGCAAGAATCCTGTTAACAAGGTGTAGAAATTGCGTCGAATTTTCACCCCCTCCCCCATTTTCTCACTGAAAATGGCGGAAAATGGGGGAGGGGGCTATGGCTCACTCACCTTCACCCAATCAAAAGCTAAAATGACCGGTGCTTCTTCAAAAGATCCCAGAGACAGACCCACTTTACCGCCAGTCAAACCAATGTGGGCCACGTTCAGTTTACGGAGTATTTTGCCATTGAGATAGAGCTGCACGATGTCCTCGTAGCAGTCCAGGCCTATTTCATTGATGGAATTTCCGGTTGCAATATGGCTAGATGTGTCATTGAGAATAGGAGCATAGGTGCAATCCCTTCCGCCAGCCATTGACCGTAAAGCACGCTATATGTGCCATCATTGGAGATGTTGAATTCGTACCAGCCGTCCTGCTCATCATAGTCACAAACCAGCCCCATCGAGTTGACTTCGCTACCGTGGCTTTCAATGCGGGTTTCAACATGCACAGCCTCGTATTGATACGCGCCATAAATAGCATATAACCACGTATTTTGACTGTAAATCTCAAAAGTCAATGTACTATTCTCATTGAGGAGGTTTACACGGCTAGAATCGCCGGATGCATACAAAGTAGACCAATATACCGGCGCAGAATCAAACTCTTCGGTGAAGTATCGTTCGGGGGGTAGGGGAGTAACCGTTGCCGTAGGGGATGGAACAACGGTTGGGGTAACGGTAGCCCCCTGCGGGGATGATACAGGTGCGAGTGTGGGGATGACGCGTGCGGGAGTTGCTGTGGGGAAAGGAGAAGGCTCAGGAATAGCGCTGTCACATGCAGTCAAAAGGAAAAGTCCGATCAAAAACAATCTTTTCATGTTGCTCTTTTAACGTAGACTTCCGAAAGGTCTTGAAGACTTCGGAAGTCTATTGCTAAGTGGAGATGGCGGGAATCGAACCCGCGTCCGAAAGATTCGCGCCTCGGAAATCTACGAGCGTAGCCGGTTGAAAATTGTCACGCAGGGCGCCTCAACTGGCGCGGACTA
Organism: uncultured Chloroflexia bacterium; assembly: GCA_963785535.1. Taxonomy (GTDB): domain Bacteria; phylum Chloroflexota; class Anaerolineae; order Anaerolineales; family Villigracilaceae; genus JAABUE01. The sequence continues at coordinate 6,399 of CAWAVQ010000008.1, read as the reverse complement.
CCCTGAGCCAGCCGCTTGTCTTTCGCACGCTTAGCGGCATCAACGTGCGGCACTCCGCGTTTGTCTCGCCCGGGCCTGCTCCTGGCGGAGGTTCGGAACAGGTGGACGCGGCCTCATCTATGGAGACCGACTGTTATGCTATCGCTTATGCAGCGAGGGGCATAGCAGCATAGGAAGTGCGATTGGCACTTAATTTTTTGCGCTGAGTTAACGAGTTCGGCGCCTCTCGGCTCGCATTCCGGGAACAACCTCTCCCGTCGAAGCCTGTCATCCCCATTGTGGGAACCTTCCCATTGTGGAAGTTATCCCTGTTTTCAGAAGCTTTCTAAGCGAGAAAGCTTACCAATTTCATTATAACATGACGATTCAGGATACAATATATGTGCTTGATTGATAATTATCTTTATGCTAGACTTTGGTAAACAAACCAAGGATAACCATATGGCCGAAAAAATACTAATCATTGATGATGACCTGGACACTTTGCGTCTGGTTGGCTTGATGCTGCAACGCCAAGGCTATCAGATTACAGCAGCGACCAATGGACAACAGGGGTTGGAAAAGGCGTTCGAAGAAAAGCCCAATCTGATTTTGTTGGACGTTATGATGCCTGATATGGATGGGTATGAAGTAGCTCGTCGTCTCCGTGCCAGTCCAGAAACAGTTGATATTCCTATCCTGATGTTCACTGCAAAAACGCAACTGGATGACAAGGTAGCGGGTTTCGAAGTCGGCGCAGATGATTATCTAACCAAACCCACTCATCCGTCAGAGTTACAGTCGCATGTAAAAGCATTGCTGGCTCGCGCAGCAATATCGACCGAACAAGCCACCACCGCCCAACACGAGCAGCATGGCTATGTGATCGGTCTGATAGCCGCCCGAGGCGGCATGGGGGTTTCCTCGCTGGCCGCGAACCTGGCCGCCAGTCTCTTCCCGATATCCCAGTCGGATGTCGTTCTGGCAGAATTGACACCCGGGCAGGGAAGTCTGGCACTTGATCTGGGCATTGCAAATGAAAACGGGTTATCAGACTTACTGGGAAAGCCTCCTGTGGAGATCACGCGCAATAACGTTGCCGAGCAACTGATTCCTCATGACGCGGGATTTAAGGTGCTGGCAGCCTCCAATCACCCGCGCGATTTTCATCTAATCAACCAGGTAAGTCAATACGAGAATCTGGTGGCGCGCATGGCTACCCTTGGACGATTTATCGTTCTGGACCTGGGGATAGGCCTGCCACCGTTTGTCCAACGCTTACTCCCCTTGATCAATGAACTCATTGTCGTAGTCGAGGGCGTCCCCAACACTATTTCTCACACTCGCGCCTTGATCCAAGATTTGATCGAGTTTGGAAAAAACAAGAACCACATCGCTGCCGTATTGAATAACCGCGTTCGCTCGGAAAGTCAAATGCCCTGGGCAGAAGTCCAGGAACAATTAGAGCATTCCGTCGCAGCGACCCTGACACCTGCTCCCGAACTGTTCGCACAAGCCTCACGCCTGAAAACGCCCGCCGTACTTTGTCAGCCAGATAGCCTGACAGCGCAACAACTGAACAAATTGGTAGAGCGGATTACAGAGCATGAGGCTCAGGAAAAATGATCCCCTTTTCCAGTCAGACAAAGACAAATATCGAATATGCGGCAGAGTTATTAAGGAAAGCCAAATATGCGGTAGCGCTGACTGGAGCCGGCATCTCAACGCCTTCGGGCATCCCTGATTTCCGTTCTGAAGGAACAGGCCTGTGGTCCAGGGATGAGCCGATGGAAGTGGCGTCACTCAACACCTTTCGTACGGACCCGGAACGTTTTTTTGTCTGGTTTCGACCGTTGGCAGGTCAGATTTTTAACGCAGAACCCAACCCCGCCCACGTGGCGCTGGCAGAATTGGAAAAAGCAGGGCGCGTTCGAAGCATTATCACGCAAAATATCGATGCCCTGCACCATAAAGCTGGTTCTAAAAATATCATCGAAATGCATGGCACACTGCGTACACTTTCCTGTACGCAGTGTTTTCAACAGGCTGAAGCAAAGAACTATTTGAAAGCTTTTGTCGAACGAGGCGCGTTACCACGCTGTCCGGCGTGTAATGGATTGATGAAACCAGACGTAATCTTGTTTGGCGAGCAATTACCGCAACGAGCCTGGTACGAGGCTCAAAGTGAAAGCCGCCAGTGCGACTTGATGCTGGTAGCAGGCTCATCATTAGAAGTCTTACCGGTGGCGGGCCTACCCATGCAAGCCATTGACCGTGGATCACATCTGGTCATATTGAACAATGCCACAACTTATCTTGACGTACGGGCAGATGTAGTGATTCAGGAGGATGTGGCTACCATCATCCCCGCGATTGTGGAGCAAGTACTTAATGGCTGAAGTAAAAACCCAACGTTTAGACAGTTACTTACGATTGATCGATATCTCCCGTGATCTGGCCTCAACCTTGGATCTGGATGTGCTGTTGAACCGTATTGTCCAGGCCGCCGCTGACATCACTGCTGCAGAAGCCGCTTCTATCCTCCTGTACGATAATACGGCACGGCAGCTTTACTTTCAGGTGGCCACCAACATTGACGAACCGACTATGCGCGGTCTGGTTGTGCCACTGGAGGGCAGCATTGCCGGATGGATCGTGACCAATCGTAAACCAGTACGTATCGAGGATGTGCATGAAGATTCGCGTCACTTCGGTGATATCGAACAAACGACTGGCGTCCCTACAAAATCCATCCTGGGGATTCCCCTGATTACCAAGAACAAGATCGTAGGCGTATTGGAAGCTATCAACAAAGGGGAGGGAAAGTTCACTTCAGGAGATGAAAATTTGCTGACCGTGTTAGGAGCGCAAGCTGCCGTAGCGATCGAGAATGCGCGTCTGTTCCAACAATCGGACTTGATCTCCGAATTCGTGCATGAGTTACGTACGCCGCTGGCATCCCTCAGCACTGCCACATATTTGTTGCTGCGCCCTGAAATGTCACAGGAACAGCAGGAACAGATTGTCAACAACATTCACAGCGAAACCCTGCGTTTGAATGCGCTGGCCTCGTCCTTTCTCGACCTGGCACGCTTGGAATCGGGCCGTGTGCAATTTCGCAAATCTACTTTCAATATTATGGATTTGCTGCATGAATGCAGTGACGTGATGTCATCCAAAGCTGATGAGGATCGCATCCAAATCCGCGTGATCGAACCCGAAGGTCCTACATTATTGGAAGCTGATCGAGATAAGATCAAACAAGTCCTTCTCAATTTGCTCAGCAACGCCATTAAATACAACCGGAAAAACGGCTCCATCATATTAAAAATCGATACCCAGGAAAAACGCGAATTGGTCGTTTCGGTGCAGGATACCGGAGTGGGCATCCCAGAAGATGCGGTGGGGCATCTCTTCGAAAAGTTTTATCGCGTGCGTGAAAACGAATCGAAAGCCGCTGGAACGGGTCTTGGGCTATCCATTTGCAAGCAGATCATCCAGGGGCACGGCGGTACCATTGAGATCAAGAGCAAGTTGGGAATCGGCACAAACGTCCTGATCAGTTTGCCACGTGGGAGCAGGACAATACCACGTTAAAAGTTCGCCGCCCGCCCAATTTTGATGGGCGGGCGGTTTTTATTTATGGTGCCACTAGCACTTTGAGAACGCCCGGTTGCGCAGCACGCTCAAAAGCGGACAACGCTTCTCCCAACCTGAACTCTGCTGCGATCAACACGCTTGGATCGACCTGCTCCTTTTCCATCAAACGTAACGCGGGCTCGAATGGTCCACAACGCGAACCGACCACGTTGATTTCATCTACCACGATAGATGAAAAGTTGACCGACATCTCGCCCTTATATGTGGACTTCATCACCAGCGTCCCGCGCGGACGAATGGCCTGTCTCGCTAAAGAAAAGCCACCCGGCGATCCGGTCGCTTCGACCACGATATCCCAACGCCAGGGTTGAATATCTTCCTCTGCGATGATACTGATGCCCCGCTCGACCAGTATTTTCTGCTGGTAAACATGTCGCGCCACTACATGCAGATCACAGCTCGTCAGCGCCAGGGTCTGGGCGATGAGTTGTCCCAAACGACCCGCGCCGACCACCAGTACCCGATCTGTGGGCCGGATATGTACCTGCTGCTGGATCTCGAGCGCAGCCGCCAGAGGTTCCGTGAAAACAGCCATCTCGTCCGGCACTGAAGCGGGGACACAGTGCAGATTAGAGAGCGGAAGAGTGGTAAATTCGGCAAAAGTCCCGTTCCGTTTGGATATCCCCAAAGTAGTTCGGTTTTCGCAATGGTTGCGGCGTCCGTTCAGGCATTGCTCGCAACTCCCACAACTGATATTGATCTCGCCCACCACGCGTTGGCCAACCCAATTCTGCTCATCCGCCGCGACCACCTCGCCGACAAACTCATGTCCCGGGATACCCGTAAACGGATAATAACCCTTCACCAACTCCAGATCGGTGCTGCAAATCCCGGCCACCCGGATGCGGATGAGCGCCTCGCTGGAGCAGATTGGTTCAGGCACCTCGCGCAAGTCAAGTTGATTGTTTTCCAACCAAAGAGCTTTCATGGATAAATTTTACTCAGAAATGGCCCACTGATCGCGCCCGGCATTCTTGGCCTCGTATAGGGCCATATCGGCGCGGCTTAGGAATTTTTGCCAGTTCTCCTGGTCATGCCTGTACTCCGCTATGCCAATGCTAACAGTCAGTTGGATGGCTTCCCCAACATTGATATTCGCTTCACGAATGCGTTTGCACAAACGGGCCGCCTGTTCGGCTGCTTCCCTCAAATGAGTATTTGGCAATACCACCAGAAACTCTTCTCCGCCATAACGTCCCACCGTATCCGGGTTACGGACGCTTTCCTGCAAAATATTCGCCAGTTGGAAAAGCACCTGGTCGCCGACCGTATGACCGTAGGAATCATTGATGCGCTTGAAATGGTCGATATCGATCATGGAAATGGACACTGATGTTTTGTAACGTTCCGCGCGAATAACTTCATTTTGCAATTTCTTGATCACCTGCCGCCTGTTCGGCAGGCAGGTCAACGCATCGATGTGCGACACTTCTTCTGCTTGTGCAATGACAGCTTTGAGCTCGATCTCTTTAATCTTTATGACGCGTTGAGCGGCTTCCAGTTCTTTTTTGATCTCTGTAAGCTCATCGTTGAGACGCTGGTTTTCAGCCTTCAAATCGTCTGTCAAAATCATCATCCTTTAGCGGGCGCCTTTCCTGCCAAATTGGCGTTCCAACATGTCCACAGAAAGATAAATCATGGTTGGTCTACCGTGCGGGCAGGTGCGTGGTGAATCGCAATTTTCAAGGTCGATCAACAAGGCGTGCTGCTCATCACTGGAGAGCGTCTGCCCGGCCTTGACCGCCATCCGTTTGCAGACCCGGGCAGCAATGCGCGCCTCGAACTCTTCCTGCAACGGGGTCTCGTCCTCCTCAAAATCCTCCACCAGCGCGCGCAAGGCAGCGGCAGCATCGCTGCCAGAAAACAAGGTTGGCATAGCGCGCACCTGAAATGTATTCGGTCCAAATGCCTCGACCTGGAAACCAAAATGGTTCAAGAATTCCAATTGTTCCCCCAGCAAGGCCGCTTGCGCAGGCGGCAGGGTCACGCTGACCGGCTCCAACAGAGTTTGCGATGGAATGTTGCGCTTATCATGCTGAAGCATCAACTTTTCGAACAGGACACGTTCGTGCGCGGCATGTTGGTCCACCAAGTACAAGCCATCCGGACCTTCAGCGACCAGATAGGTAGCCCCGATCTGACCGATCAAGCGCAAGAGTGGAATATTCGTAAAGGCGGACTGCCCCGCTTCATTCCCAGACACCGCACTTGCTCCCGTTCCATCGGCCCCTTTCGCATCTCCTGCCATCGTCCAATCAAGGCCAACCTGTCCCGAAGCAGAGGGTTGATATTCTCGTGATGCCGTACCTCCCCACAACGTGGTTGGCGGCAAACTGGGAACGGGTGCATAGGCCAGCAAAGCCCGTCGCACCGCACGCTGCACAAAGCTGAAGACTTTATCCTGCTCCCGAAAACGGACTTCGGCCTTGGCGGGATGTACGTTGACGTCCACTGCAGCCGGATCGACCTCTAGGAACAGTGTCGCCAGCGGGTAACGTCCCACCATCAACAGGGTGTGATAGGCCTGCGTCAGCGCGGCATTGAGCGGAATATCCTGCACCCAACGGCCATTGATGAAGAAGGTCATCTCGCGGCGGTTGGAACGCGTGACCGAGGTCGGGCTGATGTAGCCGGAAAGCTTTAGCCGATCGTCTTCGGCGATGACTTCTAGCATCTGTTTGGCCGTTTCCACGCCGTAAAGAATGGCCAGGATCGCGCGTCGGTCACCGTCACCGGAAGTCTGCAAGGTGACTTTTTTGC
>CAWAVQ010000007.1:0-259731 GCA_963785535.1 uncultured Chloroflexia bacterium | reverse complement strand
TCTATGAAACACTATCATGTAATTGCATAAACTATCAAGATGCTTTATTAATTAACAAAGCATGGTGATCTTTATGCGTTCACCTTTAGAGTTTGATTGGTCATTACTGGAAACAGATAGATTTTGCCCCTCAATCATCATTATTAACCTTACTTTTTAGAATTGGCTCGAACCGTTTACCTCGGTCTTTCATCCAAATTACCAAGCTGAAACCCAAATTTATATAGTTTTCCTTTTGCTCAAAGCGTAGAGAAGCAAAAAACTGTTTAGAATCATCAAACGGTTCTACTGGGCGATATTGGACTTGAATACTATCCCCTCAACGGGGGCCAAGGACTTTAAACAAAAAACTCCCGTGGTGAAACGGGAGTTTTTGTGGGTGGTAATAAACCTATCTCGAACCGCTTCCTTCCCGAAATCAGGGGAAAATATGATACGAGGGGTTCCCTGTTCAAAATCTTAGCTGGAAGCCCCTAAGCCGTCAAATAATGCTGGCGTTACCTGATTTTAGCAGCTAAAAGTTAAGTTGCCAAGAAAAAAATCGTGTAAGATATAGTTGCAATTAGATAAACGTTTTGGATTTAGGAATCAAATTTGTCTGATACGCTTCTCAGAACTAAACTTTATATACCTTCCACTCGCCCAGAAATTGTACGACGGCCACGTCTCATCGAACAATTGCACCTGGGACTTCATAGGAAATCAGCACTCATCTCAGCCCCGGCCGGTTTTGGAAAAACGACCTTAGTATCAGAATGGTTAAAAACAATAACCGCAAATGATAACAACAAGGATCAAATTAAATTTGCCTGGCTTTCTCTAGATGAAGGAGATAATGATCCAGGCCGTTTTCTGTCATACTTCATTACGGCCTTAAATAAGCTCTCAGCGACAGATACTCCTATTGGTAAATCTGCACTGAGCCTTCTGAATTCCCAACAATTCCCCCCGATTGAAACTATCCTGACTTTGCTGATAAATGATATTGCCTCCAGCAACATCAAAATTGTGTTTGCGCTTGATGACTACCACCTGATAGAAGCCCAACCCATCCACAAAGCACTTAATTTCTTGATCGAAAACGCGCCTCCACAGCTACATCTTGTTATCCTCACTCGAGAAGACCCCCCACTTCCTTTAGCTCGGCTACGTGCCAAAGATCAACTAACAGAACTGCGCTCAGCCGATCTCCGCTTTACTTTTAATGAAACTACCCAGTTCTTCAACGAAATTATGGGGCTTAAGTTGGATACAAAATCAATTGACGTGCTCGGGGAGCGCACAGAAGGATGGATCGCCGGATTGCAGATGGCGGCACTCTCACTGCGTGAACGGAAGGATGTAAGTGAGTTTATCAAGGGATTCTCTGGCACGAATTGTTATATCTTGGACTATTTACTTGAGGAAATCCTGGAGAGGCAGCCTCTGGAAGTCCAAAACTTTCTTCTATCTACATCCATTCTAAAACGTTTTACAGCCCCGCTCTGTGATGCGGTTATAGACAATGCTGAGCAATCAGCTGACATCATTGAGTATCTGGAACGAGCAAATTTGTTTCTGGTGGCTATGGATGATGAGCGCAACTGGTACCGGTTTCATCACCTCTTTACTGATCTGCTACGCACTCGTCTGCAACAGAAGCAAACTGATGAAGAACTGATGATTTTACACACAAGGGCAGCCCAATGGTATGAACAGAACGGATTAGTCTATGAGGCAATCTATCACGCTTCCCTAACGACAAATCATGAATGGGTTGAGAAGTTGATTGATCAAAATTATATGGAAATTTTCCAGCGTAAAGATTCGGTCTCAATTCGTTATTGGACTGGAGAGTTGAACGAGGAAATAATTTATATAAGCCCAAGATTATGCATTCATGAAGCTAACAGCCGCGCCTGGTTTGGACAATTAGATGATGCAGTTTTTCTGCTGGACAAAGCAGAAGAAAGTATCCAGGAAGAAAATTCTTCACCGGAAATTCAAGCATTGTTTGGTTATCTGGCGTATGTTCGAAGCAGAATTACTGCAATGCGTGGAGATTTTCATAAGGCCATTGAACTTTGTCTTATTGCCAGGGAAAATACACCTGCCAGTAACCAAGGCCTATTGGGCGGAATTGGTGTCATGCTTGGATATGGATATTTCCTGAATGGAGATTTTTCTCACGCAATTCGGACTCTAAAAGATACAATCCAATCAGGAAAAAAATCTGTCGCCATTAATACCACTATTGGAGCCTATTGTGTCTTGGCGCGCTTATATGCTGTGCAGGGTCAATTGCACAAGGCCTATAAACTTTATCAAGAAGCAGAGAGTTTCATACAGGATACTGAAGAGCAGCATCGCGGTGCAATGAGTATTGTGGATGTGGGGTTTGCTGAATTACTTTATGAATGGAACGACATCGAAACTGCCTTTGATCATATTCAACATGGATTGGAATACTTGCCATTATGGAGCAAGGCAGACGATATAGCTCTAGCAAATATTCTCTTTGCACAGATTCTCAAAGCTCAGGGAAATCTAACTACTGCAGAAAATAGCATTGAGAAGGGATCTCAGGTTATCCACGCAAGCGGTGTTTTTTCAGAATCACGGGATGCTGTGCTAATTGCCGAGATCAGGTTTCAACTTGAACGAGATAATAGCTTGTCTGTGAGACATCTGGTAAGCGCACTTGAAAATAGACTGCAATCGAAAAATCCATTCCGGTTTGAAAATGAACTCCCTTTGATCACACTTGCACGTGTTTATCTAATTCAAAACAAAATTGATGATGCGAAAAAATTACTAGATGACCTTGAAAGTACTGCCCAATCAGCGGGAAGAACTGGCAGGCTTATCCAAATCATGGTTCTCCAGGCACTTGCGTTTCAACAATCAAGTGAAACCACACAGGCGCTAAGGAAATTAACAGACTGCCTAACCCTAGCTGAACCAGAAGGATTTGTGCGCACCTTTATTGATGAAGGTCCAACTATGCAGAGTTCCTTGCTAAGTGGCTATCGAATGCTAAAACCACCTCTTTGCAAGAATATGCCAACCATTTACTCTCCCAATTTCAGACTGAACCCGATATAAAATCAGCCGAAAAAGAGAAAACCTCCCAAACTGGAGTCTTGGTCGAATCCTTAAGCACGCGCGAGATCGAAGTATTAGGTCTCATTGCGCTTGGGAAGACCAACAAAGAAATTGCTGGCCAACTCATCATTTCACCAGGCACTGTAAAAGCTCATACATCCAGTATCTATCGAAAACTCGATGTTACCAACCGCACCGAGGCAGTAGCACGCGCCCGGGATCTTGATCTCCTTTCTTAATCTCCAAAATAGCATAAACCCGTAAATAAACCCTGAATACCCCATTTGGCAGATGCGGTCTCTATTGCCACGCTTTAAACTGAGACTAGAAATGGATATGGAGAGTTTTATGAAACAACGCTATGTGATCAAAATAAAAGGACACCTGGATCAAGTTTGGTCAGAGTGGTTTGCGAACCTCGAGTTTCAACACTTGCCAGGAGAAGTAACTTTGCTTTCAGGCCCGCTCCCTGATCAAACTGCCCTACATGGTCTATTGAGACGGATTCGAGATCTCAACCTGACTTTGATCTCAGTGACCAGTGATACCCCTACAGATAAAAAAGATCAAGGAACTAATAGGGATCTGTAATTTAACCAATAAATATTAAAAGGAGAACACCATGAAAACAGAAAAAACATTCATCAAAAGGAACTCAGTATTGCTCTATTTCGTTCTGACGTTTGCGATCACATGGGGTTGCATGGCTTTGCTGGCTGGCCCTACTGGATTTCCGCTTACAGATGAACAATTAGAAGCCATGGGACCGCTTGTCTATGTCGGCATGCTCATTGGTCCAAGTTTGACAGGCATTTTGTTGACCGGCCTCGAAGCTGGAAAAGCAGGCTTCCGCGAGCTACGAACCCAATTATTCAAGTGGCGAGTAGGTATTCAATGGTACGCGGTGGCTCTTCTAGCCACACCTCTTCTGGCAACGTGTGTACTGCTTGCACTTTCGCTTCTATCCTCTGAGTTTCTTCCTGGTATCTTTGCATCTGATGACAAAGCTTCCCTCCTACTGACGGGGATTGGAGTTGGGCTTTTTGTAGGACTCTTCGAAGAAATCGGCTGGATTGGGTTCATTGTGCCACGGATGAGACGGCGTTACAGTGTTCTCGCAAGTGGAATCATCGTTGGTGTCCTTTGGGGCGCGTGGCATTTTCCACCTTTTTGGGAAGGTGATACGTTTTCCGGCGTATTCCCACTATTTCTCTTGATTGTGCGACTCTTTGCTTGGCTACCACCCTACAGAGTGCTAATGGTATGGGTTTACGATAGAACGGGGAGCCTATTCATAACCATCCTAATGCACGCTAGTCTCGATTTCACGATGCTAGTCCTTCCCTCTGCAGCCTTATCAGGAAGTAACCTCGTTATCTGGATCATCGTATGGTCCATTGTACTTTGGGGCTTGGTTACCGTGATTTCCAAAGGCAAACTAACTACGCAGCAACTTTTCAGGGAACAGACCGCTTAATCGCGACCAACAACATTTTTTTTCGGGAGGATATTGGCTTTCGATATCCTCCCGAATTTTCAAAGAAAGAAAATTTGTTATTTCACCAAGGAGAAAACTCATGGATAAAAACCAAATTCCACCTACTGAAAAAGCGTTCGCCTGTGAAACCTGCCCAATGCGCCAAAAAGCAGAAGCCAACCCGAAATCCTTCATGGCCCGGCTGTGGCGCTGGCATACCACCTGGTGCTCTGGATGGAAAGAATACCAGACACACTTGGTTGAACAGGCTAACAAAAACATAGTCTGACGAATCCAAACAAAAAAAGTGGTCAAAAGCACCTTTTTATAGCGCACGCAGGGGTTAACGCTTTAGAAAACAAAACTCCCGTAATGAAACGGGAGTTTCTGTGGGCGGTATTGGACTCGAACCAACGACCTTTGCGATGTCAACGCAACGCTCTAACCAGCTGAGCTAACCGCCCGAACAGGTCAGTATTATAACGAGGGTGGGTAGTTTTGACAATAGACAATTTAGATACCCAACGGCATCTGATTCTTTTTCTCTTTCTCTAATTTTTTATGAAGCCTTCGGTGGCATACTTCATGTAATAAAACAGCGTTATCTATATCGTCGGTTTTTCCTCCAGCCGCATGGGCAATATCATGATGTGCTGTAACTTCCTTACCAAATTTCATCGATTTATTACAAACAGGACAAATCCCTTCTTGCCTAAAATAAAGGGTTCTTTTTTGCTCAACATCGTGGAAGCGCTTTGGGTCCTTAGTAATGAAAGGATAAATTCTATTAAATTCATCTATCATGATCTCTAATCTGTTGCGCAATGAATCAGATGTGGTAAGTATCTTAGATTCTTGTTTATAACGAAGATAGGATTTGAATATTTCTTCATCCATACCTTCAGGCGCTTCAGTATCATAGATCGAAAAGCTATGAAGGTTTTTTAGAAACTCTTTGGCAAATACAGATAATTCATTTATTAGGTTTGTGTTATCAGCTTTTCGGTGTCGTAAATATGAAGTTAATAAATAAAATGAAATCACTTCTCTGGGTTGGAAAGCTGTAAGTATGATATTTAGACTGGAATACATTAAGTCTAGAGTGCCTGTAAAGAATTTAACCTTTTTTGCATCAATATCTTTCTCATACTTTTTTGCCGCATTTTTGAGAGCATCTAAATCTAGTTCAGGAAAATTCTTTTTTAGAAAATCACTTTCCAATTCTATAAGTAACATTTCCGCGGCAAGCTGCCTCCACCTAAATCGCTTTTCTGGACCAAGCAAATTAAATAATGGTTTTTCGTCCCGTGTTACTCTAAATGTATCTTTGAACTTACCTCGATAAGCATTGATAGAGCAAGGGTTTTTCTGTAAATTCGGTCAAGAGCATCCTCAAAAAAAGTCAAACAGAACCTTCAAAACTCAAATACGTTCTGCCAGTCAACCACTCTTCGCTGATCTCATTCAGGACGGCTGAGACAAGCCGTAAGCAAGAAGCCTGGTTGGGAAAGATCGAAACAACGCGTGCACGGCGACGTACTTCACGATGCAAGCGTTCCACGCCATTTGTAGTGCGAATCAGCTTGCGATGTGCGACCGGAAAGGCAAAGACAGTCAACCCTTCCGGAATATTGCCAGCCATCCACTCAGACAGGCGGGAAGCGGTCTTCTCGTACTTCTGCACCGCTTTGGCAAGGTAGGCTTCAGCCGTGGCTCGATCTGGAGCCTGGAAGATGGTGCGAATGTCCTCGGCTACTTCTGCCTGCATCTCCTTGCGTGGCACGTAAGCCTGGGCATTTTGTTGCAGATGAAACTGACATCGTTGCCAGGGAATACTCCCAAAAACAGCCAGGCGAGCAGCTTTCAAACCAGCATGGTCGTCACTGACGATCAGCCGTACCCCACCCAGCCCCCGGGTTTTCAAACGCTCCAGGAAGGCTCGCCAGTGGACTTCGTGCTCACTCAGAGAGACAGAAACACCCAGAATATCCCGTTTCCCAGCACGATTGACACCTACGGCTACCAGAACCGCCAGATGGCGTACCTGTCCATCTTCTCGAACCTGCTCATAGTAGGCATCCAGGTACAGGTAAGGGTATTCCCCCAGCGGTCGCTCACGCCACTTCTCCAGTTCGCTGTCCAAGAGCGAAGCAGCATTACTGACCTGCGTAGAGGAGACGGATATGCCACAAAGTTGTTCGGTGATGGCTTTGACCTTGCGGGTCGAGACACCTTGTACATACATCTCAGCCAACGCTAAAGTCAGGGCACGTTCGCTACGCAGCCCCTTCTCCAGCGCTTCCGGGTAGAAATTACCTTCCCGGACCTGTGGTACTGAGAAAGTAATGTTCCCAACCCGGGTCTGGACCGTCTTGGGCTTGTATCCATTAGCATATGTTTCTCGCTCTGGTGTCCGTTGGTAAGGTGCTGCTTTCAGGTGTTGCTGCCGTTCAGCTTGCATAGCCGCATTCACCACGATCCGGATCAGTTCCGGTAGAACGTCAAATCCCTGCGTGCTGACCTGTTCCAACAGTTCAGCGGGTAGGGTAAAATCTTCTCGGTAGGTCATTGTGCTTCTCCTTTTTGGTTTGGTCACCGTGAGGATAACACTTGACCTACTTTCTTTTCAAATTTACAGAAAAAAGTTTACACTACTTAAGCATTTATTTTTTCTGCTTTGTTTAAAGGAGTACCTTCTTGTAGACGCAGAAAAGTTTGTACAATATCTTCCTCTTTGCTTTCCGGATCATGACTTTTAAGTTTAATGTAGTAAACAGAGTAAGCATCCAGTAAGTTCTTTTCCCTATCATCCAATTCACTATAATTTTCAATGTCGCTTTTTTTCAAGTCTAATTTGTCGTCCAAGTATTGCCTAATAGTTATCAATCTTTGTTGTCCATCAAGGATTTCAAATTTCCCATCATCGTTAATGAAAAGTACAAGCACCCCAATCGAATATGAGTTAATAATTGACTGAATAAGCTCAACTTTCTGAGAATGTTTCCAAATATCCCCGCGTTGGTATTTAGAATTGATAAATATCTTATCTTCTGCAAAAAGTTTTGGGATTTGCGCGAGAGTGAAAAAGTCAAAGCTTATATCAGGCACTTTTTGTTTAGGCATTTTGTTCTCCTGTTGTCAAGCTTTCCCGCCTGACTACTAAATATAAGTATATATTAGCTTGATTATCAAAACAAGTGGGGGAAACCTTCCCTACCGAACGGTAGGTAGATTATGGATTAGGCACAATTAAGGTCTTCACCCTAGGGTATTTCAGGCCTGGGCTGGATGACCGCTCCCCCCGAAACCCGTACTATACAAGTACATTCTTTCACGAGTAAGGTTTTGAACCGCAAAGTGCGCGTCACCTGCCCTGGCGAGCGGTGCCAGGGAGCGCGCAAAGAGAACCATTAAAAACTTTGCGATCTTAGCGATCTTCGCGGTGAATTTCATGGAGGTACCCTATGACCCAACCCCAACGCAAGGCCCTGCGCCTGGCGCTCATCCTTTCGGGAGCGGTGATCCTCGTGATGACGGGATTCGCCATCCACGGGGCAACAGCCTCCGCCTCCACGCTTGAAGCGGTTACGTCTGGCGTGGGGAACGAGGCCCCATTGCTCACCGTTCCGACCGTCGGACAGGATACGTGCTTGAGTTGCCACATCGCAGGCGAGAACAAGAACCTGTGGACGCCGTTGGCGCGCTGGCTGGTCTTCGGCACATTCGGCCTGGTATTCTTCTTTGGCGTGTACCGCTCTGCCAGCGTCTGGACGCGGCGGGTGCCCTACAAGCCGCTGACGACCCGTGCGGTCGAGTGGGTGGACGAGCGTTACGAGCTTTCCCCTGTCCTTTCAAAGTTAGCGGCCAAACCTGTCCCCAGGTTTGCCATGAATTGGTGGTACTGCCTGGGCGGCATCACGGCCTTCCTGTTCGTGGTGCAGGGCATCACCGGCATCATGCTGGCCTTCTACTACAAGCCCGCCGCGGCCGAAGCCTATAACAGCATCCTGTTCATCGAGAACCAGGTGCGTTTTGGGGCAGCCATCCGCATGATCCATCACTGGGCGGCCAACGGCATGATTGTGATGTGCATCGCGCATATGGCGCGCGTTTTCATTATGGGCGCGTACAAGAAGCCGCGCGAACTGAACTGGGTCAGCGGCGTGCTGCTGCTCATCCTGACCCTGGTCTTCGGCTTCACCGGTTACCTGCTGCCCTGGGACCAGCGCGCGTACTGGGCCACCACCGTCGGCACTGACATCGCTGGCAGCGTACCCGCTGTCGGCAACCTGGTGCTGGTCTTGTTGCGCGTTGGTTGGGATGTCAGCGAAGCCACGCTGGGACGTTTCTATGGCCTGCACATCATCGTCACGCCGCTGCTGACGCTCGGCTTCATGCTGTCGCACTTCATGATGATCCGCAAACTGGGCGTCCAGCGACCGCTCTAGGAGATTTTGGGATGCGGAGCTTAATGAACCACGAAGACACAAAGACAGGAAGACACGAAAGAAAAAAATTGTGTCTTTGAACTCGGTGACTTTGTGGTCAGAATCTTCTCCCAGGAGAATAATTTATGGCAACAACAAACCCTGAAACTGAAAAAGACAGCGTGCCCTTCTTCCCCAACCACTTCATGACCGAGTTCTATGTGGTGATCGGGATCGTGGTCCTGGCGATTGTGATCGGAGCCGTGGGAATGCTTTCCCCGGTTGGCCTGGGTGCCCCGGCTGACCCACTTAATACGCCATTGCACGTCAAACCCGAATGGTACTTCTTGGCGTTGTACCAATTACTCAAATACGTTCCACCCAGCATTCTGGGCATCAATGGGCCGATGTTTGCGGTCGTTGGGATCATCTTGGCCCTGTTGGTCGTCACTATCTGGCCTTTCCTGGATAAGAAAGCGGACAGTAAGAAAGCCATGCGGGTCCGTGCTATCGGCGTGGCCGCTTTTGTTGTGCTTGCAATTGCCCTGACTATCTGGGGGGAGGTGAGCTAATGGATAACGTAACTCGTCGCGACTTTCTCAATCTGCTCAAAGGCACCGGCATCGTGCTGGGCGCAGGCGCGGTAGCTGCGCCAGCGGTGGCCTACTTCTACCCGCCCAAACTGGAGGAGATGCCTTCCGAGCCGGTGTTGGTGTGCGCCGAAGATGAACTGCCCATCGGCGAATCCAAGACGGTCAAGTTCGGACGCTATCCTGCTATCGTGGTTCACCTGGATTCCGGTCTGAAAGCCTATTCCGCCGTGTGCACGCATTTTGCCTGCCTCGTCAAATGGAACGCCGAGACGACACACCTGGAATGTCCCTGCCACGATGGACATTTCAGTTCTGAAGATGGCAGCGTGCTCTCCGGTCCGCCGCCTGCTCCGCTGACCGTGCTGGAGACAGAAGTGGTGGACGGACAAATCTACGTCAAAGTTGGAGGTGAGTCATGACCGCCGAAGCAACCGCTGTACCTGAAACCACTTCCAAACGTTGGGAGAACCTGGGGCCGCGCCTCAAGGATTTCTTCACGCACATCATTGCCCAACAGCGCATCCTAAAGAAAGCCTATCCCGGTGTTATGCACTTCATGCTCTTCTGGGGCGTGAGTATCCAGGTTATTGGTACGATCATCAATCTGCTCAACATGGCGCTCTTCCAGCCCTGGGTGATCGAGTTCCCACGCCTGGGTTGGTATCTGGGCTACGAACTGGTGATGGACATCGCCGGGGTCATGATCCTGATCGGGGTGGGGATGGCGGCCTTTAGACGTTACATCCTGCGACCGAAAAGCCTCGAATCGAACTGGGACGATGGGTTTGCCCTCGTTATGTTGACCCTGATCGTGCTGGTTGGCTATACCAACGAGGCTCTGCGTATGCTCGCCACCAGTCCCGCCTGGGCGAACTGGTCGCCGATTGGGAACTGGTACGCCGGGGTGCTGGCAGCGGCCGGGGTCTCGCCTCAGCAGGCTCAAGCCTGGCACGATGCGTCGGTTTATATCCATGCCACGTTGGCGATGGCGCTGGTGGCAGCTATCCCGTTCACCAAGATGCGGCATCTCATTTACACGCCGCTCAACATCCTGAACCGCACTTTCCGCAAATCGGGCGTGCTCGACAAGATCGAAGACATCGAGACCACCGAATTGCTGGGCGTGGGTAAGATCAGCGAGTTCACCTCGCAACAACTGCTCTCGTTCGATGCCTGTCTGCGCTGCGGGCGTTGCGAAGAGGCCTGCCCGTCGAACTTCAGCGGCATGGACTATTCGCCCAAAACGCTCATCCAGTCCCTGCGCACGGCCATGCTGGACAACCTGGTTTCGGGCAACGGTAAGAGTGAAGCGGAGTTGATGGGCTCGGTCATCCCCGAAGAATATGCCTGGCAGTGCACCACCTGCGGCGCTTGCATCGCCAAATGCCCGGCCTTCATCAATCCGGTGGACGAGATCGTCGACCTGCGTCGTTATCAAGTATTGACCACCGGACAGATGCCCAAGTCGGTGGGCGACACCATGCGCAACATGGAACGCCAGGGCAACCCCTGGGGCATGCCGCCCGATGACCGCATGGCCTGGGCCGAGGGGCTGGAGGTCCGCGAACTGGCCCCCGGCGATGAGACTGATGTGCTGTACTTCACTGGTTGTGCGGCCGCTTACGACGAGCGCAACAAGAAGGTGGCGCGTTCCTTTGCCAAGCTGATGCAAAAAGCGGGCGTGGACTTCGCCGTGCTGGGTTTCGACGAGATGTGCTGTGGCGAGACCGCCCGGCGCATGGGGCATGAGTACCTGTTCCAGGAGTTTGCCAAGCAGAACATCGAGACCTTTGGCACGGTCAAATTCAAGCGTGTGGTGACAGCCTGCCCGCACTGCTTCAACACGCTCAAAAATGAGTATCCGCAGATGGGCGGCGACTTCAAGGTCATGCACTACACCGAACTGCTGGCTGAGTTGAACCTGCCTGCCGCTTCTGCCAATGGCAACGGTATCCACGGCAACGTCACCTACCATAACTCGTGCTATTTGGGTCGCTACAACAACATCTACAAGCAACCGCGTGAACTGCTGAAGAACGCGGATGTCAACCTGGTCGAGATGGCGCGCAGCGGTGAGAACTCCTTCTGCTGCGGCGGTGGCGGCGGACAGATGTGGCTCGAAACGGATGCTAACACGCGCATCAACCATCGCCGCCTGGCAAACTCGGTTGATGCCAAAGCGGACGTGGTCGCCACAGCTTGCCCGTATTGTTTATTGATGTTCGATGATGCCATCCGCTCGAAGGGCATGGGCGAGCAGATCAAAGTGATGGATATCGCAGAAGTTTTAGAGACGCAATTAGGTAATGAATAACCATTTAGCCAGAATCTTGTCATTGCGAGGCGCGTTAGCGCTGCGGCAATCTCTAGTAACTGGAAAACACGAGATTGCCACGCCGTCTTGGTCTCGATATGCTGTCCTTCGACAAGCTCAGGACGACTACTCGACCAGCGACGCCTCGCAATGACACAGGTTCAGGAGGTTTATTATGAACACAAACTGGATGATACAAACCCACGGTAACCCGCTTGGCGCGCTGCAAAAGTTTGTCAAAACGCTCTGGGAGCAAACCGACCTGGATGTGATGGTGGTCGCGCCCAATGGCAACGGATTCGTGCTCGAATCCCCGGATGAATTGGAGCACCTGAATCCCTTCCGTCCGCTGATGAAGCTGAATGCCGCACGGCTGGTGGTAGATACGGCCAAGAAGAATCCTGGCAAACGCATCGGAGCCATGTTACGTCCCTGTGAGATGCGCGCCCTGAACGAGATGGCCGCCCGCGGTGCGCTCAAGCGCGGAGATGTGCTGGCCATCTGCACGGACTGTCTGGGCACCTTCCCGGCGGACGAGTTCGAGTGGCGCACGGAACGCTCATCAAAAGGCTTGACCAAAGACACGCTGCAGTTCGCGCCCCAGGGCGGGATTTCCGCCTACCGTTACCGCCCGGCCTGCCAGATGTGTGCCGAGCCCGGCGCGATGGATGGCGATGTCAACATCGGCGTGTTCGGCCTGCCGGTGCGGCAGTCCATGCTGGTCAATGCGCATGACGGCGCCCTCATCCTGGAATCCGTCACGGATGGTGTGGCAACGGATGGCTTGATCAGCAAGCGTGAACAGACCCTGGCAAAGATCTCCGAGCGACACGTCCGCACTCGCGAGCGTGTGCTCAAAAGTCTGAACGAGGACCTGCCCGCCGACTTGCAAGCATTGCTGGAGCAGTTTGAAGCCTGCGAAGATTGTCAGGCCTGCATGAACGTCTGTCCAATCTGCTCAGTGGACGAGCCTCGTAAGGATGCAAGCGGCAGGCTGGTGCGCGAAGATGTGGTCAACTGGCTGCTCTCCTGCGCTGGCTGCGGCATGTGCGAACAGTCTTGCCCACAGCATCAGCCGTTGAACGTGATTTTCAGTCACATCCGCGAGCAGATCGAAGCGGAATTGGCGTTGTAAAATTGCCACGGAGACGCAGAGATCACAGAGAAGAAAGAAAAAAGAAAGTCTCTGTGTCTCCGCGACTCTGTGGCTAATTACCTTTATGGAATTTTTATCCCGGCTTGCTTGACGCATCCCCTGCGCGGTGGTATGCTTGCGCGAAATATGGGACCTGTTTCCTACCTGAATTGCACCGATAATACCGACGATAATCGTACCCGTATCACTCCGATGACGGGACGTTGGCGCATAGGAACGGTTCAGCAGCCGGAACTAGAACAACAAGGCTAAGCCTACAGCAACCCAACGCCCCGAGATGATCGGGGCGTTTTTCTTAGGTGTTATGACTATGCTGTGTATAATTTGCTGCGTTATTCAAATATATTTGAGTACCGAATTTGTACTTGAGGAGTTGTGAACTATGGAAATCACCACCGGAATTCTCATTGGGGCTGTCATTCTGATTTTTGTGTTTTTTATCTTGTTCGAATACCGGATTCGGAAGCCGGATGCTTTACTGCTTTACGAATCCAGGGGACAGATTGGCCTTCGACAAGGTCTGATCTATCCCCGGCATTTCAGTCTTCCGTTAGAGCGTACGACACACCCGATCAGGTTGACCATCGAGGCGACCGCAGTCGGGAATCTGGAGGTGCGCATTAAATTGGTGGGCTCGGTGGCGCCTTCACTTGAGCATATTCAATCATTGATCCGAATCGGGGGCTGGAAACCGGATGCCACCGCACACGCCGCCGATGAAGTGCAACTGATGCTCCAGGGATTGGTCAAAGCATATGTGGAAAAATGCGAAATCCATGCGCTTTCGTCAACCGACCTTGTGAGTCATTTGAATAAACAGTCGGCTCTTTTTCAAGAAAAATTTGGAGTTGAGCTAATTTCATTGGCAGTTGATTCATTGGAACCAACCGATCCGGAAATTAGCGAGGCCCTTCGTCAACAAGAGCAAGCACGGCTGCTCGAACAAACGGAGCGCTTGAACAATCAAGCGCGTTCATCTGCGGCGAAGGCAAAATATCAGGCCGATGAAGAAATCTCGCAGATGGAGCACGACCTTGAACTGAAAAAGACCGAATTGAAGAAGACACTGCTTGAAAAAGAGGCCGCGCTCACTCATCAAAGTCTTGAAGATGAACTGGAACGCAACCGCATGCGTCTCGCTTTTGAAAAGGAAGAGCTTGAAGTGCTCAAGAATAGTCCCGAACTGCTGATGCTGACGCCCCAGGCTGCCCGCCTGGCCGAAGCCAGCCAGAACTTGAAGAACGCGCGCACCATCGTCTCGTTTACCCCACAAGAGCTTGCCCAGGGATCAGAACTTTTGGGCATTTTCCAAAACCTTATGCAACGAGCTTTGGAAGATAAGCAGGAAAAGAAGGAAGACTAGGCGGATATGCAAAGTTCCAATAGTATGCCGTTAAGAAAAATATTGCGTGAGCGTGAATTCGATGACTATTTATCCCCCTGATCCTCAGGCCAGTTTTCGCCTGAAGCCGATCCGTGTGGCGCGTGTATCAGAGATCAGCGAAAGCACGGCTGCGGCGGCGATCCCGGACGAGGAGCGTGTCAACTTTCACATCGGCAACCCGGTGCAAGATGGAAGTCTTTCATCGGCCTATTTGCGGATGGTGCTCGGTATCGATATTCACCAGGAGGAGCTAAGCGATACAGCCCCTGAAATGATTTTGGAGTATCTTGGATGGGAGGCTACAGAAAAGCCAAAGCTTGATTTTTTAATTCGGGCGATTCAAAAGAGCGCACCTTATATGCCACGGGGAGGCTATTCCCGTAAGAAACCGCACGCACTGATCGATGCGTTTCGAGCCTGGTTGGAGCATCAACAGGAACCACTACACTATGACACCGGGGAACAATCTGGTAAGCGCGAAATTATCCTGGGCTCAGGCGGCGTTCATGAAATGCTGCGAATACTCTTGTTTGCTCTGTCATCTTATCTGGAGTTCACCCCTGCCCGTATCCTGAGTTATCAATGCGAACTCCAACCCCAGTTGAAAGCCATCCCCAACTTGCTTTTCGATGAATTGGCTTCCGATGAAGGCGTTGCGTGCCAGCAGATTGAACGATACTTGAATCTTCAGCCCAATATGCCGACCTTTTTGCTGATCGGGGGTTTGCTGGACGAAGTGACTCGACGCAGGTTGCGCCTGATGAGCATCGAGCATCCGTTGTTCTTCATCGAGGCCAATAATGCGCCCAATCACCTTTCTTTGGCGCGTGAAGCCAAACTTGTGCAGCGCGTGATCCGTTTGTTGACGCCAGCCATTTTTGCAAAACGACTGCATAATCTTTCCATCGTGTTCATCGTTGGCAATGCCGATTTCCTGAGTGTTATTGAGAACGTGCACTTCAATCTCAAAGGAACGCCCTCTGCCTCGGAGGCCGAGTTTCTGGATTTTCTGCTCACGCAAAAACTCGCTGAACTTCCGAGCGATCTGTCTACGCAGGTTCCGCAGGCGAAACCATCCTTCGAAGGTCTGGACTTGGGAGTTTCCGCGGAAACTGTCCTGCCAGAATTGGCCGAGCGTATAGAGCGCCATCTTGAACGATTGGTGGAAGAGCGTGCCCGAGTCTTGGATCATTCCCTGACGATTTGGGAGGAAAAAAGCGCTGTCATCACTCAGCGGGTCAGGCATGCATGGAAGAGATATATATTTGACGAGTTTGCCGAATTGGAGGCGGATGAGGTTCTCGAAGGGCTTATTCAGAATGTACACGATCCCGAATGGCTCCAGGCACTCCAGCGCAGTTTCCTGAGCGTTTTTACGAAACAACAGCCACAGTACCGACCCGAAGCTTGCACTGTAGTGAGCGGTTCATCCCGCACCGCATTGAGCATATTAGGTTTTCATTGTGGGGTATCTGAAGTTGTCATTCCCGATTTGAGTTGGTCTTACGAACAGTGTTTTAAGAAAACATATGCCGTGCCGTTATCTACATCGTTGGGGTTGGATGTGGATGCTATCATCGAGAAAATAGAGCAAATATGCCAGCATGATTCCTCCTGGCCAGGACGCAGCGCGGTAGCGATCAATAATCCGCATAACGCGACAGGACGGGTGTTCGATGAAGCGGATGTTCGGCGCTTAGTCAAGTATTGCCTGCAAAACAATCTTTATGTGATTGATGATCTTTCTTATCAAAACGTGGTTCCGGTTCGCGATTTTCCCGAAATCAAAACCGTCCGACAGATTGCATCAGAATTGAATCGTCACGGGGTCATCACTGAAGCACAAGCCGACCGGGTGATCACGGTGCATTCCATGTCCAAGACTGATAGTTTTGCCGGGGCCAGATTAACTGTTCTTGAAATTCGTGATCGTCAAATATTTCAACGCTTTGAGGCCTTGAATTCCCATATACAGCCCAACATTGCCGCAATTTTTCTCAGCTATCTGTTCTACCGGAACGGAACACAGAATACCAGGACTTACTGGCATCTGCGTAACTCGATTTTATATGAGAGAACGCAGGCCCTTTTGCAGGCGGTCAAGAATTTGCCCTCGGATCGCAATCCTTTTGGCCTGGAAATCATTCCGCCAACGGGAAGTCTATATCCACTCTTACGCGTTGAGCACCTGCCGGCGGGTCTGTCACTGGATTGGCTGGCTTCATCGCTGGCGCGCGCGGGGATCGGCATGTTGCCCTTAGCGACTTTTGCACGCACAGAAAAGGGCTTCGAAACGGGAAGAAAAATCTTCCGTCTTACGTTGGGTGGCATGGATCATGCGGATGTGTTGTTGGTAAAAACCCGCCGCCTGCTCATTGACCTGAACCGCTTGATCGCCGAGGAAGATGCGCGATATAACCGGAAGCAGGTATCTTTCAACGTTCCAGAAAGAAGCCGTAACCGTTCAACCGAACTCTTGCAGGCCTGGGAAGCCTTCGGGAAGCAACTCATCCAGAATTGTGAGAATAGCCGGGCGCGTCAACGTTTATCCGCCATGCAACCGTTAAACGGCAAGCGATTAAATCGGGAATTCATCCAAATACATATCCCTGAGCGTCTGGATGTATTTCGGAACCGTTTGCTCGATCGCCAGGCCATCCATGACGAATTGATGTGGCGAGCGTTGAATGAAAATGGACGCTGGCTTGCCGAACGGTTGGAACGAGAGTTCATGAAGGATTCGCTCCAGCGACGACAGGAGCATTTCAGATTGCGTCTCTATGACCGCACCGTGCATCCAACCCAGGCCTATTCGCTGAGTGCCGAGATGGCACTTGATGCGGTTGTAGAGGCCTTGATCGCCCAGAAACCGATTACGCCCGAACTGATCGAAAAAGTGTCGCAAGAGTTGCTCAAGGAATATATCGGGCTGAATGTAGCCATCAACTCACAGCAAGAGGCCGATGAAATATTGTTAGACCTCGATTCCCTGATCGCTGGTGAAGAGTTTGCGGGACTATTTTCAAATACTGCGTTGAATCCCTTTTTGTCGTTTTGGAGCGATTGGGATGGCAGCAGCCGTCCGTCAGGACAGGGGCAACGCCTGGTGGCGGCTGTTGTGATGGAAAATGTGCGGCGTATGAACCGCATCTTGCGCATTTTGCAGGGTGTAGCTCCGACGATCTCGGTAAAACCGGAACTGAAATCCGAACTCGACATGCTGCCGCAACATAACCAGCGTTTTACCAGCCTCTTGAATGAAATCACAACCTTGACGCACCAGTTGGAAGGGCGCTACCGGGGCATCCTGCCGTTTTCTGTCGAGACGACTTCTTTGCAGCGTCTGGCTACGCAGCTTCATCTTCGCCGTGATCCGGCGCGTGTACTTTGGCAGCATAACGATCGTTACGAGCGGAAAATGCTCGAACTCCGTGGGCAGCGACGCGCTACGTTGGAATTTTACTTTTCGCTGAACAAAGCGCTGCGCAAACAATTGTACGCGCTGATCCCTGCCATTTTGAATAACCTTGGCTCCGAACCACTGCTCCAGGAAGTGCTCGGATATCGAGACATCTTGCAACGCATCGTGCTCACGCCGCGTATCAACCAGGGCTTGATCACGGCACGCGATCCGTTTGCCATCGATACGACCGCGTACAATATACAGGAGATCAACACCATTGCCGGGAAGTATGGCAATCCTGGTATGGCCCTGGGCTTACAGATCAGTTTATCTTCGAAGCCAGAAGCGCTGATCGCTCTCGACCGGAAGATGCGTATCCAGGCCGAACAGATGCGCAGGGACTTTGCACACCCCGAGCTTCCCCCGGTGTGGTTGATTCCCCTGTTTGAAGATATTGATACCGTCAGCAATGTCCGTTCTTACCTCGACCGGGTCTGGGACTATGCCACCCAGAGTCGTCACACCTTGCAATCACCCCAGGAGCGCTTCAAGGAGATCATCGCCGAGGTTTTCATTGCCGGTTCGGATTTGAGCCAGCAGGTCAGCCAGGCGAACGCCGCTCATCTTTACCGGAAAGCGAAGTACGACACACACTCCTGGCTGGCTGAGCACGGTGTCGTGGATGCGGTTCGTATCAAGTTAGGCAGTGGAGAGCCGATGCAACGCCAGGGAGGCTATTATTCACACGTGGCAGGTCAGCCCGCTTTCGGAAAGACCGAAGACGATAAACGCCGCTTTTCCACAAACCTTCCCGCAGCAGCCCGCAAAAGCACTGTCTATGCCGTCACGCCATTACAAGGTGTCTTTCTGGGCGGCGATTTGCGCACCTTCCAGAGCAATATTTCGGAACAGCTTCGTTTTTTGCGGGCGCGTGATTTTGTCGGTGTGCAAAACCATGTGCGTGAATCGCAGCGCAGCCATCGCGAAGATTTGATCCGCGCTGCCGAAACGATCGCAGAAAGTCGCCTGGGCGCGCAAAGCAGAAGCTTACAGGAATTGGAGCATCTGACAGTCGGGAAAAACGAAGCTCTGATGGAGAATTTCCTGGCAGAGTTGACGGATAATTTCCGCCATATCCTGTATGGTCGCGAAGAGGATGTGGTTGGCATTCACATCATTTCCTATTTCATCGGGCGCTCCATGCCGCAATTGCGTGACCGGCCTTCCTCCAGGCGTACGCCTGGTTCAGGCGTCGAGCGCGGTCAACAAATATTAGCCAATATTGCCGAGATCATCCCATTTGCCAGACACGGCAGTTTGTTGCGGGCGATTTCTCATAATCAGGCGCAAACGGTAGTGCTGGGCATCAACCAACTCACTACCGGGCTGTTCCGTGCCCTGGAGCGTTTCTCGCAGAAGAATTTCGCCGAGGCTGAACGCGGACGCATGGTTGCAGAGCGTCTGTTACCCGATTTACCCGTTTACGAAATTCTAAATACCTTACGCATCTATCAAGATTGGAACGGCGAATATCTAAAACAAATCGAAACTGCCTTCCCGGCGGGCAATTCGATCTTTGTGGCGTTGCGCGAAGATAGCGATGCGTTGGGACACTATTTACCTTTCTTCCAGCAGGAACTCCTGCGACGACACGGTGTCGATATCAACGATTTCTTTGTAGATGGGGTTCTTATCCCTGACATCCTGCCAACATTGCGCCCTGACTTGGCGGTGTTGCTGCAAAGAAATCTATTCAACAGGGATATCGATGAATTTATGCTGCCTATCTCTGGGCGGGTTTCGGATAAATGGCGCATTGAGGTCGAAAAATTGCTTCAACTGCCCATACAAATTGAGCACTGGCGTTCGATCATTTGGGACGTGTTGGGCGAATCTATCTATCAACGGGTGCAGAGTTTCACGGAACTTGCAACCGCATTGTATGCTTTCTCAGCCTCGCGATCGTTTGAAATCCCATCTGCCATTGGCCGTGGCGCAAAACTTTCCCCAGTCTTATCCGGATTTTTCCGCACCGCGCGCGCGGATGACGAAATGCGTCATTTCCTGATTGGCGCGATTGAATATCTAAGTTCGTTTACGGAAGGAGATATTGAAGTGCCGGTCAGCATCATCCGCGCGATGAACGATGTCGAGCGCATTGCCCAAATCGAGGAGAGTGCCCTGCCAGCGGAGAAGCAGGATGTGATTCGCTATTGCACGCTCCAAATTGCCCGTCTGGCAGGCGAGAATGGCTAGGGTTCTAATAAATTCGGAAACAGATCTGCAATAATGTCACCCTGAGCGTAGCGAAGGTCTCCGCCGCGAAGCGGCGGGATTCTTCGGTCGCTTCGCTCCCTCAGAATGACATATGTCATCGATGTTAGACACTCCCTAAACTTTTCAGACAATATGCAAATCGCAGACCTGGCGGAAGTGGTAGCCGTAGATGGCGAAGGTGATCGCTAACGGGAACAACTTGGGGCGGCGGAAGAGCGTCCAGAAGAAAAGCTTCCAGTAGTGACAGCGTTCTTTGTCGATGATGCCCAGTTGAATAACCGAGCGGAAGAAGGCCAGGACATATTCGAAATCGAACTCAACCCTGATTTTGGGTGCTTTGTATTCCTTCAAAAAGGTCCTAACCCGTGCGTAGTAATTCTTGGGTGCATACAGGTAATTGACAACCGTTTTGTAGCCCTTTTGGAGCACATCCAGATTCATTTTCGGGATGATGTTGGTGCTGCCGTCCACGTTGTCACCTGAGAAGGCACTCAACAAACGACCCTCACCCTTTAATCTTTCATACAGCCGGGTGCCGATCGGCGCTTGCAACAGACCGACCATGGCGGTCACAATACCGCTCTTCTGGATGAAATCGATCTGTTTCTGGAAAATCGAGGGGGTATCGCTGTCGAAGCCGATGATGAACCCGCCCTGGACTTGCATGCCGCTGCGTTGGATGCGTTTGATATCCTCGATCATATCGCGGCGGCGGTTTTGCTTCTTGTTGCATTCTGCCAGGCTTTCGTCATCGGGCGTCTCGACCCCGATAAAGACCATGTTGAAGCCTGCCTGGGACATCAGGTTCATCAGTTCTTCATCGTCGGCCAGGTTGATGGACACCTCGGTGTGGAAGGAAACCCCGATTTTGTTTTTGCGCCATTCGATCAAGGCAGGCAGTAAGCTCTCTTTGATGTGACGTTTGTTGCCGATAAAATTGTCATCGACGAAAAAGATGCCCGAGCGCCAGCCAAGCTGATAAAGCGCATCCAACTCACGAATAATCTGCTCGGCGGTCTTGACGCGTGGTCTGTGACCGAAGAGCGCCGTGATGTTGCAGAACTCGCAATCGAAGGGACAACCGCGCGAATACTGGATCGCCATGGTGGCGTAGTGTTTCATATCGAGAAGCTCCCACAACGGGGCCGGGGTTTCCTCGATTTCAGGGAATTCATCAGATGTGTAGATGCGTTTGGCGCAACCAGCCTGCAAGTCATTCAGGAACGGCTGCAGAGTCAACTCCGCTTCGTTCAGGATGAAATGATCGACCTCCTCGAACTGATCGTATTCGGCGGTGAAGAGCGGCCCACCCGCCACGACTTTGAGTCCCGCAGCTTTACAGCGCGCGATGATCTGCTGCGCCGAACTGCGCTGGACGACCATGGCGCTGACCAAAGCCATATCGGCCCAGGCCAGGTCCTGCTCGGTCAGTTTCCTGACGTTCAAATCGACCAGGCGCTTTTCCCAATTTGAGGGCAGCATGGCTGCCACGGTCAATAACCCTAACGGGGGCAGGGAGGCCTGTTTGCGGATGAATTTCAGGGCGTGTTTGAAACTCCAAAAGGTATCCGGGAATTCAGGGTAGATTAACAATGCTTTCATTTTGATCCTCCATAGGTGTAGGCAAGGGCCATAAACTCAAGAAATTCTGATCGAATCCTTGATGTCCTTTTAGGTGATGTTCACGAATGCGTTCGTGATCTACTGCCATCTATTCCCCCTGCCGTTTCCTCTTTTATTTAGGATACGGGCGTTGAACTTTGTTGATCAGGTTGTTTCCATTATAGTCCGAAAGAACGAGGGTGCTCTTGATTTGTAGAGGTTGGATAGCTAATCGATAGTGGGGTAATGGCGATTTGATAGGTTTCGAACCGACAAAGAACGGACCGATGATGAACCAGTCCGTTTTTCTGTGTATTGAAGAATTCGCCCGCCTGCCCCGCGTGGTTCTAGCGGGGCCTGTCCCCATAAGGGGATCGGCTGCAGGCGGAAGTTGGGCGGCTTTGGGGCCATAAGAACGCACCGCCGCGGTGAGTGGCAAGAAAGAATACTCGCGGCGTTTAGTTCGAGCCAGTCACCTTGTAAATTTTTACCTGTCCCTCAATGCCTTTGAGTTGAATCAGAATGGATTCAATTTTGCAATTATGTTGTTGGAGCAAGTCCAGCACCCCTGGCGAAGTGTATATTTCTTCGGTCAGATAAATCTCATCTCCTCCGGCACTGCCTTGTATCCGCGAAGCGATATTCACCGTTTGGCCGAAATAATCAATGCGATTGTTGAGTGTCACCGCAATAGCTGCCCCTCTGTGAATACCAAGTTTTAGGCTCAAGCCTCCATGGTGTGAAGATTGATTTAATTCTCGAAGTCCTCCTAGCATCTCAAGCGCTGCGCCGACCGCTTCCACAGGATGATTAAAGTTCGCCATAATCGCATCGCCGATGGTTTTGACAATAGCCCCGTGTTGATTTAAAATGGCCGTATTCAAAACGCCGTAATGTTCCCGCACCAGCGCATACGCATTCAAATCTCCGATCTGTTGATAGAGTTGGGTGGAGCTTTTCAGGTCGGTGAACAAAATCGTCACGTCCTTTATGCCAAAACCTTCCGCATCTTGAAAGACCTCAGCGCGAAACAAATCATGAAAGGTTTGACTGGCAAACAACCGCTTGGCAGTCAGGCGCGGCGAGGTAAACGTATGGTCGGGCAACGTTTGCATGGTAACGCTGGCATCTTTCATTATCTCGATCAGGTTAACCACATCAGCAGAGAGTCCGGCGGCGGGTATTTCCATAGTCTGGATACCCTCCAGCGGTATGGGGAAAAAAGCTACCAGGAGCGCTGCCTTGGCACTGGCGTTCTGTTCGAATTCGATAACGACCTTACCCGGACGGATAAGATAAAAAGTTCCCGCGTAAGCGAAAGGGCCAACGCTAAATTCACCCGGTTGCATTTCAGGCAAGGGTACCACAAAGCCGCCGTCAGTCAATTTGATCGCTATTTTTTGCGTCTCCAGTTTGGGTGTGCCGCTCGCGACCAGACCAAAACTCTGTTGGCCGAATAAGTCATAACAAGTGAGTGCTCCTACGCCGACTTCTGTTTCGACAGTTATTTTCTCGCCGGGTGAGAACATTGAAAGATGTCTTTGGACGTAATGAACAGCATCCATGAGCGGCATCATCCCGTTGATAATGGTGCTGGGTTCAAATAGATACTCGAAACAATACTCTTCCAGCGTCAGAGTTTCGGGATGATGAAACCGCAGCGACCGAACAGAGGGCGAGAGCGTAAAAGTAACTTGGACTGAGTTGTCCAGGTTCGGCATATCTTTACGGAAGCATAACTTGCAGGTGCTGTGCGACTCAAGACTATGCAGATCCCGCAGACTCTGGCTAATCCTGCCACAGCACGGGCATATGACATCCCATTCCATATAGAATAATCCGGCTTTCGCTGCATGCAAGAATAAGTCCACTGCTTCATATTCGTCCATACTTTTTTGGGATGCCCACTCCAGTGGGCTGACGCGAAAGAGTTCTTCATCATTCGCGGTGTGGATGGAATTTTCCAACTTGGAAATCACTCGGGGACTCCAATTCCGCACGCTCTCAACCTTCGCTAAAGCTTCATCAAGATAATCGTCGTTGATTGTGAAATCCATTTCTGCCTCTAACAGGATTGGTGAAAACTAAGCGAGAACTAAATGGGAGTGGCCCAACTCGGCGTTTACCCGCCATTGAAACGCTGGACTCAATCCGTCTAATCAAGAGCCCGCTGGGTTAGGCGTTTTTTGTTGTACAAGAACTCGCTGGCTGAATAAAGATGCTGCCAACAACATGCCTTTGATTTTCAGAATTCAAAACAGGCAAGCGAATCATAATTCGTCAATAAGTAGACCATCCTCCAGGGCTTGAACTTGATTCTTAAATATTGCCATTGCCGTTGCCATGCGCTTGAAACCGAGTTTTCGATAAAACGGCTCTTTCCCAGAGGCAGCATATAAAATAATTTTCTTATGATCCTTTGAGAGACTGACCAGCTTGGACACAACTTCCTTGCCAATGCCAATTCCTTGATAATCTGGATGAACTGCTACACCACTAATGTATGAACAATCTCTTCCGTCTGCCAGCGCTCGTCCAACGGCTATCAATCTTCCAGAATCATACACAAAACATTTGTATATGCTATTTGAGAACGCTATCTTTAAATCGGAAGGGCTTTCATGTCCTAGTGGGGCGGCTAGATAGAGTTGGTAGAGCTCTTCCCAGTCTACTTTTTCCAATGAATATATCCATTCAAGCGCCATATTGTTTCCTTTGATATTACGTGACCATTATCCGAAACAAAATTTTCAAAAACAGACAGCTGTTAGGGTATGCCGCAAACTCCTGCCAGTCAGGTGCATCCGTGCATGAAGGCAGGCCTTCATTTTTACCGCAAGAACGTTACACGTTCTTAGAACGCAATGTTGGGTGGATCTTTGAACTTATGGCATTATACTCATTCGCCTTTGGCTTTGGTGAATTCTTCGTTGGCTAATTGTGCAGCCAGTGCCATGCTTTTGTCATGGTGGTAGTGGGAGATCAGCACATATTTCACCATGGGGCTGCGGATGAAACGCGGAATTGGCATGTGCATCTTGAGTGCGTCACGGACGCGTGTGCCGCCATTCGGCAAAGTTTCAAAGCGTATCGTTTCTGTGGCAGTGTGCTTGCCGTTATCGAAGGAATGTGCGGTGTAATATTCAAACGGATGCCAGTCTACGATTACTTCAGTGCTCATGGATTTGCCGTGTGCGCAGTGATTGCTTGAACCAATGCCCGGTCGCCCTTGCGGTCGGTCGCCTGAGGACCACTTCAAGTGACTGTCGTTGTTCCAAAGATTACGCTTGTCCGGGTTGTGGATCCATTCCCAGGTCACAGAAGGAGGCGTGGAAAAGTCAATTTGGAGAACAAGGTCTGCCTCTTGCTCTTCAAGCACAATGCAGCGTGCTTCGCAAAGTTCCTGGTAGCGCTTGTGTAAATCAATATTGAAGGTTTTGATCTCGCCGAGGCTTTCATACGCCTCCATCTGGACCTGGGCATCGGCAAGATTCAAACCATTGTGGTCCAGGCATTGTTCTGTGTACATCATATACGCCCGCCAGCCGGTCGCCTCTGTGACATGGTTCTTGGTGAGGCGATGAACCAGGTTCACATCCGAGCCGACCAGCTCCTTGATGTTGGCCACGTTCTGTTGAATGTAGTCGCCGCAATGGATGAAGAATTTCAGGTCAAGGGAAGGGATGTTGCGGCAGGCATTGCAGGTGCAGGTTGTCGCGCGCTTTATGGAAAGCTGTTTGTCGCGAAAGGCCACATACATGGATTCGATAAAATCGATCAATGTTCCGCTGCACACAAACACTTCTTCGGGCGCGTATGCAAACACGGCATCGCCCTCGAGTTTGGAGATGGTCATCGTGGGCTGGAAGCGGCTTACCATTAACTCAAGCAGTTCAGAAAGGATCTCCTGTGAATGTTCGAGTTCCGTTTTGGCAACGAAGGATGTGTAGCCGGAGATGTCTGCAATGACCAGATAACCGTGTTGGGTGGGTGTTGACATTTTCAGTCCTTGATTGGTGGTCTAATGCTCACAAAGCGCTGTTTTGGCATGTTTTCAGGGTCCATCGTCTTTCTATGGTTTTGGAGTTCCTTATTGTGGACCATACCCTTCCACAAAAACAGGCTCACCCGTGTTTGTGCCCTCCAACGCTTTGAGGTACGTTTCAGCCACCGTTGCGGCATTGGGAAAGCGTGCTCCATCCATGCCGAGTTGAATTACCGCCTCGCGAACGGTGCACGGGTGGACGATAACGATACGCCGCCCATCTTGCAGATCGAGTGCGGCGTGACGGACGAATCCTTCCAAGCCTGTATTGACCATTGCACTGGCTGACATTTTGGGCACTGGAGCGTAGGCTGACATTCCGCCGGTGAGGATGAAGACACCGTTTGGTCGTACGTTGGCAAGACCATAACGTATCAGGTTCACCTGTCCCACTAATTTACCCCTGACAGCTGACTCGATTGCCTCATCGGACAACTCCGCTAACGGGCCGTTACCATTCCCGCGGCGTCCTGCCACACAAATGATTGCATCCACCTCGCCCAGGGCTTTATAGAACGAGTTGATGGAGGTGGGATCGTCAAGATCCACGCCTGGTTGAGTCGTGCGAGAGACTTGGACTGTTTCATGGCCTTTATCCGTTAGCAGTGCGGCCACTGCCTTTCCAATCAATCCGCTGGCGCCAATAACAACGACTTTCATGATTTTCTCCTTGTATGATGAAATTGCATAATGATATTACTTCGTCAGGCAATAGCCTTGCTTATCCTCAATACGATAACGATTAAGCCTTGGCATTTCGCCGTACAAGTATCCCCAAAAGCAACCCGAAGACCAGGATGTGATCCAAGATCATCACAATGAGTTGGGACATTGTTGGAGTTGGTAGTGGAGGTGTCGCACTGAGCGGGGTTACGATCATATTCATGACAATGAAGACACCAAATCCATACAGGAGCGCCCCAGAGATGACATGGCGACTCAGGAGCGGAATGCGGTCGACGCCCAGGATAAACACACCAGCGATTACAATGCTAAAGAGGTAGTGGAATAGCACCCCGAGCAAAGCAACGGGGATTCCGCCTGCGAAGGCAGTTTCGCCCAGTGCGCCGCTGGCTATATATTGATATAAAGCAATTAATGAAACCCCACCAAGGACATTCTGAACAAACCAGTGATAGATGATTTCATCGGCGAAACCGATGATCAGTCCTGCTATCACACTTAAGCGGAGGAGTGAATTGCGGGAGGTAGGGGATGTGGTAGCGATAGTAGACATGTTGTAAATTCCTTTCTTTGTTTAATCCGAATAGGATAATCTGGCTTGAAGTAGTAAGAATTTGAAGCCAGAAAAATGCTTATTAGCGGCACGTGCGAAGCGCGGTCCCGCTATGCCGCAAACAACAAGTATCCGGCAACCAGAATAATGACGATATTAAGCGGCCAGATCACCATCTCCAGCCTTTTGTCGCGGGTTATTTTGTTGAACGTTATGGTCAAGCCGACAGTGCCGATGGTCGTCAAGAACAGCACAACCCACAGTACATTTGGTACGGAGAGATAGACCGCGATTCCCAAAGCGGCATACACAAACATGAACACGAAGACTGGTAGGTTGTTCCGGATTCCGAAGCGGGCTACGATGATGCCATGCAGGGTGACGTTGAGGACAAGAAAAATTAGAAGTAGCGACATTGTGAAAGCTCCTATTTAAAAAAGATTGCGATGTCTAAAGATTTGCGTTGCCTACTTGAGGTTGGACGAGACTACGCTCTACTTGATCAGTGGAGGGAGTATCGGCAGTTGCTAAAACATCGTGTTGTTGTTCGCTGATTTTTCAGGAACTTCCTGCACCACATCCCAATGTTCAACGATCTTGCCGTTTTCAAGGCGGAAGATATCCACGACCGCCGAATCGCGGTCGCCGGGTTTGAGGATCAGGTGACTATGCAAGGCCACCAAATCACCTTGTGCGATAATCCTTTTTGTTTCCATGCTTAATTTTGGAAAGGTTTTCGTTAAGCCTTTCACTGCCGCGATAAAAGGTTCAGGACCATTCCCTGCGCCGGGATTATGCTGCCGATAATTCGGTCCAATATATTTGGCAACCGCTTCTTCGGGCTTACGTTGGTTGATGGCGAGCTCATGCCACTCGCGTATGATTCTCTAGTTTGCTTCTACTTGGTCGTTCATATAAAATTCTCCTTTGGTGAATGGTCTCGTCTTTCAGCGAGATGAATGATCGGTGGGCGTGAGTTTGAAGGCTCCAGCAACCGAATCAGGCTCCTAATGGGGCGGCAGGATGGTGCTCGCTACTTCGCTTCCAGCAGTTTCTTTAGTGTGTTGCCATCGTTTTCGACTTGCTTTTGCAGCTGCTTAATCGCCAGTCCCTCGGCAATGCTGAAAAGGCCGCCCACTTCGCCTTCGAAAGTTTGAGACACCTGCGTGCCGCCATCCTTTGACTCAAATTTACTAACAGCCTCGAATTTCATCGGCCCGCTTTGCCCTTTAATTCCCCACACAGTAGGCGGGGACCATTGTGTGATTTCTAAATCCATTTTCATTTCACGCCCCATCATTTCGCCCACAGAGTTGAAGATCGACCCTACGCCGACCGGATCATTCGAAGCCCATTTGGCAGACTTGGTGCCGTTTTGCCACTTGGCAAAGTTGGCTGGATTGGTCATAAAGTCGAAGACATCCTGCAGGGGACGATTGATGAATGTAACAACTGTGAACGTAGCCATGGTAATTTCTCCTTTTGTTTGATTATTTGTATATTTGCTTGATCGTTAGTTCTAAATGCTCAAAATTGCCAATATCAGTCCAGCTAGACTTAAGAGAAAACCGACTCCGAATACTGCGAGATTAAGATCAATCCCTTTCGATTCATGAGGGGCTTCGCCTGGACCCGGATCGGAGAGTGCGCCAGAATACATTGGCATGAATAACGTTGCGAGCATGAAACCGCCCAGAACCAATGTTGAAACGCCGCCTGCAATAAGCAGTTTTGTACTCGTGCTTTGGTACCAGATCAAAGCTAAAGCGAATAGACCCAGCATGGAATTTTCCAGGACCAACCAGGCCGTATGAAATCTTGCATGTTTGGTCCAATCTGGATGCCGCACATGGCTTTCGCCAAAATCAACAAGCGGGGGTAAAACCGTGAACATCAACAGCGGTATCGTTATCAGTATTTTTGCAATCACGAGTTTTTCTCCTGTATTATTCTTGCTGAATACCCACTTCTCGCCTTACCCTGGAAGGGCCACCCCAACCTGTTGCAGCAACTCCGCCACGCCGCTTAAGGGCCAGTCTTCCACAATTTTGCCATTTGAGAAGCGGTATTCCCCCAGTCCCGATCCTGTTGCTTCTTTGCCATTGTTTGAAATATGCATTGAGGCACGCATCATGACGTAGTCGCCTTCAGCAACCAAACGTTCAATGCTGTACTTCATCTTGAGATCGGGATAAGCTGAGCCCACCATGGAGAAGAATTGTTTGAATCCCTCGCGCCCCCCGGGTAGCATGTGGTTTGTGTAGTCGGGAGCGAATAGCTCATCCACGAGGGAACTGTCCATGGCGTTCAAGGCTTCCTCGATGAAACGACGGACAACAATTTTGTTTTGTTCAGTTGACATTGGATAATCTCCTTTTTCTTATATGGGATGCGATTTAGAGCGAGTCGCATTAATCGTTACAAATCATTGGATATTTGAACGGATCAAGGCAATTGTCTGATGACCGTGGCTCTGAATGGCGCAGCTAAAAGTTCCTCCAGAGGTGCGTAGGTGCCAGCTTCCATTGCCTTCTGCATGGCTGCCGCCCGCACCTCGGCTGAAGCCCAATCTGCGATCTCAACCAGTATGTTGGGGTTATCAAGGACCTCATAGCGCAGGCTGCCCAGAAAACCCGACTGACCCGATCCATATTTCACCGCCACACTCTCGAGCAGATTCTTGAGCTCCGCCCGCTTGCCTGGTTTGGCATGGAGTTCCACGATCACTTTGATTGGCGCTTCATTTTCCGTTAACATGGATTACTCTCACAGTAAATTGGATTTGATCATTCTGTATATTGTTGCAGTTTCGGCAGCGACTGCAAATACATCCAAATGGCCTTCAACTCATCATCGGTCATATGTCTAAACTCCTTCCACGGCATGTTATCTGATAACTGATGTCCATGGGGAGTCACGCCTGCCTTGAGCGTATTGACAAAATCAGCCTCCGTCCATGCGCTAAGGTCACCGCCCTGCGTAAGATTGGGTGTGATGAGTTTTATAGTTGGATCCGGGAATTTTCCGCCATTCATATTTTGTCCATGACAAACATGACAGTCATGAGTATCCACAAGATATGCGCCATATTCAGCAGTCACGCCAGGGGTCGGGGCAGTCACATGCACAGCATGGCTCACTTCCTCAGCCGGCAATTTTCCGATCATCCCTGCCGCCAGCATAATCTTGGCGAGAGGCGTGAAATGTTTCCCATTTGTAATATGATCGACCGGCGGCACAGATTTGACATAGGCGATAACATCCGCCAGATCTTCATCGCTCATATGGGAGGTGGACACGACTGCAGGCATAAACGTGGGTTTGCCTTTTGGGTCAAGACCATGCCGGATGGCACGTACAAAATCTTCATCGGTAAAGGTTTGTCCGACTCCCCCGTTGCCAGAAGTAAGATTGGCACTGTCGACGGTCCCCAGCGGATCAGCTGCGAACCAATCATTGATTCCGCTTAAGTCAGCGCTATGACAGCCTTCACACAAAGTTTCAGCGATATGCTGGCCGCGCGCAATACTCGCCGCATCTGTGGGAATAGTGAGATTGGAGGGTGGAACATCATAGGTCTGATTGAGACGGGCACTGCCCATCAAAAATAAAGTCAATGCCGCAATAAGAATCAGACCAACCAATGAACCCAAAACAATACCAATCCATTTGAAAACTTTCTTCATACAGAGACGCTCCTTCGGTGAATATTAGACATCCCGCATAAGGATGTCATACAGGCACATGAGATAAGAATCATCTAATCATCATCTTTCGTTCGTCGTGCTATACTCTTTTGCAGTTTAGCGAAACGCCATTAATTCATCATTATTTGGACCTGAATTGGCTGAATTGATTTTTTCCTTACTTGGTCGATTGCAGATCAAGCATCGCCAGTCGGGAACGATCACCCTCACCAACCGCAAGGCGATCGGGCTGCTGGCCTATCTCCTGATCGAGTCGGATCACGCGCACAGCCGTGAATTTCTGCTTGGCTTGCTGTGGCCCGACTTGCCGACTGCCGCCGCGCAAAACAATCTCCGTGTGACCTGGGCGCATCTTCAGAAAGCGCTGGGAACGAGCGCTTCCGACGAGCAACCCCACCTGATCGGCGACCGGCTCACCTTGCGCTTCAACCCCCTCAGCGATCACGAACTGGATGTGGCCCGCTTTCATCACCTTGACCGAGGCCTGCCGCCTCCATCCGCACCCCGATCCACACGATTGCGCTGAATGTGCCGCACGGCTGACGCAGGCGCTCGATTTGGTGCGCGGCGAATTTTTGGAAGAATTCTCGCTCGGCGATTGCGAGCAGTTCGACGATTGGCTCCTCATGCAGCGCGAACACTTCCACGTGCAGGTGACGTCGGCGCTGGAACAGCTTGCTGCGTTTCACGAACGCGCCGGACAACTGGCTGAAGCCGAACGCTCCATACGCCGTCTGCTCGAATATGACCCGCTGAATGAATCCGCCTATCGTCAATTGATGCGCGTGCTGGCGCGGGCGGATCAGCGCAGCGCCGCACTGGATGTCTACGAAACCTGTCGCCGCGTGCTGGCAACCGAGCTTGGCCTGGCGCCGGCCGTTGAAACCGTGACGCTTGCCGAACAGATCCGCGCCCTCGCGCCATTCGAGTCGCATTCAACGCACGACTGCTCTGCCGCCCGTTCTGACGCGCTTTTTTGGGCGCCAGCAAGAATCCGCGCGGCTGGTCGATCTGCTGTCGCGCCGAACGGTCAGGCTGGTGACATTGGCAGGACCCGGCGGCGTCGGCAAGACACGCCTCGCGATCGAGGTTGCCCACCGCATGGCAGGCGTTTTCGCCCATGACATCTGCTTCGTCGAATTGGCAGGCGTTGCTGATGAAAGCGTCTGTGGACGACGCGGTCGCGGCGGCGTTGCATTTGCCGACCAACACCGGTCGCTCGTCCACCGACGCAATTGTGGATTACCTGCGCGACAAGACCATGCTCCTGGTGCTGGATAATTGCGAACACCTGGTGAAAGCATGTGCGCGCCTCGTCCAAACGCTCTGCCGCGACGCCGCAGGGCTGACTGTACTGGCGACGAGCCGCATCCCGCTTCATCTTGAAGAGGAGCATGTGGTACGGCTGGAACCATTTGCCACCCCCGCAATCAATGACACGGAACGACTCACGGTTGCAGATGCGCTGAACTTTGACTCGGTTCAGCTATTCACAGACCGCGCCGCGCAATCGCTGCTGCAATTTCACACTCACCGACGCGAATGTTCTGGCGGTTGCTCGTATCTGCCAACAGCTCGACGGTATCCCCTTGGCGATCGAAATCGCGGCAGCACAAGTCCGCGCCCTGCCCATCGAAGCGATCGCCGAACGGCTGGGCCAACGCTTTGCCTGGCTGAACAGGCAGGTGAGCGAAACCCTGCCACGCCAGCGCACCTTGCATACCCTGATCGATTGGTCCTATGAACTCTTGAACGCCCAGGAGCGCTCGATACTGCGCCGATTATCGGTCTTTGCCGGAGGCTGGACCTTGGAAGCCGCTGAGGCAGTCAGCGCCATCGGAAGAACCCATGTGCCGATGTTCTCGCCGAGCTGGTTGACCATTCGCTGGTGGTGTTTGGGGCTGATGCTGAGCACCGGCGTTACACCATGCACGAGACCATCCGCCAGTTTGCGCAGGAGCAGTTGCGCGGCAGTGATCAAGAGGCGGATGCGCTGGAACGTCATGCCCGCTACTATGCAGAACTCGTCGCCCACGCGGCAGAGAACCGGACCGGGCAATCACTTCCTGAACGGTTGCGTACTGTCCAGGACGATCACGATAACGTGGGATCGGCATTCGAATGGCTGATTGCTCACGATCGAGAGCAGGCGCTTGCATTGGTCGCACAGTTGGGCACGGATCTGAATTTCTGGGAACTGGGCGGATTTTTTCAGGAAGGACGTCGCTGGCTACAGCGACGTATTGGAGGCAACCCAGGAATCGGTTTCGATCGCAACGGGCACAAGCCTTGCTGGCAGCGGCCGAGCTTTCGTCAGCGATCACTGATTTTGAGTATGGGTTGCAGTGTGTTCAGCAAGCGCAACAGTTGTTTCAGCAACTCGGCGATCAGCGGGGAGATGATCGACGCCAGGTTGACGTATTGCGATCTAGCCGAACTCGCTGGCAAAGACACAAATATTCAAGCGCAGGCTGAAGAAGCGCTGCAGGATGGCTGAGCAGATATCCTATACCGTCGGGATAGCAAGAGCGCAGGGAATGATAAGAACAATTGCTTACAATGCCAATATGCCTGAAATAGCGCTTCAATCTGGTCTTCCGAGCATTGCGCTGTGGCGCGAATTGGAAAATCCATTTGAACTCGCAAAAGCCCTCACGAATGCCGGTACAAATATGTTGGAAATTGGCGAATACATGGTAGCGAGCCAGGTTTTCCTCGAAGCCCGAGACCTCTTTCGTTCGCTGGGGTACCAGCGCGGCGTTGCGACGGCCATACATAATCTTGGAGAAACGGCTTATAGGATGGGGGAGTATGTAAATGCCAGAGAACACCTCTGCGAATCCCTTCGTATTCGCCAACATTTGGGCTTGCCACGAGGCTATCCTTACTCTTTTGAACTTCTCGCCCAGGTCAACGAAAAGGAAGGACGCTACGAACAAGCGGTTCAACTCCTGGCGGCCGCCGAGACCTTGCGCGTTCGCATTGGCGCGCCACTAGAACAAATCGCACAGAAGCATGTCACAACTGTATTGACGAGAGCACGCGCTCAGCTTGGGGATGTGGCATATGAACTGGCATGGTCGAAAGGCGCAACGATGACCACCGAACAAGCAATCACGCTCGCGTTGAGTTGAGCGAGTTTACGCCTTGGTTAGAAACCGGAATGGTACCTTTTCCCATCGCGACTGTCCCCGTATAGGGGGGTGCGTGGGCGTCGGGTAATCCAGCCCGTCTGCTCCACGCGCACACTATGTTGGCTGGCTTTATACAAACGTCTAACTTTGATATTTCGGCATGAACGGACAACGCTCCGGTTTATCCGCCAATGCCATTGTTAGAGCGCTTCGCGTCTATGTGTAGAAGGCAACCTGTGATCTGCTAGAATTTGAGAAGGTAAACGGGCGCAAGTGCCATGAGCGCGGCACCGCCTTGCAGCGCCAACACGAGCAGTGCCTGTTTTGGTGTGCGTGGCAGCCACTTGATGGCGAAGAACACAATGATCGGTATTTGTGCAGCCATGAGTATCTGCCAGATATGGGCCGCGGCTCCCTCATCGGCCTGGGGGGCGGGCCCGAAGAGGGCGACATAAATAAGTACTGTAGCCAGGGCGCCAAACGACATCACAAGTGGAAGAAAAGCACTGGGGTTCTTCAATAGAGCTTTCATAATCAACTCCTTACCGATAACAGAGACAGCCCCTTTAAATCTGGTCCAATCCATGAGCGGATTGAACCTGTCTCCATTTTCGGTTTTTTTCCACCCTTTATCAACTGTGGAATACCCCAGTTCTTCGATTTTCGCGATGCACCTGGGGCCTGCCCCAGTTTCAAAAACAGCTCTATTCTGGAGTTCACTTGAAATTTGGTATAAATATTTTTCAAATGAAATTCAACTGTGCGAACAGCTATACCAAGAGACCAGGCAATCTGCTTGTTGCTCCTACCTTGCAAAACAAGTTTGAGCACCTCCTTTTCGCGTTTACTTAGCTGAACATCTGGAATCATGGAAATTGCCCTTAATTACGCCTCCTATTGTACCAAGCGCCAGCCAACGGGCTCGAGGCATTGCCCCCGAAGCGTAGCGGAGTGGGATAGCGCCCCTGCCGACCTGTGCCCCGCATGGGATAAGGCCCCCCTAAAGAGGGGAAGGGACATCGTCCCCCTAGGGGATCGCGGAGCATCCTGCCGAAGGCCCCCGAAAGGGGGGAAAGGACATCGTCCCCGCATGGGAAATGTCCCGCGCTCTTTGCGGAGTCCGCGCGCACGCCGTGTTGGGCATAGATTGGAAGACTTATGACTTACTATATAAATCAGTTATCCATAACTCGACATCAGACTTTCCCTTTCGAAGTATATGAACAAACGATTTGTCCCTAGCTGCGTAAGCCTTGACGATGAAGTCTTTGAGAGTCCCATTTGGAATTGAATTGATGACATAAATCATAGCGTCCAATATCAAATCTATGGACCAAGCTGCCATTGCACTAGTGCACATTCTAAGTGTCCATTCAACACTGCCATCGTTTCCTTCAGGAGCGATAATCGGCTGACCTATTACTGAATAATTTTTCAAATGGTTAAACACTTCTGGAGGAGTTTGCGCAAACCTTACTACTCCATCTTCATCATCAACAATTGGTTTGTCAACCAATTTGAAATGCACAAGTCCATTTCTTAATTCTTTCAAGTACCAAATTTTTTGAAGAAAAGGTGGCTGTTCAATATCCAACACCTTAAGCAATAGTTTGTATCTCTCATAAAATGAATCTTTTTTACTATCTTTGATTTTCGCCACTTCTTCGCACTTGCGCCAATCCACACCAATGATACTTTCTTGCTTGTCGATTTCCAGATACCGAGTTTCATCCTCCTGTTCAAAATTGAATAGAAAAGCATTTGACAAGGAAGATA
This sequence comes from uncultured Chloroflexia bacterium, assembly GCA_963785535.1. Lineage (GTDB taxonomy): Bacteria > Chloroflexota > Anaerolineae > Anaerolineales > Villigracilaceae > JAABUE01. Next base: position 224,115 of record CAWAVQ010000007.1, on the reverse strand, counting down.
GTTCGTTTACAAAAGCTTCAAGAGCTACACAAGATAATACAATGCTTGAGAGAGCTTCTAAATTTAAGTCAATTCGTTCGATGTCCCCTGAAGAAGCCCGCGCGCGCGATAGCGCAGAACTGAGGAGTTTCCAAGATATTTTTGTAGTTGTGTATGCCAACAATTCCACGATTCACCTACTCACCTCAATATTGTTTTAGGTTCGATGCCCAACGCCTGCTTGAGGGGCTTTTGCGGAGAGGCAGTGGAGCAAAGTTCCCTCTCGAAGTGGCGGTTCGGCTCATATATTGTCTGTATCTCCAGTACTCACCACGTATTTAAGATGATCGCTTAAGTCCACTGTTTGAAACAAGTCTTCGATTCCTGCTGATACATTCATAGCGCTCACCGCCTCGCCGAGGGCAGCATTTTTAATGAGGAAAAGATTGTAAAACACTAAAAATGAAGTAAGGCAATCTGACCAAAGCACCTCCCGAATGGGCGCAACAAGGGACATGAAAGGGCGTTCCTCGCTTTCAACCATTTTTTGTGCAGATAGCCCTGAACATGAGGACATGCATAAAAGAATTGATGAGATTTTACCTACCTCATGGTAAGCCATCGCCTCGCGTGCAAATCCAAGAAGAATCTTTCGCAATTCGTCCCACGCAACGAAATCTTCGTCAGTCAGCGCTATTCCGTCTTCGTTTCCATGACACGAGACGTGAAGTGCAATGGTCTGCGGTACCAATTGTCGCTGCTGGGCAATAAATTGAAGGGCACTCGTGAACGTGTTTTTGTTTGTTGCAAGATAATAGCGGCAGGGAATACGCGCCTGGTAAAGTGCGGCCTGCAATGCACGCCCCTCCTGACATTCCAAAAGTAAATCCTGTGAGGACGGTGATTCCACAATGTTAACGCATGGCGTTCCGGGTTTGTTCCATTCAACGTGTCGTAAATCTATCATTTTTAGATTCCTTTAGGTATACACCAATGAAATTGCTGCCAAACGGCCCGCGTTTCCGGCGGTCGGAGGGACGTGGACTTACCCACGAAACGGGCAAAACCCAAGTCCACGAAAAAGCCATTTTGACGGTGAGAATCCAGTCGTCCGCGTGCACACTTTGTTAGGTTTCGTTCATTTCGTCAGATTTTCTTCTCATTTCAATCATTTCATCGCTGTCAATCAAATCCATTAATTTTTGGATAGGGACAACACCTTCCATCGCACTATCTACATTCATTTTGTATTTTTGACCGTGTTCATCTTCTGCTCTAGTTTTGTAGAAAATTTGCCCCCATTGAATCCCTAAAAGCTTTAGTTGAATTTCAATTTCTAATTTGCCAAGAGTCCCCATGCTTACACTTGGTACGTCATTGAATTCTGGCTGAAAATAGAGGGTGAATATATATAACTCACCTTACGCAGTCAAACGCGCAGGGTTGAATTCCTGTAAAGTAGCATAAGCTGATTGGATAGCACGTAAATAGAGTTTTGATTTGAGAGCAAAGTGATTGAGTTGGGTATCGCCTTTTAGCAGTTCGAGTTTGATATAGCCACACAAAGCTGCAAAGAAATGATTGGTTTGAGTAATCACCGTTTGGGTAGGTGATTTTTCCAACGAAGCATTTTGTTTGAGTGATTTGTGATAAGGTTCCACGTTCCATCGTTTTTGATAGATTGTGGTAATCCCGTTACCGTCCAAGGTGGTATCGCTGGTGACCAGATACTGAATGCCTGTCGAACCATCTTCGTTTGTGAAGACTTGCTTGACCAGAAGGAGTGCAAATACAACACCTTCCAGATACGCTGTAACAGGTTGCATCGGCTCTAGCGGAAGCGTGTCCACTCGTTGGTAACGTCCCTGCTGTTTGGCATCCACACTCAGTGCCACTTTGCGATTGCCTTTGAGTGGCATAACGAACTCCTTTTTGAGTGTGATTTTGACGAAGTTCATGTTTTCGGCAGAGGCAAACCAGATATCGTTGAGTGCATATTTGAAAGGAATTTGGTTTTTCACCGTCTGTTGCAGTAAATCTCGGTACATTTCGTTCTTGGTTTTGTCAGAACGACGTTTTTCTTTCCCATTCTTCGGATCAATGTAGTGTTGCGTTTTCCGGACCAGTTCAAAGCCAACGGGCAGCGATACGCCCTGACTATGATATAAGCAGGTGACAAAGTTGATGCCCTTGACAGTTCGTTGTTGAGCGTGATCATAGTGCCAGCAAATGATGTCATTCTCATCGGTGTATGGCTTCTCGGCAATACTGTCATCTACGATAGCGACACCGTCTTCACTCTCAATCTTGCGAACGTGTGGCTTGGCAATCCGCCACAAATCCGCCGATGTTTGTTGCTCACCCGCCAACGAGCGTTGCACTTGATCATGGCTGATTTCTCCATTCAACAGGGACGATAACCCCGTAGCTGTTGTTTGTCCGAAAGCACTGATCAAGTAATCACTGTACAGGTCGAGAAGTTTGCCGTTTTTCATGTACCTAGTGTACTCAAATTCGCGTAAGGTGAGTATATAAATACAGGAGAACCACTAAATCCAGCAATTGACCGCATTTCAACTAAATAACTTTCTTGATAGAGCTTAGTGGCATCATTATAAAGACCTTCATCGTTCATTGCTGCAATGTTTCCAAATCTTACCACCGGTAAATTTCTTGAACGCCCAGCGTGAACTCTAAACCTTCCGATCATGAAAACATCATCCCCAGCTCCAACAGCATGTTTTTTTAGAAAATCTTCATTGGCAATGAATTCCCTTGTAAAACAACCGCCAGCAATTTTGTCAGATTCTATTTGGATTGGACAGATAGCAATATCATCACCCGCAAAGTGTCTTACCCAATTATTTTGTGATGTTTTTATAACATCAAACTTATTTTCAGTTGTGTTTACTCTAATTGTTGGATTTTCCATTCCATCTTGAAAAATTACATGAGAATTTGTTACAGCATAATAATACATTCCATCTAAAGATTCGGAATTTACGCCAAAGAAAAAACCAGTTGCGCCAAACTCTGCATTATTTATTGCATCATCTTCAGAAGGATAAATGTAAAAAACAGCTTGTGTGAGTTGAGGTGGGATTTTAGGCATAAGGAATTCCTAAACTATTCGATATTGCAATACCAAAGAGAAGAAACCTAATATTACAGCGCAAAGTTGCGAGCAGGCAGGTTGAGTAGTCTGGAATAGGAAGGCATGGTATCTTTCTCCAACCACGGCCAAGTGGGAAGGAGACAAAGAACACCATGCCTGCGGAAATTGTAACCCAGACTTGTCCTGCGCCCGAATGCAATTTGAGTCAGGAAGATGTTGAGCGATTTTTGGACGAAATGACGAAATACATGGAACGGTTTGAACCTGCCTTTCAGCGAGTGGAACAATTGAAACGAAGCAAAGTCTATGTACACGGCTTGCTGGGCAATGCCACGCGCAAGAATGTCGAACAGATGGCGCTGGGTTTGGGAGAGAAGGTGCGAAGTCAGCAATACTTTGTGGGGCAAAGCCCGTGGGAAGCGGAGCCTGTGATCGGCATTCATCAACAACTGATGGGTGAAATGCTGGGCGAAGAGGATGGGGTGGCGCTGATTGACGAATCGAGCGCAGTGAAGCAGGGCGATAGTTCGGTGGGCGTGGCGCGGCAATATTGCGGATCGGTGGGCAAGGTGGCAAACGGGCAGGTGGGCGTGTACTTGGGGTATGCCAGCCGCAAAGGCTACAGTTTGGTCGAGGGCCAATTGTTCATGCCCGATGAGTGGTTTGCCTGCGCCAGTGCCGCAGGCACAGGAGAAGCAGAGCATGCCGAGCGACGCAAGGCGTGCGGCGTTCCAGAAGGCTTGGAATACAAGACTAAGCCGGAAATCGGGCTGGAATTGCTGCAAAAAGCCAAAAAACGAGGTACTTTGCCCTTTTCCTGGGTGGCGGCGGACGAATTGTACGGGGATTTGCCCGCTTTTCGGGATGGAGTGGCCGACTTGGGAAAGTGGTATTTCACCGAGATCAAGAGTACGACCCCGATCTGGCGCACCCAACCCAAAGTGTATGTGCCCAAATGGAAGGGGCGTGGTCGTCGTCCCACCCGCTTACGTTTGCGCTATTCGAACCAACACCCGGTTCAGGTTAAGAAACTGGTGAGGAATATTCCCAAACATGACTGGGTTCAAGCCATTATCAAAGAAGGCAGTAAAGGCCCCGTTGCTTGTGAATTCGCTTTCCTACGCGTGACCGAGTCGCGCGGCAACCTGCCCGCCGGCGAAGTGTGGCTGATCATCCGCCGCAATCTGGATGACCCGTCGGTGATCAAATACTACTTCAGCAATGCTCCCGCCGATATGCCTTTGAGCGAGTTCGTCCGCATTAGCGGCATGCGTTGGCCGATCGAAACCATCTTTGAAGAAGCCAAAGGCGAAGTTGGAATGGATCATTACGAAATGCGCAGTTGGTTGGGATGGCATCATCATATGCTCCTGGTCTCTCTCGCTCATCACTTCCTGGTTCGTTTAAGAATTCGTTTTCAGGAACAGTCGCCTGCTCTCACGATTTATCAAGTCCGTCTGTTGCTGGCCGCTGTCCTGCCAGCGCCTGTCTTTGATATTCAGGCCGCTTTGGAGCGAGTGCGGTATTACCAGAAACGCAATTTTGTCGCTTATCGTTCTCATCGCAAGGCGAAAGTGGCTCAACTGGCTACTCTCGCTCCGAACCTTGCGCTGTAATACTAAGAGACTGTTTAAAAGGTTTGACTGTCGGGCAATCAGGTGGGATAGTTGGCGGTTATGCAGACCAAACAACTATACCCCACAGATTTGACCGACAGTCAATGGAATCTTATCAAAGAAATGCTTCCAGCGCCAAAACCGGGTGGACGACCACGAACGCTTGACATGCGCCAGGTAGTCAATGCGATTTTGTATTTGGTGGTTGGTGGTATCCAATGGCGCATGATGCCCAAAGAATATCCAAAATGGCAAAGTGTCTACTTCTATTTTCGAGAATGGCGCAAGACTGGCCTTTGGAAACGTATTCATGATACCTTGCGAGCACGCGTACGGGAGAAGGCGGAACGGCACAAACATCCAACGGCTGGATGTATCGACAGTCAAAGTGTTGAAGGCACCCTGGTTCCTGGAGTACGCGGATACGATGCTGGAAAACATGTGAATGGAAGAAAGCGTCATCTCTTGGTTGATACCCTTGGATTGGTACTCGGTGTCCTTGTAACGGCCGCTTCTGTGTCAGATCCAGCCGGCGCCAGACAACTCCTGAGCGGTTTAGGCGGCTTCTGCAAGAATTTACGCAAGATCTGGGCTGATGGCACCTATCGTGGCGAATTGTTGAACTGGGTGCAAGCTCGCTTCCGTTTCCGTATTGAGCCTGTGCTGCCACCAGCAGGACAAAAAGGGTTCCAGGTCTTGCCCAGGCGCTGGGTTGTTGAGCGCACTTTTGCCTGGTTTGATGCTAATCGCCGCTTGAGCAAAGATTATGAAGTCTTGACCGAATCGAGTGAAGCCATGATCTACATCGCTATGACGCGACTTCTGCTTCGGCGACTGGCTCCACGCTAACTTTTTAAACAGTTTCTAACACCGTGTTAATCAACGCACCGATTAACAACCTTATATCTTGATACGATAACCATATTATACAAACTTTTACTCAACCCCAGCTCTTTCGAGTTCAAAAAAGCGGACAACATCGTCCGCCTTTTTGTCCTTCGCCGTTTTTTTCAATACCATAAATTATATTCCTTGCCGAGCGTCTATCTCCTCCAGCATCTTTAGCAACTTTGTGGTCGTGTTCCAACTGCGGATGGTCATGGATTTGTAGGCCGGTGTTTCGTTAGGAGCCTTCTCTGACTGCACGTTGGTAACGGGCAAGTAATTCTGGCTCATCAATTGAGCCGTGATGGTGCACTTGACGCCACTGCCCATCCATCAGCCGAAATATTCTACTTGTCCGAATAACCAAATTTACGACTGTTTCACCAATGCGAAACTCACCCCGTTCTCTTCCTACGGCAAAAAACATTTCTCCTTGTTGGTGTATTGTGTAATCGTAGAATTCAACATAAACCTTCGCCTTCCCGTTGAATATGCGCTCGTACACCTCCTTGATTTCTTCCCAACCCCGCTTAATTCCGCCGACAGGATTATCCATTGCAATTTCATCAATTTGCGCCCAATTATCCGCCATCTTTGCCAAATCTCGATTATTGAAGGCATCATAAAAAACAGATAAGGCTTTGATTGGTTGTGCTAAATCTTGCTTGTTTTCATTACCAGTAATAGGCGTTTGTTCTGTTTTCATAATTCATTCCTTTTTATGTTTTGATACGGTTTATAACGTTTCTAAACGCCAACGGTTTGCGGCCTATCCCCTTCAGGGGATTGCGAAGCATCCTCTAAAGGGGACTCGTGGCGCTGGGGCGGGCGTGGATTCTGCTTGGGAGCAGAAAAAAACTCGAAGCCAGCCTGTCCTGGCCGACAGGCCAGGGAAAAATGCTTGATGGCAGATCGGGCGAGTGAGCTTCCGGCGAACATCGCCCAGCCAAAGCGCACTGGCACTTGGCATCCCCTTTCATCTGTGCACGCTGTGTTCGGCGGCTCTGGCTCCATCTGACTACGTTGCACCGTTCACTTCACCATTACGGTAATCGTGAACGCAGGAATCACCGGCCCATCTGGCAAACCGCCTGTGTGCGGAATCGTGATGTTGACCTGGCCAGAAGAGACAGCCTCGAACCGATAGAGTTGCCTTGACCCACCTGGATTGGGTGTGCCGGATGACGACTCCTCCAGAAACTTCACTGACTCTGACGACAAGATCGGGTCCCCGTACTGGCCAGGCCCGACTGTCTGGAGGGTTACTTCGATCTTTTCACCAACCGATGCAACCACGCTCTGGCCTGCGTCCCCATTTTCCACGCTGATGATCTTGCTCCCTGAAGAGCCGCAGCCAACGGTTAACAGTAAGGCCATCCATACCAGGAAACTAGCGCGGCACAGGGAAGCCTTGCCGCCCTCCCGACGTAGTGACAGCTGTGCGATTCTTCTACGAACCTTCATACTTTCTTCTCTCGATCCGCCGAACTACGTGTTAATCGGCGCGCCAATTAACAACCTTATATCTTGAATAATAACCACATTATACGAGCTTTTCCTTAACCTGGCCCCCTTCGGGTCCAAAAAAGGCGGACATCATCGTCCGCCTTTTTATCCATCGCCGTTTTTTTCAATACCATAAATTATATTCCTTGATGGGCGTCCATCTCCTCCAGCATCTTTAGCAACTTTGTGGTTGTGTTCCAACTGCGGATGGTCATGGATTTGTAGGCCGGTGTTCCCATGATTTTACTAAGACGGCTTTTAGTGCGTTGTGAGCTGAGACGTTGTGAGTAGATCACACCCTCACCCGGCCAGACTTTGTCGACCCCTTCCCGAGGATCGAATACAGGCATAACCTGGGCCGCATCAATACCCATCAGAAAGATGGCATCGCTGTGGTATTTCTCGGGCTGCTCCCCGAAGCCTTTGGGCTTGTCCTCAATGATGGCTTGGAATTGATCCCGAGTTAATACTAAAACTTTGATAAGTCCACTATCAAGTTCGAAGCTCTCAGGCAAAGCCCCTTCAATCTGAGCTTTTACCTCTTCGGCGCTTTTGTCGGATTTTAAGATTACGTTACCGCTGGCAATATATGTCGAAACATTTGAAAACCCCAGGCCTTCCAGGCATTTTTTCAAATCCGACATCGGTATTTTATTTTTTCCACCGACATTGATGCCGCGCATAAGTATCACGTAGGTATTCATTGCTCTTCCTTCCGTTTTGCGTTTGCAGCAGAACGATTTGGCCTCCCTTGCAGCGTTTCGTTAGGCTGCCGTCTGGGCCATTTGAATCAAAAGTAAGTGTCTTAGCGGCGTTACTAAAATCTTGACCGAGTTAACGCTGTCGAAGGTCAGACATATGTCAATACGGCATCGAGCGGATGAGGGACGCGATCAAGATCAACCGAGTTCGACAAGTAAACGCGCGTAGCGCAGCTTTCGGCGGGCACCACTGCCCAGGAAGCGTCGCATCTGAGCCTCTACCTTCCGCGTATGCCAGGCAGGCTGCCTCTGAAGGGTACGGAACGATTCGAGGTCGCCTTGAGAGTCGAAGATTGCCTCAACTTGTGCAGGGCCAACGGCACGAATCAGCTCACTTTCTAAATCATCAACACAGACAAAAAAACCAAGGCGCTCCATGTCGGCGCGTGTTTGGGGCGAGCCTAAGCCAGCCTTTTCAAGACCCCGCCGAAAGATGCCCTGCTCGGCGGCATCGCAGAGACCAGCAAGTTTCACGTCCGCTCCCCTGGGACCAAGTTGCAATAGATAGTGTGCGATTGCCTGGGCGCCACCAATCGGCAGAATGAGGACTCCCTCGGAATCGAGATCCCGACCGCGGCGCACGGCGAGCGTCTCGAGCGCGATCTGATCGCTGATCCCTTCGACCAGCACGATTGCACGCGAGTCCCCCGACCCTCGTCAGGGCCTGAGCCAGCGCCTGAGTTGTCGCATCAGGGCCGCTCACGTAGCCTGAAAGGGCATGCTTAGCAAGCTCGCGGCGTCTCGTTTTGTCCATCACGGACACCGCAAAGCTCTTCGACTTGTGTGTAGCTTGTGGCATGTTTGCATCCTGTTGCATAACGGCACGCGTTCGTGGCAGCGAGGGAGAAAAAAGCTTGGAAACGGTAATCTGCTATAGTCTAGGAAAAGGCTTGAAAATATGATTTGTGTCTATTCCGTTACCAATCACCTGCGTATTCGAGATTATAAGGCTTTGTGATATTTTCTAGCCTCATGCGCCTGAGTTCCACCAATTGGCGGATGTGGAGATTGTCATGCGCGACCCAACAGGCGAACATCTCTCCCGCGCTGATGGTGCGGTACTCGGTTGTATAAGTTTTCTCCCAATCTGGATTCTGTAATCCATTGAGCCAGGCGAATGATTTTTCACGTTCGACAAAGAATTTTTCCTGCATCTCAGCGAAGTTCTGCTCGTTATATTTTCGTTCAGTTACCCAACCTTCGGGGTCAATCGCATGCCATTCTTCATGTTGGCGGTGAAGGCCTGCCTTGAGCGAAGTCGAAAGGATGAAATCGAGATGTTCTCGAAAATCTTCGCGCTCTTCATCGTATAAGTGACACACCACTTCGAGAATCGACCACGACTCGGCACTTGGTTTGAGACGTGCTGCCTGTGGTGTGACTCCTGCCAATAAAGCACGGATCATCTCTGTGCTATTTTGAAGTTCCTGATAAAAAGTATTAAATTTCATGTTACCTCTTTCTTTATTTGCATATGATGGCACGGTGTGTGCGGGGTTGCGAGATCCGTTCTTGCCATACATCGCCGCTACCGAGGAACAAAACACTAACATGAATTCTGCTTCTGTGCGCCTAAAGACCCGCGATAGCATCCCGCCGAAGGCCCCCGAAAGGGGGTATGGGCCCTCGTCCCGGCGCTCTTTGCGAGGTCCGCGTACAAGCGGTAGCCCACTTTTGTTATGCAGAATCTCCAAACTTTATAAAGGACATTCTACCTTGTTGTCCTGTTGTGCGACTTAGTAAATTCAATTCCAACCGATCTTTGGAGAACCGACCTGCAAAATCCATTACCACTTCATGATGTACCTGTTTGAAATGTACAATTGTTGTGAAATTAATTTTGTTATTTTCTATATGATATTGACCACGCCCCATATCTTTCAGACTATCACGGTGAAACCACATGCGAATATCACGCCATCCTTCTTGTAAGTTCGGTGTGCAAACTCCTGTTTGTATAACTAATCCATCCGAATAAAAGCGTAAGAAATAATAACAGTTGTTGCCATTTGGAGAAGTGCCTGTTGGTTTCTCAGACACAAATACACCTTCAATAGACTCTGTTGTCTGAGAACTTGCCGACTTAGTTTTGAGAATGGGTTGCATTAATTTTTCAATCGTACCCTTAGGGTTACCACATTCAATAGCAAAATCAGGCAAATTATTTATATCGAGTTTTACTCCATTAATCATTTCTCCAGAAACACCCCCAAAATAGAGAATTGTTGCTTCAGTACCACCAGGGAAGTGATTAAAAGTTAATCGTTGAGCATCAGTTAACCCTGTAAGAATAAGCCCAGTTTGTTGTTTAAGGTAATTTGCAAGGGTATAAAAATGGACTTGTGATGAATCCGGGAAACTGCGAGGAATACCATTAACAATTCCACCGGGTAAATACCAAATTCCGTCTTTTTGAAATCCAATGATTAAATCTGGTAGAAACCCTGCTATATATGCATGGACTTTGACAATTTTTTCATCTTCCGAATTTTTTTCCGACATATTTTTTGAGAAAAGATTTTTATATAATTCAATTTTATTCAGACAACTGGCTAACGGCCCGCGATAACATCCTGCCGAAGGCCCCCAAAAGGGGGAAAGGACATCGTCCCGGCGCACTTTGCCGAGATACCCCGTATACGGGGAAGGCCGGCGGCTGGAGGGCCGTGGATTCGCCCATGAAACGGACAAAACCCAGGACCACGAAAAAACCATTTTAGCGGTGCGAATCCACCAGCCTATCTCGCGCATTATGCGGGGTTTGCTTGCGCGCTGTGTTGGGTGGTTGTTCTTTGCTTTCAGAAAATGCGAAAAGCATCTGATAACAGGTTCCCAAATTCCGGAAGACTTTTTGAAAGATTATTGGAGAGTTCACGTGCATATTGTTGTTCAGCAGGGTCACCTTGCAAGTAATTTGCTAGGTGCTGTGAAAAGAAAATCCTATACAAGAAACATATCGCATCAAAAGAAGAAAGCATGCTTGAATACCAAACATCATAACTCTTGGGTAAATAACGCGGTACATTATCACGACCTTCTTGAAGATTATAAATATCTAGCCCTTGCGCATGAGTTTGGCGTGAAAGAAATGTATAGATTGGATTTATTTTCTGAAATATAGTATCTTGGTCTACCGGCATTAATTTATCCTGTCTTGATGCTAAGGATTTAGATAATTCTTTCATCTTTGCCGGGGAATTTCTTTGCCCTTTTCGCCATTGTTCATAGCGTGCAGTTGGTTGACCATAATACGCTGAAAAGAAAACCCCATGCACGTTAATTTCAAACCAAGAGCGTAAAATTGTAAGTGCTTGCCGAAAAAAGCCACCATAAGCAAGATAAATGGATGCCTGGAGATCTGGCTGTGTTTCAGCCCATAATTCACTAACGGGGTGATTTTTCGGTAGTTCACTCCAAAGGGCAAAACTGACGATTGAGTCTGCTTTTATCAAATCTTGAAGGATTTCTGTTTCCAGCGGTCTTGCTTTTAAGGCATGATAGCGCGCAGCATCCTCCTGAGATATATCAGTGAAATACCAGTCAAATGTAGAAAATGGGCTATTATCTTCCATCAAAATCTTACCTTATTTACAAAACATTTTCGGGAGTAAGTTGCCGCCCAACGAGACTGTCGAAAAACTGTTTTTCCCAAGAGCAATTCCCGGTCCGGCGAAGATCGGGAACACAGTTTCCTGTCTGGAAGGCGACTGGGTAGGGGGCTATGATCCTGTTGGGGCTACTGGATCGCTCCAAAAGAGTGGATCTTGCCGATATTGTGGACCAGAGCGAACAGCCTCCATTGTATATCCACTTTCAATTTAGAGCGCAGGGTGAATCGATCCATGCGCTTTTGCACGCAGATATTGGCAAAGACTGGTTCAACGACACCCAACCGCCGGGCATAGATCTTCTTGCCCTGATGAGAGTCAACCTTGGCCTTCATCTCGTCGATCACGTTGGGTGGCTGGCTATCCACCTGGACGGAAAGATACCTGCGTGAAGAATCCACTTTGCTCAGGCAGCGTGTTCTCAGGGGGCAGGCAGCGCAATCTTCCTGACGAGCGTGGTAGATATCATAGGTACGATAGCGGTTCGTTTGGTTGCGGGCATGGCAGGTGAGCTGCTTGCCCTGGGGACAAATGTAAACCTGGTTGACAGGATCAAAGGAGAAATCAGCGGCAGTGAAGGGCTCCGCCTTTGATTTGGATGAGTGGATGCCGTCTTTGAAGCGCTGCTGGTACCCAAAGGGCATGCTATCAGCAAAGCGTTGGTCCCGTTTGCGGAACTGGATATCGGGGATATAAGCATCGATGTTTTCGTTTTTGCAGAAGGAGAGAGACTCGAATGAATGATAGTTGCTATCGGCGGTGAGTTGTTTTTCCTGGAAGAAGGCCTCACTTTTTCCGATGGCGATGGCGTTTTTTTTCCGCCTTTGATCATGGGCTCCAGGTTCTCGTGATCCTGGGAGGCGAAAGCCTCGGCGGCAAGGATGACCTGGTGTTTGGAATCGACCAGAGCCTGGGCGTTGTAGCCCTGGAGCACGCCGTGGGAGGTGGGCATTTTCACGGACTGGTTGTCAACGACATTGCTTTGGATCTCTTTGCCCTCGCTGCCGATCTTGGGTTTCTCGTTTTCGATGAACTGGTTCAGACGTTCGACTTGAAGTTGGAGCCGTCTTTCCCGTTTCTTCTGATGTTCGAATTCCAACTCAGGTTGCTGATCCGTCTGAATATGTTCTGCCAGCACCCGCTCGAGTTTTTGCTGCAACTTATCACGCTTGTGTTTGAGTTCATCGAAGGTGCCGCTCCACTCTTTGGAAACATTGGCGGATAGTTTGACGCCATCCAGGCTGAAATGGGTACCGCCTAGCAAGCCGAGTTCATCACAGACAAGGAGAATGTTGCAGAAAACGCTCTCGATTTCGTCTTGCATGGAAGAAACAAAACTGGCGATGGTGCTGTGATCGGGGAAGTAGCCAGAGCAAAGCGCCATGAAGGTGGCGTTTTCCCGGCAGGCGCGTTCCATCTGTCTGAAGCTGATCAAGCCTCTGGAATAGGCGAACAAAATGATCTTGAGCAGGATCTTGGGATTGATGGCATGGGCACCGGTGGCATCATTTTTGTATCGACGATCGAACAGCGAGAGATCAATATGATTTTCCACCAATTCGTTGATGGTATGTTCCAGTGAGCCAGGAACGATCTGGTTCTGGAGAGAGACGGGGAGCAGGATCACTTGATCGGGATCGTATGGTTTGAACTTTGCCATAGGTACCTCCGCTGTATAGATAAGTATACAGTGCCCTCTGGATTTTTGTTGCTATTTTCGCCCTTTTTCGACAGTCTCAACGGCTTGCGTTACACCCCTGCGGGGCACACCAGCCTTCCCCGCGCATTATGCGAGAGCGGGATACACGCCGGTTGAGTAGTTTTACAATTCTTACCATTATGTTGTCAATTTCTCTTTCGCTTTTTCTAACAACTGAATATCACTCTCCGTATGGTTAGGTGGTTCTTGGTTAGCCATCTTTATACAATAGCTTCGCCATTTATTTGCATAAGTTGTATAGCCTTCAAGATGGCGAATTACGGCTTTCCAATCACCTTCTTTTTTAGCTATTCTAGCTCTTGTGCTGACGACTTTTCTCAATTCATCTAAAACGGCTGGCGATGGTTCCGCTTTCAGAAGTAAACTTTCTGCCTTATCAAGTTGCCCTTCGTCATGAAGTTGTCTCACATATCTTAGCTCGCCATGACCTAAGAATACTTGCTTCTTTGGAGTAGTTAAAATTCCTTGTTGTTGTCGCCTAATTTTCTCAGCTTTGATAAGAAATTCAGTTGGGTCTTTTCCTTCGCTCGAAATCAGACTGGCCATTTCGCGATATATCTGCTCTAAAAGGGAACCGTTTCTTGCAAATTTCACAATGAGATTATTTAATATTCGCCATATAGTGTCATTGACGCTGGCGCGAGATCCGAATTGTTTGCTTAGCTCTTCTCTTTGTTTATCAAATTCTTTTCGAGTGATGCCAAAGAATTCAAGCCGTGTTAACCAATCCATGATTTTCGCTTGTTCTTCTGTAACCAATTTCCCACTTCGCACAAGGATAACTCTCCCACAATGTGGGCATTCTTGCTTCGGGGTCGGATTTTTCTCTAACTCCATTTCACAATTTGGGCATTTTGGTTTTCTTTGGAAAAGAAACATAATGCGCCTTCTTTTTCTGTATTTTTTACATCTTGATCGTAAACCGCCCAACCACATGTTAATCGGCGCGCCGATTAACAACCTTATATCTTGAATGACAACTATATTATACAAGTTCTCCTCAACCCCGACCCCTTCGGGTGCCAAAAAAGGCGGACATCATCGTCCGCCTTTTTTGATTTCTGAGAACTAATACCTGTCTACATCAACTCTTCCACCACGACATTGAACTCACCGTTTTCTTCTTTCTGCCACAGTTGCTCGTATGATTTCCATTCAGAAAGCAGTCTCTTAGTGGGCTTCGGCCAGTATTGGATCGATAATGGCGGCAAACTTATCTAGCGGCGCCATCCCGACAATCGCTACCTTATCGTTGATCAAGAAGGTCGGCGTGGCATCGATAGATCTGAGCATGGCATCCTGGAAATCGAGGTTAACCTCGGCCTTCTTGACCCCGCTGTCCAGGCATTGATCGAACACCGTCTGATCCAGGCCGACGCGATAAGCGTAGTACTTGAGATAAGGGATTTCTAGGCCCTGATAGTTGTTATACAAGTAGTCTTGATATTCCCAGAACTTGCCCTGGTCGTAGGCGCATCGTCCTGCTTCGGCTGCCTTGGGCGATTCCAAAGTGATAGCGGGAAAATCTGCCCAGACAAAACGCACTTTATCGCCATATTTGTCCAACAACTGCTGACGCATCCCGGCCGCCGCCCATATCAGGCAGCTCGAGCAGCCATAGTCCCCGAATTCGACGATGGTGACCGGCGCATCCTTGGGCCCAATTTGTGGATTGGGTCTGTCAAGCATTGCCGTGGCAGTCAGCAAGTCCGGCGAACGCAATGTCAGGGTGATTACTACGAATAAAACGATCCGGCCCACAGTCGCCAGAAACCGTTTGCCTCGGGAGTTATTCCCCATAGTGTTGTACTTCTGTTGTTCCATTGGATTTGGTTGAGTGGGTGTACTCTCTTTTGGGTGAGGTGGAGGCTGGCTACTTCAACCGTTCCGCCACGATCTCGGCCACATCCTTGACTTTCACTTCTCCGCCATCCGCGTTGGAAGCGTCGTTCAGCATAGTCATACAGAAGGGGCAGCCAACCGCCAGCGTCTTGGCGCCGGTGGCTTTGGCTTCCTTGAAACGCGTATGGTTCACTGAGGCCGTGCCTTCTTCCTCTTCCTTCCACATCTGCGCGCCACCCGCGCCGCAGCAGAAGGATTTCGCGCCATGACGCGGCATTTCAACCGTGATCAGCCCGGCGGCCTTCAGGTCTTCGCGTGGGGCCTCGAAAATATGGTTATGGCGACCCAAATAGCACGGATCATGGAAGGTCACTTGCATCGAGTCACCTTCCACGTTCATCTGGATCTTCCCTGCGCCGACCAACTCGTTGATCAACTGTGTATGATGAATGACCTCGTAGTTGCCGCCAAAAGCCGGATATTCGTTCTTGAGCGTATGTAGACAATGCGGACAGGTGGTCACGATGCGTGGCGGCTTGACCTCGTTCAGCATCTCCACGTTGGCAGTGGCCAGTTCGAAGAATAAATATTCGTTGCCGGCGCGGCGGGCGGAGTCACCGGTGCAACCCTCGTTCTGTCCCAGCACGGCGTAGTTCAGTCCGGAGGCATTCAGGATTTTGGCAAAGGCCTGGGCGGTCTTCTGGGCGCGCGCGTCGGTGGCGGGGGCGCAGCCGACCCACCACAGAATTTCAGGCTCAGGATTTTTCTCGATGGTCGGCATATCCAGCCCTTCGGCCCACTTCATGCGTTCAGCAGGCGAGACGTTCCACGGGTTCACGTTGCGTTCCATGCCGCGGAAGGCATTCTCCAATTGCTTGGGGAAGTTGTTTTCCATCAACACCAGTGAGCGGCGGATGTTGAGAATGTCGCGCATCGGCTCATTATTCACCGGGCAGATGTCCACGCAAGCGCCGCAAGAGGTACAGGCCCAAACGGCTTCCTCGCTAATGGCAAACTCGGTCAGCGGTTTGCTCTCATCACCATCCGCAAACTTTGTTCCCTCTTCATGGTTGAGATAATAGCGTTTGTTGATTTCGAGTGCAGCCGGTGATAAAACCTTGCCGGTATTGTAAGCCGGGCAGACTTCCTGGCAACGCATGCACATAATGCAGGCATAGCTGTCCAGCAACTGCTCCCAGCCCAGATGCTCCAGGTTGGTCGCGCCAAATTGCTCGATGCTTTCATCTTCGAAGTCCACGTAGCCCAACTCGCCGATGGACTTGCGTTCCGGCTTGAGCAGGTGATTGATGGGGCTGAAGAAAAGATGGATGTGCTTGGAATATGGGAAATACGGCAGAAAGGCCACGATCGCGCCCAAGGACAACCAGAAAGAAGCATGTTGCCCGACCTCAAGCGCTGTGCGGCTCATGCCGGACATCAAACTTGCTATCGTTGAAGCGATCGGTTGCCAACTGTCAGCGATCCCGTTTTGCGCCAGGTACATGGACTCGCCCAGCAGGCGAGAACCGACATGGATGAAGATGAACGCGGCCACGATGGCCGAGTTGCGCAGGATACCCGCGCGGGCTCGCGGGTCGAGTTTTATTGACTCGCGAGCGGTCAACACTTTGGGCCGGATGATGAAACGGCGGATTTCCATCCCGACGATACCGATGACAACGCCCGTTCCGAAGAGGTCCGCCAACAACCGGTAAATGTCCCCTAGCAGGCCCATGTTCTCGCCAAAGCGAAAGCCGGGAATGTAAGCGTTCAACAAATCGGCCAGGTTGACGAGCACAAAGTAAAGGAAGCCCCAACCGATCAGAGCATGAAGCAGGCTCGGGCCGAGTTTGAAACGGAACAGGGGTCGAAAGGTCCCAACATTGAGGGTTTCTTCCCACAGTCGCTTGCGTACCAGTGACCAGTCCGGTTTGCCCTGCCCACGTCCAATGATCTTGATGATACGCTGGACGCCAATCCAGGTGAAATAAAGGGAGCCAAGAACGGCAACGATGAATACTATTTTCTCGACGAGAGTCAGCATGGAATCTCCTTTGGCGGGGGCCTCAGCAGTACTTTGCCAAGTTTAGCACAGGTTGGCAAGCGCGGCAAAGATGTTAAAAGCAATGAAGACGCGAGTATTGCGCCTCCATCGTCATTTACGCTCTTTGGTAGATTAGACCTCTTGCAAAAGTCAAAATACTAACACGCTCTAGGCGGCATGCCCCGGCTGGGGTACGGCGACGAGAGCACTTATGCAAGATGTCTATTATTGGCTGATATCACTTACATAATCGGCAGCAATACTACATACCCCGTTCAAATTAGCAGCCACATCCTCCCACACCAAAGGTTGGCCGTTACTCTTGGTAGCTTGTATGGCCTCGCCGATACAACCTGGCCCGGCGTTGTAATTCGCCAGCGTGAATTTCCACAGGTCTTCATACGACGCAACGTTCCCTGGCGCGTTCCCGCTGACGTTGCGAACGATGCGTCCAACTTGTTCGCAGTTTGCCAGCAGCGTTTGCCCAAACACTCTGACGCTGAAATCAGCCTGCGATAGATCGATGCCAAGCGGGCAATCATGGCAAGTTGCATTGACGGTGTTGATCAATCCGATACGCAGTATTTCCTGCTCGGCCTCACTGATATGCAGATAGCCTTTTTCACATTGATCGGTCGAGAGCACCAGCGGACAGAACTGGTCGAAGAATGATGAGTTCCATAAGAGCGTTGTATCAGCCCCGTCTTCAGTAAGTTGTCCGAGGCCGATGTCGCTGTCCTGGAACAGGGCCGGCCAGAACTGGCTTTCGCGCGCAAACAGCCTTTTGAGCATCTGCGCCGGGACGCCGGTATCCTTAGCAACTTCCAGGATTAGTTCATCAAAGCGATTCTGCCAGTCGACCACGTCCGTATGGGCAACCTCCAGTCCGCAGGCGTTGGCTCCGTAGCTGTCTGAAAGTAAGCCACCGTTTTCGCACTTGCTGGCATCTACCACACCAGCCGTGATCAACTTGGCGGCTAGATAGGCATAGGGAACTTCGGTGTTCAAGTCTTCAGCGCGTTTGGGCGTGGTGAGCCAAAACGGCGGACCACCCACGGGCGGAAAGGAATCCCATGAACTCGGCGCAACTGGCTACCGGCACGCCGACCCACTGGCTGCTAAGTACATCAACGAACCAGTAGGATTGGTCGGGATTGCCTTCGTTGTCGGCTGCCACACGTACTTGTGCGGTATAGGTTTCGCTGCTATCCCCATAGCTGGAGTAGGCCCAGAATTCCACGGTGACGCCATCTGCGTCTGTGGGCGCAAGGCGGATATGACAGGGCGAGTCACAGGTGAAAGGTACACCGTCAATCAGCCCACCGATGCCCGTGATCTCTTCGTTGGGCAGGGGCTCTTCGCCAGTAATCACCAGCTTTGGCAGGACTTCGCACAGGTTGGTGGATATGGATGTCAAGGGGGAACAATCTTCCAGGTTGATCCAGGCTTTCGCTGCGGGCAATTCTACCGCCACTTCGCGTTGCTCCGGCACAGAACTCACTTTGTAGAAATAATACCCCTCACAATCTTTGTATTTGTTCTCAGTGCAAAGATCCTGGTTGAACCATTCGTCAGCGATATCCTGACCGCATTGTGTATAAACTTCGTCTACGGTTGGCAGCCCTTCGTGGTCGACGACAATTTCACAGGCCAGCGATTTATTATCGTAACGGGCCATCCACCACGTATTAACGTTGTAATCGACGAGGATGGATGTATAACGGTCAGGGCCGGGAGGCGTATCGAGAGCAGCACGCAGGGAAAGACCCGGGGAAGAAGTGAAAGCGCTTCCCATCAGGACGATGAAGATGCTCACCGCCAATAAGCCGAGGCTGCGTCGATAGTGTTTCCCTGCCATCCTAATAAAAAGAGTCCCCTTTCATTATAGCGGACTCTTTCGTGTGTGCAATGGTTATTTTGGGGCTATTTATCTTTGTCCATCTCTTCGAGTGTGGACAAATCACGGTTCAAATTACGGGAGCGGATGAACAGACTGAGGACGTAGATCAGCATCACGCCGAAAGCGACGGCGTATCCAGCAACCATGTAGGAGGAAGTGTCGGGAGGAGTCTCTAAAAAAAACATGTTTGCCTCTTATTGCATAACCTTGAGTTTGAGTTGCTCGACTTTGTCGGCCAGTGTGCCCATGCGAATACGGTTCCAGAACAGGTCTACGAAGATAACGGTAAAAGCGAACAGGGCGAAGAAGAAAGCCACCTTCATATCGCCGGTCATGTTGAAGCCGCCCTGTGCCTGCGCGCTCTCAGTACCGATGACCACCGGATGGATAGTGCGGAACAGACGGATAGCCATGAAGGTAATGGGCACGCTGACCGCGCCGATCAAGGTGTAGACGGCGCCAAAGCGCGCGCGGCGATCTGGGTCTTCGATGCCCTCACGCAACATGAAGTAAGCGATGTAGATCAACTCGGTGATGGCGGCGGTGGTCAGACGCGGGTCCCAGGTCCACCAGGTGTTCCAGACGGGGCGGGCCCAGATGGAACCAAGTACGATAGCGATGAAGAAAAAGACCAGGCTGATTTCGACAGCCGCAAATTCGACCCGATCCCATTTCAAGTCGGCGGTGCGCAAGTAGACAATACCGGAGACACCCGCAGCGATGAAGCCCAACATGCCGACCCAGGCGGTGGCTACGTGGAAGTAGAACACGCGCTGCACCTGTCCCATCACGGCTTCGGTGGGAGCGAAGACCAAAGCCAGGTAAGCGGATACGCCCAATAGAATGAGGGAAATAATATCGAGGGCGAGCAAAGTGGTGGGTTTCTTGTCCATAAAGTTCTCCTATAAAGTAGTGAATAGAGAGTAGAAAGTGGAGAGCAGTGAAGGGTGGAGTGTCATCGTGACTATTTTCTATTCACTGATCTCTATTCTCTTTCCTTATTCTTCAACAACGTAATCGAAAACCATAAAAGCGATCGCAGTAAAAATTACGTCATAGGCGATCAACAAATTGAGCCAGGGCAGGATTTCTTCCATCCCGGCGCCGGTCAGATAGCCGCCACTGGCCTTGACCGCCGCGATCAAAATCGGCACAACCACCGGGAAGAGCAGGATGGGCAGCAGCACATCGCGGGTGCGGGTTTGTACGGCCATGCTGGCAAGCAAAGTCCCGACGGTGACGTAGCCAACCGAACCTAATAAAATAACCATCAATAGTCCCGGTTGGAACAGGTTGATGTTATACAGCACGCTGTAGATTGGCAACACAATAGCTTCTACGATCAGCATGAAAGCCAGATTGCTGATGACCTTACCAAAGTAAATGGCAGAACGGTCTACCGGCGCCAGCAAGAGTCCGTCCAGGCAGCCGCGGTCTTTCTCGACAGCCATAGAGCGGTTCAAGCCAAGCGTGCCCGCAAAGGCGAAGGTTGCCCACAGCACACCGGCTGTAACCGATTGACGGGTCTTGATATCCAGTTCGAGGGCGAAGTTAAAGATCAGGATGACCAACAGCGAGAAGACCAGCATGGCCGAGAGCAGTTCGCGTGAGCGCAGTTCGGCGGCCAGGTCCTTCCAGGTGATGGCTGCAATGGCTTTCCAATAGTTGGACTTAGCCGTTGTTTTTGTGGTCGTGATGGTTTGCTCCGCCATGTTAAGCTGCCAGCGCACCTTTGTAAAAGGTAAGCAAGTTGCCTTTGCCAAGTCCCTCGCGCGTGGATGAGGCTGCGATCACACCGCGTGATAGGATGTCGAAACGGGTGGCCAGATCTTCGGCGCGCGCCAGGTCGTGGGAGGTCATCACCACGGTGCGTCCCTGACCAGCGACGGTTTGCAGCACGCCGTCCAGCATGGACGAGGCGTCCTGGTCGAGGCCAGTGTAAGGCTCGTCGAACAACATCACGTCCGGGTCATGCAGTACGGCGCGGCCGATTGCCAGTCGTTGTTGCATGCCGCGCGAGAAAGTGCGCACCAGATCGTGACGACGTTGGACGAGGCCCACCATTTCAAGGACTTCCGTGATGCGTGCTTCATAATGTGCAATCCCATACATGCGCGCGTAAAATTTCAGGTTCTCTTCAGCGGTCAGGTCGTTATAAAGCAGGGGCATGTGCGAGACCACTCCCAGCCGGGCACGGACAGCCGCAGCCTCTTTGGGCAGGGCAAAACCGGCGATCTGCACCTGTCCCATAGAGGGCCGCGAAAGCGAAGCCAGGATGCGCAGGAAAGTGGTCTTGCCCGCGCCGTTGGGACCAAGCAGGGCCACGAACTCACCCGGCTGGACCTGGAAGTCCAGTCCGCGCAGTACGGTTTTCAGGCCAAAGCGTTTAACGAGTTTTTTGACTTCGATCATGATTTTCTATCGTCCTGAGCGGAGGGTCGAGTAGGTGATGTTTTTTCACCATATCGCCCGTCCTGCCGTTTCGCACCGGTGTGCTCACGGCACGAACGGTGGCCGAACGGGCCAGGGAGACCCGTAGTCGAAGGGCGACTATCAAGTTATTTGCGCTTCGACTTCGCTATCGCTCCGCTCAGCGAGGATTATGCCAACTCTTTCAACTTTTCCTTCAATTCTTCTCGGCGCGTCTGGTATGCCTCTTCGGGAATCTTCTTGGCGCGATACAGGTCATCCAGGGCGATGATGGCGTCCATGACCTCTTCAGACGTTTCGAACTCGTCTTCATCTTCTTCCTCGGCCTCTTCGAAACCATCTTCATCTACCTTGCCACGGTCTCGCATGAACATCCAGACGCCAGCCAGGATGAGCACGATACCAAAGGCACCGGCACCGATCAACAGGGTTTGGTTATTGCCCGTGCTGCTCGTTGCGGCAGAATTGACCTTGCCGGAAAGTGATATTTCAAGTGGCGACCCGGCGCTCAGGCTGCCGCTCGAATAAACTTGAACGTTGGCACCCTGTTGTGTTTGTTGGGTGCCTTCGTCAGTCAGCACATCGCTTTTGACTTTGATGCCCTCCGGTACGATGATCAGCGCAGAACTCACGGGAAGCGCCAGAGGTTGTGTGAGTTCCAGTGAGTTGTCATAAGGCATGTTAAAGAAGGCAATGATGGAATAAAGATCCTGGCTGGGCGGCAAGGCGTAATCGCCGCTTTCGGTCGGCATGATGGGAGCGCTGTTTTGTGAAAGCTCCAAACCCACATTCGACGCGCCTTCTGGCAGGGGCATGAAGGGCAAGGTGCTACCGTCTGTGGAGAAGACAAAGGCTTTGTCGCTCGTATTGCTGATGGTGAAAAGCTCAAAGACTTGCACGCCGCCATCTGCTGCCATGTCGAAGCTGACGTGTAATTGCTCCACGACCAATCCACTGTTGTCGGTTGTGCTGTCATAGACTGTGATATCCGGGACGGTTAAATCGCTCGCGCCGGCATCGACAACGACCGGGCCAGATTGAAAGACGGTGCCGTTGTAGCTTGCCTCGGCCAGGAAAATACGCCCTTGCGGAATGGTTACATCATTGAAGGTGTATGTGCCGCTCGCACCGGTTTGCGCAGTTTCTGTAACCACTTCCTGGGGAGTAGTATTGGTACTACTGCTTGTATCTGTTGAATGTTCGAAGCCATGTAAGGTGACGGTCGTGCCTGCGGGAACCTCTCCGCCGCTGCCGTTGACGATTTTTCCGCTGACGAGGCCAACACTGGTAGTGGCAAGAGTCGCTTCAGGCGCGGTCCCAGCTTGCTGCGTGCCTTCCACCGGCGTCCCCTCCGCTGAGGGAGTCCCGGCCTGGGCGGGGGCTTCGGTTGCAGCAGCGGAAGCAGGTTCGGCCGCCAGAGAAGGAGCGCCAAAGGTCAGAGTCCGCAGGTAGTCGGCCACGGCAGTCAGTTCGTCTTGTGAAAGTTTCTCTCCCAGGGCTGGGATGCCGTCCCCACCTTCGGAAAGCGTTTTGACCAGATCGTCTCTCGAGAGCGTGGCCATCTTTCCCTGGTCGGTAAAGGCATCGGTCGAGCAATCGGCACAATTTTTCTTGAAGAGTTGCTCGCCCTGGTTGACCTGTTCGGATGTGGTGCTGAGAGAAAGGGCATAAGCCACGACATCCCAGCGTTCCTGTTCACTTAATTTGCTTTCAAAGGGTGGCATGAAGCTTTGCATGTTGCCCTTCGTTACCATTAAGAACCAATCCGACGGCTTAGCGGCGTTTGCGGTCTGCGGGGAGCCCAGAGCGGGGACGGTAATGTTCTGGCTGGCAAGTTGTGCGCTCATTGAGCCATCGCCCAATCCCTGGCTGCCATGACAAGGAGTACATTCCTGCGCATAAATACTTGCGCCGTTTTTCAAGTCAGGAGCCTGGGCCGGAAAGACCGGTCCCTGCGTGGGCTGCGCCTGCACTTGTTGGATAGCGCCAGGCGGAGGCGTGACATCTCGCGCCAGGGTAAAGTTACATGCGCTGAGGGTAAGGGCGATCAATGCAAAAAACAGGGTAGTACGAAGTTTCATGAAATCCTCTAAAAGATTAGAGATCCGAGAAGTTAGACTTCAGATTTCTTAAATCTCACGTTTAATGTCTTACGTCTAATTAATTGCTTTTCCGCAGGAGGGGCAGAAGCGATCAGAGACCAGAATAGGCTTGCCGCATTTGGGGCAGAAACCGGCCGATTTTTCTTTGCGTACTTTGCGACGGGTGGCGATCATCGATTCCAGGTCGTCATCATCGAGCGTAGCCACCGCTTTTTTGACAGATGAATCTGCGCGACGGGAAGCCACAGCCGCTTCGATGCGACTTTCGGCGTCTGTGCCCTCGTTCTTGGCTCCATTGGAACTTCCATTGGGAGCAGGAGCCTGGACGAAAGAATCCAACTCGCGCAGCAGGCCGGCGCCTTTCGACAGCAGTTCGGCACGTTGTGTAGGATAATCTTCCGCCGGGACTTTGCCCAGCGCATTATCGAAATCGAGTTCCTGTAGCGTATTGACGGCGCGGTCGTATTCTGCCATCAGGGCGGAATACTCACGGTCTTCCTGCGTGGCGCGGCGGCCACGGCGTCGAATATACGGCTGGCCTACATACATCCCCACCAGGGTGACAAGCGCCAGAATAAAAAAGATTGCTCCAATGTCCATCAAGCCCTCAGTCCTGTACAGGGGTGTTACTTAAAAGTGGATTGATGGTGGCCTGGATTTCCTGCACAGAAGTGAAGGGGCCGATCTTGATACTGCGTAACACGCCATCACGATCGATGAAATAGGTCTCTGGCACGCCCAGATTACGATTGAAAATGGACGAAATGCGCGAGCCCAGATCGGGGCCATTCGGGTAAGTGATGTTGAATTGGTTCAAGTACGCCTTCGAATTATC
Source organism: uncultured Chloroflexia bacterium (assembly GCA_963785535.1). Lineage (GTDB taxonomy): Bacteria > Chloroflexota > Anaerolineae > Anaerolineales > Villigracilaceae > JAABUE01. The sequence goes on along the minus strand of CAWAVQ010000007.1, from coordinate 199,772 downwards.
GGGCGTGTCTGTCCAGGCAATGCCCAGGAAGACCACCTGGCCGTCGTTTGCGTAATATTGCCAGGCTTCCTCGAGTTCGGCGGCTTCCTGCTCGCAGGGTTTACACCAGGAGGCCCAGAAGTTGACCACTACGACTTTCCCTTGCAAGTCCGCAAAATTGATCTCGGATGCGCCCTGGTAGGAATAGCCATCGAACATGGTCAGGGGAAAATTGGGAACATCCGAGCCAACGCTGATGATCGGATTTTGCGCTTTTTTCAGTCCCAGCCCCACCAGGACCAACAAGGCCATCAGGACGGTCCAGATGATAATCTGCGTTGACAAGCGGACGCCGCGCTTTGGCGCGGGCGTCGTGGTTGTTTGTTCTTCAGTCATGACGTTCTCCAAGTTCTCCCTGAGCGGCATCGTCCCGAGGGGGGAGCGAAGTCAAAGGGACAATTTTATATTTGCGCTTCGACTACGCTGCGCTCCGCTCAGCGAGGAAATTCTAGTTTCTCTTTCTTAGTTCTTCTTCCATGCGGGCGATATACTCATCGTTGGACGAGGCGGACGCATCTTCCCCACCCGTAGCTGCTCCCGCTTCCCCTTGCGAGGAGGCAGAGACAGCACTTGCCGTAGACGGTTGGCTCCAGGCCCTTAATGCGCGGAAGAGCACGAAGATACCCGCCACGATGACCATGGGCGGTACTACATAGACCAACCAGTTAAAACCCGTGCGAGGTGGCTCGGCGAGCACGCGCGCGCCGTAGTAATCGACAAAATATTGTTTGATCTCTGCTTCGCTCTTACCATCTGCCAACATGCCGCGAATCTCTTCACGCCATTCTTTGCAAGCTTGCGTGGGACATACGTCCAGGGGCGTGTTCTCGCAGACCGGACAAAACAACTGCCTGGCAATGGCATTGACATCATCATCCGTCGGTGTAGATCCCTGCGCAGAAACGGTAGCAACTGTCAGCCTGTCCTGAGCGAAGACGAAGGGTGTAGAGAGAACGAGGATGAGAGTCGCAATCCAGAAGAGTCTTTTCATTATCGTTCCCAATTAATCCGCTGCGCTGGGTTCTACTGCGCGTTTGCTGACACGAACGGAACGCAGGCTGGGGTCCTTGTCCGGCCAGGCGGCAAAGAGCATGCCGGCGATGAAGATGAGCGCGCCTGTCCACAGCCAGTTGACCAGCGGGTTGTGATAAACCTTGAAAGTGGCGCCTACGGCAGAAGCAGGTTGCCAATCTACCAATATGATGTACAGGTCATCTTTCATCGTACTGCGCTGGCCAGGGATGGTCATGGTCTGTTGCGAGTCGAAGTAGTAATCGATGCGTGGGTGGAGTTCACTGAGGAGTTTTCCGTCTTTGTAGACATCCACTGTCGCGCGCGTGTATTGCACACCAGCACCCTGGTCGGACCACTGGGCAATGTCCTTGTAGTTAATGGTGTAACCATCCAGTTGCAGAGACTGCCCCTGTGAGACGGTGCCCTGCGTTTGAGTCTGGAAGACTTCGATACCCAGGATACCAATGGCCATCAGCATCATGCTGATGTGGATGATGTAGCCACCATAGCGACGGCGGTTGCGGCCGGCCAGTCGTGCCAGGGCAGTGAAGAAGCTTTCCTTCTGCGCGCGCTGGCGGGCTCGCGCGCTGCGGACAGTGTCGTAGAGCGTGACGGAGATGACGAATGCCACCAGAAAGAAGCCGATCAGGGCTACCCAGTTATGATAGCCAGCGAAGTATGCCAGCACGGGCACAAACAGCGCCGGGATGGTCGGTTTCCAGATGGCGCGTCCAAGTGTCATGAGCGTGGATTTACCCCAGGCCGAGAGCGGGGCGATGCCCATCAAGGCCATCATTGCACCAAAGAGAGGCGCATTGGCGCGTTCGTAGAACGGCGGGCCAACGGTCACTTTTTGGCCAGCGAAGAGTTCTGAGATCAAGGGGAAAATCACACCCCAGAAGCAGACCACCAGTACGCTCAAGAAAAGCAGGTTGTTAAGCAGGAAGAAAGCTTCACGCGAGAGCATGGACTTCATCTCGGTTTCCGACTTCAATTCCGGCCAGCGCCAGATCAACAGTGCGATAGATGTGATGAAAGTCACGCCGATGAAGGCGAAGAACATTGGGCCGATAGCGCTCTGGGCAAAGGCGTGCACAGACGAAAGCACGCCGGAGCGGGTCAGGAAAGTGCCGAAGATGACCAGCGCGTACGTCAGCATGATCAGGATCATGTTCCAGTGTTTGAGCATACCCTTGTGCTCCTGGATCATGACCGAGTGCAGGAAAGCCGTTCCAGCCAGCCAGGGCATGAAGGCTGCAATCTCGACCGGGTCCCACCCCCAGAAGCCACCCCAGCCCAACACATCGTAGGCCCAACGACTACCGAGCACCAGGCCGAGCGAAAGGAACAACCAGGCCCACAGTGTCCAGCGGCGGGTCAGGCGCGTCCAGCGGTCATCGGTGCGGCCGGTAATCAGGGCAGCGATGGCAAAGGCAAAGGGAATCACGAACGAGACAAAACCCAGATACAGCATAGGCGGGTGGATAATCATGCCGGGATGCCGCAGGAGCGGATTAAGACCGCGTCCATCCTGCGGCGTGAAGGCGAGGCCGCCAGCCGGTTTGAACGTAGCGGGCACAACGTTCCCAGCCACCTGCCAGAAACGGGCAAAAGGATTCTCGAAGAAAAGATTCATCGAGATGAAGAAGGCCAGCGTGATGGAAGAAACGACGATCACCCAGGGCAAGAACTCGCGGTCGCGATCCCATTTGCGCAGGGTGACCGCGGAGGTGAAAGCGGACAGCAGCCAGCCCCAGAAAAGCAGGGAACCAGCCTGTCCACCCCACCAGGCTGTAATCTTGAGGTAGGTTGGCATACTGCGGCTGGTCACCTCATAAACGAAGGAAACTTCAAAATGATTGTTGACCAGCAGATAGATCAAAACCCCTGCTGCCAAAGACAGCAAGGGGAAGGTGAGCAATTGCGCGCGTCTGGCGCTTTCCACCATTTGCGCAGATTGTTTTCTTTCACCAATAATAGCCGCGACAACGCTATACAGTGCTACTACAAATGTTACGATTAAAACGCCAAAACCAAAATCTGATAGCATGTTTTCTCCTGTAAACGCACCTGACAGAATGCGGTCCTGTCAGGTGTTTGTATATCAACCCTCTGCCTGGTCGGGCACAGCTTCTTGGTATTTGGTCGGGCACTTGAGCAGTAGCTCATCCGCGTAGAAGATACCGTCATCTCCGACATGCCCGGTCATAATGGCCTGAGCCTCGTCACGCAATAAGTCCGGTTTGGGACCCACGTAGACCACCTTCATGCGCGCACGTGTCGGGTCTATGACAGCTTGGTGCAAAACAGCCGCCAGCCCGCCTTCCGCCTCGATTTCAGCATTGTCACCCGGGACATGCGCTACATCGAAAGAAAGAGTCAGGGTTTGCGGATCATACTGAATCGTATCACCAACCACTGCGCCAGAAGCGCGCAGGCTTTTACCAACTGCGGCCGAGCCTTCGGCCTTAAGTTGGTTAATCGTCATAAAATATTCTGCGCTGGCCTTTGTGGACGAAACAATCAGATAAACGACTGCTGCCAGAATAAGCAGACCGCCCAGAATGAACTTGGTTCGCTGCATAACGATACCTCCAAAAAATAGTAGCGACAAATCGATATATTTGCCTGCTTTTTCATTTTACACATATAGATTAATACAGGCTGAGAAGGGGCGCGATAGATGTCATGAAACTCTCCCGAATTTGTCCTAATTTGAACTAATAGAAATTGCGCAGTTGCAAAGGAAGGGTCCGAAAATAAGGGGGTGTGCGCAGCGCACCCCCTTATTTTCGGTATCTTTTACGAACTGTGGAAGTTCGAACTAATAGAAAAATGCTCTGGCTATGAAGCGGCCAGAGCAAGAAATATTTCCCGTAGCGATATTTACTCGAGTGAGATCAGCCCAGTCCGAATAGCGAATTTGACCAGTTCTGTACGGGAATGCATGTTGAGCTTTTTCATGATGCGTTCACGATGGCGAGCAATCGTCTTTGGGCTGAGTTCGAGCCTCTTACCGATGTCATGGTTGTTATGCCCTTCTCCTACCAACTCCAACACCTCACGCTCTCGTTTGCTCAAAATATCCAGACTGACGGCATCTTTATCCTTTTCATTGGTTTCATCCAGGTCAGGAAGCACAACGTTTTTTGCCAGCAGTTGGTAATCATCCAACAACCAACGTGCCAGCGCCGGTTGCAAATAGACATGCCCGGCAGCTACTGCGTGGATGGCGGAAACCAACTCGTCCGCAGCAGCTTGCTTGGTGATATATCCGGAAGCACCGACCGATAGCATTTTCATAAAATATTGTTTGTCAGCGTGTACGGTCAACACCAGTATTTGACATTCGGGATACAATTTTTTCAGTTGCTGGGTGGCTTCCATGCCATCCATATCCGGCATGGTGATATCCATCAGGATAATGTCCGGTTGCACCTCCCTGGCCTTCTCCAACGCTTGCAAACCATTTTTTGCCTCTGCGATCACTTTTAGGCCAGGCTGCGTTTCCAGAAACGAGTGTAAACCGGTGCGTACCACATCGTGGTCATCGACCAGCATGAGAGTGATGGCGTCCATGAGTTATTCTCCTTTGCCCAGTACCCGAATCTGCATTATTTGACGGGCAAATTCACTTTTTTCGATGGTATTTTAATGACGTTCTGCTCTTGTTCGGGTACAAGTGGAATGACCACCTCGACAGTAGTCCCTCGCCCGGGCGCTGAGTACAAAACCAATTGTCCACCAACCAATTCAACGCGCTCGCGCATGCCCTCCAAGCCCCAACCCCGCGGCGGGCGAAGCGGCTCGTTCGGGTCGAAGCCTTTGCCTGAGTCCAGCACCCCCAACGTGATCGCGTCCGGAGCATAATCCAGGCGCACGCAGGCCTTATTGGTATCCGCATGACGAGTCACATTGGCGAGTGCCTCCTGCGTCACGCGGAACAACACGGTCTCGATCAACGAGTTGAGTCTTCTCTGTTTCCCGGTCACATCGAAATTGACTTGCAACCCTTTCGGGCAACACTCGCTATCCAGCAAGGATTTTATGGCCGGCACAAGACCCAGATCGTCCAATTGGGCGGGTCTCAGATCGTGTACCATCGTGTATAGCCCTTGCGACATCTGTCTGCTAAGTTCCTGCAGTTTATCTACGATATTTTTAACCTGCGGCTTGCGTTTGGTGAGTTCGCGCAGGGTAGCCAACTCCAGCATGAACGCCGAAAGTATTTGCGAAGTTTCATCATGCAGTTCACGGGCGATGCGTGCGCGCTCATCTTCTTGCACCTGCACGACATGACGCAACAACTCACGGCGGATCTCCTCCTGCTGTTCCAACGCTTTCAGGCGCGCCTGTTGTGCTGAAAACAATTCGGATTTGCGTTCCTCTTCCATTGACTGGGTTGCGCGAATCAGACCGTAGGTGATCAGAACGGCCATGATCGTTCGGATTAATTGTATTGGGAAACCTGTGTACGCTAAAAAAGCCTCTTCATTTATATAACGCGCTGGAAACATATTTATCGGAGGCACGAAAAATTGGGTCAGGGTGTAAATTCCAAAACCATAGGCTGCAATCGTAAGGCTGATACTCAGGCGCGTACGCCCCTGTTCACGCGCATTGCGTCCCTGGGCGCGCAGCGCCAGCGTGGCCAGCATCGCGGCTGGAACCGCCAGCAGGTAGCGCGCCAACCCATCTACGAAATTGTTCAGCGGAATGGGCTCTTTGAGGTGCGCGCTGCTGATACTGACTAGGATAAACAAGGCGTAAGCACCAAAGACACTGAAGCGGAATATGCGCTTCCCGCGACGATAAGGTGAAACCAGCAGAAGCATCTGGATCCCGTAAAAGAAGAGCGAGACAAACGAAGTCACTAGAAGACCCAGACGTAACCAGGGAAGCCAGTCTGGCAAGAGCGTGCCGAGCGATCCTGCCTGCAAGAGATAGGATTCCATCCATTCATGTGTGCCATGGATCAGGCCAAACGCAGCCAGGAAGCGTAGTACTCGCGCGTGTGCCAAGGCAGGTGATCGTCCAGATTCGAGTGCCATGGCAATACCCATTCCTAAGAATGCCAGCCCATAAACGAAGAAAACCAAAAAGGTAATTTGTTTCATGTTCTAATTGTGAATCTATACACAATCATTTTACATGGTTTGCTCTTGTTTTCCGCGTTTGGGTTATCACACCCAACGAGTGACAGATGTCACAACTGGTACGCCTTGCCGCTTGTAGGTAATTTGCCCAATAAATTCCCTCATTGTGACGTTTGTCACGTGTCTTTTATCTCAAATTAACTTGATTTTAATGTAGTTTAGATTTATAAATTGGTGTAAATCCCCCAATTTAGATGGGTTTCATACTTTCCTAAACAAAGGAGGTGAATGTCTTCACTACATATATAAAAATTTACGAGAATCACCCAACCCTATTCTAAGGAGAATGCAAACAATGTCCACTAAGAAAATGATTGTTTTGATCGGCACCCTGATTGCAGCCGCTGTTTTGTTCACAGCCTGCGCAGGTCCCGCTGGTCCTGCCGGCCCCGCAGGTCCTGCTGGTCCTGCCGGCCCCGCAGGTCCTGCCGGCCCCGCAGGCGAATCAGTGACCACTACTGATTTATCCTGCACCCAATGCCACAATGATGCATCGCAACTCACTGGCAAAGTGACCGCGTGGGAAACATCCGTTCACGGGAGTGGCCCCGCTTTTGACCATGCAGCCACCAATGCAACCTGCACCGGCTGTCACTCCGGTAGCGGCTTCAGTGCCGCTGTCGCAGCGGGAGTCAATAATGCAGATGCTCAGGATTCTGCATTAGCGAACCCGAGCCGCATCGATTGCCGCGCTTGCCACCAGATTCACACTACCTACACATCTGATGACTGGGCATTAGAAACCACCGATCCGGTAGCACTCATTGCGCTTGACGCTACCTACGATGGCGGTATGGGCAACCTGTGCGCCAACTGCCACCAACAACGCACTGCCTTCCCAGAAGCGACGGACGGTATGGTCAGTGTTACCAGCACCCACTGGGGTGGTCACCATGGCCCAGAAGCTGCACTGCTTCTTGGCGTTGGCGGCGCTGGTGGGGTTGAAGGAAAGCCCAGCACGCATTACCAAATGGTGGAAAACACCTGCGTAACCTGCCACTTGGGAGGTGCTGGCCCGGATGCCAGTCACACCTTTATGCCAAATGTTGCGACCTGCCAAGGCTGTCACGCTGACGCGACCAGCCTGGACGTCGATGGCGTGCAGACCGAGATACAGGACAAACTCGATCAAGTTGCGACGGCTCTGAAAGCCAAGGGCTTGATGGATGCTGAGGGAACGGTCGTCGTCGGAGATTACCCCGAAGCCCAAGCAGCCGCTCTGTGGAATTACCTCTTTGTTGAGGAAGACAAGAGCCTGGGCGTTCACAATCCGCCTTTTGCCAATTCCTTGCTCGATGCTGCGCTGGAAGCGTTGAAGTAACTCGCTTCTGGCAAAGTAAAATAAGTTAGACAACAGGACTGCCAAATTGGCAGTCCTGTTTTGCGTCATTCTCCTAATCACACCGAATTCGTGATAAAATGCACTACTCGTGGGGTAAATAGCCCACTAAAATATGGGCAGATTGCCCCATGCAAGCTTTTGGTGTATAACTGTTATTTCTAATTATGTAATCGAAATTATAAAGTGCCTAATCTTGTTCATAATGTTGTATAGCTATGATGCTATTTTAAGGTCTCATACCGCAACTTTGGAGAAGACAGGAGAATGTTAATGAGACGAACACCCCAATCCCTGCGAATGGACCGCAGGCTATTCTTCCTGGCCGTTGGCTTGGCCTTAATGGTAGTCATGCTGGCTGTGCTCACGGCCAGTTCAGCGGGAGCAGCTCCACCTTCCCAGGAAGTTTCGAACGATGTCTGCTTGAGTTGTCACTCTCAGCAAAGTCTTAGTAAGACTTTCCCAGATGGAGAATCTCTATCCCTATATATCGATAGTAGCAAGTTCGACCATGCCGTACATGGACAGGAATCGATCAATTGTGTGGATTGCCACGAGGCGATGGCCACGATCCCGCACCCGGAATTTGCTGCCCAGACTATCCGCGATGCGCAATTCCAGTTGTACACGGTCTGTCAGAAATGCCATATTGAGCAATATACCAATGTGTTGGATAGCGTTCACCAGAGGGCATTGGCAGCCGGCAACGAAAATGCGGCCATCTGCACCGATTGTCACAACCCGCACACCCAGGCCCGTATTACTGATAAAAAAACGGGTGAAATTCTACTGGGTGCCCGTTTGCAGATCCCTCAGACCTGCGCTCAGTGCCATAGTGCCATTTACGATACATATAAACAAAGCGTACATGGAGCAGCCTTAACAGAAGAAGGGAATCAGTACGTCCCGACCTGCATCGATTGCCACGGCGTCCATAATATTCAAAATCCGACCACAGCACGATTCCGCAATGACATCCCGCTTTTGTGCGCCAAATGCCATACCAATGAAACGATCATGAAGCAGTATGGGATTTCAACGGACGTCTTGAATACCTATGTGGCTGATTTCCATGGCACGACCGTGACCCTGTTCGAAGAAACAAACCCGAATCTTCCGACCAACAAACCAGTCTGCACAGACTGTCATGGCGTCCATGACATCAAACGCGTGGATGATCCCCAGGCAGGCATTGCCATTAAAAAGAACCTGCTAGTCAAGTGCCAGCGTTGTCACCCGGACGCAACCGCCAATTTCCCGGACGCATGGATGAGCCATTATATTGCCAGCCCAGACCATTATCCATTGGTGTATTACGTGAATCTGTTCTATAAGATTTTTATTCCCACTGTGCTTGGCGGTATGCTGCTGTATGTGTTGACCGATATTTATCGTCGCTTCATTGCCCGCAAACAAGGAGAACGCGCTCATGAGTGAGAAAACCACATCTTACCAACGTTTTTCGCTGGCGCGGCGCATTGAACATCTGGTTATGTTGCTTTCCTTTGGCACGCTGGCTCTGACCGGCTTGCCACAGAAATATTCGCTTGCCAGCATTTCCGTAGCCTTTATCAATCTACTGGGCGGTATTGATAATCTGCGCACTATCCACCACATAGCTGCTACCGTTATGATGTTAGGGGCTGCCTACCATATTCTCAAAGGCGGATACATGATATTTGTCCTGCGCGCCAGGATGAATATGCTACCCAGCCTGCAAGACGCAAAAGATGGCTTGCAGGCCCTGATGTACAACATTGGTCTGGCCAAGAGCTTTCCCCAAATGGGACGCTATACTTTTGAAGAGAAATTGGAATACTGGGCCTTTGTGTGGGGTGCGATTATCATGGGCCTGACCGGTTTCTTGATGTGGAATCCCATCACGAGTACCAAATTCCTGCCTGGAGAATGGATCCCAGCGGCCAAGGCTGCACATGGAGGAGAGGCCCTTCTGGCAGTACTGGCCATCATTATCTGGCATTTGTACGGCGTGCATCTCAAGCGCTTCAATAAGTCCATGTGGACAGGCAAAATGAGCGAAGAAGAGATGCTGCATGAGCATCCGCTGGAGTTAGCCGACATCAAGGCCGGACTAGAACAACGTTCGGTCCCGAAAGATGTTCTGCGCAAACGCCAGATAGTTTACTACCCCGTGGCTGGTGTGTTGGCGCTTGTCATGTTGGCAGGTGTATACGGATTTGTGAATGGCGAAAAAACAGCCATTACGACAATTCCACCGCAGCCCAGCCCGCTTCCGGTCTATGTGCCTTTTACAAAGACGCCCACGCTTACGCCCTCTCCTACGGCAACTCCAGTACCGCCCACTGCGACGATACCTGCAACCGCTACGTTAGAAGTCTCAGGAACTCCGCCAGTGGAAACACTTACACCGGCCGCGCTAGGCCTGACCTGGGACACGGACGTATTTCCGTTGTTCCAATCGAAATGTCTGACCTGTCATGGCCCGGCCGCCACGGGTGGGCTCAATCTGTCTTCCTACGCGGATGCCATGAAGGGGGGCGATACAGGTCCGGTTATCATACCGGGTGACAGCGCGAACAGCCTTTTGATCAACAAACAGCAAGCCGGTGGGCATCCTGGCCAATTGACTCCTGAAGAGATCGCGATCGTGCAGGCCTGGATCGATGCAGGTGCTGTGGAAAGCCTTGAACCTGTTGCCAATCCGGTCTGGGAAGGCGACATTGCAAATATATTTGAGAGCGAATGTGCGACCTGCCACGGAGCCGCTGCTATGGCAGGCCTCAACCTGACCACCTATGCGGGCGCCATCGCAGGCGGTGAATCCGGGGTAGTGATTGTCCCTGGTGATAGCGCGGATAGCCTGTTGGTTGTCAAGCAGGAGGCTGGTGGGCATCCCGGCCAATTGACTCCAGACGAAATTGCTCGCGTCAAGGCCTGGATCGATGCTGGCGCTTTAGAAAAGTAAAGGTTTCTCAAAAAACACACCTTCTCTTCGTACAGAGGCAGTTCAGTAAGGCTGTCTCTGTTTCATTGAAATCACGATTTCAATGAAAATTTTTTCGAAAGAAATATTCTAATGACAATCATCATGGCCGTATTACATACATTCTTCCTAAACATGTTCAAGCTTAGATCATATAATACCCAGCAGCGACATGGAACGCTGTTTTGAATTAAAATTAGGAAATCTGCCAAACAGTCATTGGAGACCATTTGATGGGAGTGTTAGGCAGATAATGGTAGTACACCTTTCCCTTATTCGCCATTGGAGGTGAGCCCCATGAAAACTTCGAAAGATGAAAGAGTTAATCGCCGTGATTTTATGAAAACGGCCATTTTTGCGATAGGGGGGGTCATTGGAGGAGCAATTGGAATATCAGCGGTTCCCTACATTGTTGGCCCGGCGCTCAAAAAAGATGAGGGGAACTGGATTCAATTGGGCGCGGTCAGTAAAGTCGAATTGAATACTCCTACCTTATTCAAAACCACAATTGAAACCCAGACGGGTTGGATCAGTTCGAATGAAGAGCTTTCAGTTTATGCATTAACGGAAAACGGTCAGGATTTCACCGTTATGTCCAATGTGTGCACCCATCTGGGCTGTCGTGTACGCTGGATTCCTGAACAGGGAGAATTTTTCTGCCCTTGCCATAATGGTGTTTATGCCAAAGATGGCAGTGTTGTTAGCGGGCCTCCACCTCGTTCCCTGGATCATTTCGAAACTAAGGTTGAAGATGGGGTTCTTTATGCAAAGCGAGGTGCATGATGTGGGCAAAAATTGGCGATTGGCTGGATGAGCGTTTCCAATGGCGACAAGTATGGGAAGCCATTTTCCTGCGAAAAATCCCCCACGTCAACTGGTTCTATACGCTCGGAAGCGCCACCCTGTTCGTTGCAATTATGCAGGGTGTTACCGGTATTCTGCTGACAATGTATTATGTGCCTGACCCGACCCACGCCTATGACAGTGTGACTTACATCACGACCCAGTTGCCGATGGGCTGGTTCATCCGTGGCCTGCATCACTGGGGAGCCAGCGCGATGGTTGTGTTGGTAGTAGCGCATCTATTGCGTGTGTTCTTCTACGGGGCGTACAAATATCCGCGTGAAATGACCTGGATCACGGGTGTACTTCTTTTTCTCGTAGTGATTGGTTTTGGATTTACGGGTTACCTGTTGCCCTGGGATCAAAAAGCTTACTGGGCGACAACAGTTGGGACGAAAATCGCGGGGATAGCGCCAGTGATTGGGGACTGGATCCTTCGGATTGCCCGTGGTGGACCGGACTTATCTGCTGTCACACTAGCACGTTTTTTTGGCACGCATGTCTGGGTCCTGCCTGCTTCGCTGGCCACTTTGATTGGTATCCATCTCTATCTGATCATCCGTATAGGCATTTCAGCGGTGCCAGAAAAGGATGAATAAGCCATGAACGAACAAGAGAAGAAATCCTATTTACAGCGTTATAAAGAAGCCAAGGAAAAAGGTGTTCCCTTTTTCCCGGATATCATCTTTAAAGACGCAGTTGTTACGCTGATAGTCTTCTTGGTTCTGGTTGCGCTTGCCTACTTTATAGGCGCGCCGTTAGAAGCGCGTGCCAATCCTAACGATACCAGTTATACGCCGCGCCCTGAATGGTATTTCCTGTTCCTGTTCCAATTGCTTAAATATTTCCCAGGAAATCTGGAAGTGATTGGGGCGATGGTATTGCCGGGCCTGTTCATTTTGCTTTTGTTTGCCCTGCCGTTTATTGACAAAAGTGCAAAACGCCATTTTCGTAATCGCCCCTTTGCTACAGTTGCTGCCCTGCTCGTTGTGATTGGAGTGGGCACGTTGACTTTCTTAGCAGCGACTGAGGCACCTCCCCCGCAGGAGAAAGTGGTTGTAGACCAAGCTGCTGCTTTGTATGCCACCAACTGTGCTAACTGCCACGGCGAAAGCATTGATGTGCCGCCAGGTACGGACCTGCATAAAGTGATTGCTGCTGGCACCCATGAAGGCATGCCAGCCTGGGGAGCTGATTTAAGTACTGATCAGATCGACCAACTGGCTGGTTTTATCCTGTCACCCAATGGTAGCGCGCTCTATGCCCAATATTGCGAGACTTGCCATACTCAAATGGTGCAAGCAGCGGGTAATCCGTTAGAACTTCAACGCGTCTTTACAGATGGTTCAAGTTATCCGCCCCATGAGGGACAGGATATTCCTGATTGGAGTCAGACACTTTCTACCGATCAGCGTAATGCTTTGCTGAACTTCCTGGCTGCTCCGGATGGACAGCGCTTGTTCGCTATCAATTGCTCTGGATGCCACGGAGAAGGTGTCGCCTTTTCAGGCACGGAAGATGAACTGCGTACTTTGATTTCTCAAGGTGGACAGCATCTGTCTATGCCCGCCTGGAAAGGTACCCTCAGCGAAAATGATTTGAATGCGCTGGCAGCGTACGTGGTTGATCCGAGTTCCTACCCGGCCGGAGCAACGCTGTTTAGTCAGCATTGCGCAGCCTGTCATGGTGATAAAGTACCTTCTGCGCCTGATAGAGAAAGCGCTGCCAAGATTATCAGCAGTGGTGGCCCACACGTGACCATGCCTGTTTGGGGCAATATCCTTACGGCTGAACAACTGGATGCGCTGGTTAAATATACGTATGATGCCAGCAAGGGTGGTGGCACTGGTATTGGGGCCGCGCTCTTTGCCCAGAACTGTAGCGCCTGTCATGGGCAGTTTGGTGAAGGCGGTCCGAATCCTACTCGTGCAGGTGATATTATCCCGCCCATCAGTTCTGCAGAATTCCTGAAAACTCGCGACGATACTACTATTCGAAATATCATCTCGCAAGGACAGCCCGATATTGGCATGTCTCCCTTTGGGGATGCAAATGGTGGGCCACTGAATGATGACCAACTAGACGCGCTGGTGGAATATATCCGCAGTTGGGAAGCTAACCCGCCGGTCCAAGAACCGCCTCAATTCCCGACGCCAACCCCGCTTCCGACTCCCGAAGTAACTGCTCCTACGCCAGAACCTATACCCAGTCTGACAGGAGGTCAATTGTTCGCTATCGCCTGCGCCAGTTGCCACGGCGCGCAAGGTGAAGGTGGTGTTGGACCTGCTCTCAATACGCAGGAAATCCAGGATAAATATGATGATCAAGCTTTGTTTGATACCATCAGCAACGGACATACGGCAACGCCAATGGTCGCCTGGGGCGATAGCCTGACGGATGAGCAAATTAACCTTTTGGTCCAATATATACGAGTTCTGGGTGGCGCAACCCCGGCCACTCCGACAGTCAGTTTCTCCGACCAGGTTGTGCCTCTCTTCAAGGCAAATTGTCAAGTTTGCCACAATCAGAACTCGGCCATGGCTGGTTGGGATTCGAGCTCGTATCAATCCGTGACAACTACCGGCAATAATGGTCCTGTTGTCATTGCAGGCGATGTTACCAACAGCATATTGGCTCAGCGTGTTTCAGGATCAGGAGGCGCCGTGATGCCTCCTTCTGGTAAAATGTCGGACGAAGAAATTCAAATCATTCTGGATTGGATTACTGCTGGCGCTCCAGAAAACTAAAGAGGAGACTCTTTCATCGTGACCAAACTTCGCACAAAAATCCACAATTTCTTTTTCCCGCCCCATGGTTCATCGCGTTGGGCGTTGGTATTGCCTTACACGATCCTTGGCGTAGTAACCATCTTACTGCTGGTCGGTGGAGCCTATGCGTGGGATTACACCAACTCTCCAACATTTTGTGGGACGGCATGTCACACTATGCCGCCCCAGAATGCAACCTACAAAGTCTCGCCACATGCCAATGTATACTGCACCGAGTGCCATATTGGCCGCGCCTTTGTTGGGCAACAACTGGCTCGTAAAAGCGAGGATGTGTATGAGTTATACTCAATGGTTTTCCACACCTATGAGTTCCCGATCCGTGCTACGCGCACCAAACCGGATATCCTTACCTGTGAAAAATGCCACCAACCGGAAACCTTTTCTAGCGACAGTCTGGTAACTATCTCGCATTTCCTGAATGACGCAGAAAACACAAAGTCCACCACATATTTGATCTTGAAGACCGGTGGCGGTGCCAAGCGCGAAGGTCTTGGGCGCGGTATTCACTGGCACATTGTGAATCCTGTCTATTACTATTCTAACGATATAGAAAACCAGGTTATCCCGTATGTGCGTGTTATGAATGATGACGGAACATATACGGAATATACAGATGTCCAGTCCGGTTTCGATCCTTCCACGATGGATGAGAGCAAGTTGAAGCAAATGGAATGCACCACCTGCCATAATCGTGTCTCTCATAACTTCGAACCACCAACGGTTTCGGTGGACGATGCCATGTCGCGTGGTTTGATCAGTCCGGATATTCCAGATATTCACCAGCGTGCGGTGGCTGTGCTATCTAACTCATATGATACGCGCGATGCCGCAATGCAAGCGATTGATGCTGTTGGTGAATACTATAAGACAACCGATTATTACCAGGGTCACAGCGATCAGATCGATCAAGCGGTTCAGTCGATCAAAGACATTTACGATCTGACCTTCTTCCCCGACCAAAAAGTGGACTGGACTACCCATCCCAACAACCTTGGTCATATCTATTCACCGGGCTGTTTCCGTTGTCATGACGGTAAACATTTGAATAGCGACAACCAGGCCATTCGACTTGAATGCAATGTTTGCCACTCTATCCCGGTGGTGTCCGCCTCGAATGATTTCGTTACCAATATTGAAATCAGCCGTGGTCCTGAGCCCGAGACACATACAAATCCAAACTGGATCAGTTTACACAATCAAGCTTTTGATTCTAGCTGTGCTGATTGTCATACCACTGACGATCCCGGTGGTACCAGCAATACGTCCTTCTGCTCCAATAGCGCCTGCCATGGCAACGTCTACACCTACGCGGGATTTGACGCGCCCGCCTTGCGCGAAATCTTGAAGGATCAGTTGCCCACACCGACCCCCTCTGCATCTGCTTCTACAGACTCGGAGAACCCAACCTTTGATTTCATACGCTGGCCCGTTATTCGCGGCGAAATGTACTGTTTGTCACAGCGGTTCATCTCCTCAAAAGGGGCTGGATTTTTCAACCTACGCGAGTGCAATGAAGGGTAGCGAAGATGGCCCGGTTATTAAACCGGGAGATAGTACTGGCAGCTTGCTTGTCCAGGTACAAAGCGGGAAGCATTTTGCAAACTTCTCTGCTGACGAACTGGCTGTCATCGAAAAATGGATCGACGCCGGCGCGCCTGAAAAATAAACATATCTTAGCTTAACAAGAAAACAAGCCGTCTCTTTGTGAGACGGCTTGTTCGCTTCTAACTGGACTTTCAGGCTGTTACCGTTTCGGCAGCAGATTCTACCGTGATAGGTTCTCGTTCTTCATGAACTGGTCGGTGATCGACTACTCGTAAGTAACGTACACCTAGTGAGAAGAGCATCACCCCGTAGGAAATAATGCCCAGGCCTGCCATCCACTCCACCAGTGAGGGCCGGTAGGAGGTGTAAGCAACAGTAGGCGCACCGGGCAGGTAAGATACGAGCACCAGCAGACCGGAAAGGTTTGTATCCCAGCGATAGGCAATTACACCACCGGCAATCAATAGAAGCGCTACCATGCGTAAGGCAGGATTCAAGCGCGTCTTCTTGTTGAGTAGGAGAATGATCGGTATGACAGCACCCAACAGGATTTCTCCGAACCAGAAGTTGAACGATAGTGTTCCGCCTGTAACCAGCGCCAATCCTTCAGTGCGTCCGGCCTGATAGGTATAGGTCATCGAGAGAGCATCCCAAAAACGGAAGTATAGGTAAGCCACCATCATCCACCCGATGAAATAGGCAACTCGCTCCAGGAGTTCATCCTTGACTACAGCGCGTTTCGTCAAACGAGCTGAGAGCATAGAAGCGAAGACCGTCAGGGACATGCCGCCAGCAACCGCTGACATGATGAACAGCACGGCGACATCGGGCTTATACCAGAACGGTCGAGCCTTGATCACACCATAAACAGCGCCCAACGATGATTGGTGCAGCATGGAAAGACACAACCCCGCAATTGCCAGGTATGGCGCGTAATGATGTACATGTGACATCTTCGCTGCTAATCTAGGATAGCGGTCGCGCAACCATTCGAGGTTCGCAAGAATTGGCATGCTTTCAAGCACCAATACGCTCAGGTAAAGACACACACACATGGTCACTTCCCAGAGCAGGGAGTGATGGTTCCAGTAGACTAGGGCGTGCCAGAAGCGGTCGGGGCGGCCAATATCAAGCATCAGGGCCAGCATAGCCATTGTGTAGCCTGCCAGGCCCACGAAGGTGGCTGTGCGAGCAACGGGTTCATACTGTTTCAACCCAACCAGATACACGCCTGCACACAAGAAGAAGGCCCCGCCCGCCATGGCGATGGATGAGAGATCAATGGTGATCCACAATCCCCAAGGCACCAGATCGGTCAAATGGGTAACGGATAGGCCTTTCCAAAAGACCAACAGTCCAGCGCTCAAGCCTGTGGCTAGGAAGAACCCTAAGAAAGTGACCCACTTTCCCCAGGCTGATTTGAAGAAGGATTTAATTGAAGCGATATTCATTCTAGACCTCCTCAGGATTTGCTGGCAGATAGTAGACACGTGGGCCCGTGCCTAGATCTTCGCGCAAACGGAAGTGCGGGTGTTCGTTAAGGAGTTTGCTGACCGGGGAGTTAGGATCATTCAGATCACCGAAGACGCGGGCACCTGTCGGGCAGACGTCCACACATGCCGGAGTGGCCTCTGGGTCCACGCCAGGAACTAACCCGAGTGCCAAACCACGGTCAATCCGCTGGTAGCAGAAGGCGCATTTTTCGGGAACACCACGTGGGCGGCGGGCTACTTCAGGTTCACCCCATTCGGGAACGGCTGGATTCGGTCCATCGAATTTTTTCCAGTTGAAGGAACGCGCCTGATACGGGCAGGCTACCTCGCAATACCGGCAACCGATGCACTTGTCATAATCCATCATAACAATGCCATCGGGACGGTAATAGCTGGCCCCTACCATGCAAACCTCTACACAGGGCGCTTTCTCGCATTGCATACAAGGACGCGGAAGATATATATCTTTGTTGCCAACCTGCCCAGCCTCTAAAACGGGGTTCCAGGTAATTTCAGGGGAGACGTTGTTCGTAGCACGGCAAGCCATCACACAGTAGCCGCACCCGGTGCATTTGCTTTGGTCGATGACCATTGCCCATTTGCGTCCACCTTTGGGGGCGCCTTCAGAAGCGGTCACATCATTGACGGCTTTCAGGCCAGCAATTGCTGCAAGCGCTACCCCAGTTACCTTGAGCACATCGCGACGAGATGCTTTAGTCATTTTTGCCTTCTTTCACGAAATGACGATATGCGCGATCTAGCCAGGGAGCCAGAACCATACCGCCCGCCAGACCGAGCAAGCCAGCGATAGCTGCGAAGCCAATCGGGCTCACCGGGACGGGTTGATTGGTGACAGGTTCGATTGGGGTAACGGCCGGTGTCGGTTCAGGAGTAGCAGTTCCACCAGCTTCTTCGATTTTGATAGCGGCAGCAGCAACAGATTCACCGGGGGCGTGCATTTGTGTTGAGTGGCACTGGTTGCATGTGCTTACTGTCGCCACAAAACTATGATCAGGCGCTTGATGGATTTGGTCAAAACTTGCTGTGCTTGTTGTCTCATCGCTGTTTATGTTGAAGCCAAGGTGGCAATTGACACACGTGACACCGGCCTCAGCATGTGTAGAAGTTGGGAAGTTATTCATAGCGTCTTTATGACAGTTCGCGCACAGATACGATGCATCTTGGTTGGTAGAAATGTCGGTACCTTTTATCGTCTTCATGCCCGCAGAATGCTGGTCATGGCAGACGGTACAACTCATATTACGCTGATAGTGGGCGCTCAACTGCCAGTCAGCTACACCGAAATGGGATCCACTGTGGCAACCTCCGCACAGATCCGGGGAGTCATCCACCGGCATGTTATCGTTTGGATGATCGGGAGGAATCGGGCTATGGCAGGCCTCACAACTCACGCCTTCGGTGTTTGATGCGCCTGTTGCCGGATCATAACCGGTGGTGTGGCAAACAAGACAAGCGCCTGGCTTCCCTTGGTCTTCCCAGGCGGCAACGAAAGCCGGATCATTCAAAGCCTGACCATGAGGTCCCAATTGCCACTCATCATAAATATCCTTATGACAGTTCTGACAAGTATCATAACTGACTTTAAATGCGGGGGTAGTGGGTGGTTGCTCTGTTTGTGCCTGCACAACCAGCAACGCGACCCCCGCTGTTACCAGTGCCATTACAATGGCGATAACTAGTCGTTCAAACCATGACATCGTTACATTCTCCTTTGTTGGTTTTAATTTTGTGCTGGGATGGGTGCCTTGCGAAAAATATCACATCCCAGGCATTTCTCTTGCAGGTAGCCGTTTTCCTTACGGAGGGCTTGCCAGCAGGGCTGTTCAGATTGATAGCCGGAACAGGTTGCGCGCATCTCAGGAGTGCAACCGTTTACTTCCCAGCATTTTGGTTTCTCAACCACTGACAGCGGAAGCTGCTCTTTAGCTTCCGCTTGCCAGCGGTTATCCAGGTGCTTCAGGAAATAGATTGCAAATACTGTGATAGCAGTTGGGATGGCCAGCCTAAGCGCAAACCCTGTAATGACGGCGAGTATGGCCGTGATGGTTTCCATAATTTCCTCACACTTTGAGCCAGTATTTTGCATTACGTCGTCTGATCCACTCTCCCAGTAGCAAAATCAACCCGAAGGGGACGACCAGGCGAAGGATGGTAAGAAGCAGAACATAAGCAATGGCGTTCATGGCATTCTCCTTTCTCATAAGCCTTCACCCTTAGTTTATCGATACGGGCATGAGAAGTAAATTCGGTAGCTTACCCATCTTTTTAAGTTTTATTTAATGTTGTGAGTGGGGTTGTTTATGATGTCCCCCCCAGAGTTGAAGATATTTTATGGGGTAAACACCCCATAAAATGAAAAGATGGTCTCTGCTATTCGCGCGACCACCTTTTAGAGAGAGCGTACCGAAGTCAGACTTGACAATTACGCCTTAATAATCCCCTTACGGATGGCATAACGTACCAATTCAGCACGCGAGTGCAAATTGAGCTTGCGCATGATATTTTCGCGATGGCGTGCTACTGTTTTTGGGCTGATGACCAGTGCCCTGGCGATTTCTTCATTGCTTTCACCTTCTGCAAGATGGGTCAGCACTTCATGTTCGCGGTCGGTTAGATCTTTTCTAAAAGATTGTTCTCTATCAGTTGGCTCACTGACCAAATAGTCTCGCACGAGTAATTTTGCCATGCTTGGATAGAGATAGACCTCGCCGTGGGCAGCTGCGCGGATAGCGGTCAACAATTCTTCCGGGGCGGCGCGTTTAGGAACATAACCGGATGCGCCGGCCTCCAACATTTTGAAAAAATATTCCTCATCTTCGTGAATGGTCAAGGCAACGATGGCTACTTCCGGAAACTGTGCTTTGATATCGCGCGTGGCCTCGATACCAGACTTGTCGGGTAGACCAATATCCATAAGAATGACATCAGGCTTGAGGTCCGCGGTAGATGCGAGGGCCTCGGCAGCGGTTCCGGCTTCGCCGATAATCTCCACGTCATCTTCATTTCCGAGCAGCATCCGGAGCCCCGACCGGACAACTGTGTGATCATCTACCAGGAGCAGGCGGGTCTTCATCCCACACCTCGCTTTCTTTGGATTTTAATGGCAGTGTCGCTTCAACTAGTGTGCCCTGGCCAGGACTCGATTGTATGCTGACCGCGCCGTCCAATAGGGCTGCACGTTCCTGCATACCTACCAGGCCAAGCGAGGGCCTGCGAGAACTTCTCATGCGTACCATATCCAGGTCGAAGCCAATTCCGTCATCCCGGACACTTACGATAACTTGCTTAGGTTGATATTTCAGTTTGATATAAACATCTTTCGCTTGCGCATGCTTGGTAATGTTGTTCAAGGCCTCCTGCACAATACGGAAGATGGCGATTTTTAACGCCGATGTGATCAGGATTTCTTCACCTTCTATATCAACTTTTACCTTTAAATCAGTGCGTTCCTGCACCTTGCCAGCATACCAACGTAACGCAGCAGGCAGCCCCAAGTCATCTAAATGCGAGGGACGCAGATCGCCAATCAGATGTTGTAGTTCGAGTAAGGAGTCAGCGGCCAGGGTTTCGAGGTTTCGCAAGGTTTTGATGGTCTGATCACGGTTGCGGTTATTCGTCACCGCCGTGGACAATCCGCGCAGCCCCATGCCAATAGCCGTTAGGGCCTGACCAGTCTCGTCATGTAGATCACGAGCAATGCGTTGGCGTTCCGATTCCTGAGCGTCGACGATACGCCGGAACAGTTCTCCTTTTAAAGCTTCTCGTTTTTGAGATTCTTCGAGACGAGCAGCTTGTAGATCGTTGATTTTCTGTTCGGACTCAACCTGAAAAGCGCGCAGGAAACGGATGACAAAAAATGCTGCGGCAACTGCCATGGCCGCGCGGAATAGTTGTACCGGAAAGCCAAAGATTTCCATGAAAAGATTTTGATTGATGATATTCGAGGGTGGTAATGTTGTGGCTTGCACAAAGAATTGCCCAACTACACCGTACCAGGCGAATGCGACTGCAGCCCAAAGTGCATCCTGTCCAAAACGGATCAATCCCGAACGGCGAAAAGCACGTTGTTGTGCAATCAGACCGACGACAGCCAACAATCCGCCTGGCATAGCCAGTACGTAACGTGTCCACACATCTGCCACGGCCCAGATTTCGCCGGACGGATAGCTTCCACGAAACGATGCCAGGCCAAAAACCCAGATAGCTTCTAGCCCGATTGGTACCAACGTAATCACCCGTTGCGCGGTTTCTGTGTAAGCTAGTAAATAAGTGCCAAAGGCGATCAGGGAGACAAATGAAATTGCCAATAAAGCCAAGCGTATATACTCAGGGATGACGGATCCGCTGTGGCCGATCAACACTTCTATTTGATCGAACATTTCCACCCATTCGTGAATGCCGTGCACGATTCCAAACCCGGCTAGCGGGCGTAACGCTTTACGCAGTCGTAAATCCGATGCACGGTTGCCCTCCATAATGACCAACAATCCCATGCAGAAGAATGCCAGGCCATATAAGAAGTAAATGACGATAATGTAGTGAAAATGCATCGGTTACCCACCCGCACAGGGCTTGTTGAACGGGTTTATGTTTCTTTCCGCAAACGCGTGCCACAGGTGCGACAGAAGCGGTCGTTGGCTTGAGCTCGCTTCCCACACTGGTGACAGTACACCGCTTCGCCACTGGAATCATCCTCTTGTGAGCGATGACGTCTACGTGGTTCAGGTCTTCCCTTACTGGACTGCCAGAAATACAAACCTCCAACCAGGATGAGCAGGATTCCCAGTCCGCCCAATATATATGGCAGATAGTTGTTTAAGGAAACGCGTCCTTGTGTGTTTTCATCGACTACCCCGGTTTCAAGAGGTTGATCTGACACGCTCAAGCGATCGGATGTTTTAGTGTAAGTGACTTTGATAGGAACTTGGTCACCTGCTTTTAAATCGCTGGTCGTCCATGTAAGAATTTTTTGATCGCTGCCAGTTGGAGTTGTATCTTTCATCGTTGGATCGGTCGTAACATCCGTTGTGTCCACTGGAACCTTGACGCTCACATCAAAGGTTTTCACAGCGTAATCCCCTAACCAGAGATAAGCGTAATTTCGTTGTGTGTCCGTCGTAGTCAGTGGTGCGTAATACTCAATATGATACGTGGTTTGCTGATCTATCGTAATGGTCAGCGCTTTCCAATCCCCATCTGTAGAGGGTACTTGATATTGAGCATTGAGCAGGCCCCCCGACTCCGCATACGCTACTGCAATAATGTTTGCATCTGATGGAACACGCAGGGTAACATCCACTGGCAGGGATGTGCCCTGCGGGAGGCTGAAATCATAAATGACCAACATGGATGGCTGGTCGAATTCTGGCCATAATTGAACGGCAACATTGTCGAGTGTAATCTGCCCCTGCGCGCCGGCAGGAAAAGGGATGATAAGAAGAGAAAACAGAAGTGGCAACAAAAGCCACTTATGCAAAGAGCCGTGCATGGTGCCTCCGTGAAGCAGTGTTTTCTTAATCTTACCATTTATCCCACATTCCGCACCCTCGTTGAAGTACGCTTCTTTGGGAAATTCCGTGGTAGATACGCGGATTTCACGGCAACGTCTGGAAAACCTGGAGCATTACAGTTCTACAATAAAAGGCACGGAACGTGAGATTATTGGGTACGTTGCGCTGCGGGCAAACTGGCACGCGTCAATTGCCAGCACACCCGGTTGACCGGCGTAGATACGCCCAGTTTTTCTCCTGTTTGTGTGATTGCCCCGCAGATAGCATCGATTTCGGTTGGCGCGCCGCGGCGCACGTCCTGGAACATAGACGAGTGATTGGTCGCCGTCTTGCGAGCCACATCCTCTGCCGCCCGCGCCGCATCTTCAAAGGGCAAATGGATACCCTGTGCTGTAGCGACTGCTGCTGCTTCCTGCGCCAGGATTCCCATCAACTTATGGGCTGCCGGGCGTTGCAACAATTCTCCATTGGGGACGCGCAGCAGCGCCGTCAGCGGGTTGATGGCCGCGTTGATGACCAGTTTCCCCCAGATGAGCGCATTCGCATCGTTCACCACCTGGACCTTGAAGCCTGCTCCCGTTAAAGCGGCCTCCAACGGCCCCAGGCGCGGATGCGCCTCCACCGAGATGACACCTTCGCCGCCCGCCCGCGCCAGCCCGGGACCGAGCAAGGTCGCTCCAGTGGTGGTCACGCCCAGGGCAACGCGCGGTTTATCCTGAGCAGCGTCGAAGGGCAGGCGCAAGGCTTCCGCTAGAATTTCGCGGTTTCCCATCCCGTTTTGCAGCGTCAGCGCCAGCCCGTCTTCAGCGAGACATTCCGCCAGTTGTCCGGCAACGCGTTCCGTCTGCCAGGATTTGACCAGCACCAGCGCATAGCGCGCCCCACGGCAATCTGCCGGGTTGTTGGTCGCCTCCACGGAATAAGCATGTTCCACGCCCTGGGCATCCACCAGCCGCACGCCGTTCTCAGTCAGCGCGCGCAGGCCGCTTTTCCAACTGCCCAGCATTGTGACCGGATGCCCGGCCGCACTCAGACGAGCCGCAAAGAGCGTGGCCAGAGCACCCGTGCCAGCGATGAGAATAGGCTGTTTTAGATGTCTTTCAGCAGGGCTTGCCATTCGTCCTCAGCCATATCGACGCTATGTTCCGCCGCCGGGAAGGCTTTGGTTTGCACATCTTCGATATATTCGCCAAAGGCGCGCTGCATCTCGCCGTGGAAGTCGGCGTATTTCTTGACGAATTTGGGCGTGAAGCGGTCGAACAGCCCCAGCAGGTCGTGCGAGACCAGCACTTGGCCGTCACAGCCGACACCGGCGCCGATTCCAATGGTTGGGATATGGATGCGTTGCGAGACCAGTTCTGCCAGCCGCGCCGGGACGGATTCAAGCACAATGCTGAAGCAGCCTGCTTCTTCGAGCAATAGCGCATCTTCCAACAGACGTTTGGCGGCTACGGCGGTCTTGCCCTGTGCGCGGAAGCCGCCCAACTGGTGCACGGACTGCGGCGTCAGGCCCAGGTGTCCCATGACCGGGATGCCCGCGCCGGTAATGGCACGCACAGCATCGATGCGCTCGCGTCCACCTTCCAGCTTGACCGCATCCATGTTGCCTTGCTGCAGGAAGCGGCCGGCATTACGCACAGCTTCTTCCACTGAAACCTGATACGACATAAAAGGCATGTCGCCGACCAGTAAAGCTAGCTTGGCTCCGCGTGAAACAGCCCGGCAGTGATGCAGCATTTCTTCCATGGTGACGGGCAAGGTGTTTTCATAGCCCAGCACCACCATAGCGAGCGAATCGCCAACCAGGATCGAATTGACCCCGGCCTGGTCCATTGCCGCCGCAGTCGGATAATCGTAGGCGGTTAGCATGGTGATCGGTTCGCCGCGTTCCTTCTTTTCACGGAACGTGCGTGTGGTCACTTTCTTGCGTTGTGACACGGTAAACATAGTTGGAGCAATGGTAGACATGGTACCCTCCATATAAGGTAGAGTCCGCTTTGGCTCTCGCCCCCTGATTAGAGCCGCTTGCGTTGGATAAAATTTGGTGGTTTCGATATGCCCTCACTATCGCTTCGGGCTACTCAACCAACGGTTCACTTTCTCGCCGTCGCGTTCCTCGCGGATACACGCGGTATGGGTTCATTATTCCACAGAATCATACTTTCATACAAGTGTTGGGAGGCATGTGCATCTCTATTCTGCTTTAATATTTATGTTTTCAACGCTCCCATTTAACAAAAAATACATAATGGTGATTGCAAATAAGATTGTCAGCAGTGCTGGCGAATTTCGTACGAGAATAGGACTTTTTACATCATACGGGTATAGTGTTGACCAATAGGCCGTTGTTATGATGATAACGGTTCCAATCAACATGGCTTTTCTGTAAAGGTTGTCGACCTTTGGCAGGCTATTTAGCATAATAATCATCGGCGCAACTAAGAGGGGCAATTTATAATCAAAACTGGCTGTGGGAATCACTAACGCCCCAATGGTACAGACTAATAACAAGTATGGATTCAAACCTTTTTTCTTGCTTTTATATAGATGAATTACTATTGTCAAAATAATCACCCCAAACAATGCCAGAATTAATTTCCCGATTAAGTTTGCATACTGCACAGGAATTCCCAAATTGCCTTCTGAAAGATAATATGTGAATCCCGAAATGGAAATATCTTCGAATCGTGAACTCTGAAGATTTAATTGTCTACTTGTTATTTGTTTTGTAAAATCAATGAATAATCGATAGCCCAAAACAAAGAGAAGTGAAAAATTGAAGATCCCTAATCCAATCATCCTTCTAATATTGTTTTTCCAATCGCGCCAATTACTAATAAACATGACAATAAAGATAGCAGGATATAACTTCAATTGCACAGCGAGGGAAAAGAGTAAGTAGGCAAAATAACGAAATTTGTGGTGATAATGAAAAATGTAAATAGCCAACAGGCATGAGGCAAACGCGATCATATTGAACTGCCCTCTCTCAAGTTCAAATTGAAACCCATAAGAGAAAAGCCCCATAATTCCAAATAATATTAGGAACCCATAATCTTTTTTGGAGCTAATAAACAGAGGTATTAGGAATGTTGCCAGAATATAGCTAAATATAGTAATTACTGTTAAAAGTTTATAGTAGCCAGGATATCCGAGAATAAGAAAGGGAGTAAAAATGGCAAGTGTTAGAGGTGTATAGGGGATAATTCCATCCAAATAGGGAGAATCGCCTTTTGTCAGCCAGTCACCTATATGCGTAACTGTTGTCTCAATATCGAAGCCAATGCGAGATGTCCATGCATCAGGAATATATTTATTGAAATATTGAATTTTAATTTTTGAAAAGAACATTGGAGAAACAAAAAACAAGAGATATAGTGTTAAAAAAGTGATTACGACCCAAAAAAGAGGGGAAGGTTTAAGATTCTTTTATATATGTTACTATCGTGCCCTCTTATGTTCTTGTATGCAGGGATTTTAATTGTGAGCAACCCTATTCCTATAAGAATGAGAATAATTCCAAACTCGATTCCTAGAAATTGAGCAGCACCTAGTCCATTTCCATAATCTCCTATTCCCAACATGTCCATTAAGGTAAAAATTAGAACAGAGAGGGTACCAAGTAAAATAAATAAAAAACCACTTCGCTTATTCATGAAATATCCTAACTGCTCGATGATGGGTTCTCTTCTTCAAAAAATCGAGATTTCAAGCATTTTTTGAATTCTATGAGATGTCTAGTATAATCATTTTGTCAATTGTTACTGTAATTTACGTCATCTTGGAAGGAGAGATACCATGCGAAAGATGTTTGGCTTCATGATTGGCGTTTTTGTCGGCTCGCTAGTCGGCTCCACGATTGCCCTGCTGCTAGCCCCCGATTTGGGCGATGAACTACGCACGCAACTGCGTGAACGCGGACAAACCTTCATGGGCGAGATTCAACACGCCGCTGATTCCCGCCGGATCGAACTCAAAGATCGACTGGATACCCTGCGCGCACCGCGTGCGTAATCAACTAAGAATTTCGAATAATCCTTTGATAGAACGAAGACGCCTGTGCCATGCAGGCGTTGTACTCCGCTCTTTCAGCAATGCGCTTCGCGTTCAGACCTGCGGCCTGCTCCCGCAGGTTTTTGTTTTTCAGCGCCCTGACGATGGACTCTGCTAACCCCTCCGGCTCAGTGGCATCTGTCAGCAGACCGTTCTCCCCATCCACGATCCACTCACGAATAGATTTAAGATTCCCCGCGACCGGGAAGCAGCCGCAGGCCATGCCCTCCAACAACGTGTTGGGGGTGCCATCGTGCACGCTGGGTGAGACCAGTACCGCCGCCTGACGGTAGACTTCCGCCATTTGGGCATGCGGCATGGGAGCCAGTAATTCCACAGCGTGACGGATGCCGAGTTCTGCGATCCATTGCTGCGCTTGCGATTCGCTCTGCCATCGCAGCGCACAGGAAACGCGCATTTGATATTTCTTTCAAAACCAACGGGATAGCTTTGAAAAAGACATCATTGCGCACATACGCACGAAAGCCACGTGGATTGATGACCACTGGTTCTTCCACGAGTTTTTCAGGCGGGAAAAAAACATTCGTGCGGATGCCGCCGCTGCCGGGTATAACCAGCGTCGGACGTTTGGCAGAAAAGCCCCAGTCCTGTGCCAGGCGGATATCACGCTGACAGTCGGCATGCAGCGCGTTAGTCACTTGCATCGTCCAACGCGTGTAGTGTCGCATTAACCGCGTGGATGGAGCGTGTAGGGTGAAGTCATTACCCCAGACGGAAACTAGCAGTGGTATGCCGTTGTAAGCGTCCGCGGCTAGCATACCTTCATAAGGGATGCGCATGGCATGAATCAAATCCGGTTTAACACGCGCAATCACTGCTTTCAAGTTTTTGGCGGAGCGGGAAATGGTCAGAGGGCCGAGATAATGTCTGATAATGGTACGTAGGCCGAGGGCCTCGGGAAGAGGCGGGACGAGATGCCGAGGAAGCAGAGTGACGTTTGGCCCCGCTGAAAGCGACCGGGGTGATGTACAATCCTTTCAAATCCAGATCAGGTCGGCAGGCAAAGGTGGAGGCAAGATGGACTTCATCTCCGCGTTCGACAAAATAACGCATCCAGTTGAGTGCGATAGGGGAACGGCCATCGGCCACGAATAGCAGTCGCATGAGAGCATTATGCCACATAACAAGTGGAGGTCGCGATTGAATAGGAGGGGGCCGAAAATTATTGCCGGATGTGTGGAGCCGTAGTATAGTTAACGCAGTACCGCAACCCCGCTGAGATAGGGCACCATAATAAACTGTTAGCCTTGTGATATTTTGCCTTTTGGATAATGGCAAGTATGCCTATGTCCTTCGATGATTGCGGCACCAGGAGAGCGAGCATGAGCAAAGGGCACATTTTGGTTGTAGAAGACAATCTGGATAATTACGAACTTGTGCGCACTATCTTGGAAATGGTTGGCTACGATACGTTCTTGGCGGACAATGGCCGGGACGGGGTGACCGCAGCCCGCAAGCAAAAGCCCGATTTGATCCTGATGGATATGTCTCTGCCTGAAATGGACGGTTGGAACGCCACCAAACTTATCCGAGATGACCCGGAGACTGCCCATATTCCCATGATCGCGCTGACGGTGCACACGCTGCCTATAGAGCGGAAACGAGCCTTAGACGCTGGCGTGAATGCCTATCTACCAAAACCTTATGATGCAGGTCAGTTGATCCGGCTGGTGGAGAGTACGCTGAAGAATTCTAAAGAGAAAGAAGCCAAAAGGGGTTAATTTCGATAAAGTGGTATATTTAGCGAGTTTGCTTTGCGCAGAAAATCACAATACGCATTGCGAGGTATCGATATGAAACAAATTTGCGTGGTCGGTGTCGGGTACGTCGGTCTGGTAACGGGTGCCTGTTTCGCAGACCTGGGAAATCGCGTCATTGCTCTGGACGTAGATGAAGAGCGCATCGAAAACTTGAAGAAGGGTATCATGCCCATCTATGAGCCGGGGCTTGAAGAATTAGTAGAGCGCAACGTCAAGGCCGGACGACTGTCTTTCACGACTTCCTACAAAGAAGCAGTAGAAGGCACCGAATTTGCCTTTATCGCCGTTGGGACACCCTCCGGCGTAAACGGTGAAGCGGACTTGCAGTATGTAGCTGCCGCCGCCACCTCTATTGCAGAATCAATGACCGGCCCATTGATCATCGTCAACAAATCCACGGTTCCGGTCGGGACCGGGGACTGGGTCGCCGATATAGTGAAGGGTGCCCAGCCCAAGCCGACAGACTTCTGGGTGGTCTCGTGCCCGGAATTCCTGCGCGAGGGATCGGCCATCGGGGATTTCATGAACCCGCATCGCACAGTTCTCGGTTCGATGCATCCCGAAGCTGCGGAGAAGGTAGCCCAACTGCACCTGCCGTTGCGCGCGCCGATTGTCATCACTGACCTGCGCACAGCGGAGATGATCAAATATGCTTCCAATGCCTTCCTGGCAGCCAAGATTTCCTTTATCAATGAAGTGGCCAATATCTGTGAGGTGCTCGGCGCAGACGTGAAGGAAGTAGCCGCCGGTATGGGTTACGACAAGCGCATCGGTCCGATGTTCCTGGATGCCGGTCTGGGTTGGGGCGGTTCGTGCTTCCCCAAGGATGTGCTGGCATTGGCCTATATGGCCGAAGAAAAGGGTCTCGATCCCAAGATCCTGAACACCGTCATGGGTGTGAACTACGAACGTCGCAAGGAAGCTGTTGCCCACGTTGAATCCATGATCGGAGGTCTTCAGGGCAAAACCATCGGCTTGCTTGGTCTGGCCTTTAAACCCAACACTGACGACATGCGCGATGCGCCCTCGATCGATATCGCCCAGGGACTGACGGCGGCCGGCGCCAAGGTGCGCGCTTTCGACCCGGTTGCGATGGAGGTCGCCCGCCCGATCTTGCCTGCCGTGGAAATGTTCGACGATCCCTACTCGATGTCCGAAGGTTGCGATGCGCTGATGGTAGTAACCGAGTGGAACGAGTTCAAGCAACTTGACCTTGAAAAGGTCAAAGGGCTTGCTCAATGCGCCCGTCATTTTTGACGGTCGTAACATCTATGACCCGGCCATGATGAGAGAGATGGGTTTCAGATATCGTGGTTTGGGACGCGGCTTCAACGGGAAATAAATTACGTCACATGTGATTGCGAAGAGCCTTCGCGCTGAGCGGAGCGATAGTGAAGTCGAAGCGGCAGTGACTGCGGCAATCTCCTCTTATCGTTGAACCAAAATCTTTTGCTTGATTGAGAGTTGGGTACCAATGCCCGACTCTTTTTCTTATTGGGGGATTTGGTGATTCTCCCTGATTTCGTTAATGATTGGTTTGAAGTCTGGACTTGTTGGGAACAATGAGCCAAGTAATTTTGATTCTTTCATAAATACCTTGTCATGCAGAAATATGCTAAACTAATTCTAAACTGTTATTAATTTTTGCCGTCTATAAGGTTTTATGTGATCTCATAGACCCTAGTTAGCCCGCTGATAACATCTTCTGGGTAAGTCAATGTCTGATACAGAAATCGAGCTCTTTTTTTTGGAGACAAACATCTTATTACGTGAGTTGCGTAATTATTTAGACATCGTTGACACATCGTTAAATTCTGAAGAAAATAGAATTTGGCAACATTCCGATGAGTTTTTACGTCAAAGCAGATATTGGGAAACCCAAAAAAATAGATTTGAATACTTCTGGCCTATGGCAAAGCATTATTCTTTTATTACTTTATTGCATTTAACAATTGAAGGGCAGTTACGCCAATTATGTATTTTAGTTCAAAGCCATGACGAAAATTTGAGAGGGCAGAAAAATATTGGCAGAGGAATTAAAGATTATATGGATTTTATGGGAAAATCGGAAAAGTACAATGTTACGCGAAGGAACATATCAAATTGGCGAGCTATAACAGATTTTGAAAAGGTACGTAATTGTATAGTTCATACTTTTGGAAGAATTGAGCATGTAAATAAAAAAGATCAAAGACGGATTAGGGATTTGGTAAAAACAGACAGAAATTCGTCAATTCAGACTCGCATTCCCAAATCCAATCAATTAATGCTTTCTTTTGACTATTGCACGAACGCTTATAGCGTGGCAATGTCATTTTTTGAAGAAATACATCATCAACTTACAAACAAAAATCAGAAGATTGATACCAGGCGTATTGGGCGGTGGAGATTGTGTCGTATTTTCAAGCATTTTTGGGGAATTGAAGGGAAATAATATGAAAATAAAGATACCCTATGGCGCTCGCCCAGGAGAAAAAATTATCAGTGAAGGTTTCTTCGCGTGTCCATTTTGTCACTACAAGAGACCTTATGTGAGAAAAAAGATTGTGAAAGTAAATTACTTTGGTTTGATAAACTTTCCTTCAGGTAAAGCATTGATGGAATATTTACATTGTGGTGGGTGTTTAAATGTGTTTCCTGTTGAGACAATAGAAACAGAAAATCAGCTAAAAATTGAAATATCAGAAAACCCCTTACCGCCAGACACCTTGTTTTCCGAATGGGAAGCGGCATATAAAAGTTTGCAGTGTGAGGAGTTATTAGCGGATAATCCCGATGTACGAAAGATAAATACTCCATTGAAAAAAACGAGTGCAGATCAAATGCAAAAGGCAGGAGTAGCAATAAAATTAAAAATGATTGATGATACTAAACTCCATATGTACAACATTTTGTCTCTGTCAAATAAATGGATTGAATACAATATGCAAAATAACAATTTACTCGCAAAAAATAACCCCGCAGCAGACGCAAAGCATAATGCATTCTCGGCTGTGGCACACAACATTTTAAGTAAGTTACCTTAAAGAAATACTAAATTCAAAAGAGATATGACGCATTGTATCCATCGCGCTATAAAGCCACGTATTGTTGATTCCGGCATAGTGGAGATCGCATATCAAAAACAGACCCCCAAGGCTAGGAGGCGGCTGAGACAAAATCGAGTGGTAGGTCTGACATCGCTCTCGTCGTCTTTTTGTTCGTGACAAGTATCTAACAAAGAGTACAATAAAACGCCCTATCTAGAATGTTTATCCTAAACAGGGCAAGTGTAATTAAAAACTATTGTTGAATGCTTTAGAAAGATATACTAAGCTCGTAGGGAATTAGACGCATTGATTTCTAGCGGACTAATCCCCCAACTCTTTTCTTATGGAAACGAAGAATTCCCCTCCTGTTTGTGACTACGAAGGCTCCGATTACCAGAGCTCATTCTGGGATCAGGGTGGCCGGGAATACGAAGACCGTACCGAAGCCATCGCTTTGCAGCGCTTGTTGCCCAAAAGCGGACGGCTCATGCTCGAGCTGGGCGCTGGTGCGGGCCGCAATACGCCGCGTTATGACGGGTATGAGCGCGTGGTCTTGCTGGATTACTCAACCACACAATTGCAGCAGGCACAAGCACGCCTGGGGAAATCTGAGCGCTATATCTTCGTCGCAGCGGACGTGTACCGGCTGCCCTTTGTGGATGGTCTGTTCGACGGCGCGACTATGATCCGCACCCTGCATCACATGGCGGATGCGCCCGCGGCGCTGGCCCAGGTGCGGGATGCCTTGGGGCCAGGTTCGGTGCTCATCCTGGAATTTGCCAGCAAGCTAAATCTCAAGTCTATTTTGCGCTATCTGCTGGGCCAACAAAAGTGGAGTCCGTTTACACGCGAGCCGGTCGAATTCGTGGAGTTGAATTTCGATTTCCATCCCAAGGCTGTGCGCGCCTGGTTGCAAGAACTTGGGTTCCGTGTTGACAAAACATTGACAGTTTCGCACTTTCGTCTGGGCCTGCTTAAACGTTTCGTTCCAACCGGAGTTCTGGTTACGCTCAATTCGCTCGCCCAATGGAGCGGGTCGTTATGGCAGTTGACGCCCAGTGTTTTTGTCAGAGCCGGCCTCGGTGGGGAACGAAGCGAAGCCATTCCTGACGAGGTAGTTGCTTGGTTCAAATGTCCACAGTGTGAACATTCACCGTTAGAAGATCATAGTCGCTTCTTACGCTGTCCTTACTGTGGCAGGCGATGGGCGTTCCATGATGGCATCTACGATTTCAAGGAACCGCTAAACCAATAACGATGTTCGAGGAAAATGCACGCGAAGCATTGCTAGCATAGACGGGCTCCTGCCAAATGCCGCCGCAATCTGCATCCACGCAATTGATTTGCGGTCCAGCGGGGCCTCCCGCTGGCGCTGGTCAACCGTGATTTGTGCCCCAATATTGTCAGGGTGCCCCAGCAGGTCACCCTGTTTTCAATATGTTTGGTAGACCGAAACGGGCTGGCAATGATGGGTCAATAAAGCAAGTGATTTGAGAGATTTGGTCTTTATTGCAAGTCAAAACGTGGACTCCGAACGGATGATACTCTCCGTTCTCCATGCGTTGATAAACGGCAACGCCAGCTTGACCGTTGGCCCGGACTGGCAGGAGTTTCCAGCGCCCAGGAGCCGTGCCAGGAAACAGCATGCCTTCATTTGCAAAAACAGTATTGGCTGCAAACATGCCGATGCTTTCACGTCCTGCATACCAGGATGGGGAGGGTGGCATGCTCAGCGCAGCATCCTTTTTGAGCAAAGCGACCAGTCCATTGACATCGGCGCTTTGCCAGGCATGCATGTATTTTTCAAGTAGTTTCCGGGTTTGTTCATCAGTATCCTTGGCAGCGAAAACCTGTGCTTTCTCACCGTGATAGTTCTTCGTAAGAGTGACTCGGGCGCGGTGCAAGGCGCTGTTGACGGATGACGTAGTAGTATCAAGCAAGTCAGCAATTTCGCTGGCAGGCCAATCCATCACATCTTTCAAGATCAAGACGGCGCGTTGGCGCGCGGGCAAGATTTGCAGGGCGGTCAGAAAGGCCAGAGAAATACTTTCGTGCAATGAATAACGAGTTTCCGGGTTGACTGCGGACGAATCGGCCAGCCATTCGTCCGGTAAAGGTTCCAGCCAGAGAATCTCCGTCTCGGGTGGTTCGATGGGTTTGTGTGGATCGGCAGGGGAAAATAAGTCCTTCGGGAGCAGCCTTTTCGCACGTCGGCGACGTTTGTCGAGGGTGTCGAGACAGACGTTTGTGGCAATCCTGTAGAGCCAGGCCCGGAAGGAGGCCCGTCCCTCATACGAATCAAGTCGCTTCCAGGCGCGCAGCATAGTTTCCTGCACCATATCTTCGGCATCGTGTAAGGAGCCAAGGATACGGTAGCAATGCACTTGTAGTTCGCGCCGGTACGGTTCGGCCAGTTCACTGAATTCGCGCGAATTCCCCCGCCGGGCTGCAGCCAGTTGACGCGCTTCTACAGGGTTGGGTGTGTACGCTTTCTCAGAAGCTTGATTTGGATTACCGATATCGGGCATGATCGATTTCTCCTGCACAGACGATCCCAATCTATACGACGGATTCTCGGGTACAAATTGTGCGCTGTGCTCACTATCAGTACTTCACAAAAATCAAAAAGGTACCCGAAATTAGGGGAGCGGCGCGTGCGCCCGCTCCCCTAATTTCGGGCTTCTACCAGCTTTTTTGTGATCTACTGACTATACCAGTTTTGACAAAACCGCACAATTATGGCGCAAACATCCGTCATATAGGTTAAGAGCAACCAAAGGAGATTCGTATGAATTACATTACTGTTGTACGTGGAAAACTCAAAGGCGCTAGCCAGAAGGATGCACAGACGGCGCATGACGGGACCGTGGAGAAATTGTCTGTCATGACGCGCCCGATGGGAGCCCTACACCACAAAGCGCACCTCAACCCGCAGAACCCGATGGAGTTCCTGGCCATCGACACCTGGAGCAACCTGGAAGGCCTGCAAAAATTTATGGGCGATCCGCAGGTGGCCGAGGAATTTGGCAAGTTGTTCGAAGGGATGCCGGATATCAGCATCTGGGCCGAATCGGACTGGGCTTCTTTCTAAGCCGGAAGCTGCTACTTACCCCTAATGACGAGGGCACGATTTCATTTGTGCCCTTGTCATTGACTTTTCTCCACTACCCAGAAATGCGAGAGCCCTAGTCCTTTCAGCGGTGTCTTTTCCAGGAATTGTAGGATCGCCCGCAGCACTTTTCCAAAGGCCCCAAAGCGGGCGATGAGGTTGTCGTACGCGCCGAAGATGACAGTCCGCTCGATGAATTTGACCGGCAAACCGTCAAACAACTTTGCCAGATCACCTTTGGTGTAGATTCTGACATGCGGAGCCAGTGTATCCCGCCATTTGCGGGGTAAGTAATTCACGAAAAGTTTGTTTCCAAAATAATATTTCCCCTTCCAATAAATGCCATGGGTCTCGAAGGGGTAGCCGCGGTTGGGGACGAATAGCACGATCCGCCCGCCAGGTTTTCCCGACACGGGGTCGGGACTTCGCAACACGCGCAGCATCTCGCGCACGGCCTGGGCGTCGTCCTGGACGTGTTCGAGCACTTCGTGGCTTAGGATCAGGTCGAAGCTCCCGGAAGGAAGCGGGAGAGATTCGCCCGCAGCGTTGAGAATATTGGGGGAGCGAGTCCCGGCTTCGGTGGCGCGCTCGAAGTCATATTCCAGTCCAATGATACAGCCACCGTAAGGAGCCAGGTGTTCCACGTACATGCCCACCCCGCAGCCGTTCTCTAGTATTTGGCCTCGAATCCGCTCCCCCGCTGCGTTTACGATCATCTCCAGACGGCGCCGCTGGCCTTCTCGCCAGACGTATGAAGGCTCGCCGCGCAGAGCGGCCTTTTGCATATCCCGTTCAGTCATGGCCGGTATTATACACGTCAGACTGAGATCCTGCTCGTAATGACAGAGCGTCTAAAAACCTTGCATCTCTTTCTCATCTGTGCTAGAATTTTGGCTGTAAGAAGCACCGATACCGAAAGCGTCGAAAAGTGGGCAACCCCCACTTTTCTGCTTGTAGTCAGGAGTTATGCAGTTGGAATGTAAGAAGCCCGAAAATAAGGGGGGCGGGCTGCGCACGTCCCCCTTATTTTCGGTATCTATTCACAAACTGTGTAATTTCTAAAAGTACAAATATGGAGCAAGAACAGCATGACGAAGAGCGAATTCGCCCTGGCTTTCAACGAAGTACTGGAAGATAAACAACTCCCCAAGGAGATCATCCTGGGAGCGATTGAGTCCGCCATGGTCTCGGCCTACCGGCGGGCTGTCAACGCGTCCAGTGCGCAGCAGGTAGAAGCCAAAGTGGACCCGGAAACGGGCGAGGTACTGATCTACGCCGAAAAAGAAGTCGTGGAAGACATCGTGGACGACCGTACTGAGGTGCTACTGGAAGAAGCCAGGCGCTTCGATCCAGACGTTCAACTTGGTGACATGGCCATGGTGGAAACCACCCCTGCTGATTTCGGCCGCGTTGCCGCGCAGACCGCGCGGCAGGTCATCCAGCAGCGCATCCGCGAGGCCGAACGCGCCGCGCAGATGGAATACTTCGACAAGCAATCAGGCGAGATTGTCAGCGGTGTGATACAGGCCTCCAACGCTCAATCCACGACAGTGGGGCTGGACATGAAGGCTGAGGGCATCATGCCGGGCAACCAGCGCATCCCCGGTGAACGCTTCCGGCTACACGACCGCGTCCGCGCGGTGGTGCTGGAAGTGAAGGATGGGCCGCGTGGTCCGCAGATCATCCTTTCGCGCTCGCATCGTAATTTCTTGCGCCGTTTGTTGGAGAACGAAGTCCCCGAGATCTATCATGGCATCGTCGAGATCCGCGCTATTGCGCGTGAACCGGGACAGCGCGCCAAAGTAGCCGTCATGGCGACCCAACCCGGCGTCGACCCGGTTGGCGCTTGCGTAGGTATCAAAGGGGTACGTATCCAGGCCATCGTCAAGGAATTGCACGACGAAAAGATCGATATCATCCAATGGGATCCCGATCCTGTGGTTTACATTTCCAAAGCCATCAGCCCGGCGCGCGTCAACGGGGTGTATCTCTCCGAGACATCTGATTCCGGGCGCACGGCGACGGTCGTCGTATTGGAAGATCAGTTAAGCCTGGCCATCGGCCGGGATGGGCAGAATGCCCGCCTGGCTGCCAAGCTGACCGGTTGGCGCATCGACATCAAGTCGCTGGTGGAAGCGGCCGGCGACGCGTTACAGAAGTTGCAGGCAGATACGGAACTGGCCGAAATGCTCCCGGTTGTTGTAGAGAGCGTCCCAGCTATTGAAGTTATCCTGACCAAAAAGGCTGAGGGTCGCCCGGTCACGCCGGAAGAGTACATGCAACTTTCCCAGTTCGTGGACCGCGTCGAACGCCGCACCATCCAAATCCAGGAAGAAGCGGCTCGCGAGGAAGAGGAGCGCGTGACGGCTGCCCGTGCCGAAATCCCAGCGGCGGCTTTTGAAATGTCAATCTATGACGCCGGGATCAAGGAACATATCCTCAACATCCTGACCGAAGCTGAATTCGAAACCGTCGGAGATTTGATGCTGGCCATGAAAGTGGATCCGGATAAGGTGTTAGGTCTGGCAGGAATTGGTCCTAAGGCCATTGAAAATATCGAAGAGTCTCTGGCTGTGCTGACCTTCCCCGAACCCGAGCCTGAACCTGAGCCCGAAGTTACGGCCGAGGTTGTTGCTGAAGAAACTCCGGTGGCCGAGCAGGTAGCAGAACCCGAAGCAGTTGCTGAAGCACCTGTAGCCGACGAGCAGGTGGAACCATCCGCGCAAGTGGAGGCCCAACCTGAAACGGTTGCGGAAGAAGTCGCTGAAGCGCCAGTCGAAGAGCAAATCAAAGAGAAGAAGCCCCGCAGGAAGGACGAGGAAGAACTCACAGAAGATGCTGACCTTGTCAAAGATGACGTATCGCTGGATGAGTTGTTCGCTCTAAAGGAAATGTTCCAAACAGGACGTGTCGACGAAGAGGAAGAAGAATCTGACGACACGAAAAAGAAGGGTAAGAAGAAAAAGAAGAAACACGTCGAAATTGAGTACGATGAAGACCTTGGTGAAGTTGTCGCGCGTAAGAAGCATAAACGAGGCGACGAAGACTTCGATGGAAATTGGTAATTTTGTTGCCCTCACCCCTGGCTCTATTCTGTTGGGATATATCCCGCTGGAAGAGGAGAGGGTGAGGGGAGATTAAGGTGGCTAAGAAGACTGTTCAACGTGTGAAACATATCCCGCAGCGGACTTGCGTGGGTTGTCGTACGGTGATGCCAAAGCGCCAGCTAGTGCGTATTGTCCGCTCGCCTGAAGGGGTGCAGGTAGACTTAACAGGGAAATTGGCCGGGCGTGGTGCGTATTTGCACGACCGACGTTCCTGCTGGGAGCGGGGCTTGAAGGGCACTTTGGCACACGCGTTGAAGACCGAACTGACCGCCGAAGACCGAGAGCGTTTGCAAGCATTTATAGCAACGCTCCCGGAAAAGTCCAGTGAAGTGAGCGTGGACGGAATGTCTGCCATGTGAACGATTGAACTTTCGCTCACGTGACACCTTCCCCCGCTATCCGGGTTTGGCTTCGCAGAATGGGGGGCGAAGCGTTATGTGTAATCTACCAGGAGGTGGCATATGAGCGAAAACGGGAACAAAATCGAACTCCCTGCTAATATCGTGATTCGCGATCTGGCACAAATCATTGATAGAAGCCCTATTGACGTCATCAAAAAACTGATGAGCAACGGTGTAATGGCAAGCATCAATCAAGCGGTCGATTTCGATACTGCCGCAATTGTGGTTGCTGAATACGGATATGACGCCGTCCCTGAAGTGTTCGAAGAGGAAGCCAAGGAAGAAGTTGGCGAGATTCCACTTTGGCGGCAGTTGATTGCAGACGAGGATGAGTCTTCGCTGAGCAACCGTGCACCGGTGGTCACTATTCTTGGCCACGTCGATCATGGTAAAACTACCCTGCTGGATGCCATCCGCGAGACAAATGTGGCGGAAGGCGAGGCGGGCGGTATTACCCAGCATATTAGCGCCTATCAGGTTGAGATGAAAGGGCGTACCATTTCCTTTTTGGATACACCTGGTCACGCGGCTTTCACAGCCATGCGTGCGCGTGGTGCTCAGGGCGCGGATATTGTTATTCTGGTGGTGGCTGCGGATGATGGCGTCATGCCACAGACCAAGGAAGCTATTGCGCACGCCAAAGCGGCGCGCGTGCCGATTGTCGTTGCCTTGAATAAGATCGATAAGGCTAACGCTAACCCTGACCGCGTCAAGCAACAGTTGGCCGAACAGGAACTCGTCCCGGATGAGTGGGGTGGCAGCACCATGGTCATCCCAGTCTCTGCCAAGCTGAAAGAAGGTATCGACGATTTGCTGGAGGCCATCCTGCTAGTAGCTGACAACACCGATATCCGTGCCAACCCCGAAGGAAGTGCGATCGGGACAGTCATCGAAGCAGAAGTGGACAAGACCAAAGGCACGGTGGCAACTCTGCTGGTCCAGAATGGAACGCTTCGCTCCGGGGACATTGTGGTTGCTGGGACCACCCATGGGCGTTTACGCGCCATGTTCGATTTCCGCGGAAAGCCCGTCAAAAAGGTGGGCCCTTCTACACCGGTGGGCGTAATGGGATTGAACGATGTTCCATCAGCAGGAGACCTGTTCCGGGTCGTTTCGTCAGATAAAGAAGCCCGCGATATCGCTGCACAACGTGTCGAAGCACAAAAGCAGCGTAAGCAGACCAGCAAGAAGGCTTCGCTAGAGGATCTGTTTGCTGCTTACCAGGCCGGTGAAGCCAGGGAACTCAGCTTGATCATCAAAGCCGATGTACAGGGTTCGCTCGAACCGATCATGTCGGAAGTGGAAAAGCTGGGCAAGGGCGAGATCGGCGTCAATGTATTGTATGCGGAAACCGGTAACATCGGTGAAAACGATGTCATGCTGGCTTCTGCGTCGCAGGCTATTGTGATTGGCTTCAACGTGCAGGCTGATGTGGCCGCACGTCGCCTGGCCGAAAAAGAAGGCATCTCGATCCGTCTGTATGACATTATCTATCGCCTGACGGAAGATATCGAGAAGGCCCTTAAAGGCATGCTCGAACCCGTATTGACCGAAAAGGTCATCGGACGCGCCGAAGTGATGGCCGTCTTCCCGATCTCGAAGGTTGGCAAGATCGCTGGTTGCAAAGTACGTGAGGGCGAGTTACGCCGTAATGCCAAGGTACGTTTGTTTCGCGGTGAAGACCTGCTCTTTGAAGGCGAAATGGCCTCGCTCAAGCATGAGAAGGAAGATGTACGTGAGATACGTACCGGATTCGAATGTGGAGTTGGCTTGAAAAACTTCCACAACATCGAAGTCGGTGACGAGCTTGTCTGCTACGTTTTGGAAAAATCATCGTAGATGAATATGGGCGGGTATGCCCCACCCATTTATGAATCATGCCATCGGGAATCAGGCTTCAACGTATTGCTGACCGCATTCGCCAGGAACTCTCGGAAATGCTTATCCGCGAGATCAGCGACCCGCGCCTGCAACAGATTTTCGTCACAGACGTAAGGGTAGACCGTGAACTGGCCTTTGCGGATGTCTACGTCTCTGCGGTCGAGGGGGCGGAACGCTCCCAGGAAATTCTGGCCGGTTTGAAAAGCGCCAGCGGTTTCATGCGTCGGGCATTGGCCGGACGGATCGAATTGCGCACGTTTCCGCGTCTGCGTTTTCACTGGGACCCGACCCCCGAGAACGCTGACCATATCGAAAAATTGCTGGCGCAACTGAAAGAGAAAAAATCATAAGGGAGAATGTCGAAGCAAGAATGGGAGAAAATATAGAGACAGAAGTCAAGGAACGTTTGGGAGCAGCGCAAAAGATATTGATCGCTTCGCACGTTCGGCCGGATGGTGATGCGATTGGGTCCCTGATCGGTTTGGGGCTGGCGCTGCAAAACGCAGGGAAAACTGTCCAGATGGTGCTGACTGATGGCGTACCGTCCAGTTTTCGCTATCTGGAGGGTAGTGACCAGGTCCGGAAGCAAGTGGAAGGGGATTTCGATACGTTCATTTCCGTAGATTGCGCCGATTTCAAACGTTTAGGGAAACCGTTCCAAGCCCTGGGTACTCCGGACATTAATATCGACCATCATATTACCAACGAGCGTTTTGCCAAGATTAATTTGATCGAGGGCAAAGCTGTTGCGACAGCGGCCATCTTGACCAATTATCTGCCAGCCTGGGACTATGAGATCACCCGCCCGGTGGCGGCTGCCCTTTTGACTGGTATTATCACCGACACGCTTGGTTTCCGCACCTCGAACATGACACCCGAGGCTCTGCGCCAATCTGCAGCGCTGATGGAGACCGGAGTGGACATGTCCGAACTGTATATGCGAGGTCTTGTGCGCCGTTCGTTTTCAGCCGCGCGCTATTGGGGAGCGGGACTTTCCAAATTGGAATCATCGAATGGAATTGTGTGGAGTGCGCTCTCGCTCGAAGATCGTAAAGCGAGCGGTTATGGCGGGAATGATGATGCTGACCTGATCAATATGATCTCTGCTATTGACGGTCACAAAGTAGGCATGATTTTTGTTGAACAGCACGACAATCATGTAAAGATTTCGTGGCGGGCCCTGGAACAGGGTGTGGACGTTTCACCCGTTGCAACACACTTTGGTGGTGGCGGGCATGCTGCTGCGGCCGGTGCGAATATTCCCGGCATATTGAACGAGGTCCAACTGTTGGTGCTCAAAACTACCAAGGAAATGTTGGGTCTTTAACCAAAAAATGAAGAAATGTGTCATAATTAGGACAAGAAAGGGATGAATTAGGAGGAATTAGGAATGAACAGTCAGGATGTAAAGAACGCGATTTCCGGCGTTTTGGTGGTTGACAAACCTGTAGGCATGACTTCTCATGACGTCGTGCAAGCCATTCGTAATGGCACAGGTATCCGCCGTGCCGGGCACACGGGAACGCTCGATCCGCGTGCTTCTGGCGTGCTGGTTGTTTTGATTGGTCCAGCAGTACGCCTGAGCGAATTTGTGTCTGCTTCGGATAAACGCTATCAGGCGATCATTCGCCTGGGTAATTCAACTGATACCTACGACGCAGATGGCAAGTTCACCAGTCAGGAAGAAATGCCCGTCAATGTGACGGAAGAAGAGTTTGAGAAAGTTCTCAAAACTTTCGAAGGCGAGATCGAACAGACCCCGCCGCAGTATTCCGCCGTCAAGGTCAAGGGACGTAA
This sequence comes from uncultured Chloroflexia bacterium, assembly GCA_963785535.1. Lineage (GTDB taxonomy): Bacteria > Chloroflexota > Anaerolineae > Anaerolineales > Villigracilaceae > JAABUE01. The sequence continues at coordinate 157,900 of CAWAVQ010000007.1, read as the reverse complement.
GGCATACGAGATGGCGCGCAAAGGTGAGGAAGTGGAACTTGAGCCGCGTATCATTCAGGTACATCACCTGGAAGTACTCGAATGGGCGCCCCCCGAAGTCGTAGTAGACGTACATTGTTCTTCCGGTACGTATGTGCGCTCATTGGCCAACGACCTGGGTGAGAACCTCGGCACCGGCGCTTACCTGGTTGGTTTGCGCCGCACCAAGAGCGGACGCTTCACCTTGCGCGATGCAGTGCCGCTACGCAAGTTGCAGGAAGCTTTTACCGCCGGTAGTTGGTACCAATATCTCATCCCGGCGGCGGAAGCCCTGGGCGATTGGGAAGCGCGCGAACTCGATCCTGATGAAGTGGAAGAGGTCCGTCATGGACACCGTGTCAAGGCCGAGCCCGATACCAAACTGGAAAGCTGGGTGCGCGGTGTTAGCACGCAGGGCGAATTGGTAGCTCTTTTACAGTGTCTCGAAGGCGAAGAAGAAGGCACGCTCGAATGGCAGCCTAAGAAGGTTTTCTTCCAGTCTGGCTAAATCAATGGTAGTGCAAACTGCCAGCCATTGGCATTTTCACTCAGGAGAGCCTATTCATACGCATGCAACACTACCGCTCTTTAAATGACATTGCATTGCTAAACTCCTGGCTTACGATCGGCGTTTTTGACGGCGTGCATCGCGGCCACCAGGAGATTCTGTCGAATTTAACAGCAGGCGCCCATCAAAACGGTGCGCCTGCTGTTGTGCTTACTTTCTGGCCGCATCCCGCTGTCGTGCTGGGTAAACGCCATGATCTGAAATGCCTAACCACCCCCGAAGAACGTGCTGAACTGCTCGGTTCTATGGACGTGGACGTAGTCATCACCCAGCCGTTCACCCCCGATTTTGCGGCGCTCTCTGCCTTTGACTTCATGCGCCGTGTCTCTCAACACCTGGGCCTGCGCTCGTTATGGATAGGGTACGATTTTGCCCTGGGCCACAACCGTGAGGGTGACCTGGAGCGTCTGACAGAGCTGGGAGAAGAGTTCGGCTACAACGTGCAGGCCATCGGACCGGTCAAGAACGGCGGGGATGTGCTTTCGTCCAGCCTGATCCGCCAACGCATCCGCTCCGGAGACGTGTCCCACGCAGCCAAAAACCTGGGCCGTTTCTACAATCTGAGCGGAGCGGTGGTGCACGGTGACGGGCGCGGGCGCAAGATCAACATCCCAACTGCCAACATCGATTATCCCAAGGACAAGGTCATTCCGGCCAATGGCGTATATGCCACCTGGGCCTGGGTGGGCGGCAAGCGCTACCCGGCGGCCAGCAACATTGGCATAAACCCGACCTTCACGCCCGATAAGCAGGTTCCCAACGTGGAGGCCCACTTGCTGGACTTCGACCGTGACCTGTACGATCAGGAAGTAAAACTGGAGTTCGTGGAGCGTTTGCGCGATGAGTTGAAATTTAAAAGCGTAGAAGCCTTACTAGAAAAAATCCACGAGGATATAGCACAAACGAGAAAAATTCTTGCTTAGTGGCGGCCAATTGGCCGCCCTTTTGTTATAATCTGCCCAATTTGCCAGAGGAGTTTCCATGCCGGCCCCAAAACGAGACATTTACCTGTTATCTTCCAAAGAATTGTCCCCCGAAACCATCGCTGTTGCTTTTGCCAAAACATCCCGTTTCCCCGATTCCTTTCGTGATATTGCCGCCGAACTGACCGACGAGAAATCGGCCCAATTTCACGAGAAGTGGGTGGTGGGCTATGGACACGCCTCCGTGGCGGAACACGCTGTGTTGCACCTGGCCATCGAGAACGCCTCCCGGATCGCGATGGAAGCCATCGAGAGCAACCGCTTGGCTTCGTACACCGAGAAGTCCACCCGCTACCAAAAATGGGACGAAGATTCTTTCCACACTCCGGTCGAGTTGGATGGCCATCCCCTGCGCGAAGAATTTGTGGCTACCTGCCGTATGCTGTTCGAGACGTATGCGGCTGCGTTGGAACCAGTCAAAGCGGTCATTGCGGCTCAGGCCCCACGCCGCGAGGATGAAAAGGATAGCTCCTATGATCGCCGCATCCGCTCACGCTATGTGGACGTGTGTCGCTTCATCCTGCCGGCGGCTTCATTGGCCAACGTCGGCATGACGGCCAACGGGCGCGTGCTGGAGAACGCCCTCCGCAAGTGGTTGTCCAGTCCGCTGGCGGAAGTGCGCGAGATTGGCGAGACGGTCAAGCAGGTGGCGCAGAGGGAACTGCCCACGCTGGTCAAGTATGCGGAGGCTGTGGAGTATTGGGTAAAGACGGGCGACGATCTTTACCACAGAGCACATCCTTCGACTGAGCTCAGGACGGGCTCCGAACACAGAGAAAAAAACAAAAAGGACTCTGTGGATTCTGTGCTCTCTGTGGTGAGCGAAAACCGGTGCGAGTTAGCCGATTATGACAGAGACGGCGAGAACAAAATTTTAGCGGCTGCGTTGTATCGCTTTGGGAATATGCCTTTTGCAGACACGATGGAGAAGGTATGTGGGGCTTCGCAGGCCGAGCGCAAGAGTTTGGCCGAAGCCCTGCTGGGCAAGCTGGGCCGCTATGACGTTCCGCTGCGCGAGTTGGAGCACTGCACTTATACTTTCGATCTGGTCATGGATCAGGGCGCGTATGCCGAATTCAAACGTCACCGTATGATGACGCAGACACCACAGCTCCAGACCGCCGTGCTGGGATACGCCACTCCGCGCTCGATAACGGAGGCAGGTTTAGGGTCCAGGTATGAGGCGGCGATGGAGACAGCCCGGTCCACGTGGGAGAAGTTGAACGGGTTCAACCCGTACGTCGCGCAATATGTCGTCCCCAATGGCTTCAACCGCCGTGTGCTGGCTACCTTCAATTTGCGCGAAGCCTACGCTTTCTGCCAGTTACGGGCAGCCTCCAACGCGCATTTTTCCATCCGGATGGTAGCGCAGCGCGTCTATGAGCAGATTGCGCACGTGCATCCCCTGCTGACGAAATATATGGTTCTGCCAGACGAGCCCTGGCAGACGATTGAGAATGGATATTTTACAAAGTGAATCTCGTTCGTGCGGCAGTGGAACTGCCGCACGAACGGCTATTTCTAGTCTTCTTCGTCTTTCGTGACCCCAAAAATCTCATCGATCTGCACCATGATTTCGGGCGTGAATTTGTCCACGAATTCCATGGCCTTCATATTCTCCTGCACCTGTTCTACACGGCTGGCGCCGGTAATGACGGTGCTGACGTAGGGGTTTTGCAGGCACCAGGCCAGCGAAAACTGCGCTAGACTCGCGCCCATTTCTTTGGCGATGGGTTCCAGTGCTGCCACCTTGGCGAGCTTTTCCTGGTCAGTCAGGTGGTCTTGCAGCCAGTTGTAGCCTTTGAGCGCGCCACGACTATCCTCGGGAATGCCGCCTTTGTATTTTCCGGTCAACAGGCCGGAAGCCAGCGGGCTCCAGGTAGTCGAGCCGTAGCCGTACGTCTTGTAGACACGCTCATATTCTGGGCTAAAGCGATGCCGTACAAACATGTTGTACTGCGGTTGTTCCACGATTGGCTTATGCAAGTGATGGCGTTCGGCAATCTCGATAGCCGTTGCAATCTCTGCGGCTGACCATTCGGACGTGCCCCAATAGAGCGCTTTCCCCCATTCGATGATGTTGTGCATGGCCCAGACGGTCTCTTCGATAGGCGTGGTCGGGTCGGCGCGATGACAATAGAGCAAGTCAACATAATCCAGGTCCAGGCGTTCGAGCGAACCGTTGATGCCTTCGATCAGACGCTTACGGTTGAGCGTGTTACGTTCGTTTGGACCGTCATGCAAGCCCCAGAACAGCTTGGTCGAAACCAAATAGCTGCTGCGCCGCCAGCCCAATTTCTTGAGCGCTGCGCCCATCACTTCTTCTGACTTCCCGCCCGCGTACACTTCAGCGTTGTCAAAGAAATTCACGCCCGCGTCATACGCAGCAGCCATCATCTCTACCGCGGAATCGACGCCCGCCTGGTTGTGAAATGTAACCCACGAGCCAAAAGAAAGTTCGCTGACCTGTATTCCCGCTTTCCCTAAATGACGATATTCCATAGTACCTCCATTGAATTGTATAACGTTGCGCGACGTTATCCTTGTGGGGAGGATCAGTCGCGTCATGATTTTTAAAGATTATAACTTCTTGCCGCAAGTATAATCCTGAGCATGAAACGCGCCTTTTTGCTTTTCGCTTTTCTGTTGGCTGCTTGCACGCCACAGCCAGTGGAACAGACGCCCACACTTCCTGGAACCTTACGCCCGTACTTCACTCGCACGCCCAGTGCCATGCCAGAACGAGCCGAATGGACTGGTCGAAATCGTTCGAGACACCACTCCCCTCACCAACGCCATTTATCTACGAAGTCCAGGCGGGCGACACGTTGAGCAGTATTGCCTTTAAATTCGGTGTCTCGTTGGATGAACTCGTTGCTGCTAACCCGGATGTTTCCCCGAACAGCATGTCGATTGGAACGAAACTCAACGTTCCCAGTAACCCGGCTGATCCAACCGATGCTTCGACCTCCACGCCCGTGCCTTTATCATCCCCGCAGGGGGCCGCCGTTAAACAGATCGAGTGCTATCCCACAGCGGACCAGGGCATGTGGTGCTTCGCGCTGGTCTATAACGATACACAAGATGTGATCGAGAATCTCTCCGCGCAGGTGACCCTGCTGGATGCGGACGGCGGTACTCTGGCCAGCACCCCTGCACTTTCGCCATTGAACATCCTGCCGCCGGATGCGTCCTTGCCGCTGATGGTCTTTTTTCCACCCGTTATTCCCGCCGATGCCCAGCCCCAGGTGCAACTGTTGACAGGCATCCACCTGCAATCTGACGACGAGCGTTATCTGCCGGCCACGTTGCACAACACGCTGACCCAGGTCGACGGTTCCGGGCGCAGCGCGCAGGTCAGCGGAATGGTACTCCTGCCGGAAGACGCGCAACCCGCTAAAATGGTCTGGGTGGCGGCGGTTGTCTATGATCGCGCCGGACGCGTAGTCGGTACGCGGCGTTGGGAATCGAACGCCGGGATTGTGCCAGGTAGTAGCTTGGCTTTCGCGTTTGAAGTATCCAGTTTGGCGGGGCAAATCGGGCAGGTGGAGTTTGTGGTGGAGGCGAGGCCATAGCCCCCACCCGGCCTTCGGCCACCCTCCCCCAAATCCCCGCGAACTTCAGCGGGGATTTGGGGGAGGGCAGGGGGAGGGGTCTACTTCCCTTCCAACCACATATATCTTTCAATCGGCATATCAATCGGGGTGAAAACGTAGCCTTTCACATATGGCTTGACCAATTGATATGAAAGCGAATGGGTGGTGAATAGCACGGGCGCATCGTTTACGATAATCTGTTCGGCCTGTTGGTACATCTCGATGCGTTTGGTCACATCCTGTTCCACACGTGCCTGTTCGAGTAATTTGTCCAACGCAGGATTAGAATACCCGCCGCTGTTCTGGGCAGAACCGCTGTGGAAGAGCACATCCGCGAAATTCTCTGGGTCGGGATAGTCCGCGCACCAACCGCCGCTGATGATCTGTCCGTGATGGCCGGCGTAAACCTCGTCCAGGTAGTAGTTTGGTTCCAGGTTCTCGACCGTGATCTGTACACCCAGCACCTGCTGCCACATCTGTGCCAGGGCTGCGACATCCCCGCCCACAGATGAGCCGATGCCTGCATCCGTATAGACGATAGGGGGCAAGTTTGCCCGCGCTGCCATATTTGGATTCGGCCAGGAGTTGCCGTGCCTGCGCGGGGTCATAGGGCAGACCCTTCAGTCCGATATTGAAGCCGGGCAGGCCAGGCGGGTAGAGGCCAATGGCAGGCAACGCTCGTCCGTTGAGGACCACATCGATATACTTTTGACGGTCGAAGGCCATCGAGAAAGCCTGTCGCACTTTGACATCATCAAAGGGCGGTTGGGTAGTATCGAAAACCACGAAACCAGTGCACAGGTTTACGCCAGTGATGAGTTCATTGTGTAGAGGTTCGGTCGGGTCAAGAAAACGCTCGGCGGAAGAATATGGAACCCCGGTGATGTCGATATTGCCAGACTCATACAAGCGCAGGCCAACACCGCTGTAAAGCTGGATGATCACGGTCGGAATGGAGGGCTTTCCAAGGTAAAAATCGGGATTGGCTGTGTATGTGATCTGTTCGAAGCGTTTCCACTCGGTCAACTTGTAAGGGCCGGTGCCATTGGGCGTGCGGAACCATTCTTGGCCCGATTCAACGTTGGCTTTATCCAGCACGAAAGCGGTCGGGTAGGTTAGCTTGAGTAGAAAATAAGGTTTGGGCGCATCAATCGTCACTTGCAGGGTGTGCTCGTCGAGCGCCTGCAAGCCAGAAACATGTTCGGCCTTCCCGTCTGCCATCTCCTGCGCGCCGGCGATGTCGCCCAAATAGGTCAGCGCGGTGTCAGAAGCCAATGCCGGGCTGAGTGCGCGCTCCCAGGAATAGATTACATCCTGGGCAGTCACGGGCCTTCCATCGTGAAACTTTGCATTCGTTCGCAGGTGGAAGGTGTAGACCGTGCCGTCCGGACTGACATCCCAGGTCTCAGCCAGGTCAGGGGTCAGGTTCAGGTGTGGATCGAAGGAGACCAGCCCGCTGTAGACCAGCTTGTCCCCGGAGCCGTGCGTGGTGGCCGGATCGTATTCCCGCGGATTGGTACTCTCGCCGCCTGCCAGCACCAGGGTCTGCCGAGGCGATCCTTGGAGCGGATTGCCGGCTGAGGCGTTCCGCGCCACCCCCACGACGACGGCAATCAATAGGGCAAGCGTGACAAAGGTGAAAAGCTTACGCGCCCGGTTCATTGTGATTTCCTTTGTTTTTCTGGGATGCCAAGTAAACGCCCAATCCCAGCACGCCAACAAGCAAGATGAGTACGCAACAGACTGAAAGCAGTAAGAGTGTCAACGTGATAGGCGGACCATTCTGTTGCGGTGACGATTCCGTGCTGGATGAAGTAGGGATGGCGTAAGGCGTCGGTGTAGCGACCAACGACGCCCCAGAGAAAGGCACGTAGGTGGGGACAAAAGTCGGGGTGGGTTGAGCGGTCGGGTTAACGGAAACAGGTCTGGGCGTAGCCCCGATCGAAGCCCGCCAGGCGTCTTCCAGTCCTTCGATGTCGAACTCGTAAACGCCTTGCAAAGCGTTGTCCACAGTAGCTCCATCCCGCAAGGCGATCAGCAGCGAATTCATTTTGTCCTGCCCGTAGGTTTTGATCAGGAAATTGACGATGCTGTAGGATTCGCTGTAGGAAAGGTAAGCTTTGCTGGGCACCTCGGAGAAGGCGCCGCTGAGCGAGCGGACAGTCAGCAATTGGTCGCTGCTGATGGCCTGGTCAAGCTGATCTTTTGATTGTGTATCCAGCCCGCCTTCGCTGTAGACGGCCAGGCCTTCATTCAGCCAGGTGGGAACATCGCCCAGGCAGGAGAAGGTGAAATGGCCGACTAGCACATGTGTGAGCTCGTGCGTGATGGTGGAGCGTCCCCATTCAAGGTCTTGCTGGGAAATGCCGATGATGACGATGTTGTGCTCCGGGAATGCCATGCCGCCCGTCCAGGAAGGTTCGTAGAGGATGGCGTCTTGCATGTCGGCGGTGTTGGCATAGATGTAGAGATTGATAGGCTGGTTGGCTTGCAATCCAGCGTCATTTTTGAGAAGTTCGAGGCCAGCTACTGCTGCATTGAGCAAATCCTGTGCGAAGGCCTGATCGCCAGAATACCAGTGCAGGTTGATCAGTCCGGATGTGACAGTTTGCCAGTCGTGAGTGGAATCAAGCCAGGTGAGGGCCTTTTCCTCGGAGACACTTTCGACTCCATTTTCATCAGTGTAGCGCCAGCGCCACCACAGGGTTGCACCAGGGGGCAATGAGCCGGATTGTTTCATCTCCCATGTCCATTGGGCGTCCACGGTTGTATCGGGTGTGAACTGGGGAAAGGCTTTGGCGAGTACTGTGCCACAAGTCTGTTGATCCGTGCCGTATTCGAGTGTTATAGATGTGATTGGCGCGCTGCTTTCGAGGGTTGCATGGAAAGTGATGCTATCGGGAAAGTTAAGAGTGGGCTGGTCATCTGTCACGCCGGTTAAAGGGGCGGCGGATACATATCCGGGAAAGGTAAATGTAGCAATGAGCAGCAAGCTCAGGGTCAGACAAGGGAGCGAGGTTCTACGTTGCATGAAGTCCTCCATGAAATTGGAAACGAGCTGAGTTTATCATAGCCGTGCGAGCCCTTTCAATATTGTCAATATCCCAAGTTTGACGCATTAATACCTTGCATGTATAATCTTTTTAGTCCCCATTCGGGGGACTTATTTGAGGCGCTCTATGGCGTTACGCGGAAATTTAAGAGATTTTACAATCACTCAACTCCTTAATTTAATTAACTTGGCAGGCAAAACCGGTACATTAATTGTAGATGGGGCCGCTGACCAGGCTCATGTTGCGTTTCAAAACGGGAAGCTTGCTTTTGCACGTATCGGGCGGGAAGATAACCGCCTGGCAACGGTATTACATCACGCCAATAAACTATCCGTCAATCAATACCGGGCAATTGTAGAGCGCGCGGGCAATATGACTGACAAAGAGTTGGGTTTGTTATTGATCAATGCGGGCTATGTAACGCAGGAAGATATTCTGATCAACTTGCAAGAGTACTTTGCAGGGACGATCCGGCGGTTATATACCTGGGTAGAAGGCTCTTTCCGCTTTGAAACTGAATTGCTTCCCCCAGACGATCGCATTAACGTTCGCCTGGACCTGGAGAATTTGATTATTGAAGGCTCGCGGCAATTGCGAGAATGGGAACAATTGCAGGATGAAATCCCAAGCCTGGAAATGGCCCTAAAATTCACCGACCGGCCGCTAAAAAACGTAAATTTGAGTGTAGAAGAGTGGCGGGTTGTTTCATATATTAATCCAAAGAATACAATGAAGCAGATTGCCAATGCCAACAAAATGAATGACTTGGAAATCCGCCGTATTGTTTATGGCTTGCTGCAGGCTGGTCTGGTCGAAATTATCCGCCCACAGGGTGCAAAAGTTTTGCCGAGCCCGAAGATGTTCCCAACCCAGGACAAGGAAGAGCAAAAATCCCTGGTGAACAAGCTCATCGGACGTATCCGATCGCTGTAACTATTACGTTTGGGAAGGATTTTTTTATTATGCAAACAGTCAAAATGGTTGTGACAGGGCCCTTTAGCGCTGGCAAGACCGAATTCATTCAGTCTGTTAGCGAAATTGATGTCGTTGCTACGGAACGTAAAATTTCGGGCGCTGATGAGCGTGCAGTAAAAGAAGCTACAACCGTTGCGATGGATTTTGGTCGCATCACAGTGGACGAGGACCTGGTTCTGTATCTATTTGGGACGCCCGGTCAGAAGCGCTTTGACTTCATGTGGGAAATCCTTTCTGAAGGTATGTTGGGTTTTATCGTAATGGTAGACAGCACCCGGCCGGAAACCTTCCGCGAAGCACGCTCAATTCTTGAAACTTTCCGCGCCTATGCGCCAACTCCTTACGTGGTGGCTGCTAACAAGCAGGATAAAAAAGACGCCTGGGAATTGGAAGATATGCGTCACGCGTTACGATTGGATCCGGCAGTCAAGTTTTTGTCTTGCGTGGCAACGGAACGCGAAACGGTTAAGACTGTCTTGTTAGAATTGTTGTACAGCATCCTAGAAGAAATGGAGACCGGGGGGTAGGGGGACCGGTATATTAGGTTCGGTGTCTTCGATCACTACAGACCAGGGTATTGTTCATTACGAAGTATATGGACGGGGACGCCCCGTTATCTTGCTACATGGGTGGCTGGGTTCTTGGGGCCTATGGCAAGAAACCATGGCCTACCTTGGCCAATATTATCGAACCTATGCGCTTGACTTTTGGGGATTTGGAGAGTCCGGTAAAAAACGCGAAACCTATGCCGTACAGGATTTTGTCAGTTTAGTAGATCAGTTCATGGACCAGTTGGGAATCGCAAAAGCCCCGCTGGTTGGTCACAGTATGGGGGGAACCGTTAGTTTATCGGTGGCAATTCAGTATCCTGAGCGCGTGTCGAAAGTTGTGGTTGTTGGTTCGCCCATTGCCGGGTCATCGTTGGCTTTGCCTTTGAAGTGGGCGGGTTATCGTCCAATTGCATTCATGCTCTTCAATATGATGGGAGTATTTCGCTTCGGAATGCGCGTTGCCTCGCCGTTCATCTGTCATGACCCACGCTTCCCGGATATGATGGATCGCGACCTTTCGCGGACGACCGTGGAATCTTTCTTGCGTAGCATTGCTTCTTTGCGCCGCACGGATTTGCGTCCGATGCTCGATGAAATCAAAGTCCCTGTCATGGGCATGTACGGAAATAAGGACAACATCGTCAACCCGATGCAATGGAAACCGTTAGCCGTAGGGGTTGAACAAAATAGGACCGAGCGTTTTCCAAAGGCCGGGCATTTCATCATGCTGGACGAATCTGAGCCTTTTATGCATAAGCTCAAATCATTTCTGGACGAAGAACCGCCCAGCGCATAATGGATACTCCCCTCGATTGCTATTTCCCGAACAAATTGGGGCGGCTTGTGCTATTGGCATTCGAGGAAATCATGGGGAAGAACGGTCTCAATGCTGCCCTAAACCTGTCAACACTTTCCTCCCTGATCGATAATTATCCACCAAATAATGATAAACGGGCTGTTCCATTTGAAACCTTCAGCAAGTTGCAAAGTTCAGTGGAGCAGGGATATGGTCCACGTGGTGGGCGCGGCCTTGCATTGCGGGCCGGGCAGGTTTTCTTTTCAAGCGGGTTGCGTACATATGGACCTGAATTAGGTTTAAATGATACAGCCTTTCGTTTACAACCCTCCGATTTGAAATTAGTGGCCGTCTTGCATGCGTTGACGGATTTTTTTAACGGACAAACAGATCAAAAAGTTTTATTGAAAGAATCAGAGCATAAAATCCTGTGGCAAGTTGAGCAATGTCCCTGGTGTTGGGGAAGACATGAACCTGAACCGGTCTGTCAATTTACGGTAGGAATGCTACAGGAAGCGTTATACTGGGTTAGCGGTGGGAAGTCTTATAATGTAGTAGAAGAAACTTGCATCGTGCAAGGCGATCCAGCCTGCCTTATTGTTATCGATCTCACTCCGTTGACGTGAATCTTACAATTTTGTTAGGTTTGTTTTTTTCGATGATTATCAAGTTGTGAGAAAATACATTAGATGTTGAAGATTATCTTGAATGCTCCCCATATCATTAAGCCGTTCAACGAACGTGCGCGCGATTTGCGTATCCAAAACCAACCGCTCTGGTTGTATCAACGCAATGTCCTTGCTCCTTATGTAACCAGCGAGCGCGAGTTGGAACCCGGAAGACGCCTCCCGCTTGTGCGCGAGCCGACTTTAGTTTACCGTGATAATTTGTTTTTCGACGAACACTATATTTCCGAGTTCATCACACAAGCCAGAAAACGCAAGCGAGCCGTGCGAGCAGCATTTTCTATTGATGATCCTGCCTTTCGAGAACATGCCTTTCCCCTTTCTACTTCTTATACTCCTGCTGGTGATCTGTTTTTAGCCGATTTGTGGTATTACCCGAATGGACCAGTAGCAGACGTGGATCCGTTGGTGATCGATCTGGGTTCGCGTGAGATGGGATATTATCATGTCCCTACTTACATGGCCGATCAATCGGGTGATCTGGTTTTTAACGTTCCGTTGCGGGCACTGATGGCGATTGATTCATGGGTGCACGTGCATCTGGTTGACGTAGTATTCGGGCTCTTTGCACGTGGCGCTCGTTTTGAGAAGCGTTTAAACGAAGATACCTTGTATAAGATGAAGGTTATTAGCAAGGCGCTTTATGAAGGTCGCCAATTGCTGGAGTGTTCGGAATTGGTCACTGTCGGTAAAAACTGCGTGATCGATCCACGGGCAGTAATCCACGGACCTACGACGATCGGGGATAATGTCATTATCAATGCCGGGGCGGTGATCGAAAATTGCATCATTGGTAACAATGTCAATGTTTCACAGGATGTGCAATTGATGCTTTCCGTTGTGGGAGATGGAACTTTCCTACCCTTCCGTGCAGCTCTATTCATGACCACTATCATGGAAAATAGCATGATCGCGCAAAACACCTGTTTACAAATGTGCGTGGTGGGACGCAATACATTCATTGGTGCTGGTTCGACATTTACAGACTTCAACTTGATCCCAACACCAATCCGTGCGTTAGATGGAAAAGACCAATTGAGCATTTCGAATCGCCCGGTAATCGGCAGTTGCGTTGGGCATAACTGTCGTATCGGCTCCGGCATGATCGTGTACCCGGCGCGTACCATCGAATCTGATGTTGTGTTGGTTGCTTCTGGTCAGCGGCGTGTGATCAATCGTGACATCCGTTTTGAGGATAGCGATCATTATCGGTTGAAAAGTGCCACTCAGCATCAGGCTCTCTATCGGCCAAAGGATGAACGGACGGAGGTGGAATCCTGGTAAGCCGATGGATACATTTGCATTTATCATTCACCCGATTGACCCCAAACGAGATGTCAGCCGGAAATTTCCGTTATTAGGGCGCGTTCTGACCGAGCGTCAGATCGACTTTTTTTCAACGTTCTTCCCCCCCGTTTATATTTCAGAGATCGAAGGCATTACCTCTGCATCAACCGGAAAGCAGGTGAAGGGTTGGTTCATTGCTGCACCTTATACACCCCGACGAATGTTGGAGTTGCCAGAGCGGGTTGTTTATCGTAAGATTGTACAAACAGGCCGGATGGCCGAGCACCTCGGGGCTCGGATGTTAGGCCTGGGTGCTTTTACCTCGGTCATTGGTGATGCCGGAGTAACTATTGCCCGTTCGTTGGACGTACCTGTTACGACTGGTGATTCTTACACCATAGCCATCGCAGTACAGTCGATCCGTGAGGCAGCTTGCCTGATGGATATTCCTCTGCATAATGCCACGGCTGCGGTAGTGGGTGCCTCCGGAACGATTGGCCGGGTGTGTGCCGAGTTGTTGGCAGAGGATGTCGGCCGTTTGTACTTGATCGGCCGCAAGGAAGAGGCACTGCTAGAATTGCGGGAGCAGTTGGCGGGTCCGGGGAGGGGCGAGTTGGTCCCCAGCACGAAGATGGATGTTTTATCCGAGGCCCAATTGATCTTGACGGTGACGAGTGCAGTCCATGATGTTATCCATCCGGAGTATTTGTTACCAGGGAGTGTTGTATGTGATGTGGCGCGGCCTCGTGATGTTTCTGCAATGGTAGCGGCCGCAAGAGATGATATATTAGTGATTGACGGCGGAATGGTTGATGTACCAGGCCCCGTTGATTTCCACTTTAACTTTGGTTTTCCGCCAGGCAAGTCCTATGCCTGTATGGCAGAGACAATAGCCCTGGCTCTGGAAGGTCGTTTTGAAGATTATACGCTTGGCAAGCATATCACACGCGAGCGGGTAGATGAAATTACGACCATTTCCGAAAAGCATGGCTTTCGCTTGAGCGGGTTCCGCTCGTTCGAGCGAGAAGTAACGCCGCAACAAATCGAAACCGTGCGCCGAAACGCCCGAAAAAGGGCGCGGCGCGTATAAAAGGAGGCTCTATGGGAAAGCCCCGCCTTTTGGTTGTTGAAGACGACATTGACATCGGGAACATGCTGAAAATCTATTTCAGCGGCCTGGAATATGACGTGGACGTAGCGGTCCGCGGCTCTGATGCGTTGGAGAAGACCAAGCAGGTGTTACCGCACTTGATTGTGCTGGATATCATGTTGCCGGATATTGATGGGTATGAGGTTTGCCGTACATTGCGTACCAGCACGCGCACCAGCCATATCCCTGTGATTTTCCTGACGCAGAAAGATGAGCGCAGCGATAAGTTACAAGGCCTCGAGTTGGGTGCTGATGATTACATTACCAAGCCCTTCGATATCGAGGAATTGAAACTGCGCGTGCAGGGTGCCATCCGCCGCTCGGAGCGGGAAAGCCTGACTGATCCGCGTTCAGGACTCCCGGCAGGTCGTTTGATCGAGGAACAATTGCGCAAGATCATCCGCGAGAAGGACTGGGCGTTGATGGATATTCGCATCAATCATTTTGACCCATACTTTAAAGATGTGTACGGTTTTGTAGCTGGAGATGATGTACTTCGTTTTACTGCTATGCTGATTGGCGAAGTGGTAGATGAAACCGGCACATCATCCGATTTTATTGGTCATGCGGGTGGCGACAATTTCATCATCATCACAACTGAAAATGCTGCTCCTTCGATCAAGCAGCGTTTGAAAGAACGCTTTGCGGAAGAAGTGCAAACGCACTATAACTTTATCGATCGCCAGCAGGGTTATATGACAGTTCAGGCGACAAATGGGCCGGAGAAAGTTCCCTTCATGACACTTGCTGTTGGGATTGCTGAGCCATCGGAATATGGATTTGCCGATATTCGTGAAATCACCGAAATGGGGGCGGAAGCGCGACGGAAGGATACTCCGGGCGAGTTAGTGGACTGAGGATTTCGTCTGCAATGGAGGGCTTAGGTTTTGGTCTGGTTTTGGTTGTTGTCGGGCTGGTATTGGTTTTACTGGTCCGGGTTTTGCTGCGGCTATTGCTGCCTAGCAACCAGACTAGTGCAAACCTTTCAACCTCCTCATTGGCATATCCTGATGGTTCTGACCAGAAGGATGCCGTTATCATCATTCAGGGCGGTGGACGAGTTGAATATATAAACAAATCGGCGCGCCAGTTGTTCAGTCTGCATGAAGATGATCAGGTTGATCTGGAACGTCTGACGCGTTACACGCGACCGTCCGATGAATTTCTCTCCCTTCTTTCCAAAGAAAGTCAAAAACGAATCTCTGTTGGAGCCCAATTAACAGAGGCGACCTCCTATCGTGTGCCCGGCTTATCTCCTTTGATGATGGTTGTCTTGCAGAACCTGGATCTGGCACCGGTATTCTCGGTGGGAGACGACGGACAGGTTTCGGCCTCGATTTTGCGCCTGATTACCGAATTTGGGCAGTCGATTTCGAGCGACCTGAACCTGAAAGCCACTTTGCAAGCTATTCTGGAAAATGTGGGACGCTTGGTCTCAGCAGATACGTTGGAACTCAAGGTTTGGGATGAAGCCAACCAGCTTTTAGTCCCATATCGCTTTGAAGGTCGTTCCGGTGAACCGCGTACATTACGACAGGTGGAAAGATCATATTTTGGAAATTATGCTGATACCTTGCTAAAAACGCATAAGCCGTTGCTCCTTTCTCAAACCGTTTCCGGAGAGAATAATAAAACAGCGAATGAGGCAATAGAACCCTATTCGGTTCGTTCCTATATCGGTATTCCCCTTATGGATGGCAAAGACCTAATAGGCACGCTTGAAGTCGGACAATCAGCGGAAAACAGTTTCAGCCAGCATGATTTGGAATTGCTTCATTTGGTGGCTGGGCAGGCAGCGGTTGCTATTCGTAATGCTTTGCTCTATGAAATGGAAGAGCAACGAACGGCTGAGTTGACCAGCCTCGCAAATTTGGCCCAGGCTGTGAGCGTAAGCCAGGATATGAAAGACTTGTTTGAGCGCCTGGTTAAGAGTGTCTCTCCACTATTCGATGTTGAAATTATTGGATTTTTACTATACGACGAAGGTAGACGTGCGCTCGAGGGTCAAATCCCATTTCAGGGATTACCTCCGCACATTGTGGAAATATATCGCACGAACATTCCTGACGATAAAGATGCCTCCGATATCATTGCATCTCAAAGACCCTTAACGACTTTGAATGCGGCAGAAGATGAAGCCTGGGAAACGCTTGGTATCCGGGTCCTGGCACAAGCTGCCAGTTTGCGTGATTTGGTTTTAGTGCCGTTATTGTCGGGCAGACGTTTGCTTGGCTTTATGCAATTATCAAATCATAGAGAGGGCGTTATTGCTTTCTCTAGCGAAGAATTGCGCTTGATGAATATCGTTGCAAACCAGGCCACAGCTATTATCGAGAATGCCGTTCTAGTGCAACAGGCGCGTCAGCGTGCATACCGGTCTGACGCGCTACGACGTATCGCCAGCCTTTCAGCTTCTTCGGCATCAGTGGATGAGGTGCTAGAGCATTCAGTTCGCGAGTTGGCGCACCTTTTCCAAGCCGATTCGGCGGTGATCTTTTTGCTGGATGAGCAGAACGGCGAATTACGCCTCCATAACGGAAGCATTTATGGGGTCGAGGAAGATGCGGCAGATGTAATCTCCCGCATGTTCGTGACCGATGCGCAGTACCGCTCAACTGTGTCAGGCAGTCAAAAGCCCTTTATCTCCGGGCGGCTGAGCAGCGACCGGCGGGTTTTATCTGTCTACCGTCCCATCGTTACAACCCTGCGAATGGAATCATCTATGGTTGTGCCTTTAGTGGTGCGCGAGCACAGTTTGGGCGAGTTGATGCTGGGAAGTCGTAAGCCTGAGTTTTTCAACTCCTATGATTTACAGGTGGTAACGACGGCTGCCGGGCAACTCGCATCGGCACTGGAAAGCGCTCGCCTGGTCAGTCAGACGGACGAGAAACTGCGTTCCCGTGTGGATCAATTGACAGCTATCATGCGTGTGAGCCGGGAATTGAACGCATCTTTAGATGTGAACAAGTTGCTGGAATTGGTGCACGATGAGAGCTTGCGGACCACCCACTCTGATTGCGGCACAATTTTGCTTTTTGATCGCTCAAATGCGAATGATAAGCCAGAAATCCAGTTTTCCGTTGGTTGCTCTCCCGATAAGAACCTCATCAAGCTGCTTGCAAGGGTAACGAATACGGATGAGGCGTTAGTGATTGCAGATTTTGAGCAGGAGGATTTGCCAGCTTCGCATGAGGGGATACGCTCAGCTTTGGTTGTCCCCATCCGAAAAAACGGTGATCTGGCAGGTGTGATTCACCTCCATTCTAGCCGGCCAAACTTTTTCAGTGAAGACATTGTGAATTTGGTGCAAACGTTGGCAGTACAGACGTCCATTGCTTTAAATACGGCCAGTCAGTATCAAGCAGAGCACCAGCGTGCGGAGTTGTTGCGTCGCCGCGCTGAGACAATGTCGAGTTTGACAGAGATCAGTTATGCGATTAATTTCGAGCAACCTCTCGAACAACAGTTACGCAACGTCGGAAATGCTATCCGTGCTTCTTCGCCTTTTCAAGCGGTGCTTTTCAGTATTTTCGAACCGGATACCGGTATGTTGCGCCGGGTGGCAGGGATAGGCTTCTCGCAGGAAGTGCTTGGCGAGTTACTGGCTCGCAAGCAGCCTCTGACGAGCATCCAACAACTGCTCAAGCCGGAATTTCGTGTCAGCCATTCGTATTTCATCCCAGCCGATGAGACCCCGATTGTGCCTGCGGATGTCCACATAGTCACGTTGGACATCAACGAAGAGTCTCGTTCGGAAAACGCCTGGGATCCAGATGACCTTTTGCTCGTTCCTTTAAATGATTTACAAGGAAATCCACTTGGTCTGTTAAGCTTGGATGCGCCAAATGACAGATTGAAACCTGACAAAGCCACGATTGAGACTATCGAAATATTTGCGGCGCAGGCTTCCTTGGTAATTAGCAATACGATACGATTTGGCGAATTACGCAATCGCGTAGAAACACTTTCTTCTGGTTTGCAGCGCCAACAACGTCTGCTCAGTGTCAGTCAGAATGATTTGCCCTTACTACTGCGCAAAGACCTGGAACAAACTCTTTCCATCCAAAATTTAGATCGTCGAGCTCAACGCGTTCGCGCCGGGCTGGCCATTACGGAATCTGTTAGTCGTCAATTGGATGCTTCGTCTGCATTGCTGGCATTAGGGCGCGAGGTGCTCACACAGCTTGGTATGTCGGTGGCACTGGTGGCCGAAGAAGGCCCAGATGGCCCACGTCTGTTGCATGTTCTCGGTAGTGTACCGCGTGCTACCAACCCAGAAACATTGTTCGGTCAGCGTAATCCTTTGCGTGCTTGTTTACAAATGGGCGAAACGATCCTGGCTGCAAATGAGGATGAGGCTGATGAGTGGCTTGATACGCCTCTGCTCAACGGTTTGCAAGCCAAAGCTTTTATTTGTTTGCCTGTTGTCGTCCAAGAGAAGACCGTGGCAGCCATCATGGCAGTCAGCCCTGAGCCTCTGCCAGCGTTTACGGATGAAGATCGCCAGGTCTATTACCAGATTGCTCGTCAGACATCCGTTATCTTGCAAAATATATCCCTGCTCAGCGAAACCCGCCGTCGCTTGCAGGAAGTGGATCTGCTACTTGATTTCAGTCGTCAAATCAGTGGTTTGACGCCGAAAGAGATTATCAAGGCTTTGCTCGAAAGTGCGCGCCGTGTGATCCAGCCGGCTGCCCATGCAGGAGTGGTGCTGCTGTGGGATGAAAATACTTCACAACTGATGCCCCAGACTTGTGCTGGTTATGCAGACAATGATAGTTTGATGAAAATCAGCTATCACTCTGGCGAAGCTTTGCCTGGCATGGTGTTTGAATCGAAATCCCCGCATCGTGTGGATGAACTGAACTTTGCTCGCGATTATGCGCTCACTGCCGAGAATCTGTTTTTATATCGTCAAGCTACGGGTGGTCGTTTACCTGTTTCCACCTTGCTGATTCCCATTGTAACGGGAGCTCAAGGGCTGGGCGTTCTGGTTTTGGATAATTTCAACACACAAGCTGCATTCAAGTCTGAAGATGAGACTTTGCTCCTGTCACTAACACAGCAGGTAGCACTTTCGTTGGAAAACGTCCGTTTGGTGCAGGCAACTCAAGAACGAGCCGGGCAACTCCAGGCTTTGAACGATGTCGCTACATCCATGACCTCCAGCCTGCGGAGCGAAGAATTGATTGCGTCTCTGCTCGATCAGTTGCACCCTGTTTTGCCTTTTGATACGGCGACCTTGCTATTGCGCGAGAAGGAATATTTGCGCGTTTCTGCCGCCAAAGGCTTTGCCGATTCTGAACAACGTTTGGGATTAACTGTCGCAGTGGCAGACAGTGCCTTATTCCAGGAAATGATTTGTGTTAGGCGACCTATCTCAGTTGCTGATGTGCGCGAAGATACACGCTTTCCTCAGATCGAGACGCCACGTTTATCCTGGTTGGGCATTCCACTCATCTCCAAGGGTGAAGTTGTTGGTGTGATTACGCTAGAGAAATCGCAATTCGGTTTTTATACACCGGATCATGTGCAAGTAGCAACCACTTTTGCAGGTCAGGCGGCAGTTGCACTGGAAAACGCACGTCTTTATGAGGAAAGCGTCAACCGTGCAGGAGAGCTTGATCAACGTTCTCAACGCCTGGCATTGTTGAATCGTTTCTCCTCTCAAATGAGTGGCCTGTTAGATGCTGACGAGATCCAGAAGGTCACGGCGGAGGAATTGCGGAAGGCCTTTGCTGCCATGCGTGCCTCGGTTGCGCGCCTGGATGGTCGCACAGCAACCTGGACGTTTTCTACCCCGAAGCCCAAGACCAAACTGCCTCAGCAACTACCTGAAGCCCCAATATTTGATCAGTTACGCGAGTCTTTGGGCGTGTTTACTGGCGAAGATTTCTTACACGAGCCCGCTGTTGCACCTCTGACTTCCATGCTCGGTGAAGAAGCGACCAGTGTGCTGGCATTACCTCTCGTAAGTGGTGGCAACTTGCAAAGTATCCTGTTTTTGCAATTACCTGCGAAAGAACGTCCAAGCACCTCAGAAATTGAGTTGGCCATTACCATTGCTAACCAGGCGTCAGTTGCATTAGATAGCGCACGTCTGTTCCAGGAAGCGCAGCGTCACGCACAAGAGACGATGGCATTAGCAGAGGTCGGTCGTGATATTTCGGCTACGTTGGATCTCGAGGATGTGTTGCAACGTATTGTTACTTATGCAAAGGATCTACTACAAGCTGAAACGAGCGCAGTCTATCTTCCTGAACCGGACTCAAATATATTGCGTGGTATCGCTGTTGTTGGGGATGATGCGGATGAGATTAGAAACTCTCCCATGGCGATTGGCGAGAGCATTCTGGGCAGTATCGCTGAACGGAAGATTGGTGAAATCGTCAATGATGCTGAGAACGACCTGCGCGCTCGAGTTGTAGAGGGAACGCAGGAAAGCCTGCATGAGCATTTAATGGGCGTCCCTATTCTTTCAAAGGAGCGGTTGAGTGGTCTGATGGCAGTTTGGCGCACCGGTAAAGAGTTGGAATTTACCGATGTTGAGTTGGGATTCTTGAATAGTCTTGCGCAACAGGCTGCGGTCGCAATTGAAAATGCGCGCCTGTTTGCCGAAACCCAACGGTTAGCGGAAGAATTGGAACAGCGGGTTATCGATCGCACAGCAGAGGTAGAAAGAGAAAAGGCCAATACTGAAACCCTGTTGCGTATTCTGACAGAGGTTTCTGCCAGTCTTGATTTGGATCGGGCGCTCAGTCGAACGCTGGCTTTGTTGAACGAAGCAGTCGGCGGAGAGCAAGGTACGATCATGCTCCTGCACGCTGAAGACAATTTATTGCACTATCGTGCAGGCTACGGTTATTTGACAGGCACGGAACCATCTGAAGGCGGTGGTTTCACACTCAGAGTTGGAGAGGGCCTGGCTGGCTGGGTGGTCGAAACCCGCGCAGCGACACTGGTTGAAGACTTGCACAAAGACGAGCGTTGGGTTAAGGCTGGATCCGCCTCAGGTAAGCATCGTAGCTCGATTGTCGCTCCATTACTGGTAGGAGAGGATGTGATCGGTGTATTGATGGTCTTCCATCGGAAGGTCGGTTATTTCGGGCCAGAACGCCTGGGCATGGTTAAAGCCATCGCTGGTCAAGTTGCAATCGCCATCAATAATGCTCATTTGTATGAGTTGATCCGTGACCAGGCGGAGCGCTTAGGAAGCATGTTACGCAAAGAACAGGAAGAAGCCAGCCGCTCGCAAGCTATTTTGGAAGCGGTGGCTGATGGTGTGGTTGTGACCGGTCGTGATAACCGGATTACATTCCTGAACACTTCGGCTGTTGCAATCCTTGGTCTCGAAGCAGAGAAGGTTATCAACCAGTCACTGGATGCCTTCGGTGGCATTTTTGGCAAGGCTGCCGGTACCTGGATGCAAACCATCAACGATTGGTCGAACGACCCGGTTTCATACCAGGTTGGCGATTCGTATGCGGAGCAGTTGGAGCTTGAAGACGGTAGCATTACACTGGTTCATCTTGCTCCAGTTATCCTGCAAAACGACTTTTTGGGTACGGTATCCATTTTCCGTGACATTACGCATGAGGTCGAAGTGGACAGGCTGAAGTCTGAGTTTGTAGCGACGGTCAGTCATGAATTGCGTACGCCAATGACCTCTATTCGTGGTTATGTGGACATCTTGCTGATGGGGGCAGCCGGCGCCTTGAATGAGAACCAGTCGCATTTCCTGCATATTGTCAAGAACAACACGGAACGTCTCAATATTCTTGTGAACGATTTGCTGGATATATCCCGTATCGAAGCCGGGCGTGTAACGTTATCTCCACAGCCTCTTGATTTGCGCGATGTGGCCGAAGATGTTCTCGCGGACTTATTGCGCCGTTCGCAAGAGGAGAACAAACCCATGGCCTTTTCGTTGGATGCGCCTAAAGACCTCCCGCGTGTGCGAGGCGATGCGGAACGCATCCGGCAGGTAATGGGTAATCTGGTTGACAATGCGTATCATTACACACCCGAAAACGGACAGATCACCGTACACCTGCACTCAGTGAATGGTAGCGAAGTGCAGGTGGACGTGGAAGACTCTGGCGTTGGCATTTCCAAAGAGGATCAGGCACGCATCTTTGACCGCTTCTATCGCGGTGAAGACCCGCTCGTTTTGGCCACCCCTGGCACAGGGTTGGGCTTGGCGATTGTGAGACAGTTGGTCGAGATGCATGATGGACGTATCTGGCTTACGAGCGAAGGGGAAGGGCAAGGAAGCACATTTTCCTTCACATTGCCTGTAGAGAAGAAAGGCGAATGAAGAAACAATGACAAAAATATTGATCGCAGAAGATGAACCTGACATTCGAGACCTGGTCGCTTTTACTTTGCGTTTTGCAGGGTATGAAGTGGTGACTGGTTCGAATGGCGAAGAAGCCGTACAAGTTGCGCAACAGGAATATCCTGATTTGATCCTGCTGGATGTGCGTATGCCACGTATGACCGGCTATGAGGCCTGCAAACTGATCAAGGCGGATCCAAAGCTTAAAGATGTCCCCGTGGTATTTCTCTCTGCCAAAGGGCAGGAAGCAGAAATACGTGATGGGATGGAAGCGGGCGCAGAGGAATATCTGCTGAAACCGTTTGCTCCTGATCAATTGACCGAACGCGTCCGCTCGATTCTGGCAAAGTTTGGAAAGTAAAGGATGGCTAAGAAAGCCTTTTAGAACATGAGCGCAATTCTTCTGGAAGGACAGATCGTTCACTACGAGGTGCTGGGACGCGGTCGCCCTATCATCTTCCTCCACGGCTGGGTCGGCTCGTGGCGATATTGGATTTCAGCCATGCAAGTTGCCTCTACTTCCTTCCGTGCTTATGGTCTTGACCTGTGGGGCTTTGGAGAATCCGCTCACGACACAACGCGCTATACCATCGACCAGCAAACCGACCTGCTCGGCCGTTTTCTGGATGAAATGGGGATCGGGAAGGTAGCGCTGGTCGGGCATGGATTGGGTGCGTTGGTGGGCTTCAACTTCTGTTCTCGTTGGACGCAAAGCGTGGACCGTATGATGGCGGTCAGCTGTCCGTTGTATTACGATTCGATCAATGCTCGCTTGCGATCTTCATCGCTACCAGACTTGATAAACTGGCTTGGCAGCAAAGCCCCTGAAGCCACCACTGCGCTTGCTGACGCATCAAAAGCGGACCCTCAGGCGATTACCGAGTCGATCAGCAGTTTCCAGTCGAACGGTTTGTTCGGCAAAATGCGCGATACGCAAATCCCATGCCTGCTCGTGTATGGACAGAATGACCCCGCCATTCCAGCGCCTCCCGCGGATAATTCCGTCAGCCTGCCGCACATGATGCACCACGTTGTGCTGGACGGCTCCGGGCATTTTCCTATGATCGATGAAACCACCCGTTTCAACCGCCTGCTGACCGACTTTTTGGCGCTCGATTCGGGGGTCAGTCCGCGAGAGTTGCAACTCAAAGACGAATGGAAACGTCGCGTACGATAGTACCCGGCCGATATAACTATGATTACTGATAGCTTCTGTATGCAAAGAGATATCAAAAAATTCGAGGTTGCATCATTCGGGCACTAGCCAGGGCAGACGAAAATGGTCTGCCCTGATTTTTGACTTGACAAGTCGGTATTCGTCCTCTTATACTCTTTTATACAACAGCTAAACGGGGAGTCCGTTTTACGGGCTGAGAGGAGCGTTCAACGCTCGACCCGCAATACCTGATCCGGATCATGCCGGCGGAGGGAAAATTGCGTTTCAAATATCCTCCCCCGGCGGAGGATATTTTTATGCCAAGAATCGTTATCTTTGCCAACGGGGAACTACCAGACTTTGAAGTTGCGCGCGCATTGTTGAAAGAAGATGATTATCTTATCGCTGCGGATGGCGGCGCCAACCATTTGATGAAAATGGGCATTCTGCCGGAAGTTCTCATCGGTGACCTTGATTCAGTCGATGAAGATACCTTGTTCGAACTCACCTCCGCCGAGATAAAAATCGAGCAATACTCCGAAGACAAAGATGAGACTGACATCGAGTTGGCACTGCGTTATGCAGTGGAGTTGCATCCTTCCGCCATCTTGATCGTGGGTGCTTTGGGTGGACGTCTCGATCAAACCGTTGCCAACCTGTCCGTTCTGACGGACCCGCTGTTGCCCAAAATTGATATCCGTCTGGATGACGGGGTAGAGCAAGCGTTCTTTTGCCGGGCGTCCGCCGGGAAAGGGGAGCAGGTTCAAGTCCAAGGGCGAAGCGGGGATACCGTCTCGCTGATTCCCTGGCAGGCCCCCGTCGAAGGCGTTGTCACAGAAGGCCTACAATGGCCTCTATACGGTGAAACGCTCTACCCCGACAAGTCACGCGGCGTCAGCAATAAGATGTTGGGCGAGTCCGCTTCGGTCAAAATCGAAAAGGGGTTGTTGCTGATTATCCTTCGTCGTCAACCTGAAGTAAAAAGTTAGGAGTACCCATGAAACGATTGATGTTTCTTTTGCTATCTTTTGTTCTGATGTTGGGCGCTTGCGCGCCGAAAGGCCCCACCGAACTGACCGTGATGACCCACGATTCGTTTGCCGTCAGCCAGGATGTGGTGCAGGCCTTCGAGCAGGCCAACAACGTCAAGGTGACTTTCCTGGCCAGCGGCGATGCCGGCGCGGCGCTCAACAAAGCCATCCTTACCAAGGATGCACCGCTGGCGGACGTGTTTTATGGCGTAGATAACACTTTCCTTTCGCGCGCCCTCGAAGCCGATATTTTTGAGCCTTATAAATCGCCAGCACTGGCAAACATCCCAATGGATTTCCAACTTGACCCGTCCAACCGTCTGACGCCGGTGGATTATGGCGATGTGTGCATCAACTACGATAAAGCCTACTTTGCGGGGAAAAACCTGCCTGTTCCGGCAACGTTCGAAGACCTGCTAAAACCCGAATACAAGGGCCTGCTGGTGGTTGAGAACCCGGCCACCTCCTCGCCCGGCCTAGCCTTCCTGCTGGCGACCATCGCGCATTACGGTGATCCCGGCTACCTCGATTTCTGGGCCAAGTTGCGCGATAACGGATTGGTGGTGGTGAACGACTGGGAAACGGCCTATTACACCAATTTCAGTGCCTCTTCGGGACAGGGACCGCAGCCGATGGTTGTCTCATACGGCTCCAGCCCTCCGGCGGAAGTGATTTTCGCGCAGACGCCGCTAAATGACGCGCCCACCGCTTCCATTGTCGGACCCGATACCTGCTTCCGTCAAATCGAGTTTGTCGGCATCCTGAAAGGGACACAACATCGTGCTCTGGCCGAGAAATTTGTGGACTTCGTGTTGGGCGAACAGTTCCAGGAAGATATGCCGCTGCAAATGTTCGTCTACCCGGTTAACCCGGGTGTGGCCCTACCGGATGCCTTTGTCAAGTACGCCCAAATTCCAGACCAGCCTGCCCACCTCGACCCAGCTGACATCACAGCTAACCGTGATAAGTGGATCCAGGCCTGGACGGAGACAGTGCTGCAATAAGGGAGCTATAACTTTGCCCATTAACCACGGAGACACAGAGACACAGAGTCTAAAGTCTTATCATCCCCAAGGGGGGCCAGACTTTGACGCCAACGTCGAGAGACGTTGGTCTCCATTTTCGTGGTTAAGTTCACGCTTTTTTCTCTGGCTCTTTCCACTCGGGTTTATCGGCCTGTTCTTCTTCTACCCGCTTGGCCGTATCCTGGCGCAAAGTTTTGATCTTTCAGTTCTTACCGCCGCGAATCTGCGTCTCACTTCTCATGTTTTAGGGTTCACGCTCTACCAGGCTCTTCTTTCTACTCTACTAACCCTGATCGTTGGCTTGCCTGCTGCTTATCTCTTTGCGCGTTTCGACTTCTTCGGTAAATCCCTGTTGCGCGCGCTGACTGCTGTCCCGTTCATGCTGCCAACGGTGGTGGTAGCTGCCGGGTTCAATGCCCTACTCGGTCCGCGCGGCTGGATCAACCTGGGGCTGATGTCTGCCTTTGGTCTGGAAAGCGCCCCTATTCAGTTCGTGGGTACATTGGGCGCGATTTTGTTGGCGCACGTCTTTTACAACACGACCATCGTCATCCGGCTGGTGGGAAGTGCCTTATCCCAGCTTGATCCGCGTCTGGAAGGGGCAGCCCGTACCCTCGGCGCGGACAGCCGCCGGGTGTGGTGGCATGTCACACTGCCGCTGCTGCGCCCATCCCTGCTGGCAGCGGGCCTGCTGGTCTTCCTGTTCGACTTCACCAGTTTTGGGGTTATCCTGTTGCTGGGTGGCCCCGGTTTCGCTACGTTGGAAGTCGAGACTTACATCCAGGCGCTACAAATGCTCAACCTGCCGCTAGCGGGATTACTCTCGGCGGTGCAACTACTATGTACGCTGGTTTTTTCAGTGCTATATACGCGCGTGGTTGCAAAGACGCGCGTGCAGACTTCGCCACGCGCCGCACAGTATAACGTGCGTCGTGCGCGCGTATGGCGGGAAAAAGTCTTTGTGGCCGGACTGGGATTTTTGCTGATCGCCTTTTTTGTCCTGCCCATGCTGGCTCTGCCATTTCGTTCTGTTTCCCGGCTGGAAGCGGCGCGTGGCCAACGCACGGATGTGCAATATGGCCTGACGACCGATTATTACAGCGAATTGTTCATCAACCGGCGCGGCTCACTGTTCTACGTACCGCCTATCCAGGCGGCGCTCAATTCGCTGGGGTATGCCGGGTTGACAGTGCTGTTCTCGCTGCTGATGGGATTCCCCGCCGCCTCCGCGCTGGCACGACCCGGTAAACTGGAACGCTGGCTGGACCCGCTACTGGTGCTGCCACTTGGCGCTTCTGCCGTGACGTTGGGGCTGGGATTCATTATTTCGTTCAACCGGCCGCCCCTGCGTTTGTTGGCTTCGCCCTGGTTGATTCCGCTGGCACATACTATGGTAGCATTGCCCTTTGTCATCCGGACCTTGCAGCCCGCGCTGGCTTCCATCCCGGAGCGTTTGCAAGATGCGGCCTCCACGTTGGGAGCCTCGCCCTTCCGCGCCTGGCTGACCGTGGACTGGCCGATCATCTGGCGTGCATCCCTGGCAGCAGCCACCTTTGCGTTCACGGTATCATTGGGCGAGTTCGGCGCAACCGCGCTATTGACCCGCCCAGAGTATCCAACCATCCCGATTGCGATCTATCGTTTCTTGTCGCAGCCCGGCGGGTTGAATTACGGTCAAGCCATGGCGATGGCGACCGTGTTGATGGTTTTGGCAACGGTCGGGATTCTGTTGATCGAGCGGTTAAGATTGCCGGGTGCGAGAGAATTCTAATGGTGGTCTCGATACGACCCGCGATATACACGCGATACTACTCGGCCATCGGAAATTAGTATGCTCGAATTGATCGATATTCACAAAACCTACGAAGACCAACCACTGCTGACCGGCATCTCATTTTCTGTCGAGGCGGGCGAGACCGTGTGCCTGCTGGGCGCATCCGGCAGTGGCAAGTCTACATTACTACGAATCATTGCCGGGTTGGAGCGGCCTGAAATCGGACAGGTGCTGTGGGGTGGGGCGGATCTGGCATCTGTGCCGGTGCACTTGCGTAATTTTGGATTGGTGTTCCAGGATTACGCTTTGTTCCCGCACCTGACAGTGGCCGAGAATGTAGCATTTGGCTTGAAAATGCAGGATTTGCCGCAAGACGAAATCAAACTGCGTGTGACCGCTTCATTGGAGCAGGTAAATTTGGGCAGGTTTGCAAACCGGCGCGTGAGCGACCTTTCGGGCGGCGAGCAGCAGCGTGTGGCATTGGCGCGGGCGTTGGCTCCCCGCCCGCGCTTGCTGATGTTCGATGAGCCTCTGGGCGCACTAGATCGCACTCTCAAAGACCATTTGCTTGAAGAATTGCGTGGCATTTTGCATAACAGCGAAATCCCGGCAATTTATGTAACCCACGACCAGGAGGAAGCTTTCGCGATTGCGGACCGGATCGTGCTGTTGCATGACGGTCAGATTGCACAGGCTGGCACACCCGCGGAAGTATCCGCACATCCCGTCTCGGGTTGGGTGGCGAATTTTTTAGGGCTGGGAAATGTGCTCGAAGGGAAATGGCTTGGAAGGGGGCGGGTCGAGACATCGCTCGGGGTGTTGGATACAGCCTGTAAAGCCGAAGCAAGTGAGGGGGGGGCTGTAGCGCTGTTGATCCGGCCAGAGCGTGTGAAATTGATTGAAAACGGGACCGGGTTGAAAGGCCGAGTGGCTGACGTTCTCTTCCAAAAAAATGGGTTCCGTGTGACGTTGGAGAATGGCCTGTATTTTTACCTGCCCACCGCCCTGCGAGCGGGAGAAGACATATCTTTTACCGTGGAGACGGAATGTCTGAGATGACAGATATTACTGTTTTGAAACGTAACCTGGCTGGCGAGGTGACCTGGCAATATGAAGGGCGCCTGCTGGATCGTAAAACGAATTACGTGGTGTTAGAAGCCTTTTTCAACCGTGACGACGTACCTGTTGCCGATGTGATTTTTAAGCGTGGTGATCGTTTCGTAGAAACGTTTTATACTGACCGTTGGTATAACATATTCCAGATATTTGACAGCGACGGTGGACGGTTCAAGGGTTGGTATTGCAATGTCGGCTACCCGGCTGTGTTGGAAAAAGATACAATTTCTTATGTTGACCTGGCACTCGACCTGTGGGTAGCCCCAGATGGCACACAGACGGTGCTGGATGAAGACGAGTTTTTAGAATTACCGATGGATGTGATGACGCGTGCACAGGCGATTTCGGCGTTGGAAGAGTTGAAACGGAAGTGCGCCGACGAAAAGCCTCCGGGATAATGCCGGAGGCTTGACAATAGTTCAATTTCACAAAGGTGGGCTCACTTATTCAAGCTGAATGATTTTCAAATTACCTGTCCGATTGACGGGAGCAAACCATAGATTCCCAACGGGTCCCCCATATAATCATAGCCGTAATATAGGGCGACAAGGCCTGCTACACAACAGCAACACAAAACGACAAGGACAACAATGACAATGATAAGCGTTCTATTATTCTTTTTTGGTTCTTCGAGCGGGGGCGTTCCCATGTTTTCATCCATTTTCTCTTCTCCTGTTTGATTATTGGTTGAGGAAGGGGATGGCAAACCCCATCGCCATCAATCCTACGAAGGCTAAGCAAGCGCATAATCCAATGACAACGTTAGCATATCCCATAACCAGCCCAGCGGTAGCCATGCCGTCGCCCCCCAGTTGGCCCATGCTGCTCTTGATTTCATTTTTTGCCATATGCCCGGTGACAATGGCGGCAATGGATGCCAGGACCGGAGCAATGGTCCAGCCGAGGATGCCGAGAACCAGGCTGGCCACAGCCATGTTACTGTTTGGCTTGACAGGTGGCGTTTGATACGGTTGATTCGAATAATCTGTCATAAGACTTCCTCCTTCGATTAATTATCAGTACTTCACGAAAGTTAAGATGGTACCCGAAAACAGGGGTGCGGGCGTACGCCCGCACCCCTGTTTTCGGGCTTCTCCCAGTTATTTCTTGATCTACTGATTATATATCATATGCTTGATTAGCTCTCTCTCGATGGCGCTGTCGCCACCAGAAGAACAGTACGACCATCAGGATTAGCATGATCGCGACCATGATCGGGATGACAATCGCAAGGATCGACATGATAGTAGAGATGATGTCTTCCGCAACGCTGACGGGGACGTTCCCAACTCCGCCCGTAGTTGCTGTCACAGCCGGGCGCACAGCCACCGCTTTGACGACATGCACGCTGCCTGCCACCAACAGGCCGCAGATCAGTGCTAGCACCGGGTGGACATCTGTGATGACCTTGGCGCTGGCTGCGAAGGCGATCGCTCCGGCCGTCGGGCGCACAAAGGTCTGGATGGCATCGTTGATGTGATTGACCACCGGAATCTTATCGGCCAGCATCTCGATGATGACCAAAATCCCTAGCACGATCAAAACCCAGGGGTTAGCCAGCAAGTCCCAGGGACTGTTGAGAGAGATCCAATCCGTATAATGGGCAATCACGCCGACCACCAGTAAAGGGATGTAGGCATTCAGTCCGGCGCTGGCTGAGAGACCGAAGGCAGTAAAAACGCCCAACAAAAGATCCATACGAAAGCCTCCTTAATCAGCCGAGCGGAAACCCGCCCCAGGTGCCGGTCAACTGCAGGCGCAAAAGGTCGATGACCGAGATCATCAAAAAGGTGAGCGTCAACCCGGCTAAGACCGGCATCCATAACTGCTTGAGCCTCTCAAAGGTATTTTCCTGGCGCATGATGATGACCCACACGATACTGAACACCATCGAGAGCAGGGCCAATACGCCCAGCACGCTCAGAAAAGCAATCGGATACAGAACAACGGGTTGTTCGCTCAAGATACCCAGATCGACCAACAAAACAATTCCTAACAACCCGCCGAACGCCTTCCAGGTCAGTGCCGGGCGATCATCTACCTCCTGCCAGATTGTCTGATTGACCACCGGATACAGAATGGAAGCCATCGTGACGCCCATTCCGCTGCCGGTCAGCAGGCGCAAGGTATTGTTCGGAATATAAATATTGGGGACTTGCGGCAAAAAGCCCGGGTAGACTTGTTTGAGCAAGTACAGGTACGAATTCGATCCATCTACGCCAAAAGCCACAAAAAAGAGCGCTAACACGACCAGAATGCTCTTCAAAGGCAGATTGCTACGCTTACGGCTCACAAATCCCAGGAATATCAACGTAATGGCTGCCGCGTTGAATTCTCCCGTGCAGCGTGCACACAATGGCAGTTGTCGCCCAAAGATATGGAAAGAACGCTCATCGATGCGGTGACAGACGGCGTAACCGATCGCGTCTGCTTTGCCCAATATGCCCGGCGGTGTGATGAACAAGAACCCGGCCAACACCGTTAAAGCGGCCAACGGCACGAACCAGCGCATCAGAGTACCGATAAGAGACGATGATTTTTGGTTTTGCATTTTGTCATTATCCCACATTTTACACATGCGAACTGCGAATTCTAGGTGTGAAATGAACGAAAAACAAGCAGGTGCCCGCTTTGGTGTATGATAAGGACTAGAGGTCCCATGCGCAAGACAATTCTTATCGCGCTTCTTTCTTTAACCCTGGCCTGCCAGCCGGTCACAGAAACTAAATCCCCCCCGACGATGCCCCCGTCCCCCCAGCCATCTGCGACCGTATCACCCACCCAGTCAACCGTCTACCTGACGCCTACTCCCGGTTACCCAGAGGAAGGCTTTGGCCCGGATAACTTCCCAGACGACATCAACCCACTGACGGGGCTCAGTGCCGACCCGACCTCGCTGGACCGCAGACCGATGCTCATCAAGGTATCGAACCTGCCCAGAGAAGTGCGCCCACAGTCCGGGCTTTCGCGAGCGGATATCGTCTATGAGTATTACACAGAAGAAGGCACCACGCGTTTCATCGCTATCTATTACAGCCAAGATGCGGAGCAGGTTGGCTCGATCCGCTCGGCACGTCTTTTTGATGAGAATATCATCCGCATGTATAGCGGTTTATTCGTGTTTGGCAGCGGCGATGAACAAGTGCGGGATCGATTGTACAATGCTGACTTCGCCGACCGGCTGATCGTCGAGTGGCAGGCCGAATGTCCGGCCATGTGCCGCCCTGATCCGGTGACGAATTATCTGTTTGCGAATACCGCCGCTGTCCGTGAGTACGTGCACGCGCAAGGCATATCCGATGGGAAACAGGATTTGCGGGGGATGTATTTCCGCATGCAAGCCCCGGATGGCGGACAGCCGGTCGATCAGGTGTATGCCTGGTATTCGGCCGTCATCTACAATCGCTGGGATTACGATCCGCCCAGCGGACGTTACTACCGTTATGTAGATACCGAAAATGCCCTGGATGGACAACCCGAAGTGTACAAACCACTACGGGATGCGCTTGGCGATGTGCCGATTGCAGCCGATAACGTGGTTGTTATCCTCATGCCGCACACCTTCTACTCGGTTTCGCCCGAAATCGTCGAAATGCAATTCTCAGGTTCCGGCCCGGCCTACGTTTTTCGTGACGGGCAGGCTTACGAAGTGAAATGGGTGCGCAAGGATGAAGCCGGTGTACTGGCTTTGTCTACCAAAGATGGAAAACCATTCCCTTTCAAGCCAGGGACGACCTGGTTCGAAGTGATGGGCTTAAGTACGAAGATAAACCAAAACGATTCGACATGGCGCTTTGAAATGCGTTTTCCTTAGATAAAGACCAGAGCGCCGTCCAATTGGACGGCGCCCGTGGCGCGCTGTGGCTTCCCGAAGGTGCAGGTGTATTTCCTGCCTTCTTACTTGAGGAGGGATGCCACAGCGCTGGGTTTGTTACTACTATCCATGTTAGACATCACCTCCTCCTTTCTTAGGATGGCGATTAAATGTGAACCCCCACCGGTGACAAGAGTATGGCATATTTCAATTCGGATGTCAATAGGAATATTTGTCTTCTAAGGGAATTGTAATGATTTTAACGGTTGGGATCGCATACACTGTCCCTGTGTGGGCAAATTGATACCTTTTGACAGTCTTCGCAAGGGTTGCGTGGCTATCATGGGTGAAATTATGCACGGATAGGCAAGGAGGCAGCTATGAAATCCAATCCAACTCGCTTCTGGGGAACGGCCATCGCTCTTGGCTGGGTCTTTGACTTTCTGTTTTGGAAGAAAGCGCCCGGCATCAATTTTGCCCTGTATGTTGTGCTTTGTCTGGCTGTCGGGATCTTGATCTTACGCGCAGATGGTCATCACCCGGCGCGAAAATCGCTTTTTCTGCTGCCCTTGATTGCTCTTTTTGCAGTCATGACCTTTATCCGCCTGGAACCGATGACAGTCTTTCTTTCCGGTGCCTTGACCCTATTCCTGATGGGGCTCTTCGCCATATCCTTTCTGGGTGGCCGCTGGCCTTCGTACAATTTGCTGGACTACTTGTATGGCTTTTTGAGATTAGCGGGTAGTATGATCGTCCGTCCGTTTGGATTTTCGGCCGATGTGAAACGTGAAGCCGCCTCGAGCGAAGAGCAGGCTGCATCGTCCCCGCAGGGGAGCGTCAAGGATAGAGGCGCATCCCAGGTTTGGCCAGTGGTGCGCGGCATCCTGATCGCGCTTCCGATTGTGGCGATCTTTGCTGCGCTGTTGGGTTCCGCCGATGTGGTCTTTGGTCAACGCTTGCAAGATTTTATCGAATTGTTCAAGCTAGAGAAACTGCCAGAGTACATTTTCCGTTTGGTGTACATTTTGGTGGGCGCATATGCATTGGCGGGTGTATTTCTGCATGCTGCCTCTCAGAGCAAAGATGAGAAACTGGTTGGCGAAGAAAAACCGGTTATCCCGGCATTCCTGGGCTTTACAGAAGCTGCTATCGTGTTGGGGAGTGTCGCCATCTTGTTCGCGACTTTTGTCTTCGTCCAATTCCAATACTTCTTTGGCGGGCAAGCCAATATCCAAATCGATGGCTATACCTATGCTGAGTACACGCGTCGTGGCTTTGGAGAACTAGTTGCAGTAGCCTTCTTCAGTTTGCTACTCATCCTGGTCGCCAGCAGTGTGACGCGCCGCGAAACGAACATGCAACGCCGCGTTTTTTCCGGCCTGGGGATTGGTATTGTCGGGTTAGTAGTGGTGATATTGATTTCGGCCTTCCAACGTCTCTTGTTGTACGAAGAGGCCTATGGCTTCTCCCGTTTGCGGGCATACACTCACGTCTTCATACTCTGGCTGGCCTTGTTGCTGGTTGCTGTGGTTGTCCTGGAAATCCTGCACCGCGAGCGCGCCTTTGCTCTGGCCGCCTTGGTTGCGTCGCTTGGATTTGCCCTGAGTTTGGGTTTCATGAATGTGGATGGTTTCATCGTCCGTCAAAATGTAGACCGGGCTGTGCAGGGCGAAACTTTTGACGTATCCTACCTGACCAGCCTGTCAGCTGACTCTGTTCCAGCATTGGCAGCCGCGTATCGGACTCCCTCCTTGCCTGCTCCCGTTAAAGAGGGTGTGGGCGCAGTCCTGGCTTGTTATGCAGCGAACCAAACGATAGCAACCCCTTGCCCTGGCAATCCTTCCATTTTTCTCGCGCAAACGCGGCGCGCATCTTGACATCGCTTGATACAGATTTGGAAAAATACCAAATAAACCATGAGGATTGGAGTAACTCTGTTGTGACTCCTTCAGGGGAAGAATACCGTTGTAATACGTTCTTGGATTAGGGCAGTACTCGAAACAAAAAAATGCGACCCTTGCAAGGGTCGCATTTTTGTTTAAAGAAGAATTTTCTTACTTTGGTTTCAAGCGAGAAGTCAGGTCACGGAGTTGCACAAATGAGATCGGCTTGACCATCACAAAATCTGCCATTGGTTCGTAGGCCTCGGCCATCCTGGCATCCGCGGTGGTCAGGATCACGGTGGTCGCGTTGAAACGCTCATCCGCCTTGATTTCAGACAGCAGGTCTGCGCCTGAAATATGTGGCAGGTGCATATCCAAAAGAATCAGAGTAAGGGACCTCATCTTTCAGTCGCTGTTGCGCTTTCAGGCCGTCCTTGATTTGTTCGACCTGATATCCAACGGATTCTAACGCGTCGGCAAAAATTGTACTTAAGTCCTGATCATCTTCGATGATAAAAGCTAATGCGCTCATGATTACTCCTTATTATACACTCTCTGCCTCAAATGGAAGTGTAATGGAAAAAGTGCTTCCCTTTCCTAACTCGCTTTCGACTGAGACCTCGCCTCCCATCAAATTTACCAATTGTTTGACGATCGACAGTCCCAGCCCAAATCCGCCATGCACGCGGGTGGTAGTTCCCTCCACCTGACGGAATGTTTCAAAGATACGGGGCAATTCTTCTTTTGGAATGCCCTGCCCCGTATCTGCAACTTGAATGCTCCAATGCTGCTCATCTACCTTGGAAAGGCAAACGTGAATGGAGCCTGCTTCCGTAAACTTGACGGCATTATTGACCAAGTTGATAAGAATTTGCTGTAAGCGGGCACTATCGCCTTTGAGCGTTTCTGGCAAGTTCGCGTCAAGTTCGCTTGTCAGTTTTAGATTTTTATCAGCGATCAATTTGTCCATCACACTATGAAGGTTGTCGAGCAATTCTGATGGATTTACAGCCTCATATTTGATCTTTAATTTGCCCGCCTCCATTTGTGCCTGATCGAGCAGATCGTTGATCAGACTCAGCAACCTACGCGTATTGGACACGATGCGGTTGGTCATATTGATCTG
This sequence comes from uncultured Chloroflexia bacterium, assembly GCA_963785535.1. Taxonomy (GTDB): domain Bacteria; phylum Chloroflexota; class Anaerolineae; order Anaerolineales; family Villigracilaceae; genus JAABUE01. The sequence goes on along the minus strand of CAWAVQ010000007.1, from coordinate 122,974 downwards.
CTTTTCGTTAAGTGGACCGTAAATCTTTTCGGTGAAGATTTCCGCGTATCCAAGGATGGCGCTTAAGGGGGTCCGTAATTCATGCGAGACCATAGCAACAAAAGCACTTTTCATCTTTTCCACTTCGGCTTCACGCGTAAAGTCGCGAAATACCGCCACCGTTCCGACCTCGCCACCTTCGCGGTCAAGCACTTGACCGGAACTGATGGAGAGTGTCTTATTGCCCCATTCCACACGATGGCTGGCATAGTGTTTGCCAGGTTTGGTCAATACATCCGCAAGCGTACCTTTGTTCTTTTCATTCCATAGGGCTGGCTTCGACTAAATCGTTGACACTGGAATTGACAATATTGTTCAGCGGCACATTGATCAAATCCGATAAAGCTGGATTGGCCTGGATGGCGCTTCCCTGTGTATCGAATACGATCACCCCATCCGCAATGCTTTCCAGGATGGCTTGGCTGCGTCCGGCCTCGATCCGTTCACGTGTGAGAGCTTCGGCCAGGGCGTGCGTGCGTTCCTTGACGATTTGGTCGAGGTTGGTGTTTATATCGCGGAGCTCGTGCAGAGCTTGTTCGAGGTTACGAGCAGATAGCCATGACACGAATGCAACTAGAAAATAACCAGCTACTGCTGGAGTGTTTGGTATTTCACCTATGGATAAAGCAAGAAAAGTAATGATAATGCTGCTCAACCCAGCAAAAAGAAAACTAGAGACTGGTTGGAGTAAGACGCTTGAAATGATTATTGGGATTGTGAAGACAAAGAGGCTTCTTCCCGCAGCTACTTCAATAGGTGTATCACTAAATGCCATTACAAAAGTTATTAGAACTAAAAAAATTACTGCAGCTATGTTTCCCGATAAAAATCTATTTAAAATAAATAGGATAACCATCCCAAAAAACAAAATTCCCCCCCCATAGATGATTAAATTAAAACCAGGCCTTTGTTCTTTTTCCGCAAGAAAAGGGGTAACGGCTAAGGTAATTATAACTAAAAGAAGCATTAAAATGCTGAGCCCGATTAATAGAATATTCAGTAATTTTCTGCGGCGTGCATCATCGGGATCATCGCTAGATATAGAAATGAATTTATTTATTGTGTTTAGCATTTTATGCTTTCATCCATCGTGGAAATAATTTTCAGAAATAACTAACAAATATTAGAATTTATTGTCTAAAGTGCTAGCGCTGTCAAAATACTAGATTGGATTATCAACTCCGGATAATAGAGTGTCTTGGCTAGCCACATCCAAGGGTAAGGAGGCTCACAGTTCTCTTTGAGCCATGTAGTTGCTATTTCAATTCTTCCTTGAGGAACCTTATATCCATTGTTTCTCCAGAATTTTAATGCTTGTAAGCAAAACGCAGTTTCTTCAGCAGTCGGAAAACCGAAATATCCCCAAGAACCATTTGCATTTTGTGTTTGTAGTATCCATCGTATTGCATCTTCGCAAAGTTCTTTTTCATAATCTAAACACTCTATTACAACGTGGGATGTAATGTAGTATGGGGATATGTGCCACTTGTCAAACCAATACCCTCCATTTGTTTGAGACGTTTTTAAGAAATTAATAATTTTTTGTATACTAGGGTGATCTTTTTCATATCCGGCCAACTTAAGAGCACCTAATATGTGAACATTAACGCCGACCGATGGACTAGCTTCGTGCTGAACACATCGAAAGTATCGAGGCTCTTCGTAACCTAGGGTTACATCAATATCAGTTTTTTCGTCAAACCTGAGTAGTACTCGTTGCATAACACTTATGTCATCACTATCATATAAAACACAACCTGTTGCGAATCCGATGCCGGCTTTATTTATCCAACGTTGTTTAAGATACTCGATATGTGATTGAATGAGGTTGCGAGCTTCTGCCGTAAAGTTTTCAAGCAGCGAAAAATTCCATAAAACCCAACAGCGTTCAAAGATATCAAATGGTGCGAAATTTGGAAGTCCACCGTCTTGTGATACATTATGCAAGTATTCCAAGGCTTTGTTGTTCCCTGGTTTTAGATAGGTGGCAAAATAGGCTGTCGATGATGGACTATAAGCTACAGAGCCATTCGGTTCTTGTAAATTGTCTATGTCTAGTAAATTTTGGGAGTCTATGCCCGCCATTTCAGTTGAAAATGCAGCTGTTATGTACCTATTAATTGTCACTCCTGCCAACTTGGACATTTTGATTTCTCTAAGTTTCTTTAGACGACCTAATATTCGATCCCCCTGTTGTTTTATAATGCCTAATCTTTCTGCTTCTGATACAAGAGTCGGAGCGATCAATTCAAATCCCACGGTCGGGCCACTAGGTGTTTCGGACAAACCTTTCGTTGCATGGTCTATTATTTTCTCTAGAGCATATAATCCATTTTCAATCTGCCTTTTGTCACTAGCGCGCCTGCCCCGATGTGTTAGAGATATCATTGCAGAAAGTGTTGATATAACTCGATCATGATAGTAAAAAACTTCTTTCGCTCCCCAACTACCATCTGCTAGTTGATTATTACATATCCACTCTAGTGCATTGGTACTTAATTCGAAATCAATATCCCATAAACGAGCTACCCAGGCAGTATCATAAGCTGTATTCGCCATAAACCCTGGCCCCATTTCTGTGAGTACACCAATCACATCTCTCATTGCTGATACTCCGAATAAGTTGCCAGATTTTTTTTCTTAGGATACCAGATGCCACCGCGCATTTCGCCAACACCAAATGTTACGTCTCGATTATCTTCATAGAACTGGCGCATGACTTCGAAATCTTCACGAGGCATTGTGAAATAATCGGGATCTTGTACAGGTCGAAGGTATAGATAGTCATAAAGAATGTTGCGTAATTGTTGTTCACTCATAAATAAAGATGGCGCAACCGTAAAATATAAACTTTCTTCGCCCCACCCTAATAGAGGGTAATCAAATACATTGAACTTTTCAAAACCAATAAAAATGTCAGCCTTCTCAATCTTGGCTCCATAGTATTTCTCTATTAATTCTTGTTGACTTGGAATCCGATTCGTTTCTTTGTGGTGTTGTATTGCAAATTCAGCAATGGTTTCAGTAGACAAATCGCCAAAAACACCGTAAAAAAGCCGATAAGTAGTATTATTTTCAGTCCGTTTACATATTTTGTCGAAAGTTTCTATTATGTAATCATATTTTGTGTTAGAAAGCTTTTTACGATAATCTCCGTAAAAACTAACTCGCACATTATAGCTTTTGTAAAAAGATGTGAAATATGAATGCTCGGCAAGTAATGTCATGCCAACGCCAATCTCATCCATATATTTTTTCCCACGGTTTAGGATTTCTCCCCCGAAAACTGGGGCGAGGATAGTATCCAATCCGTAGTCGAATAACATCTGGTACATTTCAACATAACGCTTGCTCGTTGAATCAATGTAGGCTTGCGATGGGTTATCGCACTCTTCACGGCCATGTTCCAATAAGAACCATCTTCTTGTGCCATTAAACGGGAATACAATGGTTTTAGGGCGATCTCCTCGCACCAACTTCGCAACTTCTTCTGTTGGCAGTTTCAAAAATTCTTCAAGGGTTGGATAATCATTTGTCATATTTCTTACTCTGCATTATCGTCGTATTGCGCCTGGCTTATTGTCATAAGCATCTCCATGGTTTGCAAGTATTCCTTCCAACCGGGATAGAGCGCAAAGTCGTTTGTATTGAAGGCTTCATCTGGATAGAGTGTTTTGACACGCAAGAAGTTGTACAGCATACGCTGTTCTCTAGTGGCCTGCTCCATGTCAGCTAGTGATTTTTGCGAATGATAGTGACGTTCTTTGATAGAAATTTGCGGGAGCATTGTGTCTATGCGTTTTTGAGCCTCTTGCTCCGGTAAATCGCAATGTTTATCCAGGAAATATCCCAGACGTGTACATTCCTGTACCGGTTTGCTGAGTAATTGATCGTATGCAATAAACATTTTGCGAGGGCTATCTTGCGTAAAGTTGAGAATGCTCAACATGCAGTATTGCCAGTAGGCCAATCCGGCAGAAAATGGAATACTTTCCTCTTCCATCTCTTCAGTCTTGGCTGCGGAGAGAGTTGTCTCTACAGGGTGTCGGACGGTAATCACGTAGATGGGGTCTTGCAGGATTTTGGTCCAGAATGGAAGCGTCAGCACGGTGCGTGCGTCTTTCCAGACCCAGGCTACGGCTCCGGAGTCCGACGCGCGCTGGTCCATTGTTTGAATGAGTCCTAATGCTTTGTCACGATAAGTGGGATCGGTAGCTTTTTCTTCTAGCTCTTCAGGGGGAGGAGGAACCGTTTCGTTGTAATCGAGCAATTCGTCGTTCAGGTTTTGAAGCGGGATGTATTCCATATACCCGTATCCGCGTGGGTCGCTTGGACCCCATTTCCATAATTCTTCTTTTTCCCCTGCGTAAGCGCCCCACAGGCGAATTAATTCAGCGGTTAGAGATGTGCCGCTGCGCATAATACCTAAGACAATAATCCTTTTCGGTGAATTAATTTCCATGACAAATCCTAAAAAATGAACAAGCTCAATTTTACTTGGGTGGATGTGAGTTGTTTCGTTTCTGTTTCATAATTTGCATATTTGTAAGGTAAATGAGAAAAATTGCGATTACATGATATTTGCGAAAGTGTAAACCTTAGCCTTATACAGACCAGTTAGAATAGATTTCAGGTGCTATATATGGAACAAACCGAGACGCTTCCTGCTGTGACCGAAAGCCTGCCGCCAGTTCGGACTGATATTGCCTTCAGCCTGATCATGCTCGCTACGACAATCGTCTGGTCGGTTGGCGATGGCTGGCTGCTGTATTTCTACCTGCCCCCTGCCGGGCAGGGATTGGCGTTGGTGCCGCTGGCGCTCTATGGGACAGTGGTGTTGATCGCGCGCATTGTTAATGCAGTTGTCACGCCGCCCATCGGATACTGGTCGGATAACGCACGCTGGAAGTGGGGACGTCGCCTACCATTTATGTTCGTTTCATCCTTGCCGTTGGTGATTACGTTCATCTTGTTGTGGACGCCGCCTGTGGTGGGAGAATCGATCTGGAACCTTGTTTACCTGGCAGTGATTCTCGTCCTATTCAATGTGGCCCAAAATTTTGTCATCATCCCGCTTGGTTCACTTCTACCCGAACTGGCCGAAACTGATCGACACCGTGTGCGCCTGACGGCCTGGAGTGCCAGTTTCCAGTTGATTGGCGTAATCCTGGCAGGCGCGGCTGGATTGTTAATCGGTCGCTTTGGTTTTGTGAAAATGTCACTGCTTTTCTCAGCAGTCATCTTACCCTTTTTGTATCTACCGTTCCTCGCCTTGCGCGAAAAGCCTGGACGCCAGATCAAAGCCTCACAGCGCATGGAATTTTGGCAGAGCATCCGCACCACCATTACCAACCCAGCTTTCTTGATGTTGACTGCTACGGGCGTTTGCTTCTGGACCGCGACATCTTTTCTGATGCAATCTATGCCATATATCGTGACCGAAATCTGTCAGCAGAATGTTGAAATGACCACATATTTCTACATTGTTGCCGTTTTGCCCTTGTTGGCCTGCTACCCGTTGGTCAACTGGTTGGCGAAAAAATATGGCAAGTGGGCGGTTTTCTCCGGTTCGCTGCTGGCATCGGCTATTGTCCTGCCGGGAATCATGTTGATCGGCGACTGGTTGCCTATTCCGCTATTAGCACAGGGCATGATCTGGATTGCTTTGCAAGCCATCGCCATGTCCGGCGTGACTATGTTGCCACAGGCCTTCGCTGCCGAAATCACCGACTACGATGAAACCCTAACTGGCCAGCGCCGTGAGGGTGCATATTATTCTGCTTGGAGCCTGCTGGGACAGATCATCAGTGGTGTGGCCGCCCTTGTCTTGCCGCTGCTTTTCCTGCTTGGTCGAAGCCAGACTGACCCCAATGGGCCGCTTGGCGTGCGCATGACTGGCATTATCGGCGGTGTGTTGATGTTTGCAGCCTTCCTGCTTTTCTTCAAATATCCGTTGCGACACTTATCCCGCCCAGCGGGACGAAGTTGAGGTGGACATGAACCCTACTCCGCAAAAGATTGTTGAGCTTGAACGTATCAATCCAACCATCATGCAAGGCCTGAGTGGTGTCATACCTGGTGTGGATGTAATTCTACGTGATGACATTGTCATGATAAGTAGCAAGGATTTTCCATCGCAGGATACCAACTTGGCTTACCTGTTCCGTGCTTCACCGGAAAACACAGATGACTTGATTGACGAGGTAATTGAATATTTCAAATCAAAAGGTTTACCGGCTACGATTATGGTTTCAACGGCCTGCACCCCGGAGGACCTGCCAGCACGACTGGAAACGCGAGGCTTTGTTCAGCAAGAAGCCCAAGAAAGCTGGATGATGCTTGAAGGTCTACAGAAAATCAAAGTCCCGAAAATTGATAAGAGCGTTATGGTCGAACGCGTTGATTCCACTAACGTAACTACCTTTGCCGAGGTGATGGCCGCTTCCTTTGAGATGCCGGCGGATTGGGTCCCATTCCTGGCACAGCTACTGGAGCCGACTCTGTCCGTTCCCGGTTTTGCACATTACCTGGCTTTTGTCAAAGGCGTTCCCGCCGGCACGCTGACCCTGATGTGTCACCAGCAATATGCGACCATTGGCAGTGCCGGAGTTTTGCCCGCATATCGGGGGTCACGCACTATCTATAATATGGCTGTTGAGGTCTTGAGTGGAGCTCGACGAGATGGCGTGGATACCGTCCTTGGTCAGACTACGCTTGGCCCAAAATTTGAGAGATTCTTGCGTATCGTTGGTTTCAAGTTGGCCTTCAAACGAACGGGGTACAAATTGGAATGACCGCTCTCGTGCAAGTCCAGGACCTGAAGAAGACCTACGAAACCGGCAGTATCCGTTTCGACGCGTTGCGTGGTGTTTCGTTGGACATTCCGACCGGTGACTTCGTGGCCATCATGGGGGAATCCGGGAGCGGCAAGTCCACCCTGCTGCACATTGCCGGCGGTCTGGACAAGCCCACAACTGGTTCCGTTAGCGTGGCTGCTCAGCGTCTTGACAGTATGTCCGAAACTGAGTTGGCCGTTTTCCGTCGCAACCAGATTGGCTTCGTTTTCCAGTTCTTCAACCTGGTCGAAAATCTGAGCGTGCGTGCCAACGTGGAATTACCTGCCCTGCTGGAGCGTCACAAGAAAAAGGATGTCCACCAGCGTTCTGCAGAACTGCTCGAACGGCTCGGCATCGCGGACCAGGCCGACAAACACCCCTGGGAACTCTCCGGCGGACAGCAGCAACGCGTTGCTATCGCGCGCGCCTTCATCAACCACCCGACCCTGCTTCTGGCCGACGAACCGACCGGCAACCTCGACAGCACAAGCGGTGACGAAGTGCTCGAAATCCTGCGCGACTTCAATGCCCAGGGACAGACCATCTTGATGGTCACGCATGCCGCCTCAGCAGCGGCGTTGGCAAACTATGTATTATTCATCCGTGATGGCTTACTGGTTGACAGGATGTCTGGGGGAGACGAAAAGGCCATCGCACAGCGATTATTAGATTTGAGATAATACATGGGCGAGCGAAAATCAATAAATTCCTCGCTAAGCGGAGAGCCGAGTGGCAACGAGGTTCGTAGTCGAAGTGCCCTTCGACTTCACTCGTTCCGCTCAGGGCGAGGGGATTATCTATGAACGCTGTCTGGCAGAAGATCGTCGCCGACCTGCTCCGTCGCCGTGCAATTTCTATCTTAATTACCATCACCATTTTAGTCGCGTCGGCTTTGTTGACATTGGCTCTGTCAACGCTGATGAATCTGGGCGGTCCCTACGACAGACTTTTCACAGAACTGAACAGCGCCCACCTGTGGCTGAATTTCAAACCCGGCCTCGTCAATTCGGCTGACATCCAACGAATTGAGTCTTTACCTGGCGTAATCGCCAGCACGGGTCGCCAATATAGCTATGTAACGCAAATTCGCTACGGCGATGAACGCCTGGCAGTGAGCTTGCGAGTTGAACCAATCGAGCAACCTGCAGTCCACCGTTTGTTGATGACGGATGGCCGCTATTTGTCCTCAAGCGCAAATGAAGTTCTGGCTGAACGCTTCCTCGTGGAAAATTATAAAGTTTCTGTTGGGGATAGGTTCACTGTCACAGATGCAACTGGCAAGGAAATCTCCTTGCCTGTAGTGGGCATTGCCTACGATCCGATGTACGACACGTACCGAAGCAACCAGCCGCCGTATGTCTTCGTCAGCGAAGAGACCTTGCAAAAACTATTCCCCGACAAAGAGACTTGGGACACATCCCTCGGCCTGCGCCTGGCCGACCCACAATCGGTGGACACGGTGCTGGCCGAGATCGAGACCATGCGCAGCACGGAGTTCATTGCCAGCCATACCGACTGGCGCGATGCCAAAGAATCATCCATTTTCCGCGCCCAACTGGCTTTCATCTTCTTAACTGCTTTCAGCCTGTTTGCCATCTTCGCCACAATCCTGATTGTGGTTAGTGTGGTCAGTTCCACCGTGCTATCGCAAATCCGTCAGATCGGCGTGCTCAAGGCCATCGGCTTTACTGGCGGGCAAGTCTCGTTTCTTTACATTGGGCAATACGCTGTATTGAGCCTTCTTGGTACCATCCTCGGCTTTACGCTTGGGTTGGCGCTGGCGCCCCTGCCATTGCAAACCGTCACCGCTTCGCTCGGCACACGCTTCCGCCCACCCTTCAGCCCGCTGTTGATGGCGCTAGTTTTCATCATTATTCCTGGTGTGACCATGCTAGCCGCGGCACTGGCTGCTCGACGAGGGGCGCGTGCCAACATCATCCGCGCCATTGCGGTCGGGGCCGAAGCGCCCACACGCAAAACCTTTTGGGGCGCGCGCCTGGCCGAAAAACTGGGTGCGCCGGTCTCGCTCACGCTTGGCTCTGAACGACGCCTTTGTCCGCCCGCTGCGTTCCTTGCTGACTGGCCTGAACCTGACGTTGGGCGTGATGGGCATTGTCTTCGGGCTGGCGCTTTCGCACACGCTCCAAACCTATCGTGAAAATCCCGCCTTGCTGGGTGTGGTCTACGACGCCAGTGTGGGGCGTCAGCAGAGCACGGACAGCCATGCCCAGCGCGTATTAAGTCAAGCTCCGGGCGTGGAGGCTTTCTACGGTGAGGAGCAGCTTCAAGTCCAGACCCGAAGCGGGAGTGCTTTCACCCTGCGTGCCGTCGAGGGGGACCTGTCCGCCTTTCCCTTCCACATCTCTGAGGGACGCTTCTTCCAGCCCGGCAGCAACGAAGCGATCGTCGGGCGTGGTTTGCTGGACTGGCTGGGATTGCAGGTGGGTGACACGCTAACATTGATACTCAAGGATGAGCCTCGCCATGCAGCGACCTGGACAATTGTGGGCGTCTACCCCGAGCCTGCCGACGCCGGGCAGCGCATGATGGTAGACCTGTCGAGCGCTTCGGAGCTGGACCGACATGCTGCTCCCGATATGTATTACCTGAAGCTGGCCCCCGGCGCGGACACCGCCAAACTGCGCGCCTACCTGGAGCCGAACAAAGACTCTGACCTATCGCTGACGCTGGTGGAAGATGCCATCCCCAGCACAGTGGTCTACCTGCAACTGGCGGTCTTTATGCTGGCCGGGATTTTGATTGGCATCGCGGTAGTGAACGTGTTCATCACGTCGCTGCTGGCCACGCAGGAGAAACTACGTGTGGTCGGGGTTTTGAAGACGGTCGGGATGACCCCGGCTCAGGTGATAGCGATGATCAACACTGCTGCCGGGATTCTGGGATTGCTATCAGTGCTAATTGGCGTGCCGGTCGGCCTGGCGCTGACAGGCGGGATGTTGACCGCGCTCTCGAACGTCTATGGCTTCGGCCAGGTGAGCGTGTCGTTTGACTGGTGGGCCGGGGCGTTGCTGTTGCCGTTGATTTTGGTTGTCAGTTTGATGGGGAGTTATATCCCGGCGCGCTGGGCGGCGAGATTGGCGATTGTGCGGGTGCTACGGGAAGAATAATCATCATAATTTTGTCATTCTGAGCCACGTAGTGGCGAAGAATCCCGCCGCGAAGCGGCGAGACCCTTCACTTCGTTCAGGGTGACATAACACTTGTATAATCAGGGCGGAGGTGCTTCGCGAATGCAAACATTCACTTTTCGACTCAAAGCAGGACAAGATCTATTTGACCAAATCGAAGCCATTGTGGCAGAGAAAAACATCGAGGCAGGTTGCGTGCTCAGTGCGGTTGGCAGCCTGACGCACGCCACGCTGCGACTGGCAAACCGTGAATATTTTTCAGAGTACGATGGTCACTTCGAGATCGTCTCGATGACCGGAACGGTTTCAGTGCATGGTTCGCATTTGCACATTTCGATTTCGGACGGGGATGGAAAAACGATTGGTGGCCATCTCGTCTCGGGTTGCAAAATTTACACCACGGCTGAGATGGTGTTGGCGATTTTTGATGATGTGGTTTACAAGCGGGAGTACGCGGAAGATTCAGGGTATGAAGAGTTGACCGTCAAACCGCGTTGAGAATTTAACCACAGAGACACAGAGTACACAAAGATTTTTGAAAAATCACAGAGATCTTCTCTGTGGACATAAAAAGACTCCGTGCTCTCTGTGTCTCCGTGGTGAGTCAATTTACTGTCTAGAAACCCAGCCAAACAATAAAAGCGACACACCAAAGCTGACTGCCAGTGTGAGCATAATGCTGACCGGGCCGATGTCTGCCATTTGGAGGCCCATCACCCAGGGATAAATCATCGCGCCGAAGCTGCCACTGGCCCACAAGACTCCCGCCGCCGTGCCGGTGATGGGAGTTTTTCGTTCGAGGTAAGCGAAGGTAGTTGGGAAGACGGGGGACAGGAAAAAGCCGAAGCCCAGGGAGCCAATCCACAGAAAGATTTGGGAGGCGGGGTTGATCAGGATCAAGCCGAGGCTGACGATCAGACCTGTGAGGTTGGCGAGCACGATACGGCTGGGTTTGAAGCGGGAAGTGATAAAGATAGCGGAAACACGTCCGAGGGTGATGCCCAGCCAATAGAACGAGGTCAGCATTCCAGCGGTCTGCTCTGTCCCCAATCCTAAAGCATAGGCATAAGAATAGATCCAGCCGCTGAAGCCGACTTCGCCGCCGATGAAAACGAAAGTCAGCAGGCAGAAGACTACGAATAGGAACGGGGAGAGCGCACCACCTTCGCGATGTTCTTCGTGGGGCTGGCGCGGCGGGGAGGGGGTGAAGAAGGCCCACAGCGCGACTGGCAGGCTGACGAGCGCCATGATGCGGTAGCCCGCATGTGCCGCCGAGGACGAGAGCAGTAGCGGCGAGAGCATACCACCGATGCCTGCGAACAAGAACATGCCGTTCAGGAATGGGCCAGAGCGTGCGCCGTGTACCCAGACCAGTTGGGTGTTGGAACCGACATCGAGCGTGGCTTCGGACAGGCCGATCAGCAGCATGACGGCGATGATGACGGCAAAGGATGAGATTTGCGGAACGATGCCCAGGCTAAGCCCGCCAATGAAAATGGCAATGCCCAGCAGACGATGACCCGGCAGACGGTCGTAGAGACGCCCGCCGAGCAGCGAGCCAAGCAAGTAGCCACCGGAGCGCAACGTGAAGAGCAGCCCCAGGCTGGCCAGGGCCGCGCCGGTGTTTTCAGCCAGATACGGCAGGGTAGGACCGAGCGAGGCAATCGTCGCGCCCAGGATAAAAAAGGCGGCAAAGTAAGCGCTGGTTTGCCGAGCGGAGGAGCTCATGCGATATTTTTTTTGTAGGCGTTCAGGAATTCTTCTTGGTTGCGGACGGTTTCTGGAAACCCCAGGCGCAGTCCCAGGCGGGTGAGCTGCGGCGGATCCACGTAGGTTTGGGCCAGAATTTCTTCCTGCCCGAGCACTTCGTTGGCGGGGCCGTCCAATAGCACTTCGCCTTTGGCCAGCGCGATCACACGCTCGAAGTTCTCAGCGCAGAAATCAATGTCGTGCGTGATGGTGATGAGCGTTTTGCCGCGCTCGCGCAGGGCGGTGATAGCGTCCGCCATGCGGGCGATGTTAGCGGCGTCCTGACCAGTGGTGGGTTCGTCGAAGATGATAATGGGCGTGTCCATCGCGATGATGGAGGCCAGCGCCACCATCTTGCGCCACGTGGGTGACAGGTCGTAGGGGTTGGTCTCTTTTTGTTCAATGAGTTCGGTCAGTTTGAGTGCATCTTCTACCAGCGCTTCGACCTTCTCGGTCTTGTAGCCCAGATTCTTCGGTCCGAACGAGACTTCCTGATGGACGTTCTTGGTAAACAACTGTTCATCGGGATTCTGGAAGACGTAACCCACGCGGGAGGCAAGTTTGGCTACCTGTTGCTTGGATGTGTCCCAATCACCGATCAAAACGGACCCGGAAGTTGGTTGCAGTAGCCCGTTCAGATGCTTGACGAGGGTTGTTTTCCCCGCCCCATTCTGACCGACGATGGCAACCTGTTCGCCCGTTTCGATGGATCAGCGTGATACCGTTCAGGGCTTTGACCCCGGCGGGATAGGTGTGATGCAGGTCTTTGATTTCGATTTTCATGTTAATTCACCGGGGATGAACAAGGATGCACGGAGATTTTTTTAATGTTCATCTCTGTTTATCTCCGGTTGAAACCCGTTACTGCCTCATCAAGCGTGACCGGCAAATTGCGCTCTTTCGGCCACAGACCCTGTTTCTGCGCTTCGCGCGCCGTGGACGTGTAGCGCGAGATGCCAAAGCCTTTGCCGTCCAGCAGGTCAGACGTGAGCACTTCGCCGGGATTGCCGTCCAGCAGGATCTTGCCTTCGTGCAGGGCGATGACGCGATCCGCGAACTGGGCGATCCATTCCACTTTGTGCTCGGCCAGCACCACGGTCATGCCGCGTTCGGCCATTTTACGCACCACGCCGAAGACTTCGCGCGTGCCGATTGGGTCCATTTGCGAGGTGGGCTCGTCGAGCACGAGTACCTTGGGTTCCATGACCAGGATCGAGGTCAGCGCGACGCGTTGTTGCTGTCCGCCGGAGAGCGAGTAGGGGGAGCGCTCGGCCAGGTCGCTGATGCCAGTCATTTCCAGGGCGCGTTCGACGCGTTCTTTCATCTCGTCGCGCGGCACACCGATGTTTTCCAGCCCGAAGGCGATCTCCTCGAAGACGGTGTATTTCGCGCCGCTGATCTGGTTGAAGGGATTCTGGAAGGCCAGACCAACGTTCATCACCCACTCGCTGAGAGATGAAGCCTGTGTTTCGATGCCGGCTACTTCGACCGTGCCAGTCAGTTCGCCTTTGTAGAAATGCGGGACAAAGCCGGCCAGCGTGTAGCACAGCGTGGACTTGCCCGCGCCGTTGGGACCGATGATCGCCACGAACTCGCCTTCCTCGACTTGCAGGTTAATGTCTTCGAGAACAGGGTTATCCGTGAGCGGGTATTTGTAGGTGACGTTTTGCAGGTTTACGATAGACATAGTTTTCTTTTTAGGACGCTGATTCACGCAGATAAACGCTGAAGTTATGATTTGGCCTGCTCGGCCAGCCACCATTCCTTGCGGTTGTTGTCGAAAGAACGGCGTTTTTGTTCGGGCTTCGGACCGAAATTCAATAGAAGACCAACTTCATAAGGAGTGGCTTTCAAGTAGTTCAACAATTGGGCTTCATGTTCTTGTAATAGTGTTTTGGTTGCCTTTACTTCGACAATCACAAGATCGTTTACGATAATGTCAGCATAATACTGGCCTATTTCCTGACCGAAATATCGCACAGTAATTGGGAACTCTTGCGATGCTTCTAGACCGCGTCTTTCTAATTCCAACTTTAGCGCGTTAGCATACACCTTTTCCAAAAATCCATACCCCAATGCATTGTAAACAGCGAAAAATCCGCCTATGATCTCTTCTGTCAATTCAGAGTGTTTGTACATCACACCGTGATAAGCAGAATTCTGTGTCATCAGACTCCAATCAATGAATCAGCGTATTCAGCGTTCATCTGCGTCCTGGCAATCTCTCATTTCACCAAAAAACGACTTGCAATGGATACGAGGATTAACAAGATCAAGCCCCAGCGCAGGACTTTATCCATGCTGGAATCGGGGATTTCATACAGGGACGTTTTCGCGCGCGTGGATGTGAATCCGCGCGCTTCGATGGCGATAGCGCGCTCTTCGACCTCCACCAACGAGCCAAATACCAGTGGTCCCACCAATGGCACCAGCGCGCCGACACGCTTGGCGAAACTGGACTGTGTATCCAGTCCGCGCGAGCGCTGGGCGGCGATGATGGTCTGTGCCTTGGCCTGCATCTGCGGGATGATTTGCAGCGTAGAAATAATCACGTAAGCGAATTGTCCCGGCAGACCGCGGCGGGTCAGGTCGGACATCAATTCGCTGGGGTGGGTGGTCAGCAGAAATAGTGTGAATGATGAGATCATCACGACAATGCGCGTGGCGTTCAGAAAGGCGAACATCAAACTTTCATCGGTAACGTGCAAAAACCAGAATTGGAAAATCACTCTTTCACCGATGGGTTGAAAAAAAGCTTGCATTAGGAACAGAAAGCCCGCGGCGGGCAAGATGAGTCTTGAAAATGCCTTAAAGAAATTTATTTGAACCTTGCCCACAAAACTTAGAGGAATAATTACGATTAACAACAGGAGATGGGGAGTCCAATACCAGGGATTGAAAAAAGATATCAATATCAATCCGAAGACCAGAGTTAATTTTGTCAGCGGATTGAGGCGGTGCAGAGCGCTATCGCGTTTTACATAAAAAGACAGGCGTTCATTCATAGGGTATATTCTAAAATTATAAACTACAAAAAAGAGACCAGACTTTGTGTATCTGGCCTCTTTTTATCGAAAGGGAAATTATCCGCCAAGTATGTTACGCAACATGAACGCCGCGAACAAAACCAGCAAAACCACTACGCCGATGGCGATGTACAGTTGTGTCCGGCTTGCGCCTTCCTCAATCTCGACATTTTCGGGATACGGGAAGCGAGCGATGAAGCGTTTAGAAAGTCCTTGCACGATAGTGAAGGCCAACATTGCTGTGGTGATTTTGTCAACCGGTTCAACCAGGAAGTTGGTGCTGAACACGGCTTGCAAGACACCCTGCCCGGTTTGAAGTAGGTAAGCGGTAATAAATGATGATCCGCTGGCTGTGATGCCGCCGTAAATATATACGGCAATGGGTGTTGAAACGGTTGCAGCCGTAAGGGCTACCAGAAAACCGGTTACGACGACTTTCCACCAGCTCTTGAATAAGCCTGCTTTCGCGCAAAAACCTGCTACCAGCCCGATAAAGAAGGCTACTGGCCACCACGGAAGAGCATTCGGGTCGATTGCCAGACCCCAAATGGTGTTGGATAACGCACCTGTCAACGCACCTGCCCATGGGCCACAAACCGCGGCCACCAATATGGTGCCAATGCTATCCAAGTAGACAGGTAGTTTTAGCAATACAACGATTTGACCGATAGCAATGTTAATCGCGATTGCCACAGGGATCAACACCCAGGTCATGGTGTTGAAGTCCTTTTTGATTGAATCGATGAATTTCATTTCTACAATTCTCCTTTTGTGGAATAAGAGGCTAAATTGCGGTGAACTACCGAAACAATTATGAAATCATCTGTTCATCAGCACCTCCAAATTTGGCTTTGATAAGTTAAACACCATCAGAGTGCAGAAGGTGACTTAGATTTTGCATCCGTTTTACGAACAAATCGATGAAATCTCTTGAGCGCACGCCCAACGCTACTTTCATGTTGGCCGGCTTGCCGGTCATCTTGTAAAAGTCCGCAAAGGTTTTGCCCATCGAAACGCCGCCGGAAATGTCCACATCTACATAATGTTCTTCATAATTGCACAATTCGGGGGTGAAAGTCAAGGCCAGCGTCAGCGGGTCATTGATCACGCAGCCCTGAATGCCCTGATACTCATCGTGGAACTCCATGTAAAAGCGCGTTGCATCCGCAATGAAAGGCGGGATGTCCGATTCGACTTCCTTAATGCGTTCCACGTCATCGGCCAGCAAGATGCACTGGTAAGTCACATCCAGCGGCGTCAGTGTGATCGGCATCCCGCTGTGATAGACGATGTGCGCCGCGTGTGGGTCCACATAGGTGTTGAACTCGGCCAACGGCGTGGTGTTGCCCTCGTGCCGGATGGCCCCGCCCATGATGAAGACTTCCTTGACCGCTTCCACGATGCGCGGTTCTTTGCGGATGGCCAAGGCGACGTTGGTCAGCGGACCGATGGCCACCAGCGTGATCTCTCCGGGATTGGACATGATCTTCTCGATCAGAAAATCGCTTCCATGCTGGACGATGGGCCTGCTCTGTGGGCCCGGAAGTTGTGCGTATCCCAGACCGGTGTTCCCGTGTGTCTCCGGTGCCAGCAGTGACGGCTGCACGAGTGGCAGTTCACAGCCCCGCGCCACCGGGATATGGCTTGCGCCGGCCAGTTCCAAAATAGACAGCGCGTTGATCGTGCCCTGCTCTGTGGAACTGTTGCCGTGAACGACGGTCAGGCCTTCCAGGGTTACTTCCGGGGAGGCCAATGCCAGCAAAATGGCGAGCGAGTCGTCAATGCCGGGGTCAGTGTCGATGATGATGCGTTTGGGTGCCATAGTCTTATTTACCACAGATGAACACAGATAAAACGGGATTTTTGTTTGATGAACGGAAAATTCGTCTGTTTATCAAACCTTCATAGTTCATCTGTGTGTATCTGTGGTTAATTTTTCATCTTGCTCAATGCTTCCATGCGCTGGAGAAACAACTCCACAAACTCCTCTCCACGCACATCCAGCGCCACTTTCATGTTGGCGGGCTTGCCAGTGGAGTGATAGAAGTCAGCGAAAGTCTTGCCCAGCGAGACGCCGCCGGAAATGTCTACGTCCACATAATGTTCTTCGAAGGTGAGCAGTTCGGGCGCGATGATCGTCGCCAGTGTGAGCGGATCGTGCAGGGCACAGCCATCGATGCCGGTTTTACTTTCGGTGAAATCGACATAAGCCGCAGTCGCATCCGCGATAAATCGTGAGATAGGGGATTTCGTGCTGGTTCAATTGTTTGATTTGCTTAGCGTACAGCATACATTTGTGGGTCACATCCAGCGGAATGAGCGTGATCGGGATGCCAGAATGAAAGACGATATGTGCGCCGCATGTGGATCAGTGTAGATGTTGAACTCTGCCTGCGGGGTGATGTTGCCGCCCTCGCGGATGGCCCCGCCCATGATGACCATCTCCTTGACCGCATTGGCAAAACGCGGTTCCTTGCGGATGGCCAGCGCGATATTCGTCAGCGGGCCGATGGCGAAGAGACTGATCTCACCTGGCTCGGCCAAGAATCGTTCGATCAGGTAGTCGATCGCATGTTGCGGAACGGGTTTTGTTTGGGGTTCGGGCAATTTGGCGTTCCCAAGCCCGCTTGAGCCGTGGACGATGTCAGAGGCCAGCAGTGGCCCGACCAACGGCAGGGAGGTTCCTTGCGCCACCGGAATGTGGCTGGCGTTCAATAATTCCAAGCACAGCCAGGGCATTACGCGTGCCTCTTTCCACGGTCACGTTGCCCTGGGTGATGGTCAACGCTTCGAGCTGGATTTCCGGCGAAGCCAGCGCCAGCAGGAAGGTCAAGGCGTCGTCTACGCCGGGGTCGGTGTCAATGATGATGCGTTTTGGAGTCATAGTATCCATGTGTCATTGCGAGAAGCGAAGCGACGAAGCAATCTCTGAATTCGAGAGGTGCTTCGCGCGCTTTGCGGTTCATCTCCTCAAGAGGCGCTCCACCTCGTCTCGGCTCGGCAGCGACGGTTGTGCGCCGAATTTGGTAGCCGCCAGCGCGCCGGATGCGTTGCCGTAGCGCACGGCTTCTTCGAGTGGCTTGCCTTTTAACAACGCAGCGGCCAGCCCGCCGATGAAGGCATCACCCGCCGCGGTGGTATCCACAACTTCTACCTTGAAGGTGGGGACGTGCGTTGTTTTTTCATCTGTCACCAGCAACGCGCCGTTTGCACCCAAGGTTACGATGACGGTTTTTACGCCTTTTTCCAACAACGCTTGTGCTGCGGATTTGGCTGAATCCGTGTCTGTTACAGGTTGTCCGCTCAGTAGCTGCAACTCGCTCTCGTTAGGGACCAGGATGTCTACATCAGCCAGGAGCGAGTTGGGGATGGGCCGGGCAGGCGCAGGGTTGAGAATGACGCGCAGCCCATTTTGACGGGCAAGGCTGGTAGCGTGGATCACGGTCTCTAAAGGGATTTCGAATTGCAGCAGCAACATGTCCACATCCCGAAAAGGGAAGGCATCCACATCTGCCGGTGCCACCTTACCATTAGCGCCGGGCGAGAGCACGATGCTGTTTTGCCCGTTGGCATCCACCACGATGATGGCTGTGCCGGTTGCGGACGAGTCGGTCAAGACATAAGTTGTGTCGACGTGGTTCTGCTGGAGATTGTCGGTGAGTGTGGGGCCGAAACTGTCGCTGCCCACGCGACCAAGCATGGAGACTTGCGCTTCTTGCCTGGCGGCAGCTACGGCCTGATTGGCGCCTTTACCGCCGGGGATGATCGCCAGGTCTTCGCCGCTGATGGTTTCGCCCGGCGAAGGAAAATGCGGCGCACGGACAACCAAATCAGCATTCAAACTTCCGACGACGAGGATGTCTGGCATATCGAAGTTTATAACACAAATGAATTGCGAAGGATATGTTTAGTGCTGGTTCCGCAGGAATCTTAAGCGCGGTTTCAACCAGAACAGCCGTACCGAGTGGCAAAGCGCGCTCGTCCAGGTCGAATTTTGGGTGATGCAATGGATAGTCTTCGTGACCGGCCTTTTGCACACCCAGATTGAACATCGCGCCGGGAGCGTTCTCCATAAATGAGCCGAAATCCTCTGCGCCCAAAGTTTTGCGCATTTTACGGACGTTCTCTTTTCCGGCCAGTTCTACGGCCACCTCGCGGATGACGTCCGCGACGTGCTCGTCGTTGATCATGGGCGGGCCGCCAATCTCGAATTTCAGGTCGTAGTCGCCACCCAGGGTTCTTGTGATCTCAAAAGCACGCCGGATCTCCTCCTGGATTTGCGGATGCACGTCCAGGTCGGCGAAGCGCAGCGTGCCGGTGATGCGCACACTTTCGGGGATGACGTTTTCGGTAAAGCCGCCGTTGATCGAACCGATACTGACCACCGCCGGGGCAAAGGGTCCAGCCGCCGTGAGACGATAGCGTTCAACGCCAGGATGACGTGCGCAGTGAGATAGAAGGTATCGATGGCTTTATCGGGGTGCGCGCCGTGTCCGCCCTTGCCGTAAATCGTGCCGAACCACGAGTCCACGCCGCCTGACGCCGGACCCGCGCTGATCGCCACTGTACCAACCGGAGCTAACGGGTCGATGTGTTGGGCGATGACAAAATCGATGCCTTCCGCTGCGCCATCTTCGACCATACGCTGTGCACCGCTCTTGCCTTCCTCGTCCGCCACTTCTTCGGCGGGTTGGAACAGGAAGCGCACTGTGCCCGGGAATTTCTCTGCGGACAAAATCGTGGCAGCCGCCAGCGCCATAGCGGTATGCGAGTCGTGTCCGCAAGCGTGCATTTTGCCGTCGACCGTGGATTTGTACTCGGAGTCGTTCATCTCTAGGATCGGGAGCGCATCCATATCTGCACGTATGGCGACCAACGGGCCACCTTCGCCCATATCAGCCACCACGCCGGTCTTGCCGACCCCGCGCCTGACTCGGTAGCCCAGCTTTTCCAGTTCATCCGCGACGATTCCGGCGGTACGCTGGACGTCGAAGCCGGTTTCGGGGTGCATGTGGAAGTCGCGCCGCCATTCGATGATTTCTTCGGTTAAGGCATGAGCTTGTTTGAGCATGATTGGTCTCCTTTTTGTCCACGAATTTACACGAAGAAGCACGGGGTATTTTAATTGCTTCTGAAGAAAAAGGCGACGATCAACTCAAAATTGACTGTCACCTTGGTTCTCCTCGCTGCCTGCGCCGATGCCGCAGGCACAGGTGAGCGGAGGACTGAGTGAAACGAAGGTCCGTAGTCGAAGCGCCCTTCGACTGCGCTCCCCTTCGACAAGCTCAGGGTCGTTCCGCTCAGGGAGGAAACTGATTATTAATCCAACACAGGCAAGGTATCCATGCCCGCTTGTTTGGCCAAAGTTTTCACCATACCGACCAGTTCCTTCTCTTTGTCAGTATCCATCTGTGGACGCTGGTAATCACTCAGCAGTTGTTGCGTGCGAACCTTGGCGCGCGCGAAGGTGTCCAGACTGCCGGACTGCTGCCAGCCGCGGATGGAATCGCGGTCGATCACATCGGAGGGCAGGTACTGCTCTTTGGCGAACAACTCGCGTGTGATGCGCTGCTTGAGGAAGTCGCCCTTGAAGTTGATGCCTTCGAACATGGCGGTAGCAAGCGTCTCGGTCCGCACCTGGACGCCGTCCAGCAGACGTTGGGCCATGCCGATGGCTTCGGCGTCCACGGTCAGCTTTTCGGGGCTGTGACAGGCCAGGAAGTCCAGCATGCCCGCGCCAGAGATCATGTTGATGCCCGCCAGCGCGCCGATCAGCGCCGACATGCCGCTTTCCATGCCGGCCTGCGCGTCCACCACCTTGGACTCGGTTGCGCCCAGGTAACAATGGGTGGGCAGATCCGAGCGACTTGCCGACCTGCGCGTAGGATGCGTCGATCATGGCGGTCTCGACCGCGCCCATGGGCGTGCTGCCCTTGCGCATGTCGAAAATGGCCGGAGCGCCGCCCCACACGATGGGCGCGCCCGCCTTGGCAAGTTGGTGGATGGTGATGCCGCTCAAACATTCGGCGGCATGCTGCACCACCGAGCCGAGCAGCGTGACCGGGGCCGCGGCGCCCGCCAGCGGCATGGAGACCATCTCGGCCGGCACGCCGGCGCGCGCCAGTTCGATCAGGTTGCCCGCGCCGAACTTGCTCCAGATGAGCGGTGGCGAGGGGCAGACGTCGAAGACGGCCTGCGGTTTCTCGGCCAGCGCTGCGCGCCCGCCAGTGAAGATCGCCAGCATATCGAGCATGACGTGCAGTGTGTCGTTCGAGAACGCGCCGGTCACGATCGGTTTACCTGAGTGCAACAGCACCAGATACAGGCGGTAGAAATCGCCGATTTCCTTCGGCACTTCGTTGCAGACCACCGCCGTCGATTGCGCGTCATACTGCGGCAACATCTCGGCCACCTTCACCAGCCGCACCAGATCGGCGGTGTAGGATGGTTTGTGTTCCAACGTTTCGGGGTCCAGGATGTGGACGCCCGACGAACCGGGATCAAATTGGACAGCATCGCCGCCATATGTGACTTTGGGATTCCCTTCGCGGTCATACAGGTAAAACTGGCTGGGCACCGCTTCCAGGGCTTTGCGCGCCACTGATTCGGGGATGTGCACTACCTCTGTGGCTAGTGTCCACTTCACAGCCCGCGGAGCCGAGCAGTTCACGCGCTTCGGCATACTGCACCTTGATACCGGGCTTCATCATCAACTGGAAGGCTTCGTCCAGGATGCGGTCAATTAGTTCTTGGGTGAGGAGTTCGATTTTTGGTTGCATAAGCTTCCTTATGTCTTCATAGAGAAGATTGAACCGCAAAGAGCGCTAAGATCGCAAAGTTTAAAAAATAACTTTCTTAGCGTTCTTTGCGAGCTTTGCGGTTCGTCACTTCTCCGTGCTAATTTCTCTATTTCTCCAGCGAAGCGATGATCTTCGCCATCTCTTCCGAGACCTTCGGGTCGAGCGGATCAGGCTGGTGCTCAGTCAGGATGCGGCGGGCTTTTTCCAGCGCCCAATCGCGGGCATCGTCTTGTTTGGCTTCCCACTCGTTGTACGGACGGCGGTCCATGAACTGGGGCAGGAACAGATCGCGCATATGTTTTCGGCTGTGTTTCTGGCTCAGGAAGTTGCCTCCCGGACCGACATTGGCGATGGCTTCCAGCGCCAGCGTTTCATCATCCACAACGATGCCTTGCATGGTTTTCTCGATGATCGAGAAGATCTCGGCGTCCATCATCATCTCGGCATAGGACCAGATGCGGCTGCCGTGCAGGAAGCCCAGTCCCAGCAGCATATCGGACATGACGATGCTGGCCATGAAGGTCGAGAGCGAGTTCTCGATGCCCGCCTGCCAGTTGGGTTCCTTTGCGCCCGTGGCGAACGATCCCATCGAGAGCGGGATGTCGTAGAAATCGGACAGCACGTTGGTGGCCGCGCCGAACAGGAAATCTTCAGGCCCACCACCGGTGTAGACACCCGTGCGCGGATCGGAGGCGGTCTGCGCCGCGGCGTAGAAGACCGGCGCGCCGGGGTAGGCCAGTTGCAGCAGGGCGGTGCCGGCCACCACTTCGGCGTTGCCGACGGCCAGCGTCCCGGCCAGCGTAGCGGGACCAGTGGTCAGGCAGGACGACATGGTCATGAAGCCGGTTGGCAGGCCGTATTCGGCTGCCACCAGGGCCGCATCCAGGCTGCCGCCGTCGTGACCAAGCGGGGGAGCCGTGCACTGCATCACGGATAAAACGGGCGCTCGCGCAGTTTGTCCTTCCCACCCACGATCAGCGCAGCCATCTCGATTGCGGCACGCGCTTCGGCCTCGTTGTAAATCGATTCGGTCTGCACGTGCTTGGTCGAGTTTTCCCAGATGGTCTTGATCTCGTGCAGGCCGCGCGTTTCGACCGGTTTGTCCTGTGCCGAGAGCGCCACCCAATGGAAGCCGACTTCCTCGGTTGCATCTGCCACGCGGGCGATGTCACGCACATCGGACAGTTTCGACATGCGCCGCTCGCCGCTCTCGATGTCGATGATTTCCACGCCGCAGCCATCTGTGCCCGCGAAGACGTGGTTTCCGTCCAGCGGACAATCCTGCTGTGGATCGCGCGCGCCCAATGAGTAAGCGGGCGGCGCTTTCTTCATGGCTTCTTCGATCAACTCCGGCTTGGCGCGCACGATCATGCTTCTCGTGGTCTACGCGTCGCGCCGTTGGCTTCCCAGATTTCTAATGCACGCTTCGAAGGGAAACGGATACCGACATTTTCGATAATATGCAGGGTGGCATCGTGGATTTTGCCCACTTCCTGCGGAGTCAAAATCTCAAGTTTCAGCTTGGGGTTGGTGATAGATTTGATGTTTTTTGTCATTCTTTGCTCCGTAATCCACCACAAAGTCACAAAGTCACGAAGACACCAAATATAAAATATTAGTGTCTCTGTGTCTCAGTGTCTTCGTGGTTAGTTACTTCACACCCATCAACTCTTTGGCCACATTGACTGCGCCGATGGCATCTTCCGAGTAGCCATCCGCTTCGATGCGCTGTACCCACTCCCTCGTCACGGGCGCGCCACCGACCATGACTTTCACTTTCATGCCGCGCTTGGTCACCTCGTCGATGACTTCCTTTCTGCTTGACCATGGTGGTCGTCAAAAGCGCGCTCAGACCGATGATGTCCGCACCCACTTCTTCGGCTTTGGCCAGGATGTCAGCCGTAGCCACATCCACGCCCAGGTCATAGACTTCGAAGCCTGATGAGGTCAGCATGGTCCCTACCAGCGACTTGCCGATCTCGTGGATGTCACCTTCGACAGTGGCCAGCACGACTTTGCCTAAGATCTGGCGCTGTGTGCCGGCCGCTTTCATAGCTGGTTCTAGCACAGCGACGGCGGACTTCATGGCTTCGCCAGCCATGACCAGTTCGGGCAGGAAAGCCTGACCGCAGGCGAAGCAATCGCCGACTTCGTTGACGCCGGGCATATAGCCGCTCGGTGATGGCCACCAGTGGGTCGATGCCTGCATCCAGCGCCTGTTGGGCCAGTTCGGCTGCCACTTCCTCTTCACCGTCCAGGATGCTCTGCGCCATTTGTTTGAACAATTCTTCTGACATAATTTTCTCCTTTTATTGATTCAATGATGCCCTTCCGGTTACTCCTCCGGAGAAAAAGACGCACTCAATAAGCGCGCCTTTGATTCCAATACTTCATAGGGGATGCCCAGGTACTCGACCAGGTCCTCTCCCAACTGGCGGATGTGCGCAATCGCCATCCGCTCAGCCAGTTCTGCATCGCCAGCTTCGATGGCCTCTACCAGTGCCATGTGCTCCTGATATTCATTGCTCAAGCTACTTTCCAACAGATCGGTGTGACGGAACAGGTACTCGTACAGCATCCAGTCGGGAAAGGAGTTCATCACCATCCCGTACAGCCTATCCAGCGAGTTATTTCCGCTGATGGCCACCACCGACTGGTGGAATTGACGGGATAGCTGCCGCAGCGTGGACATGTCATTTAACGAGAGCAGCCCTTTCATCCGGGATAGGATGCGCTTCAGTTCATCTACCTGAGCTTGCTCCCGTTTAAGAGCAGCAGCACGTGCCCCGGCTGCTTCCAATAACAGCCGCATGGCATAGGATTCGGCGATTTCGTCGGAACTCGGCTGCGGAACGCGCACCCCGCGATAGGGGACTCGTTCTGCCAGCCCGACCGACACCAACAGGTCCAGCGCCTCGCGGACGGGCGTCATGCTCACGCCCAGTTGTGTGGCGATCTCTTCCTGGCGCAGCCATTCGCCTGGGAGCACCTTCCCGGCGATGATCTTCTCGTGCAACACATCGAAAATTTCTTCTTTCAACGATTTGCGTTGCAGGTTTTCCAAATCTTTTTGAGTATCTAGTGGGGTGTTCATAGAAGTGAACTCGATTGTGAATTTATATATTATATATAATTTTATCACAAACTGAAATGGAAAAATCCCCCGAATTGAATCTGTCAGGACTGGTTTAGATAGTTTGAACGATTTGTCCTTCTGGCCTGATCCAGAAAAGGCTGAATGCAAAACCTGCCAGCATGATAATTGCGCCGCTTAATATGACAGCTTAGATCAATGTCAGCAATAGACTACTCTGCCCATTAGGCTGAGACTTTTGGAGTATGATTATTGCGAAAATATAAACACGAAGGAACAGTACCAAATCATAATGACTCTTAATCTCAGGTTATATGCCAGAACGATATACTACGCCTTCTTTAAATCGAAAGGGACACCAGGACGATTAACTCCAAAACGATTTTTCATTTTGATATTTATTTTTTTGTTCTACCCTCTTTGGCATTTCAGCATCCGTATCGCCTATTTGCTCGACAATATTTTCTATCCAGATTACCACCGGCAAGAAGTCAAACAGCCTATATTTATTATTGGAAACTTCCGTTCAGGTACCACATTTTTGCACCGCCTTTTGACCAAGGACAACAGCGCCACCAGTATGACAAGTTGGGAAATTTATATAGCTCCTTCGATCGTGGGTCGTAAATTCCTTCATTGGGGCATGAAACTGAACTATGCAATTGGTAACCCTGCTCAACGGATTCTTGATACCTTTGATCGCATCATGGCTAAGCATTCTTATATGCACAAAATCGGATTGAATGAAGCTGAAGAGGATGGGCACGTTCTCTTTCACATCTGGTCGACATATGATTTGTTGGCATTTTTCCCTTTTCCGAAGTTGGTCAAGAAATATATCTATTACGACGAACAAATCTCGGCGGAGGATAGAGAACGTGATATGCGTTATTATCAAGAAGTGCTCAAGAAACATGTTTTCGCTCATGGGGGCAAGCGGTTGATTTCCAAAAACCCAACCTATTCCCCTAAAGTAAAAACGTTACACCAAAAATTCCCCGATGCAAAATTTATCAATTTGGTGCGCGATCCCTTGCAGGTCGTTCCATCATCTATAAGCATGTTCTCGAACCATTGTCAGACGTACGGAGAACCTGAGAACCGGTACTCGCTTCAGGAAACAGTAATTGAACACAGCAAATACTGGTACCTGTACCCACACCGCTATCTCAAACATCTACCCCCGGAACAATATATTCGAATTCGCTATCGAGACCTGGTTTCTGATCCCAAAGGGACCGTAGAAAGGATTTACCGACAGTTTGGATTCGAAATCACCCCGGAATTTGAGCGTATTTTAAAGGCAGCAACAGAAAAGGAAAAGCACTACAAGAGCAAGCACAAATATTCGTTGAAAGAAATGGGACTGAACAAACGACGCCTCCGCAGAGAGTTTGCGAATATCAGCCGAAAACTTAACCTTGAGCAGAAAAAGATTTGAGAGTGACTTTTGACCGCCAGGTCTCTGTAATAGAGTTTACATCGTGGAAGCTGTTTTTGAACGTAAAAGAACTCCGATATCTAACAGACCTCGGAGTTCTCGTTTTCAGACGCTGCTGGTCGATTATAGCTGGGATTAGGGACGGGGTAACCTAAGCAGGGAAGCGGATGACGATTTTCAATCCCTGTCCCGGCTGGCTCTCTGCCCACATGCGCCCATTATGCATCTCCACAATGGATTTGGCAATCGCCAATCCCAGGCCGGAGCCACCATCGTCACGGTGACGGGCCGAATCGGTGCGATAGAAACGTTCGAAGATGCGGTTGGCATCTTCGCCCTCTACGCCGGGTCCGCTGTCCTGAATGGAAAGTTCGATGCCTTCGTCCACCTTTGCGAGCAGCAAGCTTGATCTGGCCGCCTTGCGGGGTATGCCGCAGGGCGTTATCCAGGATGTTGGTCAACACCTGGGTCATGCGACCGGGATCGATCATGAGCATTGGGATTTCAGGCGCGATGTCTAGCTGGATCTTTACGTCTTTTTGGCTGGCGTTGTAAGAATACGTCGCTTGAAGATCGTTGAGCAATTTCTCCGGCGATACTTCCTGTTCGTTGATACTCAACTCCCCGGCATCCGCCAGGGACAAGGTGCGCAGGTCGTTCACCAGATGCTCCAGCCGCGCGGCTTCTTCGCGGATGATCTCGAAATTCTCGGTGGAGGGCGGCAGCACCCCATCATGGACGGCCTCGGCATGACCGAGGATCAGGCTCAAGGGCGTGCGCAATTCGTGGGCGATGTCGGCCGTCATCTGCTTGCGGGCGTTGGAAGAGCGCGCCAGGTCGGCGCTCATCTTGTTGAAGGACGCGGCCAGTTCCCCCATTTCATCCTTCGAGCGCACCGAAACCTGCAAGCCCAGGTTACCTCCTGCGACTTCATGGGTTGCCTCGGTCAGTTCGCGGATGGGGCGGGTGAGATTGCGCGACAGGAAAATGCCGAGCAGCAGCGCCACAATAGCAGCTCCCACCGCACTATAAATAAACATCAGATTGGTGCGCTGGATAAATTCTTCCTCACGCGGGTTTCTTGCAAAAGGAATCCGGCCCATCACAACGGTGCCGACTGTTTCCCCACCCACTTCGATAGGCAAACCGTGCCCAAGCTCTGATACGGGGACTTGTTGGCCGGTATGATAACCCGGACCGGCAACTACCACTAGTCCGTTCTGGTCAGCCAATGTAAAAAAGGGTTCGCGCGCTGGTTGGTTACCTGGCGCTTGTGGATTTTGATTCACGGTGAAGGATATATCTACGCCCTGCCATGATCCGGTCACGCGATAGTAATCCTGTAGGGTGGTAACCAGGTCCGCACTCCTGCGGTCCGTTACGAAACGCGAAAATTCTGTGCCCGTGTTCCAGCGCGCCAACAGCACGACCAGCACAATGCTGACCAGACTCAGGCCGAGAAAAGCGAGCACCATTTTGAGCGTGATCGAACGCATACCTACTCTCTTCTGAAACGGTATCCCACACCGTAGACAGTTTCGATGTAACGTGGCGAGCGCGAATCCGGTTCGATCTTTGCGCGCAGGTTTTTGATGTGCGTATCGATGGTGCGCTCGTAGCCCTCGTAACGAATCCCTTGCAGGATGTCGAGCAGGTCGAGGCGGGAGAAGACGCGGCCGGGACTGGTCATCAAAGCCGCCAGCAGATCGAACTCCGAAGGCGTCAGGTCGACCGATCTGTCTGCTACCGTTACCGTACGCGTTTCCCGGTCGAGCGTGATATCTGCCACCTGCAACACCTGGGCCTGCGGCTCGGTCTTGCCGGCCCGGCGTAACACCGCCCGGACGCGCGCCACCAGCTCGCGTGGCCTGAACGGCTTGGTAATGTAGTCGTCTGCGCCCAACTCGAGTCCGATAACGCGCTCGTCATCGTCCACGCGCGCGGTCAGCAGGATGATGGGCGTATCCTGTTCCTTGCGGTGTTCGCGCATGAACTCGTAGCCATCCATTTCGGGCATCATAATGTCGAGGATGATGAGATCGGGTTTTTCGTGGCTGGCAATTGGCAGGGCCTGCGCCCCATCATTGGCAGAAACCACGCGATAGCCCTCCTGGGTCAGATAACTCTCCACCAGGGAGACCAGACGTTTTTCGTCATCAACGATCATAACTGTTTTGGACATAGTTTTGTCTTTCTACCGCTTCTTCATAAATTTCTGAACTTGCTGCGCTCACCGTATTGCTCGAAACCAACAGGTTTTTGGTCAAATATCTATGCGGTATCTGTAAATTTCAGTATACCAAGTTACGAGTGTCTCCTGACCAGCCAGGGGCAATTAATTCGCACTCGTCGGATTGGTCGAGACTACGTCACCCGCTTGCAGGCCTGATTTCACTTCGGCATACACCTGGTCCTGCAAACCGATCTCGACTGCGCGCTGCGTGAGCGTACCGTTTTCGTCCAGGTAGACCGAGTACTGGCCGGGAGCCGTCTCATGCAGGGCATCAATGGGCACCAGTACGACATTGTTCGCCTGTGCATGGATGATTTCCACAGAGGCGCTGCTTCCAATAGGAAGTTCGAGCCCCTCCAGGGTGCCGTCTAATTTCACGATGCCCTTGACCGAGGAGCTGTTGTTGCTTTGATACAGTTCTGTATCCAACTCGGTGACCTTTCCGCTAAAGGTCTGATCCGGTAGGTTGTCGAAGGTGACTGTGGCTTGATTGCCTACCGCAGCCAGACTCCAGTCTGATGCGTCCAGGTAGATATCCAGTTCGAGTTGGCTCAAGTCGGCCATAGTGATGACGGTTCCTGTATCAACCGTGTTGCCCACCGAGGCGTCTACCGTCATGATGGTCCCACTGATAGGCGCGACGATTTTCGTGCCGTCCAGAACCGCTTGCGCATCTTGAAGGCTTTGTTCGGTTTGTTGTAGATTCACAAGCGCATCACTGCTCGCGTTCTCCGGTATCGGGGCGCCCGTCAACACATTGTAGTATTCCTGGCTATCGGTCACTTTTTGCTGGGCATCGTCGATCGCGGTGCGGGCCAAACGGATTTCCAGGTCGGTCGGGACGGCATAAACATCCTTGTCGTTCCTGTCTTCTAGCAGCCGGAAGGTTTTGGGCACGTAGTCTGTATCATACAGTTTCCAGGCTTCATTGAGCTTATCCTGCGCAAAACCGAGAAAATCCTTGGCCTTTTGCAGCGCCTGTTGCGCATTTGTATCAGAGGGAGACGCTTCTGCAGTGGCTTCGGCCTGCTTGAGAGTCGCCTGGCCGTTTGCGATCTCCGTTTCCCAATACATGACTTCGGGGCTGATCAAATACTCCAATTGATACTTGGCAGACATCAGGTCCGTTTGCGCTTGCGCCACTTGCTGCTGGGCGGTTGCAATCGCTGCTGCGGAGGTGAGTTCCTCATAGGCATGTTTGGCGGTAGTGTAATCGATTTGCGCACCCTGGTCGTCTATCTGGGCCAGGAGCGTGCCCGCTTCCACATGGTCGCCGGGCTTGACAAAGACGCCCGTCACCTGTCCGCTGGTTGTAAAGCCCAGGTCGACTTCATCAGACACCGCCAGGGTGCCGGTCCCGGTCGCGGAAATGATCAGGTTGCCCTGTCGCACGGTCGCGGTCTGGGGAGCTGCTTCTGCGGTTGCTGCAGCGGCCTTGCGCGCCTGGGCGGAATAGAACAAACCGCCTGCCGCGACCAATATAACGAGCAACGCCAGCAAGGTCACCCTTCCGGGATGTTTTTTTATGGAGGCTAGCCTGCCTTTGAGATCAGCACTGGCTGTAGTGCTTGTTGACTTTGCCATGAAGTGAATTCCGTTTAATGTGTATCCTGCGCAGCTCTTCAACGATTTGGGGTTGATGAACTTCTAAAGCCTTCGTTTTCGAGAAATACTGTCGATCTTCTGACGCTTTGCAGAGGGCTACACTAAGAGCCTGCTTTTGTCTGCAGGAGTTGGATCAGCGCATCGATCAGGCCTGACGGGATGCGGTTGAAACCGAAGCTACCGCCACCCCCTCCGCGGGCCGCCTGGGCAGTAGCAATCTGTTCGGGAGTGAAGGATCGGCCGCCCTGTCCGCCGCCACCGTTGAAACCACCCCCTCCTCCCCCGCCGCCACCGAAACCACCGGCGAAGCCTCCTGGAGGTCCGCCTTCCGGGGGTACGAAGCCGCCGCCGTTGCCACTCTGACCGTTCGATCTGCTACCGTTCCTCTGACTCTGGCCTCCCGCCTGCGCGATACCCTGGTCTTGCATAACGGTAAACATGTCTTGCCGGGTGATGTTCATAGCCGCGATGGCTTGCATCTGTTCGGGGGTCATCGTGTCCTGGATTTGCTGGATCAGCCCGTCGATTTCTTCTTGCGCGGCGGTATCGCTGCCACTCAGGTCTTTGTAGACTTGCCAGAGCGGCAGGAGTTGGGCAGCCTGTTGCGCAGTGACCGCCTGGGGCGTGCCCTCCAGTTTGAAGGTGCCGATCAGAACCTGTTCCTGGATGGGTAACGATCCATCCTGTTGCGTGGAAGCAGCCTGCTGGGTCCCGTTTGAGGCGCTGCCACAGGCAGTCAAGGTCAACATGAGAATCACGAAGACCGAAAACACGATTTTTTTCATTTTGTCTCCTTTGGCCTATTCGTAGCGTAATGCTTCGATGGGGTCAAGCTGGGCAGCCTGGTTGGCAGGATAATATCCAAAGAATGCACCGACAACCGCCGCAGACCCGAAGGCCAATAAGATGGAATAAGGATGGATAACAGTGCGCATGCTGCTCGCCGCGCCAAAAATGTAGGAGCCGCCAATACCAACCAGGGTACCGATCAGGCCGCCAAAGATGCTTAACAGCAACGCCTCCGTCAGGAATTGCAAGCGGATATCGTTGGGTGTTGCGCCGACAGATTGGCGGATGCCTATCTCGCGCGTACGTTCCGTGACGCTAACCAACATGATGTTCATGATGCCGATGCCGCCCACGATGAGCGAGACACCTGCCACCCAGGCCAGCAAATTACGGAAGGCAGCGGTGGTCGATTCGCGCGTATCGATCAGGTCTTGCTGGGTGGTGACACTGAAATCTGCCGTATCGAGCGTGACCTTATGTCGTTTGACCAGCAACAGATTGATCTGGGTGATCACGTTGTTAAGGTTGGCATTGGGGTCTACTTCGACGTAGATCAGGCGCACGCGGTCACCCAGGAAGCGGGCAAATTGTGAGGGGGTGAATTTCTGGAAGACGACCGTAATAGGGATGTAAACGCGAGAGTTGTAATCTGTGTTGCCAACTGTGCCTTTCTCGGCCAGCACGCCGATCACGGTCAATTTTGTGTTGCCGACCGTAATATATTCACCGATCGGGTCAGCGGTCCCAAAGAGTTCCTGCGCCATGCTGTACCCGAGCACGGCCACTTTTGTTTTACGATTTATTTCGTTATCGTTGAAGTAGCGTCCCTCGGCCACTGCGATATCGCGCACGGAAGGGAAACCTGTGGTGGTACCCAGGATTTCGACTGAGTCCAGCGAAACGTCTCCATATTTGACGGTCTCGCTGGAGGCCTGTTCCACCACCACAGCCTTGACGCCACTGACGTTATCCTGAATGGCTGCCGCGTCTTCGAAGACCAGTCCACCGCCTGATGACCCCTGACCAGGCCCGCCTCGGCTGAAGGAGGCTTGCACGAAGAGCAGGTTCGAACCCAGGCTGGTGATCTGTTCCTGGATGGTAGCTTCGGTCCCGGCGCTGATGGCGACCATGATGATGACAGCGGCTACACCGATAATAATGCCCAGCATGGTCAGGAAAGAGCGGATTTTGTTTTTTAGAATCGCTTCCCAGGCGATCCGTATGGCTTCAGATGGTTTCATGAGCGTTCTTCTCTTCAACGGGCTGGTCGTGTTTCTTGCCGTTGTGAATGACGGTTTCTACCAATCCATCCATAAGGTGAATCGTTCGCTGGGTATGAGCGGCGATGGTCGGGTCATGCGTCACCATGACGATGGTGGTACCTTGAGCGTGTAACGTGTGCAGCAGGTTCATGATCTCTTCGCCGGAGTGGCTGTCCAGGTTGCCGGTGGGTTCATCGGCAATGACCATAACCGGGTCGTTGATGAGCGCACGGGCAATCGCCACGCGTTGCTGCTGCCCGCCTGAGAGTTCCTGCGGTTGGTGATCCATGCGGTCCTTAAGGCCGACCAACTCCAGCATGGCACGCGCTTTCTCGAGACCCTCCTCAGTCGTTTTAGGATTGACATGGTTGTAGAGCAGGGGCAGGATCACGTTTTGCAGGGCGGTAGTCCGTGACAACAGGTTGTAAGCCTGGAAAACAAAGCCAAGTTTCTGGTTGCGGATGGCAGCCAGTTCTATCTTATCGAGGTTGCTGACGTCCTGGCCGTCCAGAATATATTGTCCGCTGGTTGGCGTAGACAGGCAACCCAGGATGTGCATGAGGGTGCTCTTGCCCGATCCAGACGGTCCCATAATGGCCACAAACTCACCCTCGTCAATGTGAATGCTGACGCCTTTCAGGGCCGCCACTTTGACATCGCCTATGCCGTAGACTTTGGTGATGTCAATCGTCTCGATGATCTTGTGTTTGTTGGTGCTCATCGCGTTGCCGTGATACCAGTGGTGACGACCTCGCCCGCCTGGAGGCCTGATTTGATCTCGGCCGATACAGAATCTTGAATGCCGACTTGAACCACTCGCAGGCGCGGCTGACCGTTTTCAAGGACGAAGAGCGCGTAGTTGCCTGGCGAGGTCTCATGCAAGGCTTCTATCGGAACCAGGACCGCGTTCCTGGCCTGACCGGCGATCACATCCACGGCGGCTGTCGAGCCAGTGGGCAGGTCCAGGCTGTCGGACGATTTGTCAAGCTCGACCGTTGCCCTGACCACGGATGTGTTCCCAGAAGTGTATAGACCGGGGTCGACCTCGGTTACTTTGCCGGTGTACTTGGTATCGGGCAAGGCATCGAACGTCACTTCGGCATCATAGCCAACCTGGACGTTGCCCCAGTCGGTTGCATCCAGGTAGACTTCCAGGTACGGTGTACTCAAGTCTGCAACCGTGGCGACCGTGCCCGAACTGACCGTATCGCCCATGGTAAGGTCGAGGGTCATGATGGTGCCAGAAATAGGCGCGATCAATTGGGTGGCTTTCAGGCTATCTTCCGCGCTTTTCAGGCTGAGTTGTGCATCTTCCAATTGCGTGAGATTGGTGCCGGTAGCGCCATCTGGTACGGGATCCCCTTTCAAGGCTGCCAGATAGTTCTGCGCCTCGACTACGGAGGCCTGCGCTAAGGCGTAATTTGCGCGGGCTTCGGAGATATCGACGTCTGTTGGAGCAGCCACATATTTGGTTCTCGTGTGCCTATCGACGCGAGTGAAATTTGCTGGCACATAGTTGTTTTCGTAGTAAGCCTGGCTGCCTTTGAGTCTGTCCTGGTCTGTGTTCAGCGTATCTTGAGCCTGTGTAACCTTCTGATCTGCTTCTGTCGAAGGGGCAGCCTTTGCGGCGGCCTGTGCATCCGCCAGGTCTTGCTGGGCCTGGGCAACTTGTTCTTCCCAATAAAGCACGGACGGACTGATCACGTACGCCAGATGACTGCGGGCGCTGTCAACGCTTTGTTTGGCAGTGGCGACATCCTGTTCAGCAGTGGCAATTGCATAAGGCGAGGTCAACTCATCCAGCGCACGCTTCGCCTGGGTATACTGGATTTGCTGGGTGGAATTATCCAACTCGGCCAGCAATTGCCCGGCTTTAACTACGTCCCCTACCTTGGCATTGATTGCGGTTACCTGCCCGCTGGCGCTAAAGCCGAAAGAAGATTCCGCTGCCGGGGTCAAAGTCCCTGTGCCACTGGCATAGATAATCAAGTCGCCTTGACGCGCGGTAGCGGTCTGCATTGTTGGCGCGTCTGTTGTCTGTTTGGGCAGGTACACTTTTTGGTAATATGCATATCCACCGGCACCGACCAAAACGACAAAAACCAAAACAATCCACAAGGTCCGCCTGGGATGCTTGGATAAGAAAGCAGGCATTTTTAATTTAGGCATTAGGGGCTTCCTTCTGCAAAGAAATGGGTTTAATAACTAGAAAAGTATAGTAACAAGTTGTAAAGAAAAGGAGGGGAAATTATGAAGGAATTGTGTGGATTTCGTGCAAGAAACCCGTACATCTCAATCGAGTAATGTTACAAAATACATATAGGAATTACGCAAATGAATAGAAGAAGCCCGAAAATAAGGGGGCGAGCGCAGCTCGCCCCCTTATTTTCGGTATCTTTTCGCGAACTGCGCAAGGTCTGACATAGTTGATTTTAGATTTTAGCATTTTGGTGAGTATCATTTAAACTCGACACAAATAACCGAAATCAACGGTAAACCCAGGGAATAAAGGCGACGCAGGAATCCAAGCAAAGCAGCCTGGTCAAATGTGCCAGTCAGGGTGGTGACAGGCAGGTCATCTTCATCGCTCTTGACCGTGACTGTTATCTCTCCAACCGAGTCTAACCAGGTTTCGTCAAGCTCGCCCGGAACTTTGATTTGGTAGGAGACCGGCCGATCCAGCGTAAGTTTCTGCTTATTCTTTCGGAACATGATCAGTCATTTCTCGAATGCAAAGCTGCTACTCACTCGGCAGAGAGGCGATGAAGTCAGCCACCAGATTGAGATTCGACTTTTCGATTCTCCACGGCTCGTCCCCATGCTTTAGATGTAACGGATCGGCAAGGAGCACGATCATCATATCGAGATCATTCAACAATACGATTTGTTGACCACCGTGCCCCCAGGCCAGGTTATAGCGATAGCCCCCCGCTTTGATCGACCACCACAGGTAACCGTAGCCATTGTCACCCCAGTTGCGTCCCACGCGTACAGTCCAGGTCTTTTTCGAGTAGATTTGCAGCGAATCATGCACCCACTGCGCCGGGATAACCTGTATCCCGTTGTATTGACCCTCGTTCATGTACAGCGAGCCAAATTTCGCCAGATCCGTTGAGGAGAGATGGATATCTGAAAAACCGAGATAGTTGCCGTCCCAATCCACCTGCCAGAAAGCCGGTTCTATGCCAAGCGGGTCGAACAGGTGCTCCTGGGCAAAAGACTTGAGATCAGTATCACAGGCGCGGGCCACGATAATCCCCAAGAGGTGAGGCGTCAGGTTGCTGTATGCCGAGTCGCTGCCCGGATCGTAGGCTAAGGGCACATCGACCAGGTTGGAGGTGTGAAAGCCGGAAAATAGCAGGTCGGTCCCTTCTGCCGTCGCTTCCTCCCAGGGATAGCCGGCGCGCATCTGTAACATCTGCCGGATGGTGATGTCGTTCTTGCGGGGATCGGTGATGCGACCGGCAAACTCGGGGAAGAATTCCGTCATTTTTTGATCCAGGCTGGTCAAGCAACCCTGTTCCAAAGCGATCCCCACCAACGCCGAGGTGATGCTCTTGGTGACAGAATGGATGTTGACCTGAAGCTCGGGGGATCCGACATGGAAATAATCTTCAGCGACCAGATAGCCGTTCTTGAATACCAGCAGGCTATAGGCCGTCTCCAGTTGGGAGGCGTTGTAATACAGTTCCGCCACCAACTCCGGGTCGAGTCCTTGCTCTTCGGGCGTGGAAACAGGCCACAAGTCCCGAGAGATCGGGGTATAGTCAACGGAAGCAAGTTCCGCTGCAGAGGGGCCGCCGCATCCCACCAGCACGGATATGGCCACGATCATGCTAATGAATTGAAAGAGAGAATGGAGTTCTTTCGTCATTTTATTTCTCCTTTCGAAAACTTAGAGCGATAAAGATCCAACCCAATACCAATTCGATCAGAAGGTGAAAGGCGAAGGAGGCAGCTTCAGCCTGCAAGCCGTATTGGATCATCTTTTCGGGTGACAGTGCAAAAGCTTTAACCCCCAGCAGGGGACATAATGTGTAGGTCGCCATCCCGAAGAAAAAGTATCCAGCCATGCGATAGTCACTTTTTGTTTTCTGTCCCTCTTGAAGATTATTGCGTTCGTTTGCCCAGCGCAAGAAGATAAAGATCATAAACAGGGTCATGATGCCGCCAGCGAGGCCAAAGACAATCGAGGTTGGGGCGGGTAGTGGAATGTAGGCAAATCCAATGTATACAAATCCAGCGATGCCGATCACCCACCTGCGAGCGGATGACATCTCGGTTCGGAACATGGTGCCCAGAATGATGAAGTAAATCCCGAGTTTGAATGAATAAGCCCACAACAGGTAGCGGGCGATCTTCCAGTGAGATGCAACTTCACTGGCGCCTTCTAACGTGCCACCTCCGGCTTCTAAACCAGCCAGGTAACCGGGTAAGACCAGATAGCGCCCAAAGATGGCATTGAGCAGGAAAAGTAGGCCGATGCCGATCAAGATGATGCTTGCTTTTTTATTAATCATTGAAGCCAAGCTTTCCTTTGGTTGCAATCACAAGGATGATGGCAACAACAACTTGAACGGCCAAAACCGTTAGATATAGATTCGGTGCCACTGTGGGGAGATGAGTTCCTTCACGGGCGGCAGCCAAAGATGAGCCGCTCAAAAGTATTGGCGCCCAAAAATCAATTGCTGCATGCCAGACGATCCCGGCAATCAGGGCGCTGGCTTTTGATTTGTTATAAAGCCAGGTCATAAAAATAGAATTGGCAATGGTTCCCAGGGTATAGGGAACCAAAAACCCCACCCCCAGGGCTGCCACGAGCGCGCTGATTACACCCAGAGGGGCGAAGAAATCCGGCAAGTGCCAGATACCCCAGATGGTGCCGATTACCAGACTGGTGATAAGCGGACCATACTTACTCTGCAACTTTGGTAAGGCATAACCACGCCAGCCGAATTCCTCCCCTACCGGCCCATTAAAGGGCATGAGAACAACCAGGACAAGATAAAGTGGTAACAGATTGAATTCTTCACGGATTATGATGAAGGGGGGTGCTTCGCCGCCCATGAGCAAATGCACACCCAGACCAATCAGATATAAAATCCCTGGGCCAAAGATTGCCAGTCCCCATAACCCCAAACTTGACTCGCCAGCGCCCGAAAGTCCGTAGAAGATCGACAAATCCACGCCAACCACCGAGGATAAGAACTATGATAAAGGCCGCGATGGATGGGCCCATCGCCATGACTTCCGGCGCGATACCCGCATACCAGGGAAACCAACTCAATACAAAAGTGAGCACAAAAAAGATACTGATTTGATTTTGTTTGATGAATGATTTCATTTTATTTTTTCCTTTTTGCCTAATTCAGGGTGACATCTTCCATATTTAGAATAACTGGAAAGGAGACTTCTGTCATACCCCGAAGGGGTTAAGCGTGGGGTTAATTGTGGGTCGAAACAAAAAGAAGAGATGTTTCTCTCAGCCCGTCTTCCTGCTTAATTTTCTCGATCATTTTCTAAACCGAAGTGGTATTCAGAGGGTTATTTCAGTCCACTAATTTACCGCATTTGAAAGGGTAATCCATTGCTGTCTTCCTGATCTCTTCTGCCGCGTGTGGCGTGACGATAGTTTCGTTGTAACTCATCAGAAAAGTAACTTTGTCGCCCACCGTAATGACACCCACCGTTTTCTCGTTGACATCAGAATAAACAAAGGGGCCGTAAACAGACTCAAGCTGGTATTGACCGTAAGTGGTGGGAATGTTCATCCGGCCGACATTGGTAATGGAGTAGCCGTAACTTGTTCCCTGCCAGTTCATTTGTTGCACCAGTTTAGCCGACAGTCCACTTTTGATCAGACCATATTTGCTGAAATACAATGAATCGAGCAGCGTGGGCGCCAGCAATTCAACCGAAAGTGATCGAAAAAGATTCGTCTTGGCCAGACTGTCCTTTATTTTTTCATGCACGGCACGGGCAGAGTCCCAGAAATTTTGATGCGGATCGTAGGTAAGTTGAGCCGTTAACGAAGAGGCGTAAAAGCCGAATGCTTCACCAACCGGCACGTTGAGTTTATCTCTTGAACTCACAGCCAGGCCAGCACTGGCGCGATAAGGCTCCGTATCGCCTTGAACCTCGTATTGGGCCGCCAGAAATGCTGTCCAGAGGGCTGCGTTTACCGTGACATTTTCCGCCCGGCAGCGCGAAACCAGAGCCTTGGTCTCTGCCACAGATGATTCCCAGGCCAACAGGCCCGCATCCCGGTTCTTCTCCCAGAATGTTTGGTGGAGTCGTTTCATGATCGTCGCTGCTGAAACTGATGTTCTGCCTGGCCCATTGTTTGTTAAACAGCCCCATAACTCCTTTGGCTATAAAGTTAGCCGACGGCGGGGAAGGAACCGTATCGCTGGTGATGGCCGGGGGTTCAGGCAAAATCTCTACCGCTCGGCCAGGTTCGGCCAACTGCTGCAGAATATCCCTGATGAGATACGTCAGTGACATGCCATCGCAAATCGCATGATGCGCGCAGACAACAAGGTCAGCACCATCAGAGGAATGAAGCAATGAAAAACGGACGAGCGGCCCGGTTTCAATGGGGAACGATGTTTTACATTCCTCTACGGCTGTTTGCTGCCACTGGTCTTCCGTTTGAAGAGGGATCGTATTTATCGTGAATTCAGGAACGCCTTCCGTTACATACCAGGCCATATCATTTTCATCGATAACAACCCGCACGGCCAGCAGCGCATGTCGTTTCCTTAAGCTGTCAAGTACCGCTGCCAGCTGTTCAACCTCAACAGCGCCCTTTATTTTCGCCGCCATCACCACATTAAGGGGCATCATAAGCAGTACTCGTTCTGGGGCTGCCATTCTACGTTTGAGGTCAGAATTGTAAGTTGTAATCATTTTGTTCTCCTTTTTGACTTATGCAACTTCTTCTGTTTATCGGGCAGGTGCATCCAAGTATGCTCGCACCACTGCAACACTTTCTTCAGGGTTCTCGAAAAACATCTCGTGCCCGGCGTCCGGGATGACGGCCAGTTCGGCATTGGGGAATATCTTCATTTGCCGGTTTTGGAACTCGGCACCAATCAACTGCTGACACTCCCCGGTCATGAATAAGACCTTGTTCTTAAACTGCTCTACACCTTCGGCAAGATTGATATCGAAGTTACCATCTGAGTCCACAGCCTCTTGAAATATGGCGTTACCAACTGTAGCGCCATATCGCCAGGACACATTTTCGCTTGGCTTGTCACCTTCACAGTAATAACTGGCCTGAGGATGGTCATTCCCCTGGTACAGGGGCCAAACATGGCCAAAATAATCATCCGCAGCGTATTCATCCGGCCCATTGACATGCAATGCTTCAAATTTCGTCTTCAGAAAATAATAGAGCAGACCCGAACTGAAGTGCATTTGTGTCCCCTCGGCCCATTCTTCGGCGAACTCGGAATTCAAGAAACCGGCTTCAGCCAATACAACATGGTCAACCTTTTCCGGGTATCTCCCCAAATAAGCCGATGCCAGCATCGCGCCCCATGAATGCCCGACGATATTCACTTTCTCGCCCTGACCAAAATATTCGACAATGGAGTCCACGTCAGCGATGGCGGAATTCCACGGTGATCTCTTCTAAATCCACCCGGGGGGATAGCCCGCCCCCACGCTGGTCAAAGAAGACCACATAATACTCGTCAGCAAGCGCCTGCAGGGCAAGGTTGCTGCGATAGTCACCCCCGGGCCGCCGTGCAGGATGATGACAACCGGATTGGCCGGGTCGCCATAGGTTTCGGCATGATAGGTGTAGCCGTCGATGGTGATGGATGGCAAAGATGGGTCCTGATCTACAGTTTTCGGAACGGTGTATTCGCCGATGGTGAGGATATAGCCCAGTCCAAACAGCGCCACGAGTAGGATGACCAACCCCAAGACGATTTTTCCAAGCGTTTTGATGATTTTCATTTTATTTCTCCTTTTGTTGAGTTTGCAATTTGCAGAACCTTACGCTTTCAGGATAGCAGGCGGAAATATCTGGTGTCATACCCCGAAGGTGTTAATCGGAGGGTTAATTGGCGAGTGAAAGGATCAAAAAAGACGGGCCGCTTCTCTCAGCCCGTCTTCCTGCTTTGTTTCCCGATTATTTTCTAGACTACGTCAGCGGTTCGTGAAGGAACATCCCTGCGATTGGATTTCAGCGCCTGAGTCAGGGATCGATATCCCGAAACGATCAGGTTACTGCCCACATAGGTCGAGACGATCAGAAGGAGATATTTCACCACGGCTGGAAGGCTCAGGTTCAGACAGCAGCGTGCCAAAGATCCCGATCACGATCACGTGAATGATGTAGACGCCATATGAGTTCCGGCTCAACTCACTCCAGAGCCTGCCAGTCTTATCCAGATAACGCCAGAAGCTTTCGATCATCACGTACATCAACACAGCAATGACAGGTGGAAGCTCAGCCACCACACCAGCCGATACAGCGGTGTGATCGGAAACGCCGCCGGATTTGGATAGAAGAAGGGCCACAGCCGTGCGAAGATGTGTCCCGTGACCGGCAGCCAGGCCACCGAATTGGCAACCGTGTACAATGTTTTGCTTTTGGGTTTCTCTGCAAAGACATTCTTCCGGTAACAAAGCACGCCCAACAAGAAGGCCATGAAATACACTAGCAACCGTTCATTCTCGAAATCGATCAAAGGAGTCAGTGTCCAACTTCGGAAGCCAATCAATCCGCCAATGCTGAAACTGTAGACAAATCCGATGACGGATGCACCAATGACAGCAGCTTTGAGTGAAATGTTTGGAACCTTGATGTTCATTTAGACAGCAGTAGATAGAGCATGTCGAAGGCGAACAGCACCGGCAGGAACCATAACCAGTTCTGGCTGTTGGGGTTGGTGATGTGGAAGTAGGTGCTCCAGTGCTCTTGCGGCAGACCACGCGAGTACAGGAAGATGGCTTTGTAGAGCGGGATTAAGGTCAAGACAGCGATGACCCAGGGGATCATCAAACGCTTGAATTTGCCTTTGATAAATTCCAAACTACTCTTACTCTTCAAAGATGCGGGGGTCAGGTAGCCCGAAACGAAGAACATGATCGGCATAACCATGATGTCGAAGATGATCCCTACGATGCCGACCCAACTGATCGTATTGGGGTCGTCCACAATCCAGAACGAAGCCCACAAACCGGCAGCTTCGTAGACGCCGCCAACGTGGTAGAGTACCACCAACAGGATGGTGATCGTTCGCAGGTTGTCCAACCAGTGAATTCGTTTTCTCACCGATGTAGATGTTTCATTTGCAATCATCGACTTTCTCCTTTTTTTATTCCTGATTCGGTGAATTATTACACTTACATCATATATCAAGGCTGTACCCTTGTCATACCCCGAAGGTGTTAATCAGAGGGTTAATTGAAAAAAGCCGCTGCGTGTGCAGTGGTGTTTTGATGTTTAATTTATTTTGTATCAACTTTCCGATAATATTCCCAAAGCCCTGGCCTTTGCCACAGCCTGAGTGCGATTGTTTACCCCAAGTTTGCTGTAAATCGTCCGAGTGTGGGCTTTGACGGTGTTCAACGAGAGATAAAGCCGGGAACTGATTTCCTGGTTTGTCAGACCTTCCGCGATGAGTTGGAGCACTTCGATTTCGCGCTCACTTAACGGCTCAATCAATCCTGTTTCAGAACCTGATGGGCCAGCTTTTTCTGGCTCTACAACGGGGAAGGCTTTCAACAATCGCTGGACGTAATCCGGCGAAATCTCGCGTGAGAGGGCTTCGTAGAGCAGACGTGCCATTGGTGGGCCTTCATCCACGAAGATACGGAAGTACCCTTCCGGTTCGGCCAGCGCTAAGGCGAGTTCCAGAGGAACGAGGGCACTGGGAATGTCGTCCTGCGCCTCGTATACCAGTGCCTGCAATAGGATGATTTCGATGACGCTTCCGATTCTTTTCCCATCTTTGGCTGCCTTATGAAGACGTTCCAGCAATCTTATCCCATCTTGGATGTCAGCATCATCCTGGTCATTCTTATAGCGGGCAAGGAGCAATCTGGCTAAGGTGATATGCTCAAATTCGCGTAGGTAGCTGAGATCATCTTCAACGGACAGGCCTTGCTCACGTACCCAGCGTCGGGTTTCGGCCAAATTACCCTTGGCTAGCCATACTCGCGCCAGCAAAGCCGCTAAAGGGCGCACATCGGGAATCGGATGTCTGTAATAAAGACGTTCTGCTCCGCTAAGCATTTCGATAACATCGTCCAGGTCTCCTTGGGCTGCCATTATTCGGATATGTGCACAGATCCAGTGACGATACCAGGGCGGAAACGTTGGCTGTTCGCCCAACTCATCAGCCTTATGCAAATGCTGTTTTGCGGCTTCTATGTCACCTCGCTCGAAGTAAAGCTCACTCAACCCCAAATGCAGAACCGCTGCTTCCTTTACTTCTGACTCGCCTTGCTCTGTTATGGTTTCCAATAACTGTAAATAAGTTCTTTCTGTCTCATGGAGAAAGCCTTGCGCTATCATGATGTCGGCCAGGTAAGAAGTGAAGCTGATGATGAAAGGAATTTTTCCGGTCATGCGCATATTTAGAATGGAATCAGCGACCGCTTTGTAGGCAGCCTCCAAGTCTCCATTTGACCAGTAAGCGAAACCAGTGAGTATCTCTGAGAGTCCGCGCTCAAAATGTTCATCTTCATGCAAAAGCTCGCTTGCCTGTTGAGCGAACTTAACCGTTCCGGTGACATCCCCAAGGGCCTGGGCAAGATAAGCCCGGCCGTTTGCGATCGAGGTGAGTAGAGACCGAATCTCCTCTTTGTTCAGAACCAGTTTCTTGTCCGGTGGAATCGCAAAAGGCTCATTCACGTTTACAGGAGTACCCAACCAC
Organism: uncultured Chloroflexia bacterium; assembly: GCA_963785535.1. Classification (GTDB taxonomy): domain Bacteria; phylum Chloroflexota; class Anaerolineae; order Anaerolineales; family Villigracilaceae; genus JAABUE01. Next base: position 80,053 of record CAWAVQ010000007.1, on the reverse strand, counting down.
TGTTCCGCATCTTGGAACCGGCGATCGGCAAATTCTAAGTCGCCGGTGTCCAGCAAAGCCCAACCACAAGCAGTGCTGAGCGCAGGCCTGGAACGGACCAATCCATCGGGCAAGGCCTTGGCCCAGCCAAGCCAGGTGACAGACTGGTAACGCGTGTTCATCGGAACCCACGCCAACTCAATTAGATCTGCTGCCCGTTCGAGGTCTTCCGCAGCAAAAGCATGGCGCACCGCATCCGCCCATAAACCTTGCTCCTCATACCACTCGCTTGCCAGATGGTGCAAATTTGAAACCTGTTCTGGATGATTTTGCCGTAACCTTTGTTGGAGCAGATCAGCAAAAAGATGATGATAGCGATACCAGACCCGTTCGTTGTCCAAGGGAACGATAAACAGATTGGTTCGGTCCAAAGTTTCCAAAACCTGCTGACCGTTATCTTGACTAGTGAGAGCATCACATAAGGAACCTGTAAACCGATTGAGGATGGAGGTTTGGAGTAAGAAATTTTGGATGCTCTCGGGTTGTTGACCTAAAACTTCCTCGACCAGGTAGTCCAACACCAGCCGGTGGCTGCCGGTAAAGGATTGGATCAACCTGGATGTATCAGCCTTTCCCTGCAACGAAACGGCAGCCAGTTGCAGCCCGGCGATCCACCCCTCAGTGCGTTTTTCCAGCGCGGTGATGTCCTCTGATGCAAGATTCAGCCCCATCACCTGGTTTAGAAATTCTGCTGCTTCGGAGAGTGTGAAACGTAAATCTGCCGCGCGCAACTCAGTCAATTGACTGCGAGCACGCAAGCGAGATAGCGGCAGCATCGGATCTTCGCGCGTCGCAATGACCAGATGTAATTGCGGAGGCAAGTTTTCAAGCAAGAAACCCAAAGCATCATGGATGGATGGCATTTCGATGAGATGAAAGTCATCCAAGATAAAAATAGTCTTGTCTGAAATTGCAGAAATTTCATTGATCAGCGATGTCAGCACAGCTTCAGCCAGCGGTGGTTGAGGAGATTGGAGCATGTTCAATACCCCTTGCCCCAAAGCCACCTCACTTCCGTTGGCCTGGTTCAATGCGGTGACAAAGTATGTCAGGAATCGCGAAAGGTCATTATCCCCCTCATCCAACGAGAGCCAGGCTATATGTGATTTTGAATCTTTACTGAATGCCTGCAACCATTCTGCCACCACCGTTGTTTTTCCAAATCCGGCAGGCGCAGAAACGAGAGTCAACTTACAGTCGGTGCATCCATTCAACCGCTCGATCAAGCGTGGTCTTGGCACGAGTTCTGGTCGCGTGGCAGGGATATAGAGTTTGGTGACCAAAATTGGGGCAGACATGAAAAGATTATAACTCGAACTACACAACCTCCAAACAAATGACCGAGATCAACGGCAATCTAAGAGAGTAAAGGCGACGCAGCAAGCCCTGTAATGCAGCTTGGTCGAGCTTGCTGGTCAACGTCGATACTGATAGGCCATCGGAGTCCCTTTCAACAAGAACATTCATCTCCCCAGCCCAATCCCGCCAGTTCTCTCCCAGTTCTCCTAAAACCTTGATCTGATAGGTCACTGGTTGATCTAGCGTAAGCTGTGGTTTGTTTTGATAGCCCATCGTTGAAATCCTGTTTTTGCTATGCGACCAGCGCGTTAAACCCACTTCCAGGCGAGCCACACGACCATTACATTCATACCCAACGAAACGGTGAGCAGGACTTTGTCATACACGCCCGGATAACCAGGGATACCGACAGCATTGAACAGGAAGAAGACCACAGCAACGATAATATTGACCCAGCGGTTTGGTTGGTGAGGCAAAAAGATTGCGAGCAGCACCATCAGGATGGGGATCAGCATCATGATCCCGGCGATGAGGAACATATTCCCGCTAACCGGCATGCCTTCCATCTCGCCAGGGGTAAAGTCCCCGGCAAAGATGCGCAGCACATCGCCCAGCAGGTAGACCAGCATCGTAGCAACCCAGATTGCAGATAATTTTATTTGCATCTCGTCCATCATAATCTCCTCTTTAATTCATCTTGATAACTACTTTTCCACGAGAACGCCCCTCTCCGTAATACCGCAGTGCTTCGGGCAGTTCGCTCAACGAAAAACTTTTATCGATCACCGGGGTAACCTTACCTGCTTCGATCAGTTCCTTGATAGAAGTCAAATCCTGTTTATCCGGCTTCATCGCCAGGTTGGTCATCTTCCTGCCCCCACCCGAAACAAATGGACCTAGCAGCATCGGTTGGAAAATCTGCGCCATCTCTCCACCGGTGGCAACGTAATGCCCGCCAGGAGCTAGAGCGTGTTTGTAATCGAAAATCGAACGATACCCGGCTGTGGCAAGGATCAGGTTGTACTGCTGCCCATTTTGGGTGAAATCTTCTACCGTGTAATCGATGACGTGATCAGCGCCGAGTGAACGCACCATCTCCAAATTTCTGGTGCTGCACACGCCAGTCACTTCGGCGCCAAAGGATTTGGCAATCTGTACCGCAAAGGTGCCAATCCCGCCCGATGCGCCATAGATCAAGACTTTCTGACCGGACTGGATATTTCCCTTATCACGCAGCCCTTGCAAAGCAACAACCGCTGATTCCGGGACAGATGCAGCAGCCTCAAACGTAACATTGGCCGGCTTCTGAACAAGGGCATTTTCCGAAACCGAAACATATTCGGCGTAAGCCCCCCAGCCGCTTTCAGACAAATCCCCAAAGACTTCGTCCCCGGGCTTGAACTGTTTTACATTTGGCCCAACCGCTTCAACAACTCCCGCGACATCCTTGCCAGGCGTTTTGAGTTTTGGTTCTCGCAACCCGAGCGAAAGGCGGGCGATGGCCGGTTCCCCTTTCACGGCAGCCAGGTCACCAAATGTGATAGACGCGGCTTGAACCTTGATTAGCACTTCATCATCTTTTGGAACAGGCTTTTCTACATCTTCAAGTCTGAGAACATCCGGTGGCCCGTATTGTGTGTACATCATCGTTTTCATATCATCCTCCGTTTCACTCGTTGTCCTGTTCAATCGTGATCACGACATTTCCCTTTTTGTGCAACTTTTCAACATACCTGTGCGCCTCGGCAACTTGCTCCAGGGGATAGGTTCTATCAATAACTACTTTTATCTTCCCCGCTTCAAACAGTTCTGCGAGGAAGGTTAAATCTTCGGCACGATCCTTGCGATCCATTTCAACGCTGAGATATATCCCATTAGGGCTGAGCGCTTTCTGACATTTGGATTTCGAAACTCCAGAAATCATTTTTCCAACTGCATCAAAGACAACATCGTATTGCTCACCCTTTTCCGTGAAATCCTGTTTGGTATAGTCAATGACCTTGTCCGCTCCCAGTGATTTCACCAAGTCAAAGTTTGCGCCGCTGCATACCCCGGTCACTTCCGCGCCCCAATACCTGGCAAGCTGGACCGCATAGGTGCCTGTGCTGCTAGAAGCGCCGTTGATAAGCACCTTCTGTCCGTTCTGGATATCCGCTTTTTTCAGGATGTTCAAAGCCGCAAGGCCTCCGAAGGAAACGGCGGCAGCCTGCTCATAGGGAATAGAGGCTGGCTTTATGGCAATCAGCCCTTTTTTCTCATCCCCTTCCTCGGGCAAACATTTATATTCAGCATACGCGCCATAGCCAAAACCGGTATTTCCGAATACCTGGTCGCCGGGCTTGAAACGTTTTACATCTTTCCCCACAGATTCAACTTCCCCGGAAAACTCGAACCCTAAAATATTGAATCTTTTGGGCCTGAAGAGACCGGTAAACAGCCGGGCAGCAACCGGGTCCGGTTTGCGCATGCGCCAGTCCGCGGCTGTGACTGTGGTCGCATGTACTTTGATCAGGATTTCATCATCCTTCGGCGCAGGCTTTTTTACTTCTTTTAGATGAAGGACTTCGGGTGGACCATATTTTTCAAATACAACTGCTTTCATAAGAATGCTTCCAATTTTGCCTTGACTTTGTTATTAAACGAAAGTAGTTCGTGAAATATTCGGCAGTTCAGAATTCAGTTGTGCTGCTTTACGCAGCGAAATCCTAAATATGCGGGCCCAAAATCCTTTGATCTCGGCCAGACCTTTCCATCGTAGACAATGATATAGGCCTGATCTTCGTCCACTTCTGTCGCTGTCCACCAGTAAATGACCTGGGAATGGATATTCCAGAGCGGCGATTCTTTGTCCGGAGTCCTTTTGTAGGTGACTTTAGCAGTTTCTGCATTCCACTCCCCACCACTGTTTTGACCATGGCGAGCCATGGACCGGACGGCTTCATCCACAGTTGGCAAGCGCCAAATGTTTTGTGGAGTCGGAGCGATGGTTAAACCGTCTTCGCTCAGATACGCACATGCTTTTTGCGCGTCATGCCAGTTTGTTCCTTCGCGCGGCCAGCCCGGCCCATCGGGGGCCCAGGTCAGGTCCACCCCGTTGCCATGCACGGAGCGGGCCTGCAGGTCCCCATCGTCGACACGTTGGGAAACGCGGATAGCGGGTCCGATGCCAGCGATGATGAGCGTCAGCAGGGGAAACGCAAGGGCAACGGAAGCAGCCAGCTTGCGCGGTTCGAGGCGTCCGATCCAATACAGCAGACCCATCCCAATCAGCGGCAAGATGATCAAAAACGTAGCCGCATTCGAGAAGGCCTGAAAAAACCAGATAGCCAACAGGGCAACGACAACGTGCAAGCCGCCACCGAAACGATGCCAGAAAATTGAGACAAGCGTGACAGCCACGAAAATGAGCATGGGGCTGAGATACTGTACGAACATCAATCCCAGGTTTGGTAGCAGGGACTCAAGATACCAGCCTTCGTGGAAGTTCTCGACGATGCCCCAAAATGCCCAGAAACAGGTGATCAGGGTGGATACGCCGAGGGCCAGCCAGCCCGCTATCTGACGTTTGTCAAGTTGTCTCATCATCCCACACCCAGAGCAGCCATGACCATACTCCGGCTCACCCCCAAAAGGAACACAATCCCAGCCAAAACCCAGGACTTCCAGCCCTTGGGCCATCTCAAGCGGATGCGGTCTCGCAGCGCACTGACCGTCAGCCTGTATCCTTCACGACGAAGAAGTACCAACCCGGCTACCAGTTCCGCACCCGTTCCCAGGACGATGATCGCCATCAGAAGCCATGTAGGTGTGGTGCCGCCAGCAGGGATAAATTGTCCCCCGATAACGTAAATCAAAAAGGTAAACCAAAGCGCAGGCCAGGCAAACATCAGAATGATTGTCCCCTAGTTTGTACTGTGGGATTTCCATTGGGTTGCTTTTTGTCATTTCCGTATCCTTTGTAACCGATCGGACGTGAGCAGATGCGCTCTATTTATTCTTACGATACAGCCCCGGAAGCGGTTGCAGCCGGATTGAAACCCTTGAAGATCAGCCACAGCGCCATAACCATTTCTTGCAAACCCAGCAGGGCCAATAAGAAGCCCATTTCGGTACCGAACATCGCCATAATCCCCGTAGCCAAATACACTACTGCCCCGATCAGACCCCACCCTGAGAGCCATCTAGGAATGAGCCTGGATTGGTAGAACAGGGTGTAGAACATCAAAGCGCCCAGGCTGAAGACGATTTCCAGAACGGGGTTGATCATCTCATTTGCCTTCAGCAAGATAGCACCCAGAGCCTGAAATTGAGATGCAACCTGAGCATCTACATTGGCAAATTCCTGGCTGACAACGATCAGCAATAACCAACTGACAACCATTAAGATATACGTGGCTGCCTCCAGCGGGCCTCGGAAAACAACAGCCCCAAGCGCCAGGGCTTCATTCTGCTTTTTGAAGATCGGGAACATGATGACCGGAACCATGGCCAGCGACAATCCCATTAGCAGCACGAAAAACGCGCCTGTGATCATTTGCGTTTCGTTTGCGGCGACCTGGACGAGATAATCTGGATCGCCCAGGATCGAACCCGTTAAGACGGCACTCAGAATCCCCGAAGCCGTCCCGATAATGAACAAGACCCCTACGATAGTTGAAGTGCTTCTGTTTGTTCCGCGGGGACTTCCTTTGGTTGCTTTCATTCTCTGCTCCTTGTTCTATTCATAGATTGATGAAACCTTACGCTTACAGAATAGCAGGCAGGAGGGCCGGTGTCATACCCCGAAGGTGTTAATCAGGGGGTTAATTGGGAATCAAAAAACGGGCCGTTGTTTTAGGTCCGTCAGATTTTTCCACTCTGTTTGTTGTACTCGCCTTTTAGGCTGCTGATAAAATCCCCAATGCCCTTGCTTTGGCAGCCGCTTGGGTACGGCTGTTGACCTCGAGTTTTCCATTTTAATAATGCCTCTATTACAGACATTAGTGCTCGCGTGTCATACGTTTTGTCGCAAAGGTGTGAACTTTGCCGTCTTGTTCATATGCCAGTTCAAAATCCCAGCTCTGCGTAGTGGATTCCCAGGTGAACCGATTCGTAAATGGGCCGTTTGCGTATTGGAATACAAAGAGGATTGTGTCTCCGTCACGCTTCCCTATGCCAATAAACCGTGAATAGCCCGCGCCAAAAGTATCCAACAAGTGCATCACATAGGCGTCATCCTGCTCATCGTAACCGATGAAATAAATAGCCTCATAAGGCGGTTGACTTTCGGAAGCGGGCAAGGTGGACTTAAAGTGTAGTTCGACGAAGCGACCTTCGAGCGTCCATTTTACGGTCACCGCCTGTTGCAGTGGAGTAGTGCCCATCTGGCCGGTTAACTTCCACTGCCCGATAAGTCGATTTAGGAATTCCATTGAAGTATTCACTGCGATTGACTTTCCTTGATCATACAGCTAGTGTCTGTGATCTGGAACTGAGTAATTATGTGACTGACTGCCGCCCAACGGCCCGTGTTCGCGACATTGTACCCGCAGGGTAAGCATCCTGTAAGGGCATGGAGATTTTCGAACACTGTCCCCGCAGGGGATGGTCATCCCCTCAAAGGAGACTCCAGTCTTAAAACAAAATCTCCTTAATCGGCGGCTCGTTGACGCCCCCAAGCGGACTCGAACCGCTGTTTGGGCCTCGCGTACCTCGATGGTATGAGGGGGCCAGAACAAAAACCGCCTCACTTGAAGCGGTTAATTCAGTGCCCCCAAGCGGACTCGAACCGCTGTTTGGGCCTTGAGAGGGCCCCGTCCTGGGCCGCTAGACGATGGGGGCGCTAGCGGGCAGGATTGTATCATAGCGTTCTTGACGCGTCAATTAAATTCTATGGTATAATCCCGCCGCTCTGAAAAGAGCCATCACCCCGCATAGCGGGCATCTTGCTACGGGATAGGCAACATATATCCCAATCTCACACGCTCCCGGACCGACCGGTGCGTGCCACGGACTTGAAGACGTGGTTGCCGGACGGGTTGAACGGAGCGGAGGCCAAACGCGAAGGAGGTTTCCCTATGGCCATTGTCTCTATGAAAGCCCTGCTTGAAAGCGGCGTCCACTTTGGGCATCGCACCAATAAGTGGGACCCACGTATGAAACCGTTCATCTTCACAGAGCGTAACGGTATTCATATTATTGACCTGCAACAAACCGTCAAATTGCTCAACCAGGCGTACACTGTCATCCGTGACGCGGTTGCGGACGGTGGCACCATTCTCTTCGTTGGCACCAAGCGCCAGGCGCAAGAGACCATTTTAGATGAAGCTACACGTTGCGGCATGCCTTACGTAACCGAACGTTGGTTGGGTGGCACGCTCACCAACTGGTCCACCATCTATCAGCGTGTTCAAGAACTCGAACGCCTTGAAAAAATGCGTGATAGCGGCGAGATCAACCACCTGACGAAAAAAGAAGGTCTGCTCATCGAGCGCGAAATTGCCCGTTTGGAACGTCGCCTTTCCGGTGTCCGGAACATGAAGCGCCTGCCCGATTTGCTCTTTATCGTAGACGTTTGCCGTGAAGATGCGGCTGTCCACGAAGCCAATTTGCTCAACATCCCCATCATTGCGATGGTAGATACCAACTGCGATCCACTGGACATCGACTATGTCATCCCGTCCAATGACGACGCCATCCGCGCCATTAAGTTGTTGGTCGCCAAGATTGCGGACGCCGTTCTCGAAGGACAGGCCATGCACAAGGAAGAGGTGGAAGCAGCGGAAGAGGCCGCTCAACCCTTGCCCGAAAGTCCGGCTACCGTTAGAGTGCCCCGCGTGGTAGACGAAGATGATCAGGATATCGAAGAAGAAGATCTGCTGGGCGAAGCCACGCTGGCCAAGCTGAATGTCAGTCGCAAGCCCGCTGATGAAGATGAAGAAGCGAAGAAGAAGTTGAAGAAGTAGTAGAGAAAGTAAAGGAAAAAGAAGAAGACAAGGCCAAAAGTCTGGGTCGTAAAGCAAAAGAAGAGACAGTTGAAGCGCCTGCTGTAGAGATAGTTGAAGCAGAAGCAGAAGTTGTCGCTGAAGATGCAGTAGAAGAAGCTGCTGAAGAAGTCACGGAAGATGCAGTAGAAGAAGCTGCTAAAGAAGTTACGGAAGATACCGCAGAGGAAAGCGCGACAGAAGAAGTCGCTGAAGAAGAGACCACCGACTCTGAAGACAAGGCTGAATAAGCTACATCCAAACGAGGTTATATGATATGGAAATCACGACTGAAATGATCAAGGAACTGCGCGAAGCAACTGGCGCAGGTATATTAGATTGCCGCAAGGCGCTTACGGATGCAAATGGTGACTTCGAGAAGGCGGTTGACCTGTTGCGTGAAAAGGGTGTTGCCACTGCAGCGAAACGCGCCGACCGCACGGCTTCTCAGGGTGTAGTGGAACTGTATTCTCATGGGGATGGCCGCGTTGGCGTGATCGTCGAAGTGAATTGTGAGACGGATTTTGTCGCTCGCTCGGAAGACTTCCGTAAACTGGCGCACGAAATTGCTCTGCAAATCGCTGCCGCAGCGCCGCAATATGTGAAGGAAGACGAGATCCCGGCTGATGTCCTGGAACATGAGACGGAAATCGCGCGCGCGCGTGCCAAGGAAGAAGGCAAGCCCGAGGCCGTCATGGACAAGATCGTGGCTGGCCGTCTTGAGAAATTCAAGGACGAGGCCGTGCTCTTGCGTCAGGCTTACATCCGCGATGAGGAGCTGACCATCGAGAAGCTTGTGTTGCAGACCATTGGCACCACAGGAGAAAATATCATCATACGCCGCTTCCAGCGTTGGGAGTTGGGTGAAAGTATTGGTGAGTAGTCACAAGGCCAACCTTCGGGTTGGCCTTTTCTTTGTCTCGTGATAGACTGCGATGGGAGTGAATCTATGAGTGAATTGAAATACAAACGTATCTTGCTTAAGCTCAGTGGGGAAGCGTTGGCTGGTTCATCCGGTTTTGGCATCGACGTCTCGGAAGCAGAGGCCATTGCCAGCCGCATCAAGGAAGTACACGAAATGGGTGTAGAGGTGGCCGCTGTCATCGGCGCTGGCAACATCTGGCGCGGCAAGCAGGGACTGGATCGCGGCATGGATCGCGCCACAGCCGACTACATGGGCATGCTCGGAACCGTGATGAATGCTATGGCTCTGATGGATGCCCTGGAACGCGATGGTGTCTTTACTCGCGTACAGTCCGCGATTGACATGCGCGCAGTGGCTGAGCCCTACATTCGTCGTCGTGCCATCCGCCATCTTGAGAAGGGACGCGTGGTTATTCTCAGCGCTGGAACCGGCAACCCATACTTCTCTACCGATACGGCCGCCGCCTTACGCGCTATGGAAATCGATGCCAACGTGCTGATCAAAGCTACCAAGGTAGATGGGGTCTATGATGCCGATCCCAAAGAGAACCCGGAGGCCAAGAAATTCGATCAGCTCTCCTACATCGATGTGCTTAATCGCCGTCTGCAAGTGATGGATAGCACCGCTATCACCTTATGTATGGAGAACCATCTCCCCATTCTGGTGCTCAACCTGTGGGATCCACAGGCGCTTTTGAGCGCTCTCAATGGGGAACATACGGGCACGCTGGTTGGGGATTAATCCTTTGTTGAAAATGACTTCGGTTGCTGTCTTCGCTGTTTGAAACAGCGTCGTGCCTGGAGTGACAAGACAAACATGACTCACCCCGAAATTAATCTTTCGAGGTGAGTTTGTCTTAAGCCCACGTAAGGACGCTGATTCACGCAGATCCCTGCACCGGCGCAAGTGCAGGTGTCTGCGTCCAACCTTAAATTTGGAGCTAAGCATGTTTGTCTTGAGAGTCTATCAAATCATATAAAAATCCTCTCACGCTTGCGATTCCCGTAGCAAATTTCAGCATTTTGGGGTATCCTTATACTTGCAAAAACGACCAACCCGTGTCGTGCTTTCTCAGATTGTAGGGTTTCCTGCCAATGGTCAAGGTGAAATGACCCACATCGATAAGGTACGGTACCCGTCAGGAGGCCGAGGTAATGAACGAGGTGATAAAAGATATCCTTAAAGAAGCTGAAAGTCGTATGAGTGGCGCAATCCAGTCCCTGGAAAACGATTTGGCTGTCATTCGGACCGGACGTGCCAGCCCAGCCCTTGTAGAAAGACTTTCCGTTACCTATTACAACGCTCCGACCCCCCTCATGCAGTTGGCCACGATCAGCATCCCCGAACCGCGTTCGATTCTGATCAAGCCCTTTGATCCCTCAACGCTCAAAGATGTGGAGCGCGCGATTCTTGCCTCGGACCTTGGCCTGACTCCCAACAATGATGGCAAGTCCATACACCTGAACCTGCCTCCGTTAAACGAAGAGCGACGTCGTGATCTCGTAAAAGTGGTCCATGCCCGCCAGGAAGAAGGCCGCGTGGCTGTGCGCAATGTGCGTCGTGATGCGCAGAATGACATGCGCGATTTCGAAAAAGAAAAGATGATCTCTGAAGACGAATTGAAACGTGGCGAAGAAGATTTGCAGAAGTTGACCGATCGCTACGTTGAAGAGATCAACAAGCGTGGCCAGGAAAAAGAAGAAGAGATCATGGAAGTCTAACTTCCGAAGTAAATTCCCAGAATGAAAGAACCTTTACCAGACTTACCTGCCGATAAGATGCCTCTTCACGTTGCTATCATTATGGATGGCAATGGACGTTGGGCCATCTCGCGCGGCTTACCGCGCCTGGCCGGGCATCGTGCCGGGACCGAAAACCTGCGCCGGGTCATCCGTGCCTCGGTGGAATTTGGCGTCAAATATCTGACCATCTACGCCTTCTCCACCGAAAATTGGGGCCGCCCGCCCGAAGAAGTGCAGGGACTGATGCGCATTCTCGAAGACGTGATCGACAAGGAATTGGCGGAGTTGCATAAAGAAGGTGTCCAATTGCGCCATATCGGGCGGCTGGAACGTTTGGCGCCCACCTTGCAGGAAAAGGTGCTGGAAGCCGTCGAAGTCACCAAAAACAATACCCGCCTGATATTGAATATCGCCTTCAATTATGGCGGTCGCGATGAAATCGTGCATGCTATCCAACAAATCATCGAAGATGGGGTTCCCGCGAACGAGGTGACTGATGAACTGGTTAGCCGTTACCTGTACACGGCTGGCGTCCCGGACCCGGACCTGATCATCCGTACTTCGGGGGAATTGCGTGTCAGCAATTTTCTCATCTGGCAGGCGGCGTATTCGGAGTGGTACATTACGCCGACTTATTGGCCGGACTTTGACAAGAAGGAATACCACCGCGCTCTGGAGGCCTTCGCTCAGCGTGACCGACGCTATGGAGGCGTAACGGAGACGGTGAGCAAGGTTCATGGTTAAACGAACCGTCACCTCGTTAGTATTGCTGGCAGTGGCTATGCCAGCTTTACTTTTTGGGGGCATCCTCTTTTTCATTGTCCTGGGCTTTTTCATCGTGGTAGCGGCTTACGAGTATACCCAAATGTTCCGCGCCATGCAGATCGAGCCTTCAACGTGGATTACCGTTGGGGGCGTTTTCTTGATCCTGCTGACGCGTGATTTTTTCCCGGAACTTGCGGGAGGGGTTTTTGCCGCCTTGCTATTGGTAGCACTCGGCTATCATACGATTGCTTTCGAGCGCGGACGGGAAAAAGCCGCGCTCGATTTTGTTGCCAGCGCTGCTGGCCTGGCCTACCTGGGGTGGGTGGGGGCTTATTTGCTGGACCTGCGTAATCTGCCCAACGGCGGCTGGTGGGTGTTCCTGGTTTTGCCCTCCGTTTGGATGGCGGATACGGGCGCTTATAGCATCGGCGCTGCCTATGGACGTCACAGGTTAGCGCCGCGCTTGAGTCCCAAGAAGAGTTGGGAAGGCTATTGGGCAGGTGTCATTACCGGCACGGTTTATGGCGGGTTTTTTGCTTTTGCGTATTCCACCTGGGGGCCGCTGGAAATTTCGATCTGGCAGGGAGCAGCTTTGGGCCTGGTCCTGAGCGTAGTCGCTCCGTTGGGGGACCTGGGAGAAAGCCTGTTCAAACGTCCAGCCGGTATGAAGGATTCCGGAACGCTGATCCCCGGTCACGGTGGCGCGTTCGACCGTATCGATACCTGGCTGTGGGCGGCTGTGATAGGCTATTATTTCATCCGCTGGTTTTTGATCTAGAGATAAAGGTTCCCGGAAAATGTGTCTAACCGCCAAGGCGCGAAGGTCGCCAAGAGTCTTAAAAAGTACGCCCAGGATTTTTCTTGGTGTCTCTAAGGGATGCTTGGCGTGCTCGGCGTCTTTAATTATGATTAGGAGGAAAAATGAACTCGAGTAAACCAACTCGTAACCTGGCACTGGAAATCGTGCGCGTGACTGAAGCTGCTGCGCTGGCATCCGGCCGTTGGATGGGCCGTGGCGAAAAAGAGAAGGCTGACAATGCCGCAGTAGAGGCGATGCGCCTGGTGCTCAGCTCGGTAGATATGGATGGGGTGATCGTCATTGGCGAGGGCGAGAAGGACAACGCGCCCATGCTTTACAACGGCGAACACGTCGGGAACGGTTTGCCCCCCGAAATGGACGTGGCCGTGGACCCCATCGACGGCACCACCCCGGTGGCCTACGGACGTACGAACGCGATTGCTACCGTTTCAATTGCGCCGCGCGGTAGCATGTTCGACCCCGGTCCGTTCGTGTACATGAACAAGATTGCCGTTGGTCCGCAAGCCAAAGGCAAAATCAACGTCGACGCGCCTGTAGCCGATAACCTGAAGGCGATTGCCAAAGCGCTCGGGAAATCGGTGGAAGACCTGACGACCATTGTGCTGGACCGCCCGCGCCATAAGGCCCTGGTGGCCGAGATCCGTAAATTGGGCGCGCGCATCCGCCTCATCCCGGACGGAGATGTGGCCGCCGCTTTGATGACAGCTTTACCCGACACCGGCATCGACGTGCTGATCGGCATCGGCGGCACGCCCGAAGGCGTCTTGGCGGCCTGCGCCCTGCGTGCCATGGGCGGCGAGATCCAGGGCAAGCTCTACGCCCGCGACGCGGACGAACTGCGTCGTGGACAGGAAGCCGGCTTTGACTTCGACCAGCTCCTGACGATGGACGACCTGGTTTCCTCCGAAGATGTCTTCTTTGCGGCCACGGGCGTCACCGACGGCGAACTGCTCAAGGGCGTCAAGTACTTCGGTGAAGGCGCCCGCACCGACAGCCTGGTGGTGCGTGGCCTGACCGGCACCGTGCGCCAGATCACGGCCACCCACAAGATCGGCAAGCTGCACCAGTTGAGCGCCATCAAATACTAATCCTCTTGTCATTCTGAGCGAAGCGAAGAATCCCCGCGCGAAGCGCGGGACGTGTGCCCCGTTAGGGGTAGACCCTTCGCCTTCGGCTCAGGGTGACATGAATGATTTAACTTGACACCTCCCTACCTTCCTCTTATAATCACGCTCGCCTTCCTGACTAGCTCAATTGGCAGAGCGGGCGGCTGTTAACCGCTAGGTTCTAGGTTCAAGTCCTAGGTCAGGAGCCTTTTGCCAAAAAAAACATGCCTTTAGCTTTTCGCGTAGGCATGTTTTTATATTTTTGCACTTTAATTTAACCCTCAAAATATACACTGATATAATATCCGTTAGCAGGAATTGGTAATATTTGTATAAATATCATTCATCTACTAAATTCCTGAAAGTATGGAAGATATCATTAGCTGGCTTGAAAGCCATAGAGTAACAGTTAGTCTTCTCCAATGGGGAATATTATTGATAATAGCTTGGTTATCAGGATTATTTCGTATTGTCAGAAAATACACTATAAGACCAAAGCTCCAAATTGTACCGACTGCAAGTCTTGTGTTTATTCAAGAAATTTAAGGAATTTGCTAACTTTTCAAACTGGGTTAGGGCGATCTTTCATAATATACGCAGATCTCATAAATCGAACAAACGAAAGAATTGTTTTACATGATTTTCATCTATCTTTTGATACCGAGAATTATTGGAGAAGCTATAAGCAGAAACTATTGACTGTTACCTTGCCCTCTAGGCCTAGGAAAGTTGTGGGGACGGGGATGAAATACATGGATGTCTTTTTCACTGAATATTTAGAAGATGAAGGAAAACGTAAAGTTGTTACAGGAAAATTAGAACCAAAAGATGCATGTGGTGGTTACATCCTTTTCGTTAGTTTTACATATGGAAACTTCAACCCTAAATTAAGCAGATGAACGTATTAAAAGTAAAACTAACTGGGATGCTTACAAATGGAGAAAAAATAATAAGTAAAGCAACGTTGAGAACTACAAAATCTGAAGATGTAATAGAAAACCTTGTGCCAGGTTTAATACAACATGTTGCACAAGAATCAACATGGATTTATGATTTATCAGCAATAAAATAAATTCTCAAAGTACAAAAATGCACCCTATACTACTTCTTAAATGATGCTTCTTCCATTCTAAAAACTGTTGAAATGGTCTCATTTCATCTTGATCTTCATCAACAGTCTTTTTTGTCCCGTTTGCTAATGAATTAATCCGGTTATGTACTTCTTCATCACTAATGTTTGAATAAAACTGATTAGTAATAACCACGCTTGAATTCGTCATATTTAGACTGACCGCTTTGTAATTCGCTTACATTTTTGCGTGAGCACTTCCAGACTGTACGTGACCATGCCGAAATTTATGGGGAGAGTGATAAGGCAAACCAGAATTTTCTAACCATGCTTTGATATTTCTGCGAGCTAGATTTATTCTATGATCTCCAATTGAATTTGCGCTTGTATCTATCTGACCGTTATCAGGAGAGAAGCATTGGAACCTTGTACAGACGGAGCTTTTTTCTTACCACTCACAAAGGTGACGATTGTCGCCCACGATGGTGACATTAGAGCCTATAAAGTCGCTTTGACTTTCGGTATTATTTTATTATAGATTGTTCCCTTTTTCACAACCATAGTCAGGAGAACGTTATGGCAACCACTTCGGATAAACCCCTACAAGTTGATCGCAGAGCCCGCATGCAGATTCCCTTTCAGGATCTGGAGCTACGTTCTCCCACGGAGCGCATTTACGACTTCGACGACGTGGTCATTCCATTCGACCCCGAGCGCGCCATGCGGGAAGCCACCCGTTGCATCCACTGCCCCGATCCGGCTCCCTGCACCCGGGCCTGCCCGGCCAACAACAACATTCCCGCCGCGATGGGCTTGATCGAGCAAGGCCGCTTCCTGGAGGCCGCCCAGATCTACCACCAGACCAGCACGCTGCCTGAAATCTGCGGACGGGTCTGCCCGCACGAACAACTCTGCCAGGGCGCTTGTCCGCGCAACAAGCGTGGGGAACCCGTCCTGACCGGCGCGCTGGAAGCCTTTGTCATGGGCTATGAACGCGAGCACCAACCCTACCGCATCCCGGTCGGCGAAGCGAGTGGTAAGCAGGTCGCCGTGGTGGGAGCCGGGCCTGCAGGTCTGGCCGTGGCCGAGGAACTGGTCAAGCAGGGACACGTGGTCACCATTTTCGACACCAAACCTGCTCCGGGCGGTCTGCTGCTTTACGGCATCCCTAACTTTAAACTGCCCAAAGACGTCGTCTGGGATAAATGGAGTGACCTTGAGCAAGCTGGGGTCAAATTCGTTCCTGAGACTTATATTGGCGAAGACAAAACGATTGACGATTTGTACGCCGAAGGTTTTGACGCGGTCTTCCTGGGTGTGGGCGCCGGTATCGATGCCAAGATGGACAAGACACCCGGCACCAACTTGTCTGGCGTCCATGAGGCCACCGACTTTCTGATCCGCGGCAATGTCGTTCCCAACTACCTGCCCGCAGACAAGCGCGAACCTCCACAGGTCGGTAGGCGCGTGGTAGTGATCGGCGGCGGTGACACCGCTTCCGACTGTCTGCGGACTGCGCTGCGTCTGGGCGCCGAAGATGTCACCTGCCTGTATCGCCGCACGGAAAACGAGATGCCCGGCGGTAAAAAAGATCGCCAGATGGCCCAAGAAGAAGGCGCCAAATACCGCTTCCTGACTCAACCGGTGAAATTCATAGGCGGGGAGGATGGTCACCTGGTGGCCGTCGAATGCCTCGAAATGGAACTGGGCGAACCGGACGATTCTGGCCGCCGTCGCCCAATCCCGATAGAAGGCTCGAACTTCACGGTAGCCGCCGATACGGCCATCCTGGCGCTGGGTTACTGGCCCGACCCGGTCATCGGGGAAACCACACCTGCCCTGGAAACCCGCAACTGGGGCTTGATCAAGATCGTGGACGAGGAGACCGGTGCTACCACGCGCGCAGGCGTCTTTGCAGGCGGTGATTGCGTTACCGGACCTTCCATTGTGAGCAACGCTATGACTGCCGGGCGCAAGGCGGCCTCAGCCATCGATGCCTATCTGAAGCAAAAGTAATACAAAAAGATAGCAAGTGACAGTCACCTGGCCCCCTACGGGGTGCTGCGCGAAGGTGACTGTCACTTTTTTTAACCCGCTCGCACGGGGTTTTTGTACTAGACTTTATCGGTAATAAACAGAAGTTTTAACCGCCAAGGCGCCAGGGTCGCCAAGTCCTCAATAAAAGGCGCCAAGCTGTTTTTCTTGGCGATTTAATAAACCCTTGGCGTTCTTCGTGACTTGGCGGTTAATTCCGATAATGTCTACTATACTTTTTTAGACACAACCATGTCACCCGCTCCCCGTTTTCAACTCACCCGCCGCGACTTTCTCAAATTGACCGGTCTGTTCAGCGGCGCAGGCTTGCTGGCCGCTTGTGGAGAGACCCAAACGCTGGCTGTACTCCCTGCCGGCCAGTGGGCCTTTTGCCTGCACGATTACCAGCTCGAAGGCGTCTGGGAGCATGACCACAAATATCGGACGTATCCGCAAAAGAAGGCAGTGCCCGAAACAGTTACAACCTATCTGAAAGATAAATTCGTCGCGTTGAGCCCTGAATGGCAGTGGTTCTGGTATCGGAACCTGATCTACTGCGCCTTCGGTCACTTTGACGAAACAAAGCTGAACAAAAAGCAAACCAACGACATGCACAAAGCCTGGCTGTGGGTCACCAAGGGCACGGAGATGGTCACCAACCGCCATGGCCCGGAAACGCATTGGGAAGTCATCACGGGCAAAAGCGAGAAGGTGGGTCAGGATTACATTGCGCATGATGGCCTGCTGGCTGGCGGGAATATCGTCAGGATTACGGGGGAGAAAACCCGTCTGGGCGGGCAGGTGATGTATCCCTACGAGTCGCTGGACGCTTCCAGGCCGCCGCCTGACCTCAACGAGGTGAACGTGGAAACACGCCCCGACCTGTTACAGCGCGCCACCATCAGCCATTTTGAGCAGCTTGCTGACAGCACCTACCGGGTGAACCCTTTCCCGCAATTGGAAAAGTACAACGCCCATACGGTTTTTTTGAACATTTCCATCGGCCAGAATTACGTGCCCGCCGACCGGATCATATTTTTAGGACGTTCCAAGATGCCCAATCCATATAATCCCGAGCGGATCATGAATTTTGCCAGTTGAGATTTTTTCTCGCTGTGTAGAGGACTTGAGCCGTCGCCCTGAGCTCGTCGAAGCGGACGGCACAAGGCGGTAGTCACATTCGGTTGCGGAATACCTGCCCTTCGACTGCATTCCTCGCTTCGCTCGTCATTCCGCTCAGGGAGGATAGTGGCATTACCCTTTTGACCCATTGCGAAAAAATTCTCCTGACCTATACTTTTTATAGAGATCGTTCCGTATGTAAAGGTTGGGAAACATGTCAAACCGAAAGCGTATCAAACTGCCACGCGGATGTCTCATCGCTGCTGGCGTTATAGCGACTTTGTGTGGGGGCATCTTCACGATAATTATGCTCGCAAACATCTTTACCCCTGCGGCCGCACCTGTTGAACATAACGATGGGATCGCCACTTACGTTATCCAAACCGCCCTGGCGATCAATCGACAGACCCAGGCGGCTTCCAGCCCTACACTGGCGCCCACCTTCACACCGTATCCAACTGCGACCGATACCCTGGCTCCGCCTGCTACAGCGACCGAGGCCCTCATCCCTGTCACCGGCGCCTCCTGCATCCCGGACAACCCGCCGCAGACCGGGAAAGTGGTTGACGTGGTCGACGGCGACACCATCAAGGTGTTGCTCGACGAAGATGGGATGACCTATTCCGTGCGCTACATCGGCATGGACACACCCGAAGACACGGGCCAGGTCGAATACTTCGGGCCCGAAGCCACCGCCAAGAACAGCCAATTGGTCTACGGCAAAAACGTGACGATGATCAAAGACATCTCCGAAACCGACCGCTATGGCCGCCTGCTGCGTTACGTCATCGCAGATAACCTGTTTGTCAATTACGAACTGGTCGCCCAGGGCTATGCCAAGGCAGCCAGCTATCCCCCGGACATCGCCTGCATTCCGACTTTTCAAGAAGTAGAACAGCAGGCATCCGCTGCTAAGCTAGGTCTTTGGGGCGCGCCGCCGACTCAAGTTATCCTACTCCCGCTTCCTACCGCACCTTCGAGCGGATCGTCAGGCGGATCATCGAGTGGTTCCGGCGGAAATGCCCCTTGCAACTGTAGCGGCCCCGACCTGGATTGCGGAGACTTCAGCAGCCACGCATCTGCTCAAGCTTGTTTCAACCATTGTCGCTCCGCTGGCTTTGGAGATATTTTCAGACTGGATGGAGACCATGATGGCAGCGCCTGCGAAAGTCTGCCATGATTGTGACGGAAAACAATAATTTGGATTTTTCACAGATGGGAGAATGATGAGGAGTTTGGGAAGTTGTTCAAGAAGTTGATCGATGGATTGGAGTTGTTTTACAAGTAAATTGTTTAGAACACAATTGTGTTAAACAAAAACTGCGCCTGAATTTCAGACGCAGTTTCTTTTTACGTTTTCCTTATTACTTTCACTTACTCTTTTTTCTCGCCGCTCTTGCTTTCTGATTTTGCACTTTCCGTCCCCGCCTTGCTCTCGGATTTCTCTGCAGAGCCGCTTTCTTCTTTCTTTGCTGGTGTTGCCAGCCCTGAAGTGGAGCGATTATCGGTGGAATAAAAGCCGGAACCTTTAAACACCACACCCACCGGCCCAATTACCTTGCGCAGCGTGTTCTTGTTGCACTCCGGGCAGCGCTTGAGCGGCGCGTCGCTGAAAGATTGTTGTCGTTCGAATTGAACCCCGCAGGATTCGCACCGATAAGCGTAGACAGGCATGGTTGTTCTTTCTCCTTACAGGTTAACAGACGCGATTATAGCCCCTCATCATACTTGTTGCAAGCCTGTGGGGCGTGCATGTTATAATTTTCTTACAAATTTACTTCTCCCTGAGCGGAACGACGAGCGAAGCGAGGAGTGTAGTCGAAGGGCAAGTTCCTGTAGAAATCCGCACTTCGACTGCGGGTCTCACTGTCGTTCGGCCCTCCGCTCAGTGAGAATATAATTTTGGAGAACCTGACTCAATGGTAAAAATCGAAATCGTCTACTGCGCTGTATGACATTACACCGACCGGGCCGTGAGCCTGGCAAATGACCTGCTCAAAGAGTTCGAGTACGATATCCAGGACTTGACCCTGGTCCCTTCGGATGGAGGCAGGTTCGAGGTCAAGGTAGACGAGGCGCTAGTCTATTCCAAACTCCAGACCCACCGTCATGCCGAACCCGGCGAAGTGGTTGGGTCTGGTGCGTAAGATCATCCAATAACGAAAATACGGAGTCAACGACTCTAGTCGTTGCGATACACAGAAACCCAAAGTCAGGAGACTTTGGACTCCAAATCCACAACGAGGCATTTGAATGGCAAAAAAAGGACGCGTATTCTCCGGCGCCCGCCCGACCGGGCGTCAACATCTGGGCAATTATCTGGGCGCGATCCAGAACTACGTCGCGCTGCAGGACGATTATGACTGCATCTACTGCATCGTCGATATTCATGCCCTGACCACGATC
Organism: uncultured Chloroflexia bacterium; assembly: GCA_963785535.1. Taxonomy (GTDB): domain Bacteria; phylum Chloroflexota; class Anaerolineae; order Anaerolineales; family Villigracilaceae; genus JAABUE01. Next base: position 59,764 of record CAWAVQ010000007.1, on the reverse strand, counting down.
GAGACCACCGCCGACCTGAAGACCAACACCTACGAAATGGCGCTCGACTGGCTGGCGGCCGGCATCCGTCCCGATGAATCGATCGTCTTCATCCAGTCACACGTGCCACAGGTGATGGAACTGCACACCCTGCTCTCGATGGTCACACCGCTGGGCAAGCTGACCGAACTGCCGACCTTCAAAGAAAAGATTCGACAGAACCCCAATAACATCAACTACGGACTGGTAGGTTATCCCGTTTTGATGACAGCCGACATCGTTCTTTATAAGGCCGGACTTGTTCCCGTTGGAGTGGACCAGGCTCCGCACCTGGAATTTGCCCGCGAAACCGTGCGCTCTTTCAACTACCGTTACCACACGGACGTGCTGATCGAGCCGCAGGCCAAACATACCGAGATCCCCAAGGTGATCGGTATCGATGGCAAAGAGAAGATGAGCAAAAGCCTCGATAACCACATCGAACTGGCCGCCACGCCCGAAGAGACGACCAAACGTGTCATGCAGATGGTCACCGACCCGGCACGCATCAAACGCACCGACCCCGGCAACCCGGATGTGTGTAACGTCTTTTCAATGCACAAGGTTTTCTCCTCCGAGGAGGAGATCAACATGGTCAACGTAGAATGCCGCCGGGCGGGCATCGGCTGTGTGGATTGCAAGAAGCTCTTCGCCAAGAACCTGAACGCGCATCTGGAACCCTTCCGTGAAAAGCGCGCTGAGATCGCGCAGAAGCCGGATGCCGTTTGGGATGTGCTGCACGACGGCGCCAAGCGTGCGCGTGTCATCGCCGAGGGTGTGATGGGAGAAGTGCGCGAGGCGATTGGGTTGCCAGAGTAATTAAGTTATGCCTCCCTGAGCGGAGCGACGAGTGAAACGAGGAGTGCAGTCGAAGGGCGCTTCGACTACGGGCCTCACTGCCGTTCAACCCTCCGCTCAGCGAGGTGAAATTTTTATGCGCGCATTAATCCAACGAGTCAGCTCAGGCAAAGTCAGCGTAGATGACCAGACCATTGCCCACATCGGGCAGGGACTGGTCATCTTGCTGGGTATTGGTCACGGCGACGGGGAAGAACAAGCCATTTACCTGGCCGAAAAAATTGCCAACCTGCGCATTTTCGAAGACGATAAGTGGCAAGACCAATTTATCGGTTTTGGATGTGGGGGAGAAGCTATCGTGGTTTCGCAGTTCACACTGTATGCTGATACCCGCAAAGGACGGCGGCCTTCGTTCATCAATGCTGCCGACCCGGATGTTGCGGCTCCGCTGGTGGAGCGTTTCGCCGAGCTCTTACGCGGACAGGGCGTCCCAACCCAGACTGGTCAATTCGGCGCGCACATGCTGGTCGAGATCGACAATGATGGCCCGGTGACGATTTGGCTCGAAAAGTGACAGTCACCTGTGTATGAAATGAAAAATCGTAGCTTTCTCGTGCACATCTTCCAGCAATTTTTGTCTTCGCGCCCGATAACCTGGCTGATGGTGCACATCTTGCATCATGCCGACACGTTGATGCTGCACCTGAGTCGCAGCAAAATGACCTTTGCCCAATTCTCCGGTCTGCCGATCATCGAACTGACGACAACCGGCGCGAAAAGCGGCAAACAACGCACCCTGCCACTGACCGGTCTACCTGATGGCGAAAAATACATCCTGATCGCTTCGAACTTCGGGCAGACACATCATCCTGGCTGGTATCATAATTTGAAAGCTAACCCGCAGTGTACGGTCAAGAAAAATGGACATACTGGAACTACATTGCTCGCGAAGCCGACGAAAGGGAAACCCAGCGTTACTACGATATGGCAATTTCCTATTATGTTGGATATGCAGCTTACAGGCAAAGGGCAGGTGAACGCAAAATCCCCGTGATGGTACTCGAGCCGAAAAAATAAAATTTTTGATGGCGGTAGAGTAGCCCGAAACGTCACGCTGAGCTTGCCGTCTCGCACCGGCGTGCTCCCGGCACGAACGGTGTCGAAACGCGATGTCGAAACCACAAATTTTTGATTTTTAACTGCCCTATTGGTTTTCTAGCCCGTTTGGGCAGGACAGGCGATACAGCGGACAATCACCACCTACTCACCTGTGTCGTGCCACAGGTGCGGCAACCAACGGAATAATTTGTTATAAAGTTAAATCCCCACGCCACAAACTGGCATCTACCTGCACCGCCAGCGCGCCGACCGAAAGCATCGCGTCGGCGTTTTCTTTGGAACCTACGCCGCCCGCACCGATGACTGGCAGGTTTGCCCCAACCGCATCTCGCACGGTCAACAAAGCCTGCGGAAACAGCGCCGGACCGTTCAGACGACCGATCACTGTCTTCCCCTCTCCCCGTGAGGATGATAAGGACCTAGCGTCGTCGCCCTGAGCCTGTCGAAGGGTGACGGGGAGCATTCCTCGCGGCGCCGCTAGACTGATCGCTTCTGCACCCTCTTGGATGACTCGCGGTCCCAGCGAGAGCACCTGCTCCACTGGCAAGCTGACGATCAATGGCAGTTCGCCCAATGACATCTCGATTGTCAGCAGGATGATGTCTTCGGCCAGCAGGGGCGCGAAACCCAGTTCCACGGCGGCGATGTTTTCCAACCCCTCCAGTGACTGCACCATGCGACTGGTCTCGTCCGGGCGGTCGGCCATCAAGTTGACGATGATTGGTAAGCGCGAGTCCGCCCAGCGACGGGCGTATTTTTTGATCGCAGCGGGCAGTCCGGGATTGGGTAACCCCGTGTGTAGCAAAAATCCGCCCGGGTATTCGATCAGGGCTGGGTTTGCAGTCGGTTTACGCGGACGCAGCGAGAGCGGGTTGGTCACGAATGCGCCGAAGGACTCCCAGGGGACGGGCGCGCGGAAATCGGGCGCGAATCCCAGCGTTCCGGCGGCGTTCATGTAGGGGGTGGAAAAGGTCAGGTCTTGTTTGAACATACCCAAATAATAACCCCTCTTCCCATAAAGGGGAGAGGGGCCAAAATAATCCACAGTATGGGGGACAACTTATGCCGCGATGATCAATCCCATCGCGCGCAACATCTCTTCATTACTGGCAAATTTAAACTCTTCTAGCCCTCGTTTCTGGGCTTCCTCCGCCTCTATGGCCTCCAATCGACGAATGTCATCTTTGGTGACAGCCGGTTTTTGTAGTCCTTTTACTTTTGCGGTGATGGTTCCTAGACTGGATGCATCCGGTTGTTTGTTCTGCAAATACTGCCAGACTGCCTTGGATGCGTTGGTGCCGTCTTTGCGCGCATACCCCACCAGACCTTCACTGGCCTTACGCGACCACCCGCCTACGAAAATGCCCTCGATGGGCTTACCAGCCTGTGGATCGAAAGCTTCATAAGATATACCTTCCACCGGATAGGATGGGTTTTCATTCTTGACGAACTCATTCCACTCGATGGGCAGACCAAAGGTCTCATCCACTTTGTCGCCGATGGCGAAGATGACGGTTTCCACATTCAGCAAACGCTTATTGCCCGTCCCACGCGCTTTGGTGTCACCGTTTTCTTTCAGCACCAACGTGGTGTCTTCAACCTCCAGATGGGTCAGCAGGCCGTTCTCTCCCAACATCTGAACCGGGGAACTCAGGAATTCGAAGCGGAAGTGCGTATCAGAAACCTTCTCATAAGCCTTCGGCAGGGCCTCCAGGATCGTGGCACGAGCAGCTTCCGGGTCCTGGTTGACCGCTTCCATGATGGGTCGGACGCGAGCGATTTCCTTATCCAGGGCGTCCTGGTTTAGATTGGCGATCACATATTCCATTTCCTTCTTGTCGAATTTGACTTCTGCTGGTCCACGCCGTACGACAGCAATGACCTCGTCCACCTTCGCCTGGCGGATCAGGTAGCGGGCGATGTCTACCATCACGTTGCCTGCGCCAACGATAGCACAGCGCTTCCCGAAGCGGTAATGCCGTTGGCTGTTGGGCGGTAGCTTGTTGTAGAAATAAACCACGTCTTTAGCCTGGTAAACGCCTTCCAGATCTTCACCAGGCAAGCCGAGCCATTTCGCACCCTGTGCGCCGGCGGTGACCAGAACGGCCTGAAAGCCAAGTTTCCGCAGGTCATCGAGACTCAGGTCGCCCTGCGCGCCGATGCTGATATTGCCGTAATAGTCAATGTTGGGATGTTCGAGAACCTGGCGGAATTGCTTGCGCAAACCTTTTTTCATTATATATTTGGTGGGGTAAATGCCATATTCGGCCAGGCCTCCTGGCTTGATATCCCGGTTGAAGAGCACCACGTGCGCGCCCTGGTTGGCGAGTTCACGTGCCCCAAATAAACCGGCTGGACCGGCGCCGACGACAGCTACTAAGTATTGATTGGTCACACTTATCCTCCTTCGGGTGCGATAGTAATTCGACCAAGCGCGTCAAATTATATGTAGAAAGTGAACAACGGGCAAGTCAAAATACCCATCTCTTAAGTACGAGTTCTATTTCCTTGACTGTTTTCATGGTCGCTATTCTTACAATAAAGTTATTGCCAAATAGTTAGAGATTCCTTAAAAAAATCATGTTTCGGCCTTATTGTAAGACATTTGCGATAAAACCGTGCAATTCTGTGCTGGTCAGAAGCACGTTGTACAAACCTTTTATGCCACGGAGTCACGGAGACACAGAGAAAAAATGAAAACAACTCCGTGACTCAGTGTCTCCGTGGCGAAGGTTCCATTACAACATGTGCTTGACTAATACAAAAACCGTGCAATTCTTGTCAAAAGTCTAGGAAAAATGGATGGAGTTTTTCATATCTATGCTAAGATTAAGCAGCGCTCGAATATTTGGAGGACCCATGAACGAAGACAAGAATCAAAAGCCCCGTGAGCGGTTGCGCAACATTCTTTCGAGCAATGACGAAGAAGCCAGCCTCCAACCTGAACCGGGGACAAGTCCGCAATCACCAGCTCAACCCGAGTCACGACCACAAGTCACAGCAGGATCACCCTTATCGCAGCTTCCGCATCTGAAGAAGCCTGTAGAGGCCTCTCCACCAGCTGATACGGAGACGGTCGCGCCCGAACCAAAAGCACCGACCGTGCCACCGGTGACAAGTGAGTTGCCACAGGGTAAACCGCCAGAGCAACAGACAGCTATGCTAGAGGACAACCCACAGAAGACGCCAAATATGCCACGCCGCGAAAAGTTCCTGCGCGCACTTTGGACCCTGGCCAGTCTGATCTCGATGATCTTTAATATAGTGATTGTCATTGTTGTCGTCGTGGCATTTTGGGCCTATCGTGATATCAAGCTGCCCGAAGGCGTCGGCGTCACGACGCTCAACAAACTATTGAGTGGCTTGTATTCCAACTTCGAGAAGCTGGACCGGGCTACCATTCAAACCGTCATCCCGGTAGATGCACAAATTCCTCTGGATATTTCCGTACCCGTCCAAACCACCACCCAGATCACACTGGCAAACTCAGTTGTAATCCCAAACGCCCAGGTAGTGATTACTACTGGAGGTCTCAATATCAATTCGAATGCCCGTGTGACGTTACCCGCCGGAACGCCGCTCTCCGTCAACCTGAACTTTAACCTGCCGGTGCAGACCTCGATCCCAGTCCACCTGGACGTGCCAGTCAATATTCCCATGACCGAAACGGAATTGCACGAACCCTTCGTCGGCCTGCAGGATGTTGTTCAACCTTTGTACTGCATGGTCGACCCCAATGCCTCCAACCTGGACGGACAGTTGATTTGTCGGTAAGGTTAACCTACTCTGTACCATCTGGAGTTTCATGACTGAAACGATCACACAAACTACGCTTTCCAACGGCTTGAAGGTCTTACTCAAAGAAATCCATACCGCACCACTGATCTCTTCCTGGGTGTGGTACCGAGTTGGCTCGCGTGACGAGGTCAACGGGCACACGGGTGTCTCGCACTGGGTGGAGCACATGCAATTCAAGGGCACGGAGCAGTTCCCATCCAATGTGCTTGATAAGGCTATCTCGCGCGAAGGCGGTTACTGGAATGCTTTCACGTATCTGGACTGGACAACCTATTTCGAAACCATGCCCGCCGACAAAATAGACCTGGGACTGCGCCTCGAAGCGGATCGTATGGTTAACAGCAAGTTTGATGAAGATGAAGTCGCATCTGAGCGCACGGTCGTCATCTCAGAACGCGAGGGCAACGAAAACGAGCCACATTTCCTGCTTGGCGAAGCCGTGCAGGGCGCAGCCTTTCGCGTACACGGCTACCATCATGAGATCATCGGCGATCTGTCTGATTTGCATTCGATGACGCGTGGTGATCTCTACAAGCATTACAAAACCTACTACCTCCCTAACAATGCTGTCATGGCCGTAGCGGGTGACTTCGAAACCAAGCAAATGTTGGCGCGCATCAAAGAGCTTTTTGAACCGATTCCGGCGGGGTGGGAACCAACACGACTGGCGCGGCCAGAACCTGAGCAAAAGGGCGAGATACGCCTCTCGGTAGAAGGTCCCGGCGAAACGACCTACGTCCAGGTCTGCTACCGTTTCCCGAACGCTTCTCATCCCGATTTCTTCCCGTTAGCCGTGCTTGATAGCCTCCTGGCTGGTCCCAGCAATCTCAACTTCTTCGGCGGTGGCATTTCGAACAAGACCTCCCGTTTGTATCGCGCGATGATCGATAAGGAACTGGCGGTTGGTTTGAGCGGCGGTGCGCAGGCTACCATTGACCCGTACCTGTACACCATCTCCCTGACCATTCACCCGCAGCGCAAACCCGAAGATGCCCTGTCTGCGTTGGATGATGAGCTCAAGCGCATTCAAGATGAGTTGGTAAGCGAAGACGAGATCGCCCGCGCGATCAAGCAGGCGCGCGCCATTTTTGCGTATGGCAGCGAAAATATTACCAACCAGGGTTTTTGGATGGGATATGCTGAGATGTTCGCAGATTACAACTGGTTTCTGACTTATCTCGATAACCTGGCTGCAGTCACGCCAGCAGACGTGCAGCGGGTGGCGCAAGGGTATTTGCAACCGAGATCACGTGTGGTCGGCACGTATATTCCCAGTGACGGGGAGGCTTAAGATGGCCTCTATGCTTCATTCCTTGCCCGGCGCGGACGACATCCATCGCGTAGAGTTGCCAAACGGTATCGTCGTGCTGGCGCGCGCGAATTTCAACAGCCCCTCGGTGGTGATTAGCGGTTACTTACATGCCGGCGGACTGCTCGATCCTGACGAAAAACTCGGTCTGGCAGATTTCGTCTCTTCAGTGTTGATGCGCGGTACCCAAACGCGTGATTTCCAGAAACTGTATGATGAACTCGAATCGGTAGGGGCCAGCTTTGGCTATAACTCCGGTACACATTACACCGGTTTTGGTGGGCGCTCCCTGGTGGAAGATTTGCCGCTGCTACTGGATGTGATGGTCGATACCTTGCAGAATCCAACATTCCCGACGGATCAGGTCGAAAAACTGCGCGCGCAAATGCTGACCAGCCTGGCAATCCGCGCCCAGGATACGTCCGACATGGCTTCCCTTACATTTGATGAGCTTCTTTTCGATGGACATCCTTACAGCCGTGCGGACGAGGGTTGGCCGGAAACTGTGCAGGCCATCAAGCTGGATGATCTGGCAGACTTTCATCGCAAATATTACGGTCCGCGTGGGATGGTGATTTCTATCGTCGGTGCGGTAGAGCCGGAGAAAATTGTAGGCGAAGTTGAACGCGCCTTAGGCGGCTGGCAGAATGAGGCTCAGGAAGATGCGCCTGCGTTGCCCGAATTCAAGCCGCCAACCAAGAGCATCCAACGGCATTATTCCATTCCGGGCAAATATCAGTCCGATGTTGTCATGGGTACCTACGGCCCGGCGCGCAACGACCCCGAATATTTCCCTGCTTCACTGGGGAACAACATTTTGGGACAGTTCGGGTTGATGGGGCGCATTGGGGATATCGTCCGTGAAAAATCGGGCCTGGCATACTATGCCTACTCAAGCCTGAGTGCAGGAGTTGGGCCGGGTGAGTGGTATGTGAGTGCTGGCGTTAACCCATCGAACCTCGAAAAGGCGATAGATCTGATCAAGCAGGAGCTAAAGCGGTATATAGATGAAGGTGTCACGACTGATGAGTTGGCTGATAGCCAGGCCAATTTTGTTGGGCGCTTGCCACTTTCGCTGGAGTCAAATGGCGGAGTGGCCGGTTCGCTGCTCAATATCGAGCGTTATAACCTGGGATTGGATTATTACCGCCAATACCCTGACCTGGTCAAAGCGGTCACGGCGGATGACGTGCTTGAAACCGCGCGAAAATATATCGATCCCGAACGATTGGTAATCGTCACTGCAGGGCCGTAAGAGTATTCGTCTTGCCTGCATCTATGGTGTAGGTACAGGCGGGTGTAGTCGAAGGGCAATCATTAGAGTAAAAGCATGAATTTGCGAACTGGCGTTGATCTGATTGAAATCTCTCGCATCGAAGAAGTGGTCTCCCGGCATGGGAAGCACTATCTCGAACGAATCTACACGCCTGCCGAACTTGAGCTTTGTGGCAAGCGCGTCGAGTTGTTGGCGGGACGTTTTGCTGCCAAGGAAGCTGTCACCAAAGCGCTGGGTTGCGGAATAGGAGAAGTAGATTGGAAAGAGATCGAGATTTTGGATGATGAGTTACACGCGCCAGTCTTGCATTTAAATGGTAAAGCAGCGCATAAGGCGAATGAACTGGGATTGGCAAGCTGGTCGGTGAGTTTGAGTCATAGTCAGAGTCATGCGGTGGCGTTTGTAGTAGCAATTGGTTAAATCCAAACCCCTCGCAGGCCAGTTTCCTTCGATAAACGTAGGATAGGCTGCGAGGGGTTCGAGCACCGCATAAGAAATTTGCGGCACAAGCAGGGAGGAGAGTGGATGCGAGATCGTCAGTGAGTTTCTTCGATACCGATCCACAGGTGACCCGGCAAGACCGGGCGATAGGGGCGGACCATTACTTTGCCAGTAGTTCTGGATTGTCTTTTTCTGTCCATTCCATCTGAGGGGAGCATACTGGGATGGATGAGACACAGGTTGGGGTCGCGCCCATATTTATGACGGTAATAGTCCACAGCCCGCTCGATCTTGGCTGTCAAAGCTGTTTTCGGATCGTTATCAAACCACAACATACCAGCATTCATCTTTTGCCTTCTTTCTGGTCTCGATACGGCCTTCAGCCTACTCGACCATCCTACACTTGCGGGATCCAGAACTTGAGCCACTCATCGCCTTCACGCAGGGCAAACTGCAACCCGGCTTGCAGATGCTTCAAGGTCGCACGAGCAATGCCAGTCAGGTTCTCAGCCGTGCGATCATCCTGGATCTTCCCGAAAACCCGGGTGCGGAAAGCTTCCAACCAGGATTCGACCTGCATAGACCGTTCCGCGTTCATGGAGACGATTGGCCATACCCGTCGTGCGGGTCCACGCAAGAGCAGCCAACGCAAGGTCTGACGGGCATCGAAATCGATGTGCTCCATGCTCTCCAGGTCATCGACCAGCAGCAGAATAGCTTGATCGCTGCCCTTGTTGGCATGTGCCCAGCCAGAGAGCGAACTCAGGAAATCGATGGCAGCATCATGATAAGTGGGGAAGATACCCACACAGTGTTCCAGTTCTGCCAGGTGTCCCCATTCATCGGGATAATTGGTCACGACCCCGAACTGCACTTCACTGGCTGTGTGCATGTCAGAAGCCGCCTGGGCGATCATCTGCAGCAGGGCGGTCTTGCCGGCGCCGGGGTCGGCGGCTACCAGTAGTGGACCGGGACGTGGGTCGTGCAAATTGAGCAACACGGGTAGACCATCGGCAGCCAATCCCAGCAGCAGGGCTTCTCGTGGCAGCGGACCCAGTTCGGACAACGAATCCGTTAGAGAGGGAGCAGCAGGCCGTATCGCCCCGGCGGGCTCTCGGCCCGAACGGGGCATCGGCTTAGGGAGAGCCGCTTCGATCTCGGGTTGGAGTTCGGCCATGGCTTCGAGCATCAGGGAGAAGGAGTGTAAAGGATTGTCCATAAAGGGGTCCTGTATTGACCAATAAAATAGAACTTATGTTCTATATAATACAGTGGAAAGCTTTCCCTGTCAAGAGGCTGGCGGTTTAAAAAATTATTGTCATGAAATGCTTGACTATGATAGGGTTTCCTGATAAACTCCCCCCTCACGCGCTCCTGGCTTCCGGGAGCCCTTTAATTGTCTGAACCTTGCAGGCACTTTTAGCCTTTGGTATAATTCGCCTGCTTAATTGCCGAAGGTTCAGGTGCTTTTCCTGCCGAAGGTGCAGGCGCACTTCTTGCCGACGTAGCTCAATCGGCAGAGCACTCGCCTTGTAAGCGAGCGGTTACGAGTTCGATTCTCGTCGTCGGCTCCATTTAGTCAGTTGGTCGGTTGGTCTCGTCGTTTTGTGAGGGACCAAGCGACTAGTGGACTAAAAGAACACTAGAAAATTGAATACGGGCGGTTACCCAAGTGGCCAACGGGGGCTGACTGTAAATCAGCTGGCAGAAGCCTACGGCGGTTCGAATCCGTCACCGCCCACTTGTACCGGAGCTTTTCTCCGGAGCTTGTGCCGAAGAAAGTCACCGGCGTTCTTGCCGAATAAAGCTCAGGTACTCGTACAGATACCTATCCGGCACTAACCGGGGTTGCCCGGCAGCACGTCAAGCCCACGTAGCTCAGTCGGCAGAGCACGTTCTTGGTAAGAACGGGGTCATGGGTTCAAATCCCATCGTGGGCTCAGTTGCTGACGAAAAGTACTCTTGTCAGAAAAGGAGAACGAGAATGGCGAAGCAGAAATTTGAGAGGACGAAACCGCATCTGAACGTGGGGACGATGGGACACATCGATCACGGGAAGACGACGCTGACAGCAGCGATCACGAAATATTGCGCGCTTCTAGGCGGAGCAGATTTTCGGGCGTTCGATACGATTGACAACGCGCCAGAAGAGAAACAACGCGGTATTACGATCAATATTGCACATGTGGAGTACCAGACCGAGAAGCGGCACTACGCGCACGTCGATATGCCCGGCCACCGTGACTACATCAAGAACATGATCACGGGTGCAGCGCAGGTGGACGGCGCCATTCTGGTGGTGGCAGCTCCGGATGGTCCGATGCCGCAGACGAGAGAGCATGTGTTGCTGGCGCGCCAGGTGGAAGTACCAGCGATCGTGGTGTACCTGAACAAGATCGATCAGATGGACGATCCTGAGTTGTTAGAGTTGGTGGAGTTGGAACTGCGTGAGTTGTTGAATGAGTACGAGTTCCCCGGCGACACGACCCCGATCGTACGTGGCTCGGCTTTGAAGGCACTGGAGAGCACCAGCACGGACCCGAATGCACCGGAATACGAGAGCATCAAGGAGTTGCTACGTGTGGTGGATGAGTACATCCCGGAACCGGTGCGCGAGACGGACAAGCCGTTCATGATGAGCGTGGAAGACGTGTTCTCGATCAAGGGACGTGGGACGGTGGTGACGGGACGAATCGACCGTGGCAAGATCAAGGTTGGTGAGCCGGTCGAAATCATCGGTCTGCGTGAGACCCAGACATCCGTAGTAACCGGTGTGGAGATGTTCCACAAGATGCTGGATGAAGGCATGGCCGGAGACAACGTGGGGTTGTTGTTGCGTGGTATCGAGCGCACGGATGTGGAACGTGGGCAGGTGGTTGCGAAGCCGAAGTCGATCACGCCACACAAGAAGTTCCTGGCGCAGGTGTACGTATTGAAGAAGGATGAGGGTGGGCGGCACAAGGCATTCTTCAGTGGCTATCGGCCGCAGTTCTATGTACGGACGATGGATGTGACCGGCAGCATCACCTTGCCAGAGGGTGTGGAGATGGTGATGCCGGGCGATGATGTGAACCTGACGGTGGAGTTGATCGTACCGGTGGCAATGGAGCAGGGTTCGAAGTTTGCAATCCGTGAAGGTGGCCTGACCGTCGGCGCTGGCGTTGTCACTAAGATCATCGAATAATTCAGAAAGTCTGGTAAGTAAGAATGGCATCTAAGAAAAAAGGTGTTCGTCCTGTCATTACGTTGCAATGCAATGATTGTAAGGAGCGAAACTACACAAGCGAGAAAAATCGCCGCAACGATCCGAACCGGCTGGAGTTCAATAAATATTGTCCTCGCTGCCGCAAGCATACGTTGCATCGCGAAACCAAGTAGGGGTGGGGTATTCCCACCCGACCTAGGCCAGTAGCTCAATTGGTAGAGCACTCGTCTCCAAAACGAGCGGTTGAGGGTTCGAGTCCTTCCTGGCCTGTATAAAGGGCAACGCCGTCCGCAAGAAGGCGGCGTTTTAGCCGTAAGAATGCAAGTAAGGAGATCGGCTTGGCTGATAAGAAAGATTCCAAAAAGAAACAGAACGCAATTCAGCGTTTCACTCGCGAAACAGTGGGTGAGTTGCGTAAGGTTTCCTGGCCTACCCGTCAGGAAGCGTGGCAGTTAACGCAGATCGTCATCGTCGTGTTAATTTTCACGGCCTTTTTCCTGGGCATTATTGTGGATGGCGTTGCTAGGCAATTTTTAAACTTGCTTCTTGGCGTTTAGTACCGTTATATTGAAGAACGAGGATTGTAATGGATATGCAGGAACCGGAAGAGCAGCGGCTCGAAGAAGAGCCAGTGGAACCGGCCGAGGACTTAAATTCGCCCTCGGATGAGCCTGTTTTAAGCGACGCTGACGCTTCAGAACCGGACGAATCGCCTGCTCCCATTACCTCAGCGGAAGACGAGTTTGAAAAGGTTTCCGTTGATGAAGATGCAGGTGAAGAGTCCGTTCCCGAAACTCCAATGAGTGAAGCGACTTCTCTTGAAGAAGAGCTCGAAACAACATCGGAGCAGGATGATGACTCGTCAGCTTGGTTTGTGGTGCATTGTTATTCCGGGTATGAAAACAAAGTTCGCCACAACCTTGAGCAGCGCATAGAGACCATGGGAATGAAAGACATGATTTTCGATGTCGTCGTTCCTACGCAGGAAGAAATTGAAGTCCGCGATGGCAAACGCCGCACAGTGGAACGCCATATCTTCCCCGGTTACGTGTTGGTCAACATGATCCTGACCGAAGAGTCATGGTATGTAGTCCGCAACACACCTGGAGTAACGGGCTTTGTGGGTATGGGAAACAACCCCACACCGCTGCGTCCTGAAGAAGTAGCACAAATCGTCAAGCGCATGGAGGCTGATGCGCCGACGGTCAAAGTTACCTTCAAAGTTGGCGAACGCGTTCGCATCATCGATGGCCCATTCAACGATTTCCGCGGCATGGTTTCCGAGATCGATATGGAACGCACGAAAGTGCGCGTGATGGTCAGTTTCTTTGGGCGCGAGACGCCTGTGGAACTGGATTTCCTTCAGGTAGAGAAAGCTTAATTTGACGGTAGCAGGCCAATCATCTGGCCTGATGCGTGGGAGGGCGTCCCTAATCGCCCGCTAAAACCACAAAGGAGTGAAAAATGGCAAAAAAACTCAAGGCAATCGTTCGTCTGCAGATTGAGGCCGGTAAGGCCAACCCTGCACCCCCCATTGGCCCGGCGCTTGCCAGCCATGGGATCAATATCATGCAATTCTGCAAGGAGTACAACGCGCGTACGTCTAACCGACCAGGCGAAGTACTCCCGGCTGAAATCACGATTTTTACAGATGGTTCCTTCACATTTGTCCTGAAGACCTCGCCCGCGGCTGTGTTGTTGCGTAAAGCGGCTGGTGTTGATAAAGGTTCCGGTGTGCCGAACAAAGAAAAGGTCGGCAAGGTAACCCGTGCGCAGGTCAAGGAGATCGCTGAATTGAAGATGAAGGATTTGAACGCGATCGATGTCGAAGGCGCAATGAAACAGATCGAGGGAACCGCCCGCAGTATGGGCATAACGGTAGTCGACTAGTTGTGGGAGGGTTGTGCTTTGCGCGCCCGTTTGTACCACGGAGGTAATCATGGCAAAACACGGTAAGAATTATCTGGCTGCACTGGAAAAAATTGACCCTGAAAAGCTCTACTCACCCCTGGAAGCGATGGAACTGGCGAGGGAGACGTCTTCGACCAAGTTCGATGCTACGGTAGAAGTCCATATTCGTACGATGCTCGATCCGCGTCAGGCTGATCAGCAAGTTCGTGATGTCGTTGTGCTCCCGCACGGATTGGGCAAAACTGTCCGCGTGCTGGTCTTTGCGCAAGGTGAAGGCGCTACTGCAGCGCGCGAGGCTGGTGCGGATGTGGTTGCTGATGACGATGAATCCTTGAAGAAGGTTGAGAACGGGGGGCTGGACTTCGATGTGGCCATTGCTACACCTGATATGATGGGTAAAGTTGGTCGCTTGGGAAGAATACTTGGTCCGCGCGGTTTGATGCCGAATCCAAAGGCTGGCACTGTTGTCAGCCCAGATGATATAGGGCGTGCTATTAACGAGGCCAAAGCAGGCCGTGTAGAATTCCGCCTGGATAAAACTGCCAACATGCATGTCGCGATTGGCAAGGTTTCTTTTGAGACCAACAAATTATTTGATAATTTTGCTGCGTTGATGGATGCCATTCGCAAGGCCAAACCAACTGGTGCGAAGGGTGCTTATATCAAGCGTATTACGGTTGCTACAACGATGGGCCCCGGTATCAAGGTTGAGCCGAATGAGGCCCAGGCTCTGGAGGTCTCCGGGTAACTGAGCCCGATAACCTGAAATAGCCACTTGCCGATGACGGCGGGTGTCCCTCCTCTTTTTGGAAACGAGACAATGTTTCGTTTGGGGCTTAATATCCTGCTCAGGTAAGGACAAGAGCAAATCATTCCTCCTGGAAGGTTGCAAAAGTCTTTGCCTCGCGCAGCGAGTGGCAAAGACTTTTTTATAGAAAGGAGGTGAGTGTCCTTTGGCTATCTCAAAACAAAAGAAGAATGAAGTAATTGACCAGTACAAAGACTGGTTGAAGAACAGTCAGGCTGTGATTTTGGTGGAATACACCGGCGTGAACATGAAGGATATGGAAAATATCCGCGCTAAAGTTCGCGAATCGGGTGGTGCGTTCCATGTTGTAAAAAACACCTTGGTGAAGTTGGCTCTTGAAGCAAGCGGGTATGCGATCCCTGAAGGGTTGTTGGAGAATAGTTCGGCAGCATCGTTTGCTTTCTCCGACCCTGCAGCAACTGCCAAGGCATTGTCTGAAGCGTCAAAAGGCCTGGAAGCCATCAAAGTTAAAGGCGGCTATATGGGCGCTGAAACGCTAAGTGCTGCGCAGATAAAAGCTCTTGCAGATCTGCCCCCATTGCCTGTTGTTCGTGCACAACTGTTGGGTGTGTTTCAAGCTCCCGCTGGCAAACTGGTTCGTACCATTGCGGAACCGGCGCGTTCATTGGCTTCCGTTTTCCGGGCTTACTCCGAAAAGGCCCAAGCCGCTGCGTAACCGGCTAATTGATTACGCATAAAATCAAAAACTATCTATTTTTGTAAGGAGTACCTAATAATGGCTGCTAATCTTGAAAAATTGGCTGAACAGTTGAGTGAGCTTTCCGTTCTGGAAGCCGCTGATTTAGTAAAATTGCTTGAGGAAAAATGGGGCGTTTCTGCTGCTGCTCCGGTTGCGATGGCCGCTGCTGGCCCTGCCGCTGCTGCTGAACCTGTCGAAGAGAAGACCGAGTTTGATGTGGTCATTAAGGAGACTGGCCCCAAGAAGATCGAGGTCATCAAGGTCATTCGTCAGTTGACCAGCCTGGGTTTGGGCGATGCCAAGACCATGGCAGAGACTGTTGGCGGCAAGGTTCTGACGCAGGTTGGCAAGGACGCTGCCGAAGATGCCAAGAAGAAACTGGAAGAGGCTGGCGCGGTTATCGAACTCGCGTAAGACTCGCGGCTGAAAATGAAAAAGGACGACCCATTTGGATCGTCCTTTTTTGTTACATGTTTGTAGAACTAAGCAGCAACGGTGTCGACTTTTCGAATGACCATGACCACCTTGCCCTTGATTTCCAGCGGCTCTTCCTTGTTGATCATGATCGGCTGCATGGTCGGGTTAGCAGGTTGTAACCGGTAGCCTTCTTTTTCTTTATAGAAGTACTTGAGCGTAGTCTCATCGCGACTGGGAAGCCAGACGGCCACCATCTCGCCGTTGCGGACTTCCGCATTGCTGGCCACTGGCTTCATGATGACAAAGTCACCGTCATTGACCATCGCGTCGATCATTGAGTCTCCATCTACTTCCAGGGCAAAAAGCTGCTTGTTTTTTTCCGGTGCAGGCAGCAGGGAGGTAGCAATTTCGACACTGGTATCTGCATCATAGTAGTTGAAGTCTGAAGCAGGGACAGGGGCCGGCGCGCTTGCAACGATTCGTCCCATCACAGGGACGCGCATCAGATCGGTAACGACCTGGACGACTTCGTTGATCCTGTCTGTCAGACGCAAACCGCGTGAGACACGCCCATCGCGTTCGATATATCCCATCTTTTCCAGTTGCTCTAGATAATAATTTACAACCGAGGTAGATGAAATCTGGGCGGCATCGCCAATTTCACGGATAGAAGGGGGGCGGCCGTTTTCGCTCTGGTACTTTGCGAGAAATTCCAGAACGCGGATATGGCGTTCACTCAAACCTTTACTTTTACGAACCATCATCATAAGTACCTCCTGCCAGCATCTGGCACAGGGAGCATTCTTCGCTCATTTGTGCTATAAATATACACGAACATCCGTTCTGTGTCAAGGCCCGGAGAAGGGATTTTTTAAGCTAAATTCCACTCTGGATAGTATGTTGGTGGCAGTTTTCCGATGGAACTGTAAATCCATTTTGAAGGTGCAACAGGATGTTGAAATAGAAAATAGTTGTGATGATCAGATTGAGGATTGAAATATACTTTCTCTCTTTTGGATTCTTTGAGGTTTGTACGTAAAATTGAAGAAAATTGATATTTAAATTAAATATTATTAGTTTTATCTTGACAAAATCAATTTAATGACTATAATAAATTTCAGAAATTGACAGTTGATATTAATATGATGTTGAAGAACATGGAGAATGAAATCGCAGATCGTCTTGGAGCGAAAATGCTGAAACAAATCGAGAAAGCAAAAGACATCTACGCAGAATACCCCCGTTCCTTCTGGACCCTGGTGCTGATCACCTTTGTGGACCGGGTCGGTGGCGCGATGCTGTTCCCGTTTTTTGCCCTGTACCTGACCAAAAAATTCGAGATTGGCATGACCCAGGTTGGTGTGCTGTTTGCAGCCTTTTCGTTCTCGACAAATACGATCCACGCTGGCTGTGGTACATTGCCGGTGGGATCGGGTTACTGGCAGTGCTTGGCTTTCTAGCTCTACAGCGACGTTCGGAAACAAAAGAAAATGAAATTCCGTCCATTGCCGTTCAAGAAGTTGTATAACAAGAAATCTATCGGGAGGTTCTTATGTACCCTGCACTAACACGTTGTCCTGTCTGTCAAAATGAACTGGTGGTCAGTCGCCTGCACTGCCCTTCATGCGACACTTCCATTGAAGGACGCTTTACCACCGGTCATTTTGCCAACCTGACGCAAGAACAACTGAATTTCATCGTCACGTTTGTGCGTTGCGAGGGCAAGATCAATCGCATGGAAGATGAGCTCAAGCTCTCCTATCCTACCATTCGCAACCGCCTGCACGAAGTCATCCGCGCCCTGGGTTTTGAGCCGGGTAAGGATGAATCCCCTGAGATCGATGACGAGACGCGCCGCAGCGTGCTCGAAGATTTGGATGCTGGCAAGATCAGCGCCGAGGAAGCCATGCGTTTGATACGTGGCGAGGAGCAGTAAGATGTCCCAACGACTTACGGTTGGTTCAGAACCCAAAATCAGGATCGAGTCCATCGAAGGAGACTTACGTTTGGTCAGCTGGGACAACGATGAAATCCTGGCCAAAACCGATGACGAGGCACTTGTGCTCCAACAGAACGGCGAGGAAATCAGCATTACTTGCCCGGACGACCTGGCCATCAACGTGCCAAAAAATAGCGTGGTTCACATCCTAACTGTCAACGGCGATATGTCTGTACGCGGACTGGCGAACGGCTTCGAAGTGGACGCTGTCCATGGCGACGTTGCAATTCGCGATGTTGGGACGGTGACCATCGGCACGATCGAATCGGACCTCAGCCTGCGAGGCGCGCAAGGAGATGTCCACGTCAAGAGCGTGGGAGGCGATGCTTCGTTGCGCGAGGTAAATGGCAGTCTGACGCTTGATTCCGTTTCTGATGACCTGGCCGTACATGGCGTAGGCGGAAATCTAAAGGTGGATGTCGATGATGACGTAGTTGTCCATCTCGATCCCCAAGCCGGGCAGGAATACGCGGTCACGGCCGGCGATGACATTTTGCTGGTGTTACCGGCTGATGCCAACGCTACCCTGACCATGAGCGGTGATGAAATCAACGTACAATTTCCTGACATCCAGCCCGAAGACACTACTTCCCGCGTGGTCACGCTGGGCGATGGCTCGGCGCAAATCAGGTTGGATGCGGGCGGCGATGTGCTGGTCACGAATCGCCAGGATGCCGCCGAGAGCGCTGACGAATACGGCAATTTTGCCGGCATGATGTTCGACTGGGGCAATTGGGGTCGTGAAATCGGTCAAAATTGGGGCAATTTCGGTCGCCAGGTTGGGGAGCGGGCCTCCAAACGCGCGCAGGAAGCTGCCGAGCGCGCTGCGCACAAAGCCGAAGCAGCCGCACGTCGCACAGAGCGCCATTTGGAGCGGAAATTCGGCAAGCACGCGAGCCGTCGCGGAGCGAAATTATCTTGGACATGGGATTCGAGCCAGATGCCCAAGACACCCAAAGTAGACCCGGTTTCGGATGAAGAACGTATGACCATTCTGCGCATGCTTTCGGAAAAGAAAATCACCTCGGAAGAAGCTGAAAAACTGCTTTCAGCCCTGGAAGGAGGCAATTGATGTCTTCTGACGAACAGAAACAAATCTTGAAAATGGTCGAGGACGGCAAGATCACGGCCGACGAGGCCATGAAACTTATTCGAGCGCTGAACGAAGCTTCGGCTGAGGATGAGATCGAGGTCATCGAAACAGAAGCCCCCTTTGGGGATGATACAGGCTCTGGGTCCGAGTTTGAGGCGGCCAATGATTTGGGAGCAGATGCGACGCCAGAATTCGAAGAGGTCAAGGCGCGGGCGCGTCGCTATGCGATGGTCCCGCTGGGGGTAGGTGTCGTCTTCACCGTTCTGGCTTCCTATTGGTTATTCGTCCTGGTGCAAAGTTCGAATTATGGATTCTGGTTTGCGTGTGCCTGGTTCCCTCTTTTGCTGGGAATTTTATTGGTGGCGCTTTCGGCAGGCGGGATGAATGCGCGCTGGCTGTATGTGAATGTCGAGCAGGAACCAGGGGAGTGGCCGCAGCATATCACCTTGGGAATCCCGGTGCCGCTGGGCTTGTTGGGTTGGTTGTTGCGCAATTTTGGCCATTATGCGCGCGACATGGACCGGCAGCACGTGG
Source organism: uncultured Chloroflexia bacterium (assembly GCA_963785535.1). Taxonomy (GTDB): domain Bacteria; phylum Chloroflexota; class Anaerolineae; order Anaerolineales; family Villigracilaceae; genus JAABUE01. The sequence goes on along the minus strand of CAWAVQ010000007.1, from coordinate 40,338 downwards.
ATGATATTTTGACGTTGCTCAAAGCCGCAGATGCACATGGGCCGCTGATCGTGAATGTGGACGAGGGGGATCACGGCGAGCGCGTGCAGGTTTATATCGGGTAGTACCGCAGCACGGTACACGGAGGTTATTTTGACAAGCGTTGAAGAACGAATGAAAATCTTGAAAATGATCGAAGAGGGGAAAATCAGTGCGGAAGAGGGAACCAAGCTGCTGGCGGCCTTAGCGGAGGGTCGCCGCAGCTCCCTCGGATCGGCGCCCTCACGCGGACCGGGAGCACCGCGCACGTTGCGCATCCGCGTCACGGATATGATGACCGGGCGCTCCAAAGCCTCGGTACAAATTCCGTTGGCGCTGGTGGATGCTGGTATGAAGATCGGTGCTCATTTTGCGCCGGAAGTGGAGGGCGTCGATATGAGCAATGTGATGGATGCTATGCGCTCCGGCGTGACCGGCAAGATCATCGATGTAACCGACGAAGAAGACGGCGAGCACGTAGAGATTTTCATCGAATAAAACCCTTATTCGATGGTGCGCACTTTTTCCTGATGTGGTAGTGGAGAAAACCCTCCCTAAGAGGGATGTATTGCTTTTTATGCGGTGCTAGACTGATAACGGTGTAAGATGGCTAATTGAGGTTAGCCATCTTTGTTTCTGAGGACCTTACTGCATCAAGGCTTAGTGTTTGAACCGCGAGGAATCCTTAGCATCATTGAAAGCCTCTTGGCATTCTCAGCGACTATGTTCCCGGTAAGGGATGGCGATTAGAAAATAGTAACCGTTCGGTCTCCGATCAGTTGCATAAACTGGAACCAACTCTAGCAGGCTGAGCCTTTTAGTTTATGTCCATTCCCTGCTAGAGCCTTCTCAAGTTCTGAAAGCTTGCTTTTAGGGGGATATTCATAGTAACTATTTCGTATATTAACCGTCTTGGATGTGAAAATAGATGTAATTAATACCTATCACAAGACAAAAATCTTTTTAAAATTAGTAGTTACAAGTTCACTTTTCTAACGGCTTCATTCCCAGAATCACAGGAGATCTTCTTGCATAGCTTCATAGATTTCCTAGAAACACATATTTACAGAGGGTTTTTGAGATTGCTTCCTATTCCTTTGATCAATAAAAACCTATTGGGATAACAATAAATGGACCGTGATAGATACGCAAATCCTCCCCGGCCAAAGAATTTGCTTCGATTAGTTATCGCTCTTCCCGCAGGAATATTTCTGTCGGAAGTCGTAGCAATGCTTCTCATTTTATTTTATGATGGGCCCTATTGGGTTACCATCCTGATCGACGCAATTATCACAACAACCTCAATGCTTCCTTTGATATATTTATTATCTTATCGACCGTTGTTGAGACATATTGCTGAGCAGGAGCGGACAGAAAGAATCATGCAAGTTCGTCTGCGATTGGTGCAATTTGCCCTTACGCATACTGTAAATGAATTACTCCAAGCAACGCTGGATGAACTTGAAATTCTCACTGGCAGCACGATCGGTTTCTTCCATTTCCTCGAGGCGGATCAAAAGACATTACGGTTGCAATCCTGGTCTACCAACACGCTTCAATACATGTGTAAAGCAGATGGCAAAGGCAGCCACTATGATGTGGATCAAGCCGGGGTATGGGCGGATTGCGTTCGTCAGCGCCGACCGATTATTCACAATGACTATGTCTCGCTACCCTATCGCAAGGGAACGCCTGAAGGCCATGCTCCTATCGTCCGCGAAATGACTGTTCCAATTCTACGCAATGAACGAGTCGTGGCAATTTTTGGTGTAGGAAATAAACCAACGGATTTCACTGCAAACGATGTAGAACTCGTTTCGACGCTTGCTGATTTTGCGTGGGATATTATCGAACGTAAACGGACCGAGGATGCCCTGCGTGAAAGTGAAGAGAAATTCCGTACACTTGTAACCTGGACCTATGACTGGGAACAATGGGTCGATCCACAAGGCAATATTGTTTACACTTCCCCATCATGCGAACGCATAACTGGTTATCGTCCCGAAGATTTTATTACCGACCCCAATTTGTTGATGGAGGTGATTCATCCAGATGACCGCCGTTTCTATGGAGAACATAAAAAGCTGGTTCATGACGAAACGGCTGGTATAGACAGTGTAGAGTACCGTGTGATTGACCGTAATGGGAGAGTGTACTGGATCGAACATATTTGCCGTCCTTTATTCGGGAATGACAACCGTTATCTGGGACGTCGTATCAGTAATCGCGATATCACTGAACGGAAGAGAGCAGAAAAAGAAATCTTGGAACGTAACCAGAAAGAGAATATGCTGACCCAGGCAATTCATACCATGCAGATAGATATTGCACGTGACTTACATGATACTGTTGGGCAAAATATCAGTTACATGCGAATGAGACTCGATCATCTATCTGAGATAGATTTGCAAACCCAGTCTGACATAAAAGTGGAAATCAACAATATGCTGAAGGTAGCGAACGAGTCTTATGATTTGATCCGAGGCACATTGACTGTTCTTCAATCGGGAGGTTTAGCTGATCCACTTGCTTTATTCATTCAATATGCAAACCAGATCGAAGAACGATCACCATTCAGGGTCAATGTGTCAAGCCAGGGCGAACCGAGACCATTGTCCGCTAACCAGGTGCGCCAAATCTTCTTTGTTTTCCGGGAAGCCCTGAGCAATATCGAAAAACATGCAAAAGCCAGCGATGTGTCTGTGGAGTTTATCTGGGATGAAGATAACTTAGTCTTGATGATAGCGGATAATGGCAATGGATTTCGTCTGGAGGATACACAAGTTCGTAACCATTATGGTTTAAAATTCATGCGTGAGAGAATCGAGTCATTGAATGGCGTCTTTTCGGTAGAATCTGTAGGTGGCAGTGGTACGAATATTAAAATTACTTTGCCGTATAATTAATCATGATTCCTTCCAAACATATTTGAACCGGGACATTAGAAATGATGAGACTTATTATTGTAGATGACCATGTTCTCTTTCGCGAAGGCTTGGCAGCGATTATCCGTTTAGAACCCGATATAGAGGTTGTCGGGCTGGTTGGGTCAGTTCAAGAATCAATTGAAATGGCCGGAACAGTAAAACCTGACATCATTCTCATGGACTTTAGCCTGCCAGATGGTACAGGGGCAGATGCAACCCGTAAGATACTCCAGCAGCATCCAGATTGTAAAATTATTTTCCTGACAATGTCAGATAGCGATGAAAATCTGTTTGCTGCGATCCGTAGTGGTGCAAAGGGATACTTGTTAAAGAACATGAGTCCCTCCAAACTGGTGACCACATTACGGTCTGTTCAGCGAGGTGAAAGCGCGCTTTCTCGATCCATGACTCTGCGATTGATGGAAGAATTGTCCCGCACGAAAGAACCTGAGCAGTTAGGCGATACGGCACTTGCCAATCTAACCCGCAGGGAATTGGATATACTAGCCGAACTTGCTCTGGGAAAGACAAATCAGGAAATTGCACATCAGCTTTATCTTTCAGTCAATACAGTAAAGTATCATGTGCACTCGATCCTTGGAAAACTTAATCTCTCCACTAGAAGGGAAGCCGCAATTTTTGCCAAAAGGCACGGCATAAACCAATAGGATTAACCCAGGGATTAAGTTCCCGCCCAAAAGACCACCCTCAGGGTGGTCTTTTTTTAATCCATGATGATGGATGTCGATGGATGTTATTTACTCGCGTACTACGCTATTCTATGCTTGATACTTTCACAGGTAGGAATATTGGATTAATGGATTCTACCTCTTCATAAATTTGGTTAGAGGATTCACGATACACATGAAACCGAAAACGATTGTGCTATGGGTTTTAGATGATTTGCTTAGTTCTTCCGTTGAACTTTTTCTGACAGCACAAAAAGGTTGGAATGTGATCAATATTTCGGATGAAGAACATCTTGACGCAATGCTTCAAATTGTGAACAAGGTGAAACCGGATGTGGTCATTCTCCATAAGGAGAAACAAACGGGTAGTCTAAACCTGCCGCACATATTGCTACAAAATCATCCGAATTTGAAGGTGATTACCGTAAGCCTGAAGAACAACCTGATGGAAGTGTATAGCAAACAGAATATCTTGGTGAAATCGACTGCCGATCTTATTTCTGCAGTCGAAGCAGATATGCAAGGTCAAGTTGGCTGAGCAATTAAGACGAAATATCTAATTCACATAGAAAGGTGGTGATTCAGCAAGAGCAATTCAGATAGTTTGATCTGGTAACCAAAAGGCGAGATCCTTCGCCGAATTATGAACAGGAGTAAAAAATGTTAAAACATAAATTTCTAAATCTTGCATTTTCAATTGTGATCGTCGCTTCCCTCTTCCTGAGCGGAAGCATGCCTGCGAGCGCTCAACAAGGACAAAACGCGCCCAGCTAATCCTACGGATGAGACGAAGGTTCCGCACTACTTCGGACCCTATCCGAACTGGGCCAACAGCCCGCTTACAACGCCAGATGCCCAGGTCGTTATTACCGGTAATGGTACCGGAGCGGAGGCCGTAGCTACGGTCGGTGCAGGTGGCAGCATTACCGGTATCACCGTCACCAATCCTGGATCAGGCTATTCATCGGTCAAAGTTGACATTGTTGGTTCGGGAACTGGTGCAACCGCTAAAGCGAACATCGTAAAAAAAGGTTCTGTTGTTGCCATTGCGGTGAATACCTTTGGCTCAGGCTATACGGCCCCTGTTGTGACTATCAGTGGCAATGGCGGTGCCACAGCGACCGCCTATGGCCGCGTTGATCAGGTTACCGTGTCCAATGGAGGCTCCGGTTATACCTTTCCCACGGTGGAATTTGACCTGCCCGATGGGTCTGGTGGCGTTCAGGCTAAAGGCCACATTGCCACATTGGCAGCCGACGGGTTCGCTGGGATGGATAGCAACGGCACGATTCTTTCCAACGGCGTCATCGTAGACAGCCCTGGCTCTGGATACTCGCATGCGCCCGGCGTCTCCATTCACAACGGGACACTGTTCGATCCCATCGCAGGTGCCACTCCAGCAACTGCCAGTTCATCGCTCTCTATTGTCTCGATCGTTTTGAATACATTCGGTTCCGGCTACACAAAGGTTCCTGATGTAACCATTACCGATCCAACCGGATCCGGCGCAACGGCGACAGCCGTGCTCGATAACGGCATTATCGCCTCGATCGATGTTACCAAACCCGGCTCGGGCTACATCACGCCTGGCGGTATACGCAAATTTGTCGATGGGCTGCCGATGCTCACGGAGGCAGGAGCGAACAACCTCGGGCAATATCTGCCCATCGCGGTGCCTGATACAACCACATTCCCGGGCACGGATTATTATGTGATCGCTCTCGTCCAGTATCGCGAACAGATGCACTCCGACCTGCCTCCGACGTTGCTTCGTGAATACGTGCAACTTTCTACTGGTGTCGTTCCTGGCAAGCGGGTCGCGTTACAAACAGACTTGTTGGATGGCACATCTACCGCGACCAAAATGCCCGATGGATCCCAGGCCTATGGCGTGGATAACCCACACTTCTTGGGTCCGATTATCGTTGCACAAAAGGAGCATGCCGTCAGGATCACGTTCTACAACTTGCTGCCCACTGGCAGCGGCGGCGATCTGTTCATGCCAACCGACTCAACCATAATGGGATCCGGGCTAGGCCCAGATGGCATGAGCCTGATGAGTCCAACCGATAACGGTAGCGTTCTTGATGGAGTGCGCAACCAGTTGTGCAGTGAAGCTCCGAAAGACACCCAGAACTGTTATCCTGACAATCGTGCCACATTGCACCTGCACGGCGGTATCACTCCTTGGATTAGCGATGGTACTCCCCATCAGTGGATCACCCCTGCCAATGAGAATACCCCCTACCCCGAAGGTGTTAGCGTTGGCAACGTGCCCGACATGGTGGGACAGGCTGCTATCGCTGCCGGTGTACCCGATTGTTCAGCCCCTGATGACGGCTGCTCAACTTTCTACTACACCAACCAGCAGAGCGCACGTTTGATGTTCTACCACGACCATGCCTGGGGCATTACCCGCCTCAATGTCTATGCAGGCGAAGCCGCTGGTTACCTGATCGAGGATCCCACCGAGAAGGCGCTGGTTGATAGCGGCATTATCCCTGCTAATCAGATTCCTTTGGTTATTCAGGATCGCACTTTTGTACCGAGCACCCAGCAACTAGCCGAACAAGACCCCACTTGGGATGCATCCCGCTGGGGCAGCGAAGGCAACCTGTGGTATCACCACGTGTACATGCCAGCGCAGAATCCCAGCGATCCAAGCGGGATGAGCGCCTTTGGGCGTTGGATGTACGGACCCTGGTTCTGGCCGCCTTCTGACTCCCAGTACCAACCTATTGATAACCCGTATTTCGATCCGAACTGTAACTTGGACGATCCTGCCACCTGGCAGTACCAGACCGATCCGTTCTGCGAACCAGCTCAGATCCCTGGCACGCCAAACATCTCGGCTGGTATGGAACAGTTCAACGATACTCCGATCGTAAACGGGACTGCTTACCCAACCGTAACGCTCGACCCGCAGGCTTACCGTTTCCGCATCCTGAACGCAGCCAACGACCGCTTCTGGAACTTGCAGTGGTACGTAGCTGACTCCACTGGAACCGAAGTGGCGTTGAAGGCTTCCGAAGTCGCCGCAGCGCAGACGGACCCGAACGTGTTCCCGACTCCTGATACCAACCTCAGCCCCGCTGGCCCAAGCTGGATCCAGATCGGCACGGAGGGTGGTTTCCTGCCTGCACCGGTGGTTGTTCCCAACCAGCCCATTACCTGGATCACCGACCCAACCCGCTTTGACTTTGGCAATGTGGATCAGCACTCGTTGTTGGTGGCTCCTGCCGAGCGGGCCGATGTGGTCGTTGACTTCTCGAAGTACGCTGGTCAGACACTGATTCTCTACAACGATGCCCCGGCAGCTTTCCCCGCTCGTGTGGCTAGTTATGATTACTACACCGGTGGTCCAGATCTGAGCCCCGCTGGTGCACCGACCACGCTGCCTGGCTATGGCCCCAACACCCGCACCATCATGCAGGTCAAGATCAACAGCGGTTCATCCCCGGCCTTCAACCTGAGCGCTTTGCAAGCAGCATTCAGACACCACGCAGATGGTACAGGTGTGTTCGAATCCGGCCAACATCCAATTATCGTTGGACAGGCCGCTTACAACTCGGCTTACGGGACCAGCTTCGCCAGCAGCGGCTGGTGCAACGCCCCCAGCAACCCCAGCGCCAAGTGTGATGGCTTCGCTCGTATCTCAGAGCAGGGCTACGACCTGTTCAAGTTTGACACCTTGTCTGGAACGCAGGTTTCGATCCCATTGGAACCGAAGGCGATCCATGATGAGATGAACGCGGCCAGCTTCGACGAGTTTGGCAGGATGACGGCCAATCTGGGACTCGAGGCCGTCCCTGCTACACCGGGTGCCCAGAACATTCTCCTATACCCATACTCCGCCCCGCCAACAGAAGTCATTGACGCTACCAATCTGCCGAAGAACGACATCACCATGACCCCGGTCAGTCCAATTTCTTCGGCCGACGGCACCCAGATCTGGAAGATTACCCACAATGGTGTGGACACGCACCCGATCCACTGGCACCTCTACGACTTGCAGGTTTTGAACCGGGTCACCTGGGACAACATTATCATCCCACCCGATGCCAGCGAACTCGGCTGGAAGGATACCGTACGCATCTCGCCACTCGAAGATACCTATGTTGCCCTTCGGCCCATCATTCCGTATCTGCCATTCGACATCCCCAACAGCGTCCGGGAGCTTAACCCAATGATGCCCGATGGCGTCGAGCTGAACCCCGGTCTGCTCTTTACACCACAGGGCAATCCTACTCAGGTGTTCAACCACCTCGTGAACTTTGGCTGGGAATACGTCTACCACTGTCACATTCTGTCGCACGAAGAGATGGATATGATGCACCCTGTATCGGTAGCAGTCCCGCCGGTAGCACCTGGTAACCTCGCATTCGATACTGGAACGATGACACTATCGTGGACCGACGAATCACTTAGCGAGACAGCTTTCGTGGTCGAGAAGTTGGTAAATGGAGTCTGGACTCAGGTAAATCAGATCGATCGACCGCTGAATGTCACAAACACTACCGGAGACGTACTCAGTTACACCGATGCGTCGTTCGTGGCAGGAGACCAATATCGCGTCTTCGCACAGAACGTAGTGGGCGATATCGCTTCAACTGGATTCCAAACTGTGACCACAAAGTCGGCATACGCGACCTTTGCGGATCAAAGCGGCGTCGCTGCACCAAGCAACTTAACGGCAAACGCTGTATCGTCATCACAGGTTGATCTGGCCTGGACCGATAATGCCACCAATGAAGACGGCTTCACCATCGAACGCAGTGATGATCTGGGCGCAACGTGGACCCAGGTTGGTCAAACCGCCGCTGATGTAGTTACCTTCAGCGATACCACGGTGGCTCCCGTCAGCACCTACCAGTACCGCGTATCCGCTTTCAACCTCAATGGCAACTCGCAGCCCTCGAATGTCGCGGAAGTGACCACGCCTGACGTACCTCCTACGGCGCCTTCGAACTCTGATGACAACCTCCGTCACGGAGACACAAGTCGATCTGGCCTGGACCGATAATTCAACCAACGAAACCGGATTTGTGGTGCAACGCAGCACCGATGGTGGCACGACGTGGAACGATGCTGGTCAAACTGGCCCAGACGTTGCTACCTTCAACGATACCAGTGTTATCCCCGGCGGCAGTTATCTGTACCAAGTGTACGCCTTCAACGCCAATGGCAATTCAGCGCCATCCAACAGTGTACAGGCTGATGTTCCCAACGTAGCACCCGCGGATCCCATCAACTTGACCTCCACCTTCGTCGGAGCAAGCCAGGTCGATCTGGCCTGGATCGATCAAGCCAACAACGAAGACGGCTTCCGGATCGAACGCAGCGACAACGGTGGCCCGTGGACCGCGATCGGGACCACCCTCGCGAACGTCGTGACTTTCAGCGATACAACGGTAGCGCCCGCTAGCAACTACTCATACCGGGTGTTTGCCTTCAACACAGTTGGTGACTCTGCCAACTCGACGAACGAACTCCCGGTGACGACGACCACTGGAACGCCGCCTACAGCACCTTCGAACCTGCTGGTAAGCAACCGTACACGGTCCTCCCTGACGCTTACCTGGGTAGACAATTCAAACAACGAGACTGGCTTCACCGTCCAGCTTGCAACGGACAAAAACTTCAGCCAGAGCTTGCAGACTATCACTGTCGGGACAAATGTGACCACGGCAATGTTCTACCCGCTGGCCCCGAATACCAAGTACTACCTGCGGGTCGCAGCCGTCAATGGTGCCGGGTCTTCAGCGTGGACACCCACCGTCTCTGACAAGACGCTGCGATAACCATATCTATTTACAAGTTTGGGGAGGGGACACTCCCTCCCCAAAAAGGAGCATCTGCTTCTAATAACCTAATCATAATTAAACATTAATCTAAATATAAATGCTGCCATGATTTGAATGGCGGCATTTATCGTTTGCGTGCTGTGATACGCGCTATGAAGTTTTTTGCAACTTATCTCACAAGTTGAGTATCATCATATCTTGCTTTCGAGTTTCTTCTTCAACCCCATAGGCCGCAAGAACAAATCTGCCGGGCACCAATCGGTCCATACGCTTTGCAGGGTCATCCCCCCTACGAAGACCGCCAGAGCCAGCCCGGCGGTGAGACTGACCCGATAGGCCACGAAGACGGATATCAAGATCATAACGCCCCGAAAGAGGTCTCTGCCATTTTCTAAATACATGGTCTTCCACTCCTTCCCTGGTTAGCGGGAATCCCTGATGCTTGTCTTGCGAATCCGCAGTAGTTCGCGAGCGATGATGAACACGCCCCCGCCAATCAGCATGATCTCGAAAAGAGGTAAGCGGACTGACAGTTGCAAGATTTCACTTGTCATAAGTAACCCGCCAACTACGAGCGCGAGAATGCCAATTGTATTCGTAGAACCCCTGACAGGGATGTTGTTCAGCGAGCGGATCATATTCAAGCTTAACAGGATCAAACCGGTACCGACCAGCCCCGCGCCATTGGGAAGAAATGCCAGTGGCCACCATCTGAGCCCCCACCAGATCAGGAGCAAGCCCCAGGCGCTGGCCTCCAACTTGTGGTCCAGTGATTTTGCTTTTTCCATAAATATAGTCTCCTTTCCACCCTTATAGACGGAGATTTTATAACAAAGGATACACCCCAGCTTGCTCTAATTGCCTATGACCTTTTCAATTCAGGGAGAAACTCATTGTTTTCCACCCAATAGGAATCGCAATTCGCCATCAGTTCCTTCTTCAATCTTTCCCGGGCTCGATGTAATCTGATCTTCACGGTGCCCAGAGAAATCCCCAAAATTTCCGCGATCTCTTTATTCCGTAACCCTTCGAATTCGTTCAATATCAGCACAGTACGATAGTCTTCCGGGAGTTTCTCGATAAAGCCTTGGACACAATCGTTCATCTCCTTGCGGAATACCTGGTGTTCTACGGGGGGTGTTTTTTCTCCCGTCCAGACATTTTTGTCATCCATCTCTGGGTTGCAGGTTGGACTTTGTTGATCCAGGGAATGCAACGTCGCCTGCTGGAAGGATGGGCTCCGCAATCGGTCCAATGCGGTGTTGGTCGCGATTCGGTAAATCCAGGTAGACAGGCTGGCTTCCCCTCGAAATCTCTCTAAAGCGGGACCAATCTTGACAAAGACCTCTTGGGTCAGATCTTCGGCTTCGCTTTCCCCGACCATGCGGGTCAGGTAGCGAAAGATTTTTGGTTGAAAGGCAGCGTAGAGTTCTTGAAACTCTGTTTCACTGACGTTCATCACTTTTGCTCCATAGTGGGGGACAGTCACTCCTTTAACGACTGTCCCCCACGCGGTTATTCAGGTTTATGGGCCGTGATCCGAGCGCTATAGACAGTCTTGTACAGCTCGTCTTGCGAAACGGATTTCAGATCGATCTGGTCGCCGACTTCTTTGATCGCTTCGTCCACGGTTTCCTTGTCGAAGAAAGTAGGTGTGATCGCCACATCCGTAAAACCGGCTGCTTCCATCATGGCAATATAATCTTTAGCATCCACGGCTCCGGCCACGCAGCCAGCCCACATGCTCAGGCTTTGTTTGATGGCATCTGGCAGCGGACCGTCGGTGACGATGTCCGAGACTGCCAGTTTACCACCAGGGCGGAGCACACGGAAAACTTCGTTGAATACTTTGGCTTTGTCGGGTGACAGGTTGATCACGCAGTTCGAGATGACCACGTCGATGCTGTCATCCTCTACGGGCAGGTCTTCGAGGAAACCCTGGCGGAATTCGACATTGGTGACGCCCATACGTTTCGCGCTGGCGCGCGCTTTTTCGAGCATTTCGGGGGTCATGTCCACGCCGATGACGTGTCCGCTTTCGCCGACTTTCTTTCCTGCCAGGAAGCAGTCCAGGCCGCCGCCGGAGCCGAGATCGAGCACGCTCTGCCCGGGTTGCAGGGCGGCCAGGGTGATCGGGTCGCCGCAGCCCAGGCTGAAGCTGGCGACATCGTCGGGAACTGCCGTAAGTAACTCTTCAGGGTAGATGACGTTTTTCGAGTTGCAGCAGGCTGAACTCGAGTCCGACCCGCAGCAGGAGTCGGATTTGCGGGCGCGCTCGGCGTAGTGTTCACGTACCACATCGTGGATAGGTGTTTGAGTCATTTTGTCTCCTTATATAGATGATTGTCTATGTATTTGGTCAAAATAGATGGGATGCCGCCGCGGACCGACATCCCATTATTTAGCTCGTGTGTCCGCCAGGGTATTCGATCGTTTTCTTGACGGTTTCGGTTGTTTCTGTTTCGGGAGCGAAGCGGATCATCAACTGGCCACAGCAGAAGGCGAGGCGCTCCTGGTTGAGGGAGTAGAAGGTCTGCTTGCCTTCCTCGCGCACGTGGACCAGGTCGGCTTCGCGCAGGATGGCCAAGTGGTGTGAGACCGTGGGTTGCGACACGTCCACCTTTTCTACGATCTCATTCACCGATAGCCAACAGCAACAACACTCACTCATGATCTTCTGGCGGGTATCATCGGCTAGCGCCTTGGCGAAGAGGACAGGATTAGCGATGCTCATGTTTTCTCCGAGCTTTGGATTTGAGCCAGTTCGGCACCCAAGAATTGTTTGGTGCCATCTGCTCCGCTGATGTGCAGCCAAATTGGGCCGCTGGCAGGTTCAACGTCCAGGCTGAAGCGTAAAAAGGAGCAGCACTGGTTTTCGCGTTCGATAAACTCTGCGATATGCACGAGTTGGCCGGGTTGATTGAGAAACCGGAAGGCAAAGCCATTTTCCAACTCGCGCGTTTCCTGTACGACCGCAAAAAGGGCATTTGTCACGGAGGTGAACCGTTCTCGCTCGTGTTCGTCGAGTACAGTCAGGTTACAAGCAAAATCTGTTTCATGTGTTTTCATATAGATAACCTTCTATTTGATATTATATAGATAATTGTCTATTTGTCAAGGGCTTTATGCTTGACATCCGTTAGAATCTTTTTTATAACGGAAGCATTCCCAAACCAGGAGCAGAACATGGACACAATTCGAGCATTGGTTCTTTCAGGTGGCGGCGGACGAGGTGCTTTCCATGCGGGGGTATACAAATATCTGATGCAAGCGGGAAAAGCTGATGTGGATGCGAACCACCAAGATGTGTGGGAGCCGCAGGTTGTAGTTGGGACATCCATTGGTGCCGTAAACGGTGCAGCCATCGTACAAGGCATGTCCGCCGAAGCGCTGGAGCAGGTTTGGCTTTCGCTGGAAGAACAGGATATCCAGGGACTCCCACCGGGCATGCGCGGTATTGCACGTTGGATCTCGCGCCGAATTTTTGCTGACATCATGGATGCGCGTCTGCCACAAGTGCCCGCGCGTGAGGCAACCTCTCCAATCCCAAAAGATTACTGGCCTCCTCTGCCGCTATTGCCACGCTGGCTGAGCGAATGGATGATTGGCCGTTGGATCAATCTGCTCGATACCGGTCCTTTGCGCAAGACACTGTACACCCGCTTCGGGTTTGACGAGAAAGAACTCGCAGAAAGCACCAAAGCACTTTTGATTGCGGCTACCAATATCCAGACCGGCGAACGGATGATATTCAGCAACCGTGAGGTGTACCACCGTCACACAGGCGAAGCGCGGCGTGACGTAGCTAGTGGAATCACCGCCGACCGCATCCTGGCAAGTTGCTCGATTCCGCTCGTCTATCCATGGACGTTCGACCCGGATACTAACGCTTTTTACTGGGACGGTGCCGTGGTGGCAAATACTCCGTTGGGTGCGGCGTTGGATGTGATGCGTGACGTGCCAGTGGATGTCCCGGCCGAAGTCGTGGTGGTCTTGATGACACCCTGGTGGCAGGATCCGGCCGAGACGCCCCGGGCTGCCCGGCGGATGCCTGACTCGTTCGGGGATGCCATCACCTGGACACTCGACTGGGCTTTGCTGGCATCCTTCCGCGAACGATTGCGGTTGATCGACGCCTATAATCGGTTCGCCGAGCGCGAGCGTGCCGAAGGGAAAAAGCCCTACCATTTCCGCATGGTCAAGGTTGTGATTGTAGCGCCAGACGACTTCCTGCCAGCGGCGCGCATCATCGATTATGATGGGGATGTTTCCCAAGACTTGATTGGAGCGGGATACGCGGCAGCGGAACAGGCGTTTTGTAAACGATTCCCCTATTAGTCGAAAACTTCCCCGTTTGTAGGAAGTTTTTCTTAGATCCGTTCGATGGAAACTTTTTCGGGTTCGATCACGAACTCCCAATAGCCCAGATCGCCGAAGTTGTAGACCAGGCGCAGATAGTCCGGTTCCCGCTCGGCTTCGATCAATTTGATGGGGCGATACGGGCCAAAGGTCAGGATCTCCTGATCCCATTCCCCTTGTTCTTCCGGCTCATATCCTTCAGGCGGCTGTCGCAGACGCCGGATTTCAGTCTCGCCCAGCAACAGACGCAGGATGGCTTCGGGCGCGTCCATCATCCACAGCAGGGAGGCGGTGGCCTGCTCGTCGATGGCTTCTACACGCTCTTCTTCGGTCAGTTCCCACTGGACGGGTGACCAGATGGCGGGCAGTTCATCCACATGGATAGTTTGGGGGTCAATGATTGAGGGCATGTTTGCTCCTGTGTTTGATTGGTCAGAGTATACCTGTTTTCGATTAACGCTTCATCCACATAATTTGCACATAATCTATTGACATCCCCCTAACATGTCTCTTTTAAGATAGATGCAGGTTGAAGGAATAACCTGCATCTATTTCGAAAGGAGACAATAATGGCGAACAAGAAATTTATCTGGTTGGCGGGGGCATTGGTAGTCGCATTGCTGGCGGTTGGTGTATATGGAACGACGACCGTCTTTGCCAATGGCAACAATCCGCAACATCCCTTCGGCCAGCGCGGACCCGGTGGTCGCGGAGGTCGTAGTCTGGATGACGCTTCGTTGGCAGCGGTGGCCAGTGTACTGAACATGAGCACGGACGACCTGTCTGCGGCGTTGCAGGACGGCAAAACCTTGCAGGAACTGGCCGACGCAGCCGGTGTGGATATGCAGGCGGTCAAGGATGCGCTGAACTCTGTCCGTCAGTCGGAGATGCGCGACCGCATCAACCAGGCCGTGACGGATGGCACGATCACCCAGGATAAGGCGGATTGGTTGTTGGAAGGCCTGGATAAAGGTTATCTGGATGGACCGGGCTTCGGGTTCGGTCCCGGTTTTGGCGGCCGTCCCTGGAAGGGTACCCCTCCCGCAACAGCTACCCCGAACGGTGGCGCTTGAAATCATCGTGTTACCCTGAACTAGTTTTGGAAAAGGAGGTTCGAATTATCAAGAAGAGGAGCGCAGTCCGCGCTCCTCTTCTCGATTCTACAGTCCCTGATCGCAGGTACAAATCACTTGGGGGTACGGGTCGTTGTCATCCAGGTACCGAGGATGCCCGCAACGATGGCGACCAGCACGACGATCCCGGCCCATAGCCCGGGGGAGGTCGCTTTTGATGAACCGCCTTCGCCAACGCTCGGAGTCGCTCGAAGTCGGTTGGACGGTTGGCGTTGAACTGCCAAGGGTGGCTGTAGGGGATATTTCATAGTAAGGCGTAACCGTTGCCAGCGGCGTGTTGGTGGGTGGCGGCGGTTGCGTAGCATTCCTTTGGACCAGCAAAACCTGTCCTTCATAGATATCGTGTGGATTCGCCCAGGTTGTTCCAGGCGCGGATTTGCGCGATGGTGGTATTGTAGGTGACGGCGATGCTCCACAGCGATTGACCGTATTGCACCTTATGGATCACGTCGCCACTGGGACGGGCGGTGCTGCGTGCAACCGGGATGATGTACTGTGGCACGAGATTATTCGGATCACTAACAGAGCCGCCCTGCGCGATGGCGGTCAGGATCGGATACGCATCGTATTGCATCTTGCCGCTGTTGGTTTGCAGGGCGGTCTCAATGACAATGTAGGTCTGGTCCCCGACGGCAACCGCAGCACCGATGTCGCTGCGGTCCGGGGAGAGCATGGTGTTGGTGTGGGGCGCGTCCATCAACCACATCTCAACAGCCTGCTGTGCGTTGGCCGCGGCGATCCAGTTCTCGGAGCGGTAGCCGTCCAGTGAGAGATCGCCCGAGAGCGGATAGCCCAGGGAAAGCAGCCATTGCCCCAGCGTGAGCCCGCCGGGACGGGTGTGCCCGCCCGCGCCGCCCGCAATCGCGTTGGCTTCCCACTGCGCGACCTGCATCAGCACGGGATGCGTGTTCAAGGGCAGCAATCCGTGTGCGATGCGCAATTGATTGACCGCCTGGATCACTTCCGATGGCGTGGGTGGCGTCTCTTGTGACCGGGGTTCGGCAGAAGCTCCTTTCGGTGAAAACAGGCTGAAAGCCAGCGTCAAAAGCGTAAGGCAGAGAACCCCGATTGAGCGTTTTCGCATATTGTCCCTTCCACCTCGGTCAAAATCTACAACTTGATTGTATCAGCACAGAAACTGTTAATGGGATTTTCCTGTCCAGGGGAGAAGCGTATCCCCGGCCAGTGCTGCTTAAATTATGTTGCAAAAAGGGCTGAAAAGGTAACAGGGAATATCTTAGTTTTTCACTTTCCCCCAGCGCACTGATCTCCCACTCAGCCCGATGGGCAGGGACAACTTCGTCAGGTTGGTTGAAATTTTTCTGATTTGGGAGAATTTGTGGTTGTGGCAAAAGTGAGGCATGATAGGCAAAAACTCCACCACGAGCTTAGCCGACATGCCTCAAAGACAGTGTACCAAAACCAAAGACAAAGTTACAAGCCCATGCAAGCGTATCACCTTACCGATCACGATGGAAGAATATGAAGAGATCATTGGTGACCATAGCGTCTACCGGAAATGGGTGGATGAGATGATTGTGCGATATCCAGAATTATTTCCTGTTGCTATAAGCGAAGGCTACAGCTTGCATGATGAACGTGGTTCGGAAAAGATGGGAAGCTTTCGCTTGCGGCGGATTTGTCTGAAAGCGCGAGATGCACAAGGGAAGAAACAGGTCTTCACGATTGCGCCGAGCGGGGTGATGCCTTATATGACGGGCTATACGGATGATGTGGAAAAAGCTATGTTTCTGAGGCGTTTTGATGTTCCATTTTGGGCTTTGACCTATGTCTTTGGGCGCAATGATGATTATTGGTATCGTCAGGAGAACCAATTTGGACGCTACGACATCGTGCAAACGGTGGTCAAAGACGCGGAGAAATTGCCCAAGCATCTGCTGGCTGACGAAAAGATCACCTGGCTCAATGGCGAAGAAGTCGTGGTCGCAACCACAGTTGGAGATGACTGCATTTTGGGTGCATCGGTTGCGCTGGGTGCAGATACCGAGAACCTGACGGAAGCCTACCAGCATTTCAAGAATGAGGCACAAGTATTGAAGCCAGGGTATGTGCCCGAAACAGTCAATACCGACGGTTGGAACGCGACACAGCGTGCCTGGTTGAACCTGTTTCCGATGATTATCATTATCGAGTGCTTCCTACACGCCTTCATCAAAATTCGGGAGCGCGCCAAACACTTGAAAGAGACATTCCGTCAACTGTCCCAACAGGTTTGGAACGTTTATCACGCTGCCGATGCCGTTGCTTTTCGCCTGCAAGCAGAGGCGCTGCGCTTATGGGCAGAACAACACACAACCGGCTATGTCTTGGAAGCAGTACACAAACTTTGTGCTAAAACAGAACGCTTTGTCCTGGCTTACGATCATCCGCTGGCTCATCGCACCAGCAACATGCTGGATCGTCACATGAATTCGATGGCACGCTGGCTGGATAGCACACGTTTCTTTCATGGTCACTGGGTTTCTGCCGAACGCTCCATCCGCGCCTGGGCGTTACTGCACGACTTTGGACCCTACTGCCCGCGTGCAAAAATCAGTCAGACCTATTCCTCTCCCGCTCACAAGTTGAACGGATTTGTCTACCATCAAAACTGGCTGCATAACCTGCTTATCTCAACTTCCATGTCTGGCTGCAGGTGCTAACCACAAAATAAATCAGAATCAGAAATTTTTGGATTGCAGCTTGTTTACGACTTCTAAACCTCTATGTGCACTCTGTGAAATATTATCATATAGCAAGGATTGAATAATCCCATCTTGTCTAAACCTTAATTGGATTGGTTACTTTCCTTTTTCAGTTCACTTATGAATTCTTCCCCCAGTTCCGTGAGTTCAAAATGTCCCAGTGTTTCAGGAGGAAACTTATTAATCCAAACTGACCTTAATTCTTCTTCATCTGGAAAATAATCTTCTTCATAATAGCGGATTAGATCTAGCTCAAGTATGGCATCTAAATGGTGGTCGAGAATTCCATATTTTTCAAAAAGTCTCTCCCTTAAACCATCTATATCTCCGTCTGGATAGTATCCACCCAAGGATGTCAATAACTTCAATAATTGCTCTTTATCGTGAAATATACCTCTTACCAATAACCCATTCACTCCACCAATATCAGAAAAACTAAGCGCAGAAGCATCAATTAAATCAAGTAATTCACTTGCAATAATCATTATTCGTAGACTGATTTGTTTGTCTATTTTGCTTCCGTCATGTGCTGTATAGTTTCGATAATAAGAAAATACCCCTTGAAAAAACGATTCGGCTTGTGTTTGCAAATCTTCTCCAAGCGGTACTCTTAGTTTCACTGCACTATTCTTTCCTCCACTCCGAAATAGGCTGGTTATAAGTGTTCGCCCATATTTTTTATAACTTTCTTTTGTTAGCCCTTTTTCCTTCAAAGCCTGTTCAACGAGAAGCATGGACTCATGAGCAGCGTGTTTAAAATATCCATCTTGCCACAATGGCAGACAATGTTTTTGGATTTTGGGGCTAAGTAGTTCTATAACACTGTATTCCATGAAACATTTCACTTTATCACTGACTCTGCAACTTACATCATTTTAGCATCATAGCCGTATTGTTTTTTATTGCTATCGCCAAATCCATCCTGTCTTTCTTGATAACTTTATCAAAGATTTCTTGAACGAAGGGAGCAACAAAATATTGTGAGCCTTCCTCAGGTGTAAGCCCTAAATCCATACTGTCTGCATAATCACTTGACATCATATATTGATCTTTTAGATAAAACAAGTAAGACAGATGAAGGATGAATAAGTTCTCCAGATCTTTAGAGAAAGCATTTAAAAAAGTTATTCTATTTTTCAAGAAAATCTGGTTATTGTTCAAGAGCAAGTATTGATAGAAATTGTAATGGGTGTGATCATTGCAGCGGCTTCGAATTTTCCCGTATCTGCTATCTTTATATAACAATTTGTTTATTTCAGTTAGTTTTTCAGATTTACGAATGTAACCAGACATTATTCTGTATTCTGGTAATTTTTCTTTACCATGAAGCCAATCATTAATCTTATCAACAACAAAGTTCTCGATGCTGAAGTTATCATCCAGGTATAGATTTGTATAAATATTTATTATCATGGAGTCGTGGAGTTTGCGGAGGAGAGCATACGAATCGTTAATTCTTCCATTGGCCAGAATATCCTTTATTGATTTTAGTGTTCCTTGAATTGAAGAAAAAACGCGAGAATCAATATTGATAATAGTGCCAGTAGTTCCTTGGGTAATCCAACCCATTACCGAAAAGGATAAGTCCTTATAGAACTTAGCATATTCTGCCAATTGCTGAAAAACTGGATGTTCTCCATATTTCTTATCCATCGATGTTTCCTAATCCATTTTCCAAGTTTGAGCCGTTTCCTTGCGGAGTTGGCTTGTATTAGTGCAATCACTCTAACCTGGGATTTTATACTTTTGTCAAACGGGAAGAAGAAATTTTAAGCCACTTCTCAGCGGAAGTCACACGAGTAACGGTAGAAATTATACCCGCCCCAGAAAGTCTCTTGGGGCAGGTAACAAACTCCAATTTTGGTTCGTTATTATGGGTGATTTCCTTTCCATTCTGCTTTCAGGTTAGCGGTGTGGTTTGTTTTAGTCAGTTGATGCAATCTGTTGCCCTTCCTGCAATTTCCGTCGCTTCGGATTCCAATTTGCGACGGCCAAGCTGGCAACGATCAGGATACCGCCCGCGATCACCTGCCAGGTAATTTGTTCGGACAGGAAGGTCGCGCCCAGGATCACGCCGCCTAATGGGAACAGGTAGGTCACCATGGTGGTGCGGGTCGGTCCGATCTCGTGGATCAGGTAATAGGCCAACACGAAGGCCAGCCCCGAGCCGAAGATGCCCAGCCACAGCAAGGCCACCCAGGTGATGCTGATCTGCGGGATGGTCACCGGGCTTTCGAACAGAGCGGTTCCCAGCCACATGACCGCCGTGGCGGAGACCAGTGGTCCGGCGCTGCGCAGGATACCGGGCGTATCTTCCGTGGTTTTGCGCACCAGTACGGAACTGCCCGCGTAGAACATGGAAGCGACAATCACAGCCAGTTGTCCCAGCAGGGAACCGGTCGAGGCACCAATGTCTTTGCTCAGCAAGATGATCACACCCGCAAAGCCCATCAGCAACCCTACCACCTTGGGCACAGTCATTTTGTCATCCTGCAGCAGGAAATGCGCGATCAGGATGGTGAACAGGGGCACGGTAGCATCCAAAATCGAGGCGACTGCCGAGTCAATCGATTTTTCGCCCCACGAAATCAGGAAGAAGGGAACGGCCACGTTGGTCAGCCCGAGCAGCAGCAACGGCCACCAGGCTTTGAAGGTGCGTGGCAAAGGGGTACGTTGGATGGCAATGATCACGATGCCAAACAGCAGCCCGAACAAAACGCGGAATGCCACCAGCGTGAGCGGACCGACTTCCTGCACGGCAATCTTGATCCACATAAAAGAGGAACTCCAGATTGCTCCCAGTAAAATAAAGACGAGCCAGTGTTTTGCTTTCACGGTCTACTCCTAAATGGGGGATGGCTTACGAAGTGGGACTGGACGCGATGAATATTGCAAGAAGGAAATTGTTCCTCAAGATTATTGGAACATTCGTTTCTCTTGTTTCTTACATGAGAGAAATTATTCTCTATAGTTTACTCTGCACGATCATTGACTGCCACCCAATTCTTGCTATTCTGAAATTTGATGATGAAACGAATGGTCTCTGAAGACCGTCATCGAAGGGTTACTTCCATTCAAGGCCGAATTCACTCTTGAGGCAAGCACGTCCAGTATCAGTCACTTTCACTGCGCGAGATCCACGTACGCGGACAATCCACTTTAATGCAAACAATCGTTGGAGAGTAGCTGCACCCAGCGCCCCAGCTATGTGGGGTTTTCGTTCACTCCAATCGAGGCATATCCGAGCGAATGCTCTGCGCTTCTCTTGAAGCAGAAGACAATCGATTTCAAGGGAATTGAACCAATTTCTGCCAGCGCTGGTGACTTCGTAGGCTTCGCCGCGGCACTGAATATAGCCCTTATCAATGAACGCCTGGGTTAGCCCTACGCCTAGTTCGCCTGCCAAATGGTCATAACAAGTGCGAGCGCGGAAAATGGCTTTTCTTTCCAGTGAATCGTTTAGGGAGTGGGTACGTGCAGGGGGCGCAATCAGCGCAAGCGATTCTAATACTTGCGCCACATTCTTATTGCTCAGACGAAAATATCGATGCCTTCCCATTTTCGTCACACTTAGCAGGTTGCCCTCAACCAACTTGGAGAGATGTGCACTGGCTGTTTGAGGCGAAACTTTGGCGAGTCGAGCTAATTCTCCTGCTGGTAATGAGACATCGTCCATTAAGGCTGAAAGCATAATGGCGCGAGCGGGGTCGGCAATCAATGCGGCAACGGTTGCAAGGTCTGGATTCGTGTTCATCATTTCTCTGCTTGTATCGAAAGATGACGTATTCTATCATTTTGATATTTCGATGGTCATCGAAGTTTTTAGGAGTTAAAAGTTCGTGTTATGGAGACGAAAATAGGACCCCGCTTATTTCGGACACAGTCTATTCAACCAAAGATTTTATACTTCGGAACGCCTGTGGTCTTGGTTTCTTCGCTCAATGAAGACGGTACATCGAATCTTGCGCCCGTGTCCTCTGTCTGGGCTTTGGGCTGGACTGTATTGTTGGGACTTGGAACAGATGGGAAAACCTTCGAAAATCTTTCGCAGCGTGGTGATTGCGCCTTGAATTTTCCATCGGATGACTTATGGTCAGCCGTTGAGGCACTGGCACCATTAACTGGAAAAAAGGATGTTCCCTCCCACAAACGGGGTCAATGTCGTTATGTGAAGGATAAGTTCAGCGCTGCTGGATTATCGCCGATCTCTTCTGAAAAAGTTGCAGTTTCGCGTGTGACGGAATGTCCGCTTCAATTGGAAGCGATATTGCGTAACATCCATTTAATTGGGGATAAGAAGGATGGGATCGTTGCGGTTGAAGTAGAAGTACTTCAGGTCCATGCGCATGAAACTATCATTCGCGGTTTGAATCATATTGATCCTCGGAAGTGGCACCCGTTGATTTATAACTTTCGACATTACTTTGGCTTAGGCCGGGAACTCGGAAAATCATTTCGTTCGGAGACGTAATGGGATGACCGTGCGAAATAGTGCTTTGTTTACGGTTGAAATCGTTATTTGATGGGGAAGCGTTAATCTTCCGATATCCGCAACGCGCGGACCTCCGTTTTTCACCCATTGAAGTCCAAATTTTTCTCCATGAAAGCTTCTTAAATACTTGACTTAGTCAAGTATTTTGAGTATCATGAAGCTATGATGGAAAACCAGGAATTCATCGAAAGAGTTCGGAGTTTCAATCGTTTTTATACCAACATCATCGGATTGCTCGAGCAACATTTCCTTGATACTCCATACTCGCTTACGGAGGCACGCGTGCTGTATGAGATACGTCATACAGAAGAATGTTCGGCAAAGAAGATCAGGGAGAACATCGCGATAGATGAAGGTTACCTTAGTAGAATCATCCATAAATTTGTGCGACAAGGTTTGATCGAGAAGACTCCTTCCCCAGGAGATAGACGCCTGCATATCATCCTGCTTACGGAAAAGGGGAAAAAGGAATTCGCGAAACTGAACGACAATTCCGATAAGTTGATATCTCAACTGATTGGAAAGTTATCCGAGGGAGAGCTCGAAGACCTCGTCAGCATGATGGATGGCGTCCGCGAACTATTGAGTAGAGATTAATCGGGAGTCCATGCAACAATCTCTATTGTGACAAGGAGTTGAGGCTAAATGAAAAGTCATGTGTCGCTAGGAGATATTTCGATCCGCACGGAGCTCAGGGCCGGTGACCTTGGATACGTCACTTATTTACATGGAAAACTCTACAAGAGGGAATATAACTACGGGTTACAGTTTGAAACGTACGTGGCGAAAGGACTGTGTGAGTTCTACGAACAATATAATCCTGAAAGGAATCGCATTTGGGCCTGTGAACACGACAACAAGATGATTGGCTTCCTTTTGTTAATAGATCGGGGAAAAGCCGCTCAGTTGCGATATTTTCTCATTGAGCCGGAATATAGAGGCATTGGCCTGGGATCGAAGCTTTTGAGCATGTATATGGATTTTTTGCGAGAGTGCGCATATAAAGAAACCTATTTATGGACAACCCATGAGTTGAGCACCGCCGCATTTCTTTATAAACGGGCTGGCTTCCAACTGACCGAGGAGAAAAATCAACCGCTTTTGGGAAACCACTCAGGGAACAGCGCTATGACCTGCTGCTCTCATAACAAAGTATCATACCTACTCCAACTTTAAATTTCCACTTTCATCGAACGGGAAAAAGGGATTATAGGCCACTTCCCAAAGAAAGCCATCTGGGTCGGCGAAATAGGAACTGTATCCGCCCCAGAACACCTTTTGGGGTTGTTTGACGATTTCTACGCCTTTGACTGCCAGGTCATGGATGATCTCGTCTACTTCCTGCTCACTGCGCGCGTTGTAGGCCAGTGTTACGCCCGCAAAGCCGTTGCCTTCTGGGGAAGTCAGGGCATCTTCAGCCAGTTTCTCGCGCGGATAGAGGCTCAGGACCACGCCGCCTGCCTGGAAAAAGGTGACATCCTCATTGCTGTTGGAAGCCGGTTTCCAGCCTAGCGTCTCAGTATAAAACTTGCGGGAGCGCTCGAAATCGCGAACGCCCAAAGTGATGAGGTGCAGGTGTTGGTTCATTTCGAATTCCCTTTCTAAAACATTTATCAAACCGTCAAGTTTGCAAAGGTCGCCAAGTCCATTCCAAAATCGCCAAGGGCCTTTCTTGGCGTCGAGAAATACTTCTTGGCGTTCTTGGTATCTTGGCGGTTCAACAAACAACTCAAAATAGAGCTATCTGGTTTATTTACCCGTCAATTCTTCCAAACGGTCGATGTAACTTCCAAGAACCTCGAATGCATCTGCGATCGGTTGGGTACTGGACATGTCCACGCCGGCGATCTTGTACAGTTCGATGGGCGATTTCGATGAACCGGCCTTGAGAAAATTGATATGGTCCTGTGCAGCATTGGGCGTACCGTCCAGGATCCGTTTAGCAATTGCGTTCGCAGCGGAAATACCGATGGCGTACTGGAACGAGTAGAAGTCGACGTAAAGGTGGCTCGTGAAGGTTCCCCAGGTGATGCCGACCCGTTCGCGGTCTAAATCCATATTCCCGCCAAAACCTTCGCTGAACAGGTCCGCCATCAACTCGATCATGGAGTCGGCGGTCAGGGCCTGTCCCTGTTCGATGCGCTGATGCGTTTCCAGTTCGAAGCGCGCCAGGGTGGGCATGATGAAGAAATAACGGTGAAAATTGCTCATGGCTTCTTCGAGCACGGCGATCTGGAAGGACTTGCTCGGGTTGCTATCCAGCAGGTAGGCGCGCGTCATGGCCTGGTGGAAGTTGGAAGCGGTTTCCGCGATAATGGACGGGTACATGTAATAGATCATGGGTTGGGCGCGGCTGGCGTAATGCGCATGCATGGCGTGACCGAGTTCATGCGCCAGCGTGCTGACGCTGTTGACGTTGTCCGCGTAGCTCATCATGATGAACGGATAGGTGTCTTTGGGGACACGCACCGAAAACGCCCCTTGCCGTTTGCCCGCATTGGGAGACCAATCCACCCAACGCTCCCGTAAACAGCCATTGCGTATCACTCCGACATATTCCTCGCCCATCGGTGCGAGCCCTTCACTGATCCACTCGACGGCTTTCTCAAAGGGTACTTTATGTTTCTTGGTAGTGAGCGGGGCCCAGACATCATAAGGATGCAACGTTTTCACGCCCAGGGCTTTACGGCGAATCTTCCAATACCGGTGCCACAAGGGCAGGTTCTTCTTAAATATCTCCAGCAGGTTGTGGAACATCTCGACCGGGACATTCCCATCGAAAAGCGTGGCTTCGAGCGACGAATCGAAATTGCGCGCTTTCATATTGAACACGTTTTGTTTGATGGAGGTGGCCAGATTCCCGGCCAGCGTGTTCTTGAATTCCAGATATTTTCCGGTGTAATTTTTCCAGGCGGTGCGGCGCGCCTTTCGATCGGTCCCATTCAAGATGGCGTTGTAGGTACTTTGCGTTAGCTCGACCTTTTTGTCCTTGCTATTCTGCGCGGGCTTGAATTTGAAATCGGCGTTTGCCAGCATGCCAGCCGTGTTGCGAGTGCTATTGAATGGGTCGCTTAACATACCGAGTAATTGCTCCACTTCGGCATTCCGCACGTGAGCTTGTTTGCGGAAGATGTCGTCGAAATAATGCTTGTACAGTTTCATCCGCGGCTCATCTTTGAGCCATTGCCGTATTGTTGCTTCCCCAATGCTGATGATTTCAGGCTCAACGAAGGAGATTGCAGCGCTGAACTGGGCCAATGAACTGGCCGCTTTGCCGTTCATCTCCGCGCCGCGTTGGTCGGTGGCGTCCACTGCACTGGATAAGGTGGCGTATACCTGGACTTTGGTGGCGCGTTGGGAAAGGATTTCTAGCACATCCATCGCTTCGATAAAAGTATCGGGACCCTGGCCGAGATGTCCCTGGAACTTCTTGAGCGCGGCCAGAACTCTCGACCAAACTCTTGACTTCGGCATCGAACGCTTCTGGTGAAGCGAACACGCTTTCGGCGTTCCAGGTTTGACTCTTTTTGACTTTGGAGCGTGGCAGGGGAGTGGGCATTTTACGCCTCCTTTCATAGACTGACTTGCCGATTAACAGGATAATTGTACTATCAACCTCCTGGGCCACGCCCTGGACATTGACCGCTTCGTACCGCCCGCTCGGCGTTTCCTAAGCTGCAATCATATCCGGCTATTGAGCCTGCTCCTCGGCCCCCAACACATCCAGGCTGATCTCGCCGATTGTCGGGCCATAAGTGACTGTCAGAGTCCAGCAGCCCGCTTCCGGGAAGTTGAAACCGGTTCCCCATTCAGCGCCCGGTCGATTCCAATTGGAACTTCCATGGTATTCTGGCCCCCAGACCGGGGAAATAACCGTTCCGGCTTCGTTTCGGGCCCGGATGTTCAAATCCCCGCCCCTACCAGAAATCCGCCAGACGATTTTTTCATCCTGTTTGGCATGCGCTTCGTTAAAAAACAGCAATGCCCATAGCCCACCGTCGGTTTTCATGGTCCCTTGGATTTCTGGAAAACTGGTGTTGGAGGTTTGAGTCACGGATGGCCGACAGCTGGGTTGTGTCGCAGTGGGAGTGATTGTTACCGGGGTAGCTGCAGGCGTGCACGCCGCAAGTAGCAGTGAAATCACAATGATCAAGTATTGTTTACGCATATCAATTTATATAGAGAAATCGTGACAAAGTGTTAAGTCTTCGAAACTTGTAACACGCGCACCTCGGTTTTTTCGCTCTTTCCCTTTAATTCAAGTTCACGATGTTCCAAGTCTCCCAGGTCAAGCTGGGAGGCAGAATAAGCCGCGTTGCTGATCAGAATCTCGCCCGGGCCAGCCTGGGATGCCAGCCGAGCTGTGACATTGACGTTATCGCCCAAAGCGGTGAAATCCGTTGGGTGGTCTTTGTCACTGCCCACGACACCCACGTAGGCGGTCCCTGTGTGGACGCCCACCCCGACCGGCAGCCAGGGTCCTTTGCTGTCGCGATGCCCTGTCAGGTCGAGCAGTTCTTGCGCCGCTTCGATCGCGCGGCGCGGATGTTCCTTGCCCGCAAATCCAGGGATATACAGGCCGATCACCTCGTCTCCGAGCAAGCGATCTACCAGTGCGTCCGTTTTGATCAGCACCTGGCTGGCCACCGTATAGAAACGGTTCATGAGCTGGCTGAATTCCAGCGCGCTCATTTGTTCCGCCAGGGTAGTGGAACCGCGCACATCCGCGAACAGCATCGTCAGTTCGATTTCCGCGCCGCCCGGGTGTTCGAAGCTTTCACACGGCTGGCAGAAGCGGGGATTGTATTTGGATTGTTTCCGGCCAATCAAGCGCATCAAGGCCCCGCCCCAACTCTTGAAGGGCGCAGCGCACAATTTACAGCGCGGATTCGAAGGCAACAAGCCGAATAGATGATAAACGTGGCGGTTGATCGGCTCCCCCTCGGTCAGCATTTTGTACCATTCTTTCTCGACAGATGGGTCTGTAGACATATGTGCCTCCAACAATAAAATTCGACAGGCAACGGATCGATTCTTCAACAGAGATGACCTCGATTAAATCGTTCGATCACTCCGAAGGAAACTTTACTCTCTGCATATCATAGCATATTGCGCCACTTTATTTTTAGGTACTGGCAGAATTTTTTGTTTGGTTGTATTCTAACTATCTGAAATATCTTCTCTCCGAGAATCGCATTTATCCAATTATTGTAAAGTACAATTGATATCTATTGACGTTCACCAAAGTCAATTAAGTTCCCTTATGAAAGCGTCCCGAAGGTTCTATCTTGTGCAGGTCTGTTTCTGGAACAACCTTCGGGACGTTTCTTAACCGATTTGTGTAAATGTCAATAAACAGGTCCATTGGAATAAACATCCCGATTGCTGACAGGAATAGATCATTAGGAGTAAATGATATGAGGAAAAGAAACTTATTGACCGCCTGTTTGATTGCCTCAATTCTCACAATCCTTAGCTTCCAATTTGCCTTCGCGCACGAGATCCGTCACCGCGGGTGACTATCAAATTGAGATTGGTTGGTTGACTGAACCGCCGATCGCCGGTCAAATGAACGGAATTATTGTCAATGTCACCCAAGGGGCTGAAGAAGAATCCGTGGAAAATGTCTCGGACCTGGTCGTGAGCGTTGCGTACGGCGACCAGACCAGGGCGCTGCTCCTGCAACCGTTGGGCGAGGATACTCCCGGTCAATTCGTTGCCCCGATCCTGCCCACCATCCCGGGGCAATATACGGTTCAACTGAGCGGAAAATTGGGAGATACGGATGTATCCGCTGAAGTGGAACCGGAGAAAGTGCAGAGACAGGAAGTAGTCCAATTTCCTATTGTGGAACCATCCTCTCAAAATGGGGGCCTTGGTCTCGCAGGCTGGCTGGCCGTGCTTGGCATCCTGCTCGCAATCGTCGGTATCGGCGTTGGCGTGATGGCCCTGCGAAAAGATCGTTAGGAAAAAGTCGCTTTTCACCTACAATGAAAACGAAAAAACGCGCGCTCTTGCTCATTGCGGCGATGATCTTGTATTCTGTATGGGCGGTCTCGCCGGTCTTCGCTCATGCGGAATTGGTGCGTTCCGTTCCGGAATCCAACGCCGTTCTTGATGAATCGCCGAAACAGGTGGAACTCTTACTCAGCGAACCGCTCGAAGCAAACGGGAGCGACATCAAGGTCTATGACACGAGTGGTCAGGCTGTTGATCATGGAGACTCAAGTGTCGATCCGTCAAACCCTGAGCGGATGACCGTTTCGCTTCCGCCTCTTCCCGATGGGATCTACACGGTTTCGTGGCGGGCGCTCTCTCAAATCGATGGACATGGAACCGCCGGTAGTTTTCCGTTCGCCGTGGGAAAGGTGGATGCATCCGCCATGCCAGAAGCAGAGCAAACGGGCGGCGCCAGCATGCCAATCAGCGCGTTGATTGCCAAGTGGCTCCTGCTTGCCTCTGCGGCCATCCTTGCTGGTCAGTATCTGTCCAAATTTTTTATCTGGAATCTCTCAACTTCCTCGAGCGATGACCCAGGCGGAGCTATTCGATCGTCTGTCCGCGGCTTGGGACTGTTTTATACAAGATGGGGTCGTACGGGATATTCCTCGCCTTCATTTTAGGAGTATTGTCGCAGGCGGGTCAGGTGACCGGGCACGAACTTGCCTTTCCCTGGGCAAAGGAAACGCTTCAGGTCCTGACCTCGACGCGGCTCGGCCTGCTCTGGCTTGTACGCCTGGCCCTGGCCTTGATCGGCCTTTGGATAATGCGCATCCGCTCCTCCTCCTGGAAGGGAATTGGGCAGTTTATCGTCGGGTTGGCGCTGCTGCTCACGATCAGCCTCACGAGTCATGCTGCGACCGAATTACACCCGCTCCTGCCGGTACTGGGTGACTGGCTGCACCTGATTGGGATGTCTTTCTGGTTCGGTGGGTTAGCACATCTCATCGGTCGGGCTGACGATTCTGAAAAACGCGGATGCTGGCTTTCGGACCCACATCGCCTCTTCGGCGGCGAGACGCTTCTCGACCATGGCCCTGCCAAGCGTCGCCGTGCTCGGCGTGACCGGGATTTATTCCGCCTTCTTACGCGTGGGTTCCATATCGGCTCTTCTGAATACGCTCTACGGCCATTCATTGTTATTCAAACAGGGATTCGTCGCGGCGCTTTTGGCGATCGCGGCGACCAACCTGCTGATCCTCTCGCCCGGCCTGAAACGGGATAGCCTGCAAAACGTTCCCAATTCCAAGTATTTCCAGCATTTCGGGAAGACAGTTTTGGCTGAGATTGTCCTGGCCTGTTTGCTATTGATCAACGTCAGCCTGATGACATACCTGCCCCCGGCTGTCACGCCATTTCCACCGACCACCCTCAACGGAACTTCTAAAGTGGACGATCTCAAAATTGCCTTATTCATCTCGCCGGGGTTGATTGGCCAGAACACGTTCGAGGTGCGTTTGTCTCCCAGCCGGGCGGCGCAATCGGTCAAGGCTGTAACCCTGACCTTTGTCCCGGTGACATCCAATGTGCCGCCCTCTGATCTCCAGTTGACCCAGACAGGAAATGACTTGTGGACAGCACAGGGAACACATATTAGTTTTCCCGACCGTTGGCTGGTGGAAGTGGCCGTTCAGCGCCCGGACAAGTTCGATACCAGCGTCAGTTTCGATTTCAATGTTGCAAAATCTGGCAGCGACAAAGGGGAAGAAACATCGGCTATCCCTCTACTCTCGAAAATCCTGATATTTGTTGTGGTTTTGCTGATCGGCATCAATCTCTTCCCTCGTTCAATCTGAACTCCTTCATCTCCCCCTTGATAAAAGGCTTCGGAAGTCTGCGAGACTTCCGAAGCCTAATTCATCTTAATCCACTGTCAACGTTTTAGACAAATTCCTCGGAAAATCGGGGTCAAAGCCGCGCATCACGCTCATGTGATACGAGAGCAATTGCAACGGTAACACCGCCAGCAGCGCATTGATCTGCGGATCGGATTCGGGGATGACGATCAAATCGTCCGCGTTGGCGCGCAGACGGGCGTTTTCCTCACCGATGGCGATGGCACGCGCGCCGCGCACGTTGACTTCGTTGATGCCGCTGATGATCAGGTTGGTATCCTGTGGCCCGGCCACGAAGACGATCGGGAAGCCCTTGCTGACTGCCGAGAGCGGCCCGTGTTTGAATTCGGTCGAGAGCATGCCTTCGCAATGCGCATAAGTGATCTCTTTCAGCTTCAGCGCACCTTCGAGCGCGATGGGCAGGGTCAATCCATAGCCAAGGCAGTACATGTCATTCCATTCATTGATCTCTTCGGCAATTCTTTCGACTTGCAATGCGACCATCTCAAGTGTCTTTTCCATTAGCGCCGGGATGGTTTCCAGTTCTTTGGTGCTCTTACCCGCCACGCGATAGGCCAGATATAAAAACGTGATGACCTGGTTGGTAAAAGTCTTCGTGGCGGGAACGCTGATTTCGTATCCGCAGCATAGGGGCAGACAGAACGAAGTGGCCTTCGTCAGGGTCGAGCCGACCACGTTGGCCAGTCCAAAACATTCCATGCCGCGCGCTTCGGCGGCTTCCAGTGCGTTGAGCACATCCTTGGTCTCGCCGGATTGGCTGACGAAGATGCCGACATCCTCGTGTCCCACCGCGGGAGCGAACTGCGAGATGAACTGGGGAGCCAGCACCGGGATGGCCGGACGCCCGGCGATCTGCGCCAGATAGACCGAGCCTGCCAGGGCGGCGTGGTAGCTGGTGCCGCAGCCGATGAAGTACAGGTGGCGGGCGGACTTCATCTTGTCCACCAGCGTTTCGACTTCGGGCGAGCCGTCCAGCAGGTGCAGCAATTCGCTGGCGACTTGGGACTGCTCGTGGATTTCCTTGAGCATGAAGTGTGGATAGCCGCCCTTTTGCACCGCATCCATTGTTTCGGTGACCAACTCGCGCTCGCGCTGGATCAACTTGCCATCTTTGACGGAACGCAGCTCCACACGGTCGGCCCACAGCGTGACGATCTCGCCGTCCAGCGGGCGGACGATGGTGCGAGTCAGCGGCAATATCGAAGGCAGGTCAGACGAGACGCAGGTGAAACCCTCCCCCAGGCCAATGACCATGCCGGAGCCTTTTTTGAAGGCGTACAGGCGGTCTTCGTTCACTCGCCCAATTACGAAGGCATAATCGCCTTGCAGATCGCCGTAAGCCAGGCGGATGGCGTCGATGAACTCGTAGCCGCGGTTCAGGTAACGTTCCACAGCATGGACGCAGGTCTCGCCATCATTCTGCGAGCGCACGGTCAGCCCCTCGTCGATGAACTGCTGGCGCAACTCGATGTTGTTGACCACGTTGCCGTTGTGCGCGCCGACCAGGTCGCCATCCGAGTCGATGTGGGGTTGGGAATTGATCTGCGAAGGCTCGCCAAAGGTGGCCCAGCGCAACTGCGTGATGCCGCGCGAGCCGCTCATCTCGGCGAATTTGTATTTGACTGAGACTTCTTCTACCTTGCCCACATCTTTGCGCAGGTCGATCACCCCATTGCTCAAGGTGGCTGCGCCGACCGAGTCGTAGCCGCGGTAGGTCAGGCGCTCGGCGGCCTCGATCAGGATCGGGCCGAGATTGATTTCTTTATTGGTGACGTATCCGAAAATACCGCACATGTAGGGTTTTCTCCTGTTATTTAAAAATTCACCAGAGATGAACGGAGATGAATGTGATTTTGTTTAGTGAATAGCAAAATCGTTGTTTATCCTTGTTTATCTCCGGTGGACAAAGTGCGTCGCACCTGGTTTGACGGTACGATCACTGCTTTTAGTTTTTTTCGTTTAACGGGTTTCCGCTATCGTTCAGGTGCGACGCACCCTCACGGCGTTTTTTCACCTTCGCCAGGATGAACTGTATCGCTGCCATCAGCAACCAGATGATCGAGGCTGCGAACAACAATGGGACAAACGAGAACGAGGCCCAGAACATTTCCGTCCCGGCGAATTCCCACCAGGGACAATTGTGCTGACCATCGGTGAAGCCGTGGCAAACACCGTGCCAACTGGTTGCCGTAGAAACCAGTCCTGCCACCGGGATGGCCAGGCACAGCAAAATAGCGAGCACCAGAAAAATGAGCTTGATGACCCGGAACGCGCGGTTCATTGCGCATCCCAGGGGGTTATCCCCCTGCCGCCGTTGCCTCCCAGGGAAGCGCGGATGGGCTCAGACAACTCAGGCAACACGTCCGCGACAGCCGCCAGCATACCGAAACAACCGGCGATCATCATATCACCAAACGGGACTGCAAAATACGGACGCAAATGACCATTGCCCGTAGACGGTGGACGATGAATGGTCTGCGGTCTGTCGTCCGCGGTCTGAAACATTGATCGACGTGGCCCCGTCACAATCACATCAAATTCATCGTTGCTGGACTCGAACTTATCTTGCGAGTACATCAGCGCGCCGTGCCCCATATCTTCGAAGACATCCTGGTGCTTGAGCGAGCCGTCCGCTAACCGCATGAGCAGGGACTCCAGCTTTTGCAGGTCGATCTCGCCCGTGTGGTGTTCGAAGACGCCTTCGATATTCTCTCCCAGGCGGAAGGCCAGCGTGTGGAAGTTGCCGATGTTGGCGATGATCTTGTGTCGGCGCGCGGCCACGATGGGGTCAAAGGATGCACCCAGCACGGCAGCGGGGGCGGTGTCCATCACGATCAACGGGCAATCCAGTCCATGTGCCGATTGGGCAACGGCTTGCAGGCGGGTCATGATGGGCGGGATGTCGTCGGAGAGAAAGGCGAAAGACGAAAGAGAGTTTTTCGCGCGGATGCGCTCGTCAAGGTAATCGAAACGGAACTGCCTGTCAGAGTAACCTGCGGGTGCGTTCCCATGATCGAAGACGGCCACGGCGATGGCATCCAACTCGTGCAGGATCACGCCGAAGGGTGAGAGAGCCTTTTGTATGGCTGGCAGGTTGAAGTCGCGGAATTCGATGCGCTGCACTGAGTCCGGTAGCGCAGCGGCTTCATCGTCCGAGACAATTTCGATGCCATGCGCCCGCACTTTGTCCAGTTCGTCATCCAATGTTCTGGCGGCTTCCGGCGTAGCGTATACAGGAAACCCGGCGCGTGCATGCGCTTCCACAGCCCAGGCCGAGGGACCGCCGCCCATCATCACGCCCGTGAGCAGAATGGGGGTGTGAGATTGCGTTGCCATCTTGACCTGTCGGTGAACGATCATAGTCGGAGAAGGTACGACCAGTTTGAAGCCGTTTTCGATATCGAGTTGGGAATCGTACAGAAAAATATCCTGGGTACCGGTGCCAACGTCAACCGTTAAAATTTTCATTGCCATTCCTTGTCAATAGAGTGGGTATAGTGTATCAAAACTTTGCAAAAAACGCATTTCCCCCTTACAGTTAAATATACTTTAGTGTATCATATTTGTCACATATTCTGTGTTATGTGTTGTGTGCCAAAGGAGAAGGATTGGAATGGCCGATCCCGTATTAACGGAAGTCTTTGCAAGCTATGTACCACGATTGATAAAAAAAAGGGTGATTGCGAACCCTACACCCATCGATGTTCCCCTCTCTGAAAATTTCGAAGCCGTCGTCTTATTTGCCGATATTTCCGGTTTTACGATGCTGGCCGAACGCCTGGCCTTACGGGGGCCTTCAGGGGTAGAAACGCTGGCCGGAATACTGAATGGATATTTCGGGCAATTAATCGATATTGTTCACAGGCATGGCGGGGATGTAGTCAAATTTGCTGGGGATGCGGTCATCGCTATCTGGCCGGTCGAGGCGGGAACGGAAATTGGAATCACCCAGCCCGACCGCCGCGCGTGGACACTCCACGTAGCTGAGTGTGCACTCAAAATCCGGGAGCAACTGGTCAATTATAAATTCGAAGATACAAACCTTTATTTGAAGTTGGCGATCAGCACAGGGTTGGTGGGGGAAGTGCATGTGGGCGGTGTGTTCAACCGCTGGGAATTTCTGATAACAGGCGAGCCCTTTGGAGAATTGAGCGTTGCCAATGGACTGGCCCAGGCAGGGGATATCCTGCTGACACCTTCTGCATTGGGCTTGATCCAAAAAGATTGCCAGGCCGCTCTCTTGGATTTCCAGTTCAACGATAAGTTTGCCCAGGCAGCCCGCCTGGAAAGCCTGCCTCAGCCTTCTGCGCTGGTTGTTTCACGCGAGGAACTTTCTATATCTGATGCAGCGGAAAACGCGATGCGGGTTTACATCCCCGGCACGATTATCAGCCGATTGACGGCTGGCCAGGGTGGTTGGATCGCGGAATTGCGGCGTGTTTCTATCCTGTTCATTACCCTGCCCGATATCGATCAGGATACGCCTCTGGAAACGTCTCAAGCCATCGCGCGTTTATTGCAACGCGCTGTTTACCGCTATGAAGGCAGCATTAACAAGATCAATGTGGATGACAAGGGTGTTACGGTGTTGGCAGTGCTCGGCATGCCGCCTTATTCCCACGAAGATGATCCTGTGCGGGCCGTGCAAACCGCGCTCATGATCCGTAAGGAATTATCTGACATCAAGGTTCGCAGCTCTCTTGGGGTCACAACCGGACGTATCTTTTGTGGATCGATTGGAAATGACTCACGCCGCGAATACACCATCATCGGGAATGCGGTCAATCTCTCAGCCAGGTTGATGGCCGTCGCCAGCCAACAGGCTGATTTGATTGAAAAAGTGAACATCCCGATCCTGTGTGACCGTGCCACGTATGATAGCGCCAGGGAAGCGATCGAATTCGAGGTGCGGCCTGCCCAGCATGTCAAAGGGCGTACGGAAGCGATAGAGATGTTCCATCCGCTGGAGGAGAAGCGGGACATTGTCCGTGCGACGACCGAGTTGATTGGCCGACAGGAGGAAAAAGCCCTGCTTGCCAACGCCTTGCAGGAACTCGCGCACGGCGCACCCTTTAACGCCGTCATCCTGCATGGGGAAGCCGGGATTGGCAAATCGCGCTTGATGGAGGAATTGCTGAATCAAGCCCGGCTCTCGCAGATAAAAACGTTCGTAGGTGAGGGCGATTCGATTGAAAAGAACAATCCCTACTTTGCCTGGCGTCCGGTATTCAATCGTGTGCTCGGGATCGATGAGATTGTCAGCAAGCCGCAACTGGCCGAGGAAGATCGTATTGCCATCCGGGAGGCGGTCGTCAACAAGTTGAGCGAAATTGCCCCCGACCTTCTACGGCTGGCACCGTTGTTGACCGTGCTCCTGCCGATTTCGATCCCTGAAAACGAGTTCACCGCTTCGATGACGGGCGAGGTGCGCGGAGGTAACATCCGTGACTTGCTTGTGCGGCTCTTGCAACACGAAGCCGAAAGCTCTCCCATTTTGATAGTGTTGGAGGACTTGCACTGGCTGGATTCGGCTTCCTGGACACTGCTAGCCGACGTCTACCAGAAGGTGCGTCCTATGCTGTTGGCCGTGGATACACGTCCGCTTTCACCGCCCGTGCCGGCCCAGTTCAAGGAATTGGCGGAGCGCTCCGAGACCAAATTCATGAAGCTGGACATGATGCCGCTCGACGATGTCGAAGCGCTGGTGTGCCAACGTCTGGGCGTCAAATCAGTGCCGCGCGAGGTGGGCAAACTGATCCGCGAGAAATCCGAAGGACATCCCTTCTTTGCCGAGGAACTGGCCTATGCCCTGCGCGATGCGGGCGTGCTTGTCATTGAAAACCAGGAATGCCATCTGGCCCAAGGGATCGATGATCTCGAGGCAGTTACCTTGCCGGATACTCTGCAGGCGGCGATCACCAGTCGCATCGATGGCTTGAACCCTTCCCAACAGTTGACGTTAAAAGTCGCCAGCGTAATCGGGCGCATCTTTGCCTATCGCATGCTGGAGGCGGTGCATCCTATCGATACCGACAAGCCAGAATTGCACGCCTACATGGACGCGCTGACGCGTTTGAGCCTGACCCTGGTCGAGGCCGAAACGCCGGACTTGGCGTACATCTTCAAACACGCGGTCACGCAGGAAGTAGCCTATAACCTGATGTTATTCGCCCAGCGTCGTCAATTGCACCAAGCTGTGGCCGAATGGATCGAGCAGAGTCACCGGGAGGATATAGAATCGTTCTACACGCTGCTGGCTTATCATTGGATGCAAGCCGCGCAGATGCCAGATGCAGCCACGCTCGAGTTGGTTACCAGCAAGGCCATCGATTATCTGGAAAAGGCTGGCGATCAATCCCTGAATAACTTCGCAAACGCTGAAGCTGTCGAATTTTTCAGCCAGGTGCTGCAATTGGCCGATACAGGTAAGGTGAGTAAATTGCGCCTGGGTGGCTGGTATCGCAAAATCGGGGAGGCTTATCTGGGATTGGGAAAACTGGTCGAGGCCAAGGAGTATATCGTCAAGGCCATGGCGACGTTTGGGTTACCGCTGCCAGGCTCGAACCTGAGTTCTGATCGCCGGCGTGCTCGGGCAGGTCGCGCGTCAGACGGGACATCGTCTGCGGCCTGAACGTGTCCGCGCAAATGGGATCAGTCCAGAGGAGGAACAGGTCCGGCTGGAACAGGTCATCCTGACCGAGAAACTGGCTATTGTACAATTTCTGAACGGTGACCCTAACCCGCTGCCGATGTTGTTCGGCGTGCTGGCCGGTTTGAACGTTGCCGAGACGATGGAGGTCACGCCCGAACTATGGGCGATGTATGCCACCATGAGCGCGGTAGCGGGATTTATCCCGCTGGCATCCCAGGCCCAACATTACAAAGATCGCTGGTTTGCGCTTGGCGAGCAGATCGATGACCCGAATCTCTTTGTCGATGGCGCCTCTGCGCTTTGTACGGTGGCAAGTGGTAATGGAGCCTGGCAGGAAGTGCGCGACCTGGTTACCAAATCCTCCGCCATTTGCGAGGAACTGGGCGACCATCGCCGTGGGGCCGAGGCAGTGGCCTATGTGGCCGTCAATTCGTTGCTCGAAGGTGGGCCGAAGCTGGCAGAGCCTTACAACAAACGCGAATGGGAAATTGCCATGCGGCGCGAGAATCCCATCCACATCGCTTTTGCCTATCAAGTGGACTGCACAGGACAGGCCTGGATGGGCGAGTATGACGTCTGCATTGCCAACGCACAGAAATGTATTGCACTTTCCGAGAAAAGCTGGGTGGGTGACATCCCTGAATATATTGTGCGCAGCGCCATGTGGCTGGCGATGTGGCTCAAAGGAGAGCGCGAGGCGGCCTGGAAGGAGTCAAGACTGCGTTGGATAAATTTGGCAAGGCCTCGGTGGTGGATTTCTCGGCTCATTTGATCGATTCGAACCTGGCGGAAGTTGCTTTCCTGGCTCTGGAGCAGGGGAGAATGGACAATCTCCCCAAGGCGCAGATGGATGAGATCGAAAAGTATGCAAAACTGGCGCTCAAGAATTTGAAGAAATTCACTGCCATCTTTCCGATTGGTGGGCCAGCCTTGAACCGCTTCAGTGGAGATATGAAGTGGTATCGTAACAAACCCGAAAAGGCGCTTCAACACTGGCGCACTGCAACCGAGAAGGCGCACGTCTTCCCGATGAAATACGAGGAAGCGCGCGCATATCTCGAACTGGCGCGGCATCTGCCCGAAGAAAATCCCGAACGCGCTGTAGCTTTTGGAAAGGCCAGTGAATTATTTGAGGAATGTGGCCTGGAAAATTGGGTCGTGATCGTGAGAGATGAGACTTCCAATTAAATAGCAGCACATCCCATCAGCGTTCGAGGCTTGAGAAAATTTATGCGCTGATCGTAATGAATTCGGTGGGATTATCGAAGCCTAAAATCCAAACATCAAAGGGAAAATATGGTTAATACTTTTTCGAATCGAGTCACCCCGTCTCTAGCGCGCATCGGCGGAACGTACGGCAACATGCTCTTATTCTGGGCTTCGCCGACTGACTACATGCAGAGCCTGTATGACAATTTCGGGGATGTAGTACCGATTGGTTACCGACCGAAAAATGTCTTTGCCTTTGGGCCAGCTCGCAACCAGGAAATCCTGACGAACACCGATGTCTTCCAAAACCACTCCTTCGATGATATTTCCTACATCGCGCATTCCAAGGAGTATGCCCGTGAACTGACGATGGGTCTGGGGTTCATGAATGGCCCGGAACACCGCCAGCGAAGGCGTTTGCTCAGGCCGTCTTTCTTGAAGGAATCCGTCAGTCAATATACGGGGATCCTTGTCACGTTGACGGAAAAATTCATTGAAGACTGGGACCAACGCGAGACGTTCGACATCTACGCAGAGATGGAAGACCTGGTGATGAACATGGGCCTGCACACGCTGATGGGATTGGAATTGAGCGACACCGCCGACAGAGTCAAGGATCTATTCGAGGAAGTTTTCGCGCTGATGTTTTCTGTCCCCTATGCGCTATTTCCCTTTGATTTACCGGGAACACCCTACCATCGCGCTGGGGTAGCAACTCAGAATTTGTCCCGAGCTATCACCGAATTGATCGAGCAGAAGCGTGCAGCGGGCGCGAAAGGCGAAGATATCCTGTCGCAGTTGGTGCGTTTGCAGGATGACAATCCGGACTTCACAGTAACGGACCTGGTTGGCACCACCGCCGGTCTCTTCCGCGGCATGTATCCCAACGTGGCTTCCGCCCTGGTGTGCAGTTTTCTCTTGCTGGCACTGCATCCGAAGATCACTGAGCAGGTCTTGCAGGAGATCCATGATCAATTACATGGTCGCACTCCGACGGAAGAAGACCTGGATCATCTCCCGCTTTTGGAAGGTGTGGTGATGGAAACGCTGCGCATCCTGCCGCCGGTCTACTGGCTTATCCGCATATCGAGGCAGCCCTTCACCTTGGGCGGATATGATTTCCCTGCTGGTTCGAACGTGTTCCTGAGTTCCACCGTGACCCAGCGCATGCCGGATGTTTACCCTGAGCCGGATCGCTTCCTGCCGCAGCGTTGGATCGGTACCCGACACCAGCCTTATGCTTTTATCCCCTTTGCGGCGGGAGTTCGTCGCTGCCTTGGATCAACCTACGCGATCAATTTATGTAAGATCGTCATCGCCACGATTTTCCAGCGCTACTCCGTCTCGTTTCTGCCACACAGCAAGCTGGATATCCTCGGTCTGCGACGCCCGGTTCCGCGAAAGGGCACTTTGATGAGGATTGGCCCCCCGGGTGTCCCGGTCCTTCCAGCGGATTTGGGCGGCAACTACCGGCGTTTTGTCTGCCTGGATGATGCGTAACATGGGACAAGGAGAGAAAATTTTTGTGAACACCTTAGCTCAATTGACCCGAGCCGACATTCCCGGCCCGGCCTTGAAACCGATCATAGGCTGGCGCGGTCTGGTGGTCGACTTTACGCGCGATTCGGCTGGCTTCCTGCAAAGGTTACACGAGCAGTTTGGCCCTATCGCGCAGATCGGACAAGGACGCATGTCCGCCACCTTCACGTTCCATCCCGATTACACGCGCCAGATTTTGAGCAATCCGAGCTTATTTTACAGTTTCGGCCTGGAAGACATCCCATTTCCATTTGCCGCTCTTGAATCGTTGCACGCCATTTCCACCGCGCTTTCACTGCTTAACGGCGATTTGCATAAACAGCACCGGCGACTGATGGCGCCTGCCTTCCACAACAGCCTGTTGCCCGTTTACGTGGATCAGATCACCGACCTGGTTGACAGGTTCTTCAGCCACTGGAAAATTGGTGATGAAGTCGATATTTATCAATCTATGGACCTGTTTACGCTCTCACTCGCCATGGAAATTTTTGTTGGCATGCAGGCCGATGAAGAAGGTCAGCGCTTCGCCCAACTCTTCGAAAACGTACTGAATGGGTTCTTTTCGCCTGCCACGATCCTGCTGCCATATGACCTCCCCGGCCTGCCGTACCACCGCCTGAAACTGGCCGGCGCCGAACTGGAAAATTCCTTGCGGGATTTGATCCATCGCCGCCGCGAAATGGGGTTGGGTGGCACCGACAGCTTGAGCCTGTTCCTGCAAGCGCATGATGTGGATGGAACCATGTTGACGGATAACGAGGTCATTGGCGAAACGGTGGCCGTTTTCCGCGGTGGCTCGAAGACCAGCGCCAGCGCTTTGACCTGGACGATTTTTCTGCTGGCCCAGCACCCCGAAATCCTGGCGCATCTTTCGGACGAACTGGCTGCTACGCTGCGAGGTGCGTCACCTACCTTCGAGCAACTCCGGGAACTGCCCCTGCTCGAAGGCGTCATC
>CAWAVQ010000006.1:0-14054 GCA_963785535.1 uncultured Chloroflexia bacterium | reverse complement strand
TAGAGTCTCCCTTTGCCCAAAGTTAAATGTCCCCTTCCATGTTGCTTGAATTGGGACTTTCTGTTTCGTATCATTCGTAACCCAACCCAGCGATCAACTCTCAATATTTCGATATCAGATGATGTAGATAAAAATGAGCGGGTTAAGTTACAATCAATTTATGCAACCCGCAGAAATGCCCCCGATTAGCAAAATAAAAATCCGTGTTCCTTATAGGCGTCGCGAATTGATCACCAGAACGCGATTGATCGAAGCTATTTATGAACAACTGGAAAAACAACTTTTGTTAATTGTGGCACCTGCTGGATACGGAAAAACCTCTTTATTGGTAGATATGGCTCATGATAGCGAACTCCCTGTGTGCTGGTTATCCTTGGATGCGTTGGATCAAGACCCACAACGCTTCCTGGTATATTTGATTTCTGCTATCGCGGAGAAATTTCCAGACTTCGGTCTCGACTCCATTAATGCTCTGAAAAGTATGACATCTTTTGAACAGGATGGGGAGCGCGTTCTAGTCACTTTTACAAATGATATTGCAGCGCACATAGATGAACACTTTATTTTGATTTTAGATGATTATCATTTGGTCGGGGATGTTTTGATTATTCGTCAACTGATCAATCGGTTTCTCCAATTGGTTGGAGAAAATGTGCATTTAATTCTGGCAGCACGCCACCTGCCTGATTTCCCCGATATGCCTCTGCTAACAGTCAGAAACCAAGTTGGCGGCTTGAGTTTTGAAGATTTGGCATTTCTTCCAGATGAAATCCAACAGCTTTTCATGAAAAGCAATGACAAGCCACTTTCGCTTCAAGACGCCAATACCATTATTGAAGAAACAGAAGGCTGGGTTGCCGCTATTAATTTGACGGGTGGGCATCCAGGAAATTTACCGCAAATGCACCCTTTGCGATCGACACGTGAATTATTTGATTTCTTTGCACGCGAGGTGCTGGCTCGCCAGACAGCCCAGATGCGCCGTTTTTTGTTGATGACTTCTTTATTCGACGCATTCGATATTTCGCTGTGTGAGGAAGTGCTCGATCCATTGATAAAGGAAGAAAAGCTCGACTGGTCATCTTTGTTCAGGGAGATTTAGGCTGGAAGTGTGTTCAGCATATTATTAGATGATGAAGGACGCTGGATGCGTTATCATCACTTGTTCGGCCACTTTTTAAAATCTCAGCTTCAATTTGAGCAGCCCGCTTTAGCCTGGCATATCCAGCAAAACCTTGCCCGCGCCTATGAAAATAAACAGGCTTGGGAGGAAGCTCTTTACGTGTATTCCATCTTAGAGGATCAAGAGAATATCGCTCGCTTGCTCGTTAAAATCGGACCAACTTTCATACAGTTGGGGCGTATCTGTAACACTTGCCAGTTGGTTAGACTATTTGCCAAAGGATTTGGTTGAATCTCAGCCAGCGGTGTTGTCTCTCAACGGAGTGATCCAGGCAACGAAAGGGGATAGTCGTCAAGCCATTGAGAAATTTGATCGTGCAGAGGTGCAATTAAGAGAGAAACACAACATAGCCGAACTGGCATTACTTTTAACTCGTCGCGCTGAGGCCTATCGAAGGCTTGGAAATTACGATCAGGCGATGATGGATGTAGAGGAAGCTTTAAGCCTGACCGATCAACAAGAGGATACGGTTCTAAAGGATATTCATGTGGCAACACAGCGTCTAAAAGGTCAGTGCTTATTTGGTTTAGGCCGTTTACATGAATCCATCACATGGTTGGAAAAAGCCCTAAAGTCATTTCAAGCTATGGGAACCCGAGATAGCATTCCAATCTTGGAAACAGAATTGGGTGTAGCTTATCGCAGGTTAGGTGAATTGGATATTGCTGCGCGTTACTATGCTAGCGCTCTGAGTTCCTGGGAACAATCCGGTAATTCAGGATGGAAAGCCCATGTCCTGAACAATTTAGCCATCTTGCATCAGATGAGCGGAAGGTTGGAAGAGGCATTTAAGTGTCTCGATCAAGCCTTGCATATCGCTGAACAGACCGGTTATTCAGGTATTCAAGCACTAGTTCTCAATAGTCTTGGGGATATATTAACAGAGTTAGATGATCTTGATTCTGCGCGGAAATATTATCAACAGGCGTTGACGATCGCGACACACCTGGGACATTCAGCCTATATTTTGTATGCCTCGCTTGGTGAAGCGCGCCTGATACGTTTGGAAGGTGACCTGGTTAGGGCTTTACACGATTTAGAGGTGGTAGAGGTATCACAAAGCCATCTTGGACCATACGAACGCGCCTTATTGAGCCTGGAAAAAGGTCGGTGCTTATTGGAGTTCTGATCAAATCGAATTGGCTATAGATACTTTGCAAGGTGCTTCGAACTTATTCTTTCAAGGAGAATATAACATCGAGCAACGAGTGGCTGAATTATGGCTAGCTATAGCCGTGTCTCAGAAAGAGCCTGCAAATGCCATCACAAAATTAAAGGAACTCATTAGTGGTGAAAAAGATTGGCTGACACCTACGCCACTTATGCTGAACGCCGGGCACGCCTTAAAATGGTTGACAGACATTAAAGCTTCTTCCCAATCTGATCCCATTATAGAACGGTTCTTTGAGGGAGCCGAGCAGACCAAACTGAATATTCCAACGTGGAGGAGTGCCATACGACAGGCATCACAACACGTGTTGCTAACACCCCCAGAGTTAGAAATTATAACTTTTGGCAATGTGAAAGTGTATTGTAATAATAGGTTGCTCATTTTATCCGATTGGCAGACGCGCGAGGCACGAGACATGTTTTTCTTTTTGTTACACTCTCCTCCACTGACCAAGGAACAAATTGCCTTGGAATTGTGGCCAGATATTTCGCCCGCTCGCTTAAAGATGAGATTCAAGGTCAATATCCATCGAATCAGACGGGCACTAGGACAGGATGTAGTTATCTTTGAGGGGGAACACTACCAATTCAATCGAGCGGTTAATTACAATTGGGATCGCGAAAAGCTCGATGTGATTTTACAATCGATGCGTCAAACCATTCCGCCTGCCGAGAAGAGAATATTGCTGGAGCAGGCCGCGGAAATCATGAATGGCCAATACCTTGCTGATGTTGATACAGATTGGGCTATGCTTGAACGTCTCAACTACCAGGAGATTTACCAGAACACGCTGTTGGAACTGGCTGAGATCTACTTGTCAGATGGACAGGTACAAGCATGTCTAAGTACTGCACAACGGGTCTTGCAAACTGATACATTACTTGAGGCAGCGCACAGGTTGATCATTCAGGCTTATGCATCTTTGCATGATCCAGCCAGGATGGCGCGCCAATACCAGCAGTACCAAAAGGCCTTGGCTGATGAATTGGGATTGCAACCATCTTCTGAAATTGTTTCTCTTTATGAACAATTGATAAGCAATATTTGAGGCCACCTTTGTAACCGGGGTGTTGATAAAGTTATACAAAATTACTAGAACCCCGAAAGGTGACCCATGAAAAATAAAATTGCTCGCTTCAGCCTGACTATTTCAAAAATCAATAAGAACCATTTGCAGATTGCCTTTACGGTGTTGGCGTTGGCCATGCTCGTTCTCGGCGCAGGGGCCCCGGATGACGTAGGTGGTTTTGGCAGATAGTGACATTTCTGACATTCATTGCGGTCGGCATGTTACCGGCTGGGTCTGCGCCAGGTGGCAAGGAAGCTCCTGGCGTCTTCCCGTTTTCAGGCCATCACACCGAAGTTGTTGACTGATGTCAGTTCCTCTTGATCTTTTTCATATTGCATTGTCCCCCATCGGGGCAATAGGTTCATTAGTTTAGTGCATTTGGGGTTCTCGTGCGGGGAAATACCGCATCGCAACCCAGTTAGGAGTCTCTCAATGTTTACAAAACCTCTTGTAAAGCAGTCCGTAACGATCTCGGACGTATCTACTGATATGGCTTCGATCAACCGCTTGCTGGCTGCTGCTGCTATCAGTCCGCGTTTCCGTTCTAGCCTTCTGGCTGATCCGAGAAATGCCCTCAAAACCGGTTTTGGTGGTGAATATTTTCCACTTTCGCAACCAACACGGAACCTGCTGGTCTCGGTTCAGGCCTCCACTTTGCCGGACTTTGTCCGCAAGTTGGATGAAAAGTTGTCTTACCGTCTGCATATTTCTTGAGGTTAATTCTCTTTAAGGTTACATGCCATTGAAGCTTGAAGTCACTTCAGTCGATCTGTGGTCGGATCAAAAGAAACCTGCGGTAGCAATATCAGCAGATGTTTTAGCGTTGGGAAGGCAATGGGTGAGGGCTTGCGTTGAACAAGGGGGGGCAACACAAGCGTGGTTTGCCAAGGTTGATGAAAAACAAAATATCCATTGGGTTGTGGGCTGGCCGGCAAATATTTTTCCAGCTCAATTTTCTCCTCAAATTCTCAGTGATGCAATTCAATTTGGAAGAAAATCCATTTTTCATAATCACACGGAATTGGTAAGCGGGGGAGTGTTTCCGGTGCTGAAAGATGGACAAGTTATTGGTTTATTGGCTTTGATCAGTGATCAGACTGATTACTTCGATCCAACTACGATCGCCTGGATACAAGCATTGACCGGGATACTGTCATACAGTATTCTTCAAACAGAAAATCAAACAAAAAAAATACAGGCAGAATCCTCTATA
This sequence comes from uncultured Chloroflexia bacterium, assembly GCA_963785535.1. GTDB lineage: Bacteria > Chloroflexota > Anaerolineae > Anaerolineales > Villigracilaceae > JAABUE01. The sequence continues at coordinate 9,418 of CAWAVQ010000006.1, read as the reverse complement.
AACCGGATTTTGCAATCCAGTTTGAGCTTACGCGATACTCTACAGGCTATTTTTGGTATCTTGTCAGATCTTGTCGAGATTGATGGCGCTATTGTTTTGAAATACAACGCTGCTTCACAACAATTTAATCTACTTGCATCACATGGGCTTGACGGAAGAGCTTTAGCAAAAGTTCATCTCTATATCGAGAACGGCTTGACAAAGCGAGTTATCAGGGAACGAAAAGCGGTTGGGGGTGAAGATATGTTGGATAAGAGGCCGAACGAAAATTATATAAACCTGCTTATCCAAGAAGGCTTTCGCGCACACACGGCCACGCCTTTGATAAATCACCGGGATTTACTTGGTGTCTTAGAGATATTTTGGCACGAACCCCAACTTGTTGACGCCTGGAAGTTGGAAATTCTCCAGATGATCGGGGAATCGATCACCTTTGCAATGGAGCACTCTATTATCGTAGAAGACCTGAAACGCCGCAACACCGAGTTTTCCTCTACTTATACCGCTACGATTGCGGGCCTATCACGCGCACTTGAACTTCGCGATCTTGAAACGGAGGGGCATACGCGTCGAGTGAGTGCATTAACGCTACGCCTCGCCGAGCATGTACAGATTCCGCCGGATCAACGTACTTCCATCCAGCAAGGGGCACTGTTGCACGATATAGGAAAGCTAGGCATCCCTGATGCCATCTTGTTAAAACCGGGGAGCCTGACTCCACAAGAATGGAAAGTAATGCAGCAGCACCCTCTGTATGCATATAATATCCTGGCGCCCATTATCAACTTGCGTCAAGCATTGGATATTCCTCTCTATCATCACGAGCACTGGGATGGCTCTGGTTATCCGTATGGTCTTAAGGGTGAACAAATACCTTTATCCGCCCGTCTATTTGCAGTAGTAGACGTATACGATGCGCTTACATCTGATCGACCATATCGATCTGCCTGGACTCGATCTCAAGCCATCGAATATTTGCAGGAACAAGCGGGCCACCTGTTTGACCCGCAAGTTGTTGTCTATTTTCTGGAATTGGCAAAAGAAATCTAGGTTTCTTGTCAGTTAGATTGATAATGAGTTTTGATTGTTGGGGGCTACAAGCATCTATGCTTTCCATGACGTCAAAGCTATACACTAGAATAATAACTCAAACCAAGTGAATCAGAACTGTTTGCTCAGTCGCCATTCCAGGGCCGTAAAGCGTTGGGTCACTTTGTTATTGTGCACGGCAATGCTGATCGCCCGTCTATTACCTGCCAATACGCACAGTTTGCGGGCACGGGTGATGGCGGTGTAGAGTAGGTTGCGCTGCAACATCATGTAATGCTGGGTTACCATTGGCATGACCACTACGGGGAATTCCGAGCCTTGCGCCTTGTGGACCGAAACTGCATAAGCCAGGGTCAGCTCATCCACTTCACTCCAATCGTAGACAGCAACTCGACCATCGAAATTCACATTGAGAGTCTGCTCTATGGAATCGATGTTACGGATAAAGCCAATATCGCCGTTGTAGACATCTTTGTCATAATTGTTGCGGGTTTGCATGACTTTGTCCCCAGTCCGAAAGATGATCCCGTATAACTTCTTTTCCAACTTATTCTTGGCGGCCGGGTTGAGTTTTTCCTGTAAGCGTTCGTTCAGGGCCATCACCCCGGCAAGGCCACGATAAATCGGCGAAAGCACCTGGATGTCGGCCACGGCATCGAAGCCGAATTTCTGCGGGATGCGCTCGGTAACCACATCCAATATCCAGTCGGCGGCTGCAGCGGCATCTTCAGCAGGGAAGAGATAGAAATCACCATCATCTTTCGAGAATTCGGGCGTCTGTCCATTGTTGATGCGATGGGCATTGGTGATGATCTGCGAACCAGCAGCCTGACGGAAAATGGTCGTCAGGCGCGTGACGGGAGCAACATGGCTGGCAATCAGATCCCGCAGCACATCCCCGGCGCCGACAGATGGAAGCTGGTCAATATCCCCAACGAACAGTACGTGCGTGCCTGGACGGACCGCTTTGAGCAGGTGATTGGTCAGCAACAAATCCAGCATAGAGGCTTCGTCTACTACCAGGAAATCCACATCCAGGGGATTTTCATTGTTGCGCTTGAAACCGTCCACAGGTGAGAACTCCAGCAGGCGATGGATGGTGCTAGCCGGGTGCCCGGTCGCTTCGGAGAGACGCTTGGCAGCTCTTCCGGTGGGGGACGCCAGGGCAAAGCTTTTTCGCTGAGTGTTAAGGGTAGCAATCAGGACTTTGAGACAGGTTGTTTTACCGGTACCAGGCCCACCGGTCAGGATCGAAACGGGCTGAGTGAGCGCCATTCGCACCGCGTTCTGCTGTTCGTCTGACAAATTCCCATCCGAAAAGACAAGCTGGTTTCCCGTCGAATAGGACATTGGCGACTCTGCAAGCATCTTGATCCGCTCGGCCACGCCTTTTTCGCCGAAGTACAGCGGAGTAAGATAGATAACTGGAGTTCCATATAGGGCTTGTGAATTCGGCTACCTTTTCGCCTGGTTCATTGGGTTTGTCTGAGTTAGGGATTATCTCCGGGCAGATACGCTCGGCTTGGATCAGTCGCTCTAGACCAGACGGGATGAGATCAGGTGAGACTCCCAGAAGTTCGACGGCGCGTCCGGTCAACATCTCACGAGGGGCATAAACGTGACCATCTTGGATCATCTCATTCAGGGCGAAGATAATTCCGGCCTCGATGCGGGACGGATGGTCAGGTGCCAAGCCGAGGGCCTGGGCGATGCGGTCAGCGGTTTTGAAGCCCACGCCGTAGATGTCGCGTTCGAGCTGGTAGGGGTTTTCCTGCACGGTTTTCAGTGCCGTTTCGCCATAGGTCTTGTAAATTTTGACCGCCAAATTAGTGCTGACCCCGTGACTGTGCAGGAAAAGCATGATCTCCTTGACCTGTTTCTGCTCTTCCCAGGCGGCGATGATCTTGCCGGTGCGGTCCTGGCCGATTCCAGGAACCTCCAACAGACGTTCGGGGTGCTCCTCAATAATATCGAAGGTTGCTTCCCGAAAATGACCGACAATCCGCTCGGCCAGTTTCGGACCAATGCCCTTGACCATCCCCGAGCCGAGATAACTTTCCATGCCCGCCACCGTGGAGGGCAGCACTTGTTCACAGATTTCGGCCTTGAATTGCCGTCCGTGTTTGGGATGCTTATCCCAGACCCCTTGCAAACGCAAATGCTCGCCGGGCGTCAGTTCTGGTAGGTTGCCAACCACCGTGACCAGCCCCTCGAAACTCAGGCCTGGCAGATGCTGTCGACCACGCACTTCGGGACGCAGGCGCAATACAGTGTATCCGTTTTCGGGATTGTAGAAGGTGATGCGCTCAACGGAACCGGAAAGGTTGTCCATTGATACAAGTATACCCGCCGAGCCCAGAATTGGAACTTGCAAGCTTTATTTTTCCAATCGAGAATGTGCGCTCAATGAACTGCCCCGCATTTGTTGCGAGCGTATCCAAGAACTATCTTTGTATGATGAAAATGAGAATATCTTTCAGTGATGCTTTTTCCAACACAGTGTGGGATATTTGACCTTCTAGCAGCAACGACACAAACCCATGGACTGTTCCCCATAAACTCAAAGCGATTAAATCGGCCGCACCTTTCTTTACGATCTCGGCTTGTTGACAGATTTCAACAATTTCTACTAACTGGCGGAAATCCTTCTGAGAGGTTTCAACAAAATCGGGATAATCCTTTTCTTTTTCAAGCACACTGGAAAACATGAGTTTGAAGCGATCTGGTTCGTTTAGCGCAAATTGCACGTAAGCCCAGGCAACTTCAATGAGCAGGGTTTCTGGGTTGGCCTGATATGTCTGTTTAACGGCTTCAATCTGAGAATATAGCTGCTTGAACCCTTCAGTAGAAATCGCCGCAATCAGCGCCTGCTTATCGGCAAAATGGGCATACGGCGCGGCGTGACTTACCCCAGCCTGCTTCGCCACCTTGCGGAGACTCAGCCCCCCTACGCCTTCTCTCGCCAAAATCTCCACCCCGGCACTGATCAGCGCATTTTTTAAATCACCATGATGATAATTTTTTGCTGCCATATGGATATGTTACGCGTAAATCTTGACAGTGTCAAGATGGGCTCTTATAATCTTGACAGCGTCTAGTTTGAAACAGGAGGCTTATGTGAGCCAATACGAGTTTGCCAAACAACAGATCGTACAAACAGCCCAGGAACTTGTCCACAAAGGCTACCTGATGGCGACCGGGGGAAACGTGTCCGTGCGCATTCCCGGAGGGGATGCTTTTGCCATCACTCCATCTAACTACGATTACATGAAAATGATTCCAGAAGATGTTTGCGTCCTGGACTTTGAGTTGGAAATACTCGGAGGAAAGCGCAAACCGTCTGTAGAATCGGCTATGCACGGCGCGATCTATCAAGTACGGCCAGATGTGAATGCTATCGTTCACACGCATCAGGTGTATGCCAGTGCGTTGACCCTGATCAAAGCTCCCATTCCAGCCTTGTTCGACGAGCAGGTTCGTTTCCTGGGGCGCAGCGTGGAGATTATCCCGTATGCCCCCTCCGGAACAGGGATGCTGAAAAATACGATTGCAAAGCATGTCCAAAATCATAATAACGCTTTCATGATGCAGAACCACGGCGCGTTGATTTTTGGCCATGATATGGAACGCGCCATCCACAATGTCGAGATCCTGGAAAAGAGTGCGCTGGCCTATCTGCTGGCCATTTGCACTGAGCGCAAGGTCAGTAAGATTCCGCTGGCTGTGCGGGAGGTGGCGTTTGCCAAATTGCGCAATGACCAGAAAAAGGTTGAATCCGGTGATTTCGAAACTGGCGGAGAATAACCCTCACCCCCAACCCCTTTCCCGTACACGGGAGAGGGGAGTAAAGAGAGAACGATGACTGAACAACAATACGCAATTTCCGAATACCTGGATGTAGATGCAACCTATACCCGTTTGAAAGCTCTAACCAACCAGCCGCTGCACCCCATCTGTAGAGATGTGATGGAGGGGTATCTGAAATATTTCGAGCAGAAATGTGCAAAATCTAAAGCGCTGACTGATGAAGCCAAACAATACATTCCTGGCGGGGTGCAGCATAATTTAGCATTTAATTATCCGTTCCCTATCGCTATCGATAAAGCGGACGGCGCTTACCTGTGGGATGTGGATGGCAACCGCTACATAGACTTCCTGCAAGCAGGCGGCCCGACTGTGCTGGGTAGCAATTATGCTCCCGTCCGTGAAAAAGTGATAGAAGCCGTCAACTCCTGCAGCCCGGTGACAGGTTTGTTCCACGAGTACGAACTCAAGTTGGCAAAGCTTATCAATCATTACATGCCCGCCGTGGAAATGTTCCGTATGCTGGGATCGGGCACCGAGGGTGTGATGGCCGCCATCCGTGCAGCGCGAACATACACAAAAAAGAAGAATATCATTAAGATGGGCGGGGCCTATCACGGCTGGAGCGACCAGATGGTCTACGGGCTGCACATCCCCGGAACGGGCCGCATGGAAGCGACCGGCATCCCGCGCGGTGCAAACAAACACACGCAGGAGTTCTTCCCTAATGACCTGTCCGCGTTGCGGCGCAAGTTGATCGCCAACCGGCTGAGCGGCGGAACGGCGGCTGTGATCGTCGAACCCATCGGTCCGGAATCAGGCACACGTCCAGTCTCGTTCGATTTCAATCAAAAAGTCCGCGAGTTGTGTGACGAGTTCGGTGCATTACTGATCTTCGATGAAGTCGTGACCGGTTTCCGGTTGGGTATGGGCGGGGCGCAGGGCTATTTCAACGTCAAACCCGACCTGACGGTTTTCGGCAAATGCATCACCGGCGGCTACCCGATGGCGGGCGGGGTCGGCGGGCGGGCTGAAGTGATCAACACCTTTGCTCCCGGTATCGGTGGGACGGGGGAACGTGCTTACATCGGCGGGACGCTCTCGGCCAATCCGCTTTCGTGTGTGGCAGGCTATTATGCGCTCAAGGAAATGGAACGCACTAACGCCGCGGTCATCGCCGGGCGCGCAGGCGACCGACTGACCAAAGGCCTGCAGGCCATCATCGAAAAGTACACCCTGCCCTTCGTGGCCTATAATCAGGGCAGCATCGTTCATCTGGAGACATCCGGCGTAATGCTACTCGATTTGAAGAATCCACTCAAGACGCTGAAAGAGATCAAGTCGCGCCGGCACATGATCGAGGAGATGGGTGCAGCGTACATGGCCGAGGGGCTGATCACGCTGGCAGGCTCGCGCATGTACACGTCTATGGCGGATACGGATGAAGTTATCGATGTCGCATTGGAGAAATTTGAATCGGTACTTTCCAACGTTGAGGGTGTTAAGTCATAAAACCAACCGCTAAGGGCGCAAAGAACGCTAAGAAAAACTAAGAAGAATCTTTGCGCTCTTTGCGTGCTTAGCGGTTCACAAGAGGAGCCTTCATGAACGAAAAATACAAGTTGTACGGATACCGCTGGGTGGTACTGATAGTCTTCATGCTCATAAATCTGACTATGCAGACCTTGTGGATCACCTACGCACCCATTACCGGACCCGCCGCGACTTTCTACGGTGTAGGTGACCTGCAAATCGGTCTACTCTCGATGACCTTCATGATTGCGTTTATCCCGTTGTCCATCCCGGTCTCTTGGGTGATCGACACTTACGGGTTTCGCCTGGCGGTCAGCATTGGCGCGGTTTTGATGGGTGTTTTCGGTGTTGCGCGCGGCCTGGCCGGGACAAATTACGGCCTGGTACTCTGGAGCACCGTTGGTATCGCCATCGCCCAACCGTTCCTGCTCAATGCCTGGACAACCATCCCGGCCAAATGGTTCGCCATCGAAGAACGAGCTACTGCTGTCGGGCTGATCACATTGGCTAACCTGGTCGGGACAGCACTTGGCTTGGTGCTGACACCTATCTTGACCGAGTCCCTGTCCATTCCCACCGTGCAGTTGATCTATGGCGGCGTCTCGGCGGCCTTCGCAGTTCTGTTCCTGCTCATGGCACGCGAAAAACCAGCCACGCCGCCTTGCGAGCCGGGGCAGGAAGTCCGCTCTCTGATGCTGGATGGGTTGAAACATGCTCTCAAGGTGCGCCCCTTCTGGTTTGGCCTGGCAATCTCGTTCATCGGGCTGGGTATCTTCAACGGCGTCACCACCTGGGTCGAAGCCATGATTCGTCCACGCGGTTTCACACCTGCTGACGCTGGCACACTCGGTGCGCTGATGATTGTCGGTGGGGTGATCGGGGCGGTGGTTATCCCGGCTATGTCCGACAAGCAGCGCATGCGTCAGCGCTACCTGTACGTAGCCTTCATCGGCGCGATTCCCGGTATGATCGGACTGACTTTCGCCACCAGCGCCTGGCTGCTGTTCACGTCCGCTTTTGTGTTGGGATTTTTCCTGGTCAGCGCTATGCCCATCGCCATGCAGTACGCTGCTGAAATCACCTATCCTACTCCCGAAGGCACCTCCAATGGTCTGATGCAATTGACTGGCCAGGGTGCGGTTGTGTTTGTCTACATCATGGAAGCACTCAAAACCGCGGACGGCTCGTTCACGCCTGCCCTGTTGCTAGCGATTGTTCTGATGATGGTCAGCGTGGCGTTGGTCACGCAAATGAAAGACGCCAAGCTCGCCCATGCCTAAACTGTTCATCCTCTCCAAAGATAAACCGCATCTTTTTCAGCCTCAGCCTGCTATTTTGTTAGCAGGGGTTGCAATGTTATAAAGGATTGCGCATGGCCGAACCCCTCATTCTCGCTGTCGACCTGGGCACATCTGGCATGAAAGTAGCACTGATCTCTATTAGTGGAAAGGTACTGGGCTGGGAAGCCGAACCGGTCCGCTTGCTGATCACGCCCGATGGCGGTGCCGAGCAGTCGCCGGACGAGTGGTGGGCGGCGTTCCTGTCAGCGGCAGGTCGATTGTTGAAACGGGAGCAGGATGCGGGTCCAAGAATTGAGGCGATATGTTGTTCTACACAGGGCGAGGGCACGATCCCAGTTGACAAAAATGGCCAAGCGCTCGGCAACTGTATCTTGTGGATGGATATGCGCGGCGCACCCCATCTCAAAAAACAGCTTGGCGGATTGGTCAACGTCGACGGTGCATCCATCGAATAGGTGCTACGGTTCGTGCGCCTGACCGGTGGAATGCCGTCGATGACTGGCAAGGATTCGGCCGGTCACATGCTGTTCATCCGGGACACACGGCCGGAGCTTTACGCCCGCACGTACAAGTTTTTGAATGTGCTGGATTACCTGAACCTGCGCCTGACTGGGCGTTTTGTGGCGACCTTCGATTCGATCCTGACCTCCTGGGTAACCGATAACCGCAACCCGGATGTGGTGCGCTACCACCATGGGCTGATCGCCATGCTGGGACTGGATGCTGCCAAACTGCCCGAGATCGTGGCCCGCTCCGAAGTGATCGGCACGCTCAAAGCCGACGTGGCCGAAGTGCTAGGGCTGCCAAAGGATGTCAAGGTGGTGGCGGGTTCGATTGACAACACCGCCGCAGCGATCGGCTCCGGCGCAGTAGATGATTACGCCACGCACCTGTACATTGGAACGTCTTCCTGGATAGCGGCGCACGTGCCGTTTAAGAAAACCGACGTGCTGGCTTCGCTGGCGTCTGTGCCATGCGCCGTGCCGGGGCGCTACCTGCTGACCGCACTGCAGGCTACAGCGGGCGGCAACCTGACCTACCTGCGCGACAACATCCTGTACCACAAGGATGAGTTATTGCAAGAAGCCGACGTGCCCGACATCTTCAAGGTGCTCGACCAGATCGCGGAGCGTGTCCCCGCCGGGGCCAACGGCGTGATTTATACACCCTGGATCTGGGGTGAACGCGCCCCTGTAGATGACCAGACTGTACGCGCCGGGCTGTACAATTTATCCTTGAATAACACCCGCGAAGATATTATCCGGGCCTTTTTGGAGGGCATCGCATTTAATACACGCTGGCTATTGAAGCCGGTTGAGAAATTCCTGGGGCGCAAGGTGAACAGGATCAACATCGTTGGTGGCGGGGCGCAATCGGATGTCTGGTGCCAGATATTTGCGGATGTGATGAACGTGGAAATCAGGCAGGTCGCCAATCCGTCTACGCTAACGCAAGAGGCGCAGCCTGGATTGGGGCGGTCGGGCTGGGGAAGATTAACTTTGGAGATGTACCAGGATTGGTGAAGATCAAACAGGTTTACCAACCGCGGTCCGCGAACCGGGCGTTGTATGATGAAAGTTTTGGCATCTTCACGATGATATATCAACAAATGAAATCGGTTTATCAAAAGATGAATGGGCTGGCATAGCATTATTTGCTTTGCCAAGTACTACTATGTAACTATGATATCGATACATTATTAAGGGGCTTTCTACTTTGGGCTAACAAAT
>CAWAVQ010000005.1:0-25470 GCA_963785535.1 uncultured Chloroflexia bacterium | reverse complement strand
CGTGTGCAATTCGTGTGCAAAAGCGGTGGAAACAATGGAAATAATGGACACAATGGACACTTTTTCGCCCTATTTTTGGACACAATGGACGCTATAACACGCTGTGGACACCTTCGCCATTGAATGGGGTGCAAGAGGTCGGAGGTTCAAATCCTCTCGCCCCGACCAATCGGACTCTCGTAAGAGAGTCCTTTTCTTTTGTGCAGGTCGGAGTTTCCCCTACGGGGACGATGCAAATACCCCTTCGGGGCACGCGTCCTCTCGCCCCGACTGATCCAAAACCGTCGACATCAATAGGTCGGCGGTTTTTCAATTTAAGACAAGTTGCTTACCGCGTCGACAATTTAGCTGCAATGGTTCTGCCGTAACCTCGATGTGTCCCCTGCGTCATGTCTATGAAATTTCATATTTCTCCTCCTTTGGCGAAGGTTCGCCCTGTGGATACATTCAGGGCGAACCTTCGTGTTTGTCAATGACAAATTATCCCTATCGACCTTTTGTCTGATTATCCGAATACCGTGGAATGTTTTGATGAACTTCCAAAATCAATGCCAATTTCATTTAAAAAATCTTAAATAAAATGCTATACTTTTAACATGAGCGATTCAGAGAAATTATCCACTATCCTTGATCTGTGTATCAGAATTGACCAGACTGCTGTTGAGCTATATACCAGCCTGTCTGCCTTTGCTGGGAATGATGCTCTGAAGGGTTTTTGGGACAAAATGGCGGCAGAGGGATTGTCACATCTGGAGTACTGGCAGAAACTGAAAACGCTGGCTGCTTATGATGAACTTCCTGAAGCATTTGACAAACCGGAGCAGGTCGTCAGCGAGTTGCAGGAGCGAGCGGATCAAATCCAGGCTTTGCAGACGCAATGGGAACAGGACAAGACGGTCAACAGCGCCTTTGTCATCGCCTATCGTCTGGAATCCTACAAGCTGCATCCCGCGCTCAGGACCCTGTTCCAATACTTCCGCCCGATCACGGATGGGAAACTGCCCGAGGACAAAGAACTCGACGAAACCAACATCAGCGCCTTTGTGGCAGCCTTGCGCAAATACGGCGAGACAACACCGGAACTGGAACTGGTCGGTGACACTTTGCAGCGTTTATGGGAACAGAACAAGCTCCTTTCGCAACAGGCGTTGGTTGACCCTCTCTCGAGTTTGCTCAACCGGCGCGGATTTTTCATGATGGCCCAGCAATGGGCGCATCTATCGAAACGGAATGGCAGTCCCATTTCGATCTTGCTGGTGGAAATCGACAGCTTCAAAACCATCAACGAACTGCACGGCCCGCAAAAAGCAGATGAAATCATCAAGGCGATTGGCGAGAAATTGAAGTCAACGTTAAGACAATCGGACTTGATCGCTCGTTATGGCGGGGACAAATTCATCCTATTGCTTCCGAATACAACCGAAGAAGGTGGCGTGGCTGTTGCCGAAAAGCTCAGGAACGTTATCCTAAAAGCGCGTCCCATGGAAGTGATGGTCAGTGCCAGTGTTGGGGTAGCGGAAGCAATCATGAAGGACGACATCGAGCAGGAATTCCCCATGCTGATCCGTTACGCGGAGGGGAATCTGATCGTAGCCAAATCTAACGGTAAGAACCAGGTCGTTTCCTGATCAATAAAAGGGATTACTCGACCGAACCGCCAAGAACGCGAAGTTCGCCAAGGCATAGCCAAAATCGCCAAGTTTTCTTGGCGATTTTAAAGATCCTTTGTGCTCTTTGCGAGCTTAGCGGTTTAATCAAAAATTTCTGTTATGATTCTTTACGAGATAAGAGCCTGATTAGATTAAATGGTCGGGTTCTTTTCTATACTTGCCAATCCCCTTGCATTCGAGTATCCTTGCCGTGGGAGTGGTTAGGTCCCGGTGGGCTTCCCGGTCTTCAAAACCGGTGGCGGGTCGCGTTGCGGGCCGCGGTGGGTTCGACCCCCATCCACTCCCGCCTCTATTTCTAAAGGTAAAAAATGACTCTTCCTGAAACTGAAGTTCTAACATCCCTGGTTGCACGTGTTTTTCGAGTTGACGATATAACTACGGGCGATGCTGAAAAAGGATCGCTCTTCCGCTATCGTGGTCAACTATTATTCGACGATTCCGTATCGGCCTATGACCAGTTGGCTGCTTCCGTTAAATCGTACGGACTCACACCCCTCTTCCGCCTGGAAAAAGGGGAGCAGGTCATCTACCTGATCAACACCCCGCCGAAGCAAAAACCTTCCAACCCCTGGGTTAACATCATCTTGTTCGTGCTCACGGTCTTCAGCGTGATGTTTGCCGGGGCCACTCCCGTTGGCCCCGTCCCGAACGACGTCTGGGGTCAGCTCCTGGCCCTGTTGCGCGGTATTTTTTCGGGTTGGCCTTTTGCGTTGAGCTTGCTCTCGATCTTGTTGGCGCATGAGTTCGGTCACTACCTGATGAGCCGCCATCACAAAACCCCGGCCACCCTGCCGTACTTCATCCCATTGCCATTGCCGCCGCTGGGAACTATGGGCGCCGCGATTTTTATGAAAGGCATTCCCAAGAACAAACGTATCCTGTTCGATATCGGTGTGGCGGGTCCATTGGCCGGCATGGTCATTGCCCTGCCGGTATTGTTCCTGGGGCTTAAGATGTCCACGCTGGGCACCATTAATACCAACCCCGGCAGTTTTATCGAAGGCAATTCCCTGATCTACCTGTTGGCAAAGTATGCGGTCTTTGGAAAAATCCTGCCCCAACCAGCCAGCTTTGGTAATCTGCCTCCATTCTTATATTGGCTGCGCTATTTCTTCACCGGTCACCCCTCGCCCATCGGTGGGATGGATGTCTTCATCAGCCCAATAGCCTTCGCGGGCTGGGCTGGGTTGCTGGTCACCGCCTTGAACCTGGTCCCGGCCGGCACGCTGGATGGCGGACACGTTGTGCATGCCCTGTTTGGGGATAAAGCCAGTAAGGCATTCCCTTTTATCATTGTTCTTCTGGTTGTGTTGGGTATCTTCTGGAGCGGATGGTGGCTGTGGGCCCTGCTGCTCTTCTGGCTGGGACGCGTCAAGGCTGAGACGCTCGACCAGATCACCCCCCTGGACCCAACGCGTCGCATGGTGGCGATCTTCGTTATTATCCTGTTCGTGCTGGTCTTCACGCCAGTCCCGTTTTCCCTGCTGGGTGCATGAACCGTCTCCGGCTCATTCCGCTTCTCCTAGTCTCCCTTATTTTTTCGGCCTGTCAAACCCCTCCCAGCCCGGGCGTTTCCACGTCTACGCCGGGTGCTATCGCGACCAAAACCCCGGGGGCGACGAATACTCCGGTCGTGGAAAGCAGGCTGGGGGTCCAGGCGGAAGCGCTGAACGGGCTGACCGTGGATGTCTGGCATGCCTGGTATGGTGTCCCGTCCAGTTTGTTCGAGTCACAGGTCGAAGAGTTCAACAGCACCAATCCCTGGGGCATCCTGGTGCAGGCCAAGAGCTTTCAAAATTACACCGAATTGTATGAACAGGCCAGCGCGGCTGTGAACGGCCCGGACAGACCGGATGTGGTGGTTGGCCTGCCGGAATACGCCGTCGAATGGAACGCGCAGGAGGCGGTGCTGGACCTGACTCCGTACGTCTCCGATCCGTTGTATGGCTTGAGCAACGCGGAGATCGCTGATTTCCCGTCGGTGTTTTTGAAGCAGGATCAGTTTGGGGATGTGCGCCTGGCCATGCCGGCGCAGCGTACGGCGCGTTTATTGCTCTATAACCAGAGTTGGGCCAACGAACTGGGTTTCGAGGCCCCGCCCGCCACCTCCACGGAATTCCAGGAACAGGCTTGCAAAGCCAACCAGGCCATGCACTCGGACGCGGACCCACAAAACGATGGGCAGGGTGGCTGGCTGATCGATACGCAGCCGATGACCGGCCTTGCCTGGTTGCTGGCCTTTGGCGGCGGTGCGCAGGAAGAAAATAATTTCCGCTTCCTGACGCCCGAAAATATCCAGGCCACCCGTTTTATCAAAGGGCTGGAAGAAGATGGCTGCGCCTGGAAAACCCAAAATATAACGCCCTTGAGCAAATTCGTAGACCGTTCAGCGCTCTTTGCTACTGCCAGCCTGGAAGACCTGCCCGATCTGGCGCGCGCTTTTGCCAGCGCTGGCAGCACCGACAAATGGACTGTGTTGCCTTTCCCCGGTCCCGCAGGCAGCGCGCTGGTCGTTTACGGTTCGTCTTATATCCTGTTCAACTCGGACGATCCCGACCAACTGGCGGCCTGGCTGTTCGTGCGCTGGCTGCTTTCCCCGGAAAACCAGGCGGACTGGGTCAACAGCGTCGGATATTTCCCGCTGCAGGCCTCGACCATGAGCCTGCTGGCCGATTACGCTGCCGGACACCCGCAATGGGCCGAAGCCGTTGAATCTGCTGCCACAGGGACGCATCACCCCGCAACTGGCGACCTGGCGCACCGTCCGCGTGGCGCTGGGCGACGGTTTCACCTTCATGTTCCGGGTGGATACGCCGGTAGGCCAAGTGCCCGTCATCCTGGCGCAACTGGATGCGCTTGTGACGGATTTGAATAAGCAATAAATGAACCGAAAATGTAAAAATGTTGGGGAAAAAACATGACAATCTACATGTTTCATCCGTCGAACTGTACTATATAATATGTGGGGAAGGTTCCTATGCCAATCTACGAATACGTTTGTCTCGACTGCAAGAAAGAATACGAAATCCTGCGCTCCTTCAACGAAGCCGATAAACCGATGGCCTGCAACGAGTGCGGGGGTGAAAATGTAAAGCGTAAACTGTCCGTGTGTTTTGCCCAGAGCGGCGGACAAGCGATCAGCGGAGCAGGTGGGGGCTGTAGTTCATGTTCGGGAGGCAATTGCGCTTCTTGCGGACATTGATCTGAACGGGGTAAGATTAAGATGGGTGGGCGACCAGACAAGGTCGCCCCGTAATTTCTATGGAGGAAACAATGGAATATACACAACTTGGTCGCACAGGCCTGAAAGTCTCACGTTTTTGCCTGGGCACGATGAACTTTGGCCCGCATACCACCGAAGCCGACAGCTTTGCCATCATGGACAAGGCACTCGACCTGGGCATCAATTTCTTCGATACGGCCAACGTCTATGGCTGGAAAACCGGCGAAGGCGTGACCGAACAGATCGTCGGGCGCTGGTTTGCCCAGGGCGGTGCGCGGCGCGAGAAGGTGGTCATTGCCACCAAGTGTCTACGGCCGCATGGGCGATTGGCCCAACCAGTCGCATTTGTCAGCCAAACATATCCGTGAGGCGGTAGAAGGCTCGCTCAAACGTTTGCAGACCGATTACATCGACCTGTACCAGATGCACCACATCGACCGGGAAACGCCCTGGGAGGAGATCTGGCAGGCGATGGAAACGCTGGTCCAGCAGGGCAAGATTCTGTACGTAGGTTCGTCCAATTTTGCGGGCTGGCATATCGCCAAAGCCCAGGAAGCCGCCAGGACGCGTCATTTCATGGGGTTGGTCAGCGAGCAATGCCTGTACAGCTTGAATGACCGCATGAACGAATTGGAAGTCCTGCCGGCCTGCGAAGATTACGGATTGGGCGTCATTCCCTGGAGCCCGCTTTCGGGCGGGTTGCTGGGCGGCGTGCTGGAAAAGATCGAGAAAGGCCGCCGCGCTTCCGATACACATGCAAAAAGGAGATCGAAGAGAAGCGCGAGCAATCTCGAAAAATGGGAAGCCTTCTGCAAGGATATGGGCAAACCGCCTGCCGAAGTGGCGCTGGCCTGGGTCATGAATAATCCGGTCGTGACCGCGCCCATCATCGGTCCGCGCACGATGGAACACTTGACGAGTGCGCTGAAAGCGGCGAAGGTCCGTTTCAAGAAAGATGAACTCAAGAAGATCGACGAGATCTGGCCCGGTCCCGGTGGCGCAGCGCCGGAAGCGTATGCGTGGTAGATAGCGGTCAGCTTTTCGCTTTCAGCAGTTAGCAGAAGATGCAGGCCGACGACTTCCCGAAGTATGGAATTCCATCTGGAGTAGTCGTCGGTCTTGCTTTTGCTATGGCCTTAGGATTACGGCGCAGTTTCCGGGAGAATGCCATCCGTTGTGTCGGACGGTTGAAGCCGCCATTGAAGGTTTCGGGAAAGGAATATATTCCCCAAAATGGACCTTGCGTGCTGACCGTCAACCATTACCACCGTCCCGGGTTTGGAGCGCAATGGCTGGCATTGGCGATCAGCGCCTGTGTGCCGCGCGAGATGCACTGGGTTATGACCGCCGAATGGACTGCGCCAGGCAAGTGGTACGAACCCGTCAAAGGCCTATACTCGCGTACCCTCTTGAAGTATCTCTCCCGCGTGTACGGTTTCACCACTATGCCACCTATGCCACCGCGTCCGAAGGATGTAGAAGCGCGCTCCCAATCCGTGCGTAAGGTGTTGGAATACACAAAGCACCATCCTGATTTCGTGCTGGGAATGGCCCCGGAAGGCGCGGACCAGATTGACGGCAAATTGTCGGTACCTGCTCCGGGGGCGGGTCGCTTCGGGCTTTTGCTGGCAGGCTCAGGGTCCGCGTTTGTGCCGGTGGGCGCCTATGAAGCGGACGGGACCTTCTGTCTGTGTTTTGGTCCGGCCTATCGGCTAAGTGTCCCGTACGGCTTGTCCAACGATGAAAAAGACCGTATTGCAGCGGAGATCATGATGAAACATATCGCCGTTTTGTTGCCGCATCATTTGCGAGGAGAATTTGCATGAAAAAGTTATCACTGCCTCAATTGCTGGTTCTCAATGCCTACTGGGTGGGGCTGTCATTCATGTGGAACGCGCTGCATCCGATCATACTGCCGGCTATCCTGCTGAACTACGTGCCGGACGCGCAGAAGAACACCTACCTGGGCCTGATGACTTTTGTGGGCCTGATGATCGCGATGGTGGTCCAACCCATCTCGGGCGCGTTGAGCGATGGCTGGGTTTCCAAATGGGGCCGGCGACGACCGTTGATGGTGATCGGCACGCTACTCGACTTTGTGTTCCTGGTTATCGTTGGGCTGGGCTGGCGGGTTGTTCTGGCTGTTCGTCGGCTATATCGGACTGCAGTTCAGTTCCAACATCGCGCACGGCCCGGCGCAGGGCTTGTTGCCAGACGTGGTGCCGGAGGAGCAATTGGGGGTGGCCAGTGCCTGGAAGACCTTCATGGACATGTTCAGCCTGATCATCGCTTCGCTGGCGGCGGGACGGCTGCTCGACCCGGTGACGCGTAACCCGACGTTGATTATGCTGGTGGTGATCGGCGCGCTGGCGATTTTCGGAGCGATTACGGTGTTGGGGACGAAGGAAGAGCCCTCACCCGCTTCGACAGGCTCAGCGCGACGCCTAACCGGTCTCCTGAAAGGAGAGGGGAATCTTGGTGCTCTTCGTGCCCTTCGTGGAGAATTTTTCCAAATCGACTTTCGCTCCAACACCTCTTACTGGTGGCTGATTGCCGAGCGTCTGCTGTTCCTGATCGGTATCTACGGCGTGCAGGCTTTCGCGCAGTATTACTTGCAAGACGTGCTGCAAGTCCCGGACCCGCCTAAGCAGACCGGTGACCTGATGGCTGTGCTAACCATCACATTGATCATCATGACGTTGGTGGGTGGCTGGCTCTCGGACAAGTTCGGTACGAAACGCATCCTGAAGATTGCCAGCTACCTGACCGCGTTGGGGATGCTATTGATGTTGCTGGTGCATGACATGCGTGGCGTAATGATCTTCGGCAGTTTCCTGGGGGCAGGCATCGGTCTCTTCCTGACCGCCAACTGGGCGCTGGCCAACCAACTTGCGCCGGGGGACGAGGCCGGGAAGTTCCTGGGCCTGACAAATATTGCCACGGCCGGCTCGGCGGCTATCGCGCGTCTGGAAGGCCCGGCGATCGACTGGCTGAATGGCGTCCATCCCGGGCAGTGGCTGGGCTACAGCTGCATGTTCATTTTTGGGGCAGTTTGTATGTTATTGAGTCTGATTTTGTTGAGTAGAATTGAAGCCAAAAAGTAAGGACCGTAACGATGTTGTTGCTCAACAAAGCACCTAAGAATGGGCTCTATTCTTAGGGTGATGGCCTGCCATCGTTCTTGGGCGCATTGATCGGGACAATGGGTAGAATATACCTGGTTGTTCATTTTTGGAGCGCTGAGTATACAAGCTATTGAAATGGGGACGAAAAAAATGTATAGTATTAAATGGTTAGGGAGACTATTGCCGTTTTATCTGTGGCAACCAAATGCCTAATCTGAATTAGGTTTTTATCAATCATGTTGTAAATGGTCTATTAGATACCTTTTGCTAAATTGCAAGAAGGGATGAACTCAAGAAATTACTAAAGGAACTTGGATAGTTGAGAATTCGTCAAAATCATCTATGGAAAAGGAGAATGGACAATGGCAACTGAAAATCAACTACAACCGGCGCAAGAAAACAAGCTCGCATCAGAATTGAAAAGATTAATCAATTTTGTGATCGACATGGCAATAATCTATATAGTAATTGGTTTGCTATTTCAAGATATGTCGGACGGAATCCAATTAATATTATTCATTGGGATTTTCCTGTATTATTTTCTGTTTGAGACCTTCTTACAAAAAACGCCTGCAAAGTATATTACTCGGACCAAGGTTGTATCTTTAGATGGGTCAAAAGCTACTCCCGGGTCCATTGCTTTACGAACACTTGTCAGGTTTGTACCTTTTGATGCAATCTCTGCCATTGGCACGCCTAAAAATGAGCGTACTTGGTGGCATGATCGTTGGGTTAAAACGCGAGTTGTAGACGCCTGATTCGAATTCCTGCATTCAAAAGACGATTTAATGCAGGTCGTCTTTTAAACTTTTGTAGGCGTAAGGAAATAAAAAAAGACAGGAACAACCAAAAAACCGCAACCTCGTGAGCATTGGTGATAAAGGCTGGGGCTATGATGCTTATCACGTGCAAGACATGCGCGGCGTGATGATCTTCGGCAGTTTTCTGGGCGCGGGCATCGGCCTCTTCCTGACGGCCAACTGGGCGCTGGCTAACCAGCTTGCGCCGGGCGAAGAAGCCGGGAAGTTCCTGGGCCTGACCAATATCGCCACGGCCGGCTCGGCCGCCATCGCGCGCCTGGAAGGCCCGGCGATCGATTGGCTCAACGGTCTTCACCCCGGGCAGTGGCTGGGTTATACCGGTATGTTTGCCTTTGGAGCGCTGTGTATGGTATTGAGCGCGTTCTTGCTGGGGAGGATAAATGATAAAAGAGCCCTGCAACCTAAGACTTAGGTGGATAGCCTCCCAAATAATTTCCTGTTCTTCAAAATTATGCTAAACTAGCTCTATAGGAGAGACTGAAATTGACTGATAGCCAAAACTCTATAATTAGCAGCAAATATAAGGAGGCCTCCGATGTGGTTATATATCACGGAGCAGCTATTGACTTTATTAAGTCAATCCCAGAGAAATCGATTAAATTAATTGTTGCATCTCCTCCATATAATATCGGAAAAGAATACGAAGAAAATTTATCTATCACTGACTATGTGCAAGAACAAGAAGAAATAATTCCTTTAATGTATAGTGTCTTAAGAGATTCTGGCAGCATTTGTTGGCAAGTAGGAAACTATATTAACAGTGGAGAAGTGTATCCTTTAGATATTTTCTATTATAAAATGTTCAAAGAACAAGGAATGTATCTAAGAAATAGAATTATCTGGAGATATGGTCACGGCTTACATGCAACAAAAAGATTTTCCGGGCGGTATGAGACCATCTTGTGGTTTTCAAAATCGAATGAATATACATTCAACTTGGATCCAGTCAGGGTTCCGGCTAAGTATCCTGGGAAAAAATATAGTAAAGGGCCAAAAAAGGGACAAGTTTCAGGAAATCCAAAAGGAAAAAATCCTTCTGACTACTGGGAAATAGTAAAAAGAAATTGGATATCGGAGTGGGAAGATGGTATTTGGGAAATCCCAAATGTTAAAGCACATCATGTTGAAAAAACAATTCATCCATGTCAGTTTCCGGTTGAATTGGTTGAAAGATGTGTACTTGCACTTACAGATGAACATGATCGAGTTTTGGATCCTTACATGGGAGTAGGGTCTACGATACTTGCAGCCCTTCTTCACAACCGAAGAGCTCTGGGTAGCGAGAAAGAAAAGCAATATATTGATATTGCAAAAGAAAGGGTTGGTCAATTTATAAGAGGAGAATTACGAACTCGTCCTCTTGGAAAACCAGTATATAAACCATCTAGTGAAAGTGTCGCAAAGATCCCTGATAACTGGATAAAGGACAAATCTTCAATATATTACCAAAGCAAAGAATAGTCTCCTTTTGGATTACACTTTAGAAAAAGGAGGAGGATTTTGTGAGCAGCAACGATACAAGTTTCAGCGGAGAAATAAGGGTAGCAGCTCGCATTATTGATCATATTAGCTCGGGACTATATGAATTTCCCGCGGCTTGCTTAAAAAATTAATAAATAATTCCTATGATGCTGATGCAAAAAGAGTAGATGTTTTTGTTAAACCGGATGCAAATCAGATAATAATTGCTGATGATGGGGTAGGTTTAGATAAAGCTGAATTCCAACGTCACTTTGACAAATCAGCAAATCACATAAACGCGAGAGCTCTGATGTAACAAAATCTGGGCGTCCAAAAATTGGGAAAATAGGGATTGGCTTTATCGCAGCAAATGAAATCTGTGATGTGATGGAAATCGAATCAACTAAGCAGGGTAGCGATGAATTGCTAAAAGTAGCTATTAATTTTAGTGAAATGAGAAAAGATCCCGCCCTACGAAAAAATGAAGGGGGCTCGGAAATTACCAAAGCAGATTATATCGGTATTGTGGACAAAGCCCCTACTGACGATCACTATACTTATATAACACTAAAAAATATTATTGGTGAAGCGAAAAGAATATTAGAAGGAGCAGGAGTTTCTCCGCATTCTTCTGGTAACAAAACTTTGTACGGGTTGCAACCTGAGAGTATCCAAAAAATACTTGGGAAAGGACCGAAAAGCTGGAAAGAATTTGACTCTTATTCTGAAAATTTGCTTTCCATTGCTTTGAACGTGCCAGTGCGATACTTCGACAATTGGCCCGAGCTTAAAACCAAATATGAATTCCTTGATGAAATATCTGCTGCGGTTGAGAAGTGGAACTTTTCAGTTTTTATTGATGGGACTGAATTGAGAAAGCCCATCGTTTTTGAAAAAGGGAAAGTATCGATAATCCGCGAGTTTAATTTTCAAGGTGAACATGTAAGTGCAAGGGGGTATTTTTACGCTCAACATGGAATTATTAATCCAGCCGAATTAAGGGAATACTTATACGCGTTAGAGATGCTGCAGTAGGGGGCTACGATGGGGAGTACATGAAATTTTCGCCTACTACCGCAGCGCTATTCCAAAACTGGATTTCCGCGGAGATATATGCGGACGACAGGTTGGAAGATGCCATGGTTATTGATCGAAAAACTTTCCGAATTACACATGAAGCATATGTTGAGTTACAACTTGCTGTACATAAATTTTTATCTAATTTCATTAGCCAGATTCCGCAAGGATATTTATAGCAAACAAGGGGAAGTAAGAAAAATTGAACAGGCACGTACTGTAGAAACGAAAATCGCAGAGCGTATTGAGAAGGCAAATCTATCGTTACCTTCAAAAGAAAAATCCAACCAAATTGTAAAATCATGGGAGGATGCAACTACCGAAGATATAGGTCGAAAGCAACTGCTTAAAAAATATACTGTTGATGAAATTTATGAGATCATTTTAGATATTGGGAAGGAATTTCTACCCCCTGATAAATTATTAAAATTTGTAGAGAAATTAACAAAGAGGCTTAGGGGATGACAAACCAACGACCAGTCGACGAAGCAATGGCAGCTAACCGTCCAGAGAAGGACTTTGTTAGACAATTATGGGTGGATGAAATTCAAAAAGTAGAGAGAGCAGGATATGACAATAAGTATCCTTTATATTTCAACTCTACCAGGGGCAATGGGAGGCGAAATTAATTTTCTTATCGAAGAAGGAATTCTCAGAAGAACAGAAACTGGGGCTATTCATGCGGAAGATTTAAACAAGATAGTCGCTGTAGAATCATCAAAAACAGCACAAATCAAGCTGTTGAAACAATTTCCCGGCTTAAATGTTCTGCAGATGTCAATTCAAAGTCTTATTAGGGGAGAAGGCCAACTAAATTTTCCTGATAACCAAGACGAGATTATTTACTGTAAGGCGAAAATAATAAATTTAGATTTGAATGAGCCACTAAAGGTGGATGAAGCAAAAAACGAGATATTTATCCCTGTCGTCGAATGGATCAAAAAGTTTTGTTTGTTGCATAAAGAAGATGGAATTGATTGGTCTTTATGTTTAACACTACATGGTGAAATATTTTGGAATGCAAATGTAAATGCGCAGGTAATAAATTTTCTCATTGATAATTGCAACCATGATAATGGGTTTAGAGAAATGCTGGTAATGCACTTGGGAGAACAAACCGCTCAAGCAATTTTTAATTCGCAAATAGATTTCACAAATATTGAGCAAAATACAATGCAAAAGGTTGCAATGATTTTGATTCCAAAGCTACTTGTACAATATGCTGTTAATCATGGTTGGTTAATTAAAACGATACACAATTATGCATATGCAGGTGGAGGTGGTGCTCCTATGGTAACATGGATATTTAATTTTCATTTGGATCCAGAAGCCGCAGCTCAGACTATAACAGAGTATATAAATGGTATCCGCAATATTTTTCACCGAGTTGGGTTTATTGATAGGGATGGAAATCTAAGTCTCTTAAAGATAGAATTATTTTCGAAATGTAATCTGTACTAAAATGCCACCTGGCAAAGCACCCCAAGATTGGGTTTCACTCTTGACGGAAAAATGATGACTTGCCTTCATGCGTGGATGCAACAAGCGGGTGGGGCCGTCACTCAAAGTTTCACTTCTCTCCCTAATTCAAGGGTATGATTGGGGGCATGATCCGCATTGAAACTCACAAAATAATTCCATTCTTATTGTTCGTTGTCGTTATCGCGGCTTTCCTGTTCCTGCCCTATTTCTCGCGGGTGGAACTACCGCCCGCGCAAGGCTCTCCTTTTGGCTCGGAGACTGTGCGGACTCTGGTTGGGTGTTAGGGTTGATCGCAGCGGTCCCGCTCACGATGGCGATCGCTGCGGGCTTCGCTCTCTACAGTCCCAGGCTGGGGAAATGGGAGCAGTTTTTGGGCCCGCCCGACATCGGTCCGGTGGGAAGCGAAGAAGGTCATTCTCACAAGCATTAATCCTTGCAAATTCGTCGGCTTGTTCTTGCAACCTTTTATTGTCCTGCTGCGTAAAGTAAGTGCAGAAAAATCAAGAGGAGAAACGTGAACGAGGAACAGACCTGGATCCTCCAGGCGAAAAACGGAAGCGATGAAGCGTTTACATACATTGTCGAGACCTATCAAACACCGGTCTACAATTTATGCTATCGCATGTTGGGCGAGCCCGAAGCGGCCGAAGATGCCGCGCAGGAGACATTTCTGCGGGCCTACCAGCATCTTCATCGCTATGATATCAAGCGGTCCTTTGCGACCTGGCTACTCTCGATCGCAGCCCATTATTGTATCGACCGCCTCAGACGACGTAAGTTACCTGTTTTCTCGGTGGATGAGGACGAAGAAACCACCTTTGAAATACCGGATGCTCAAGCACTCCACCCTGAAACCGAGACAGTCCACGGCGAGCAACGGGAGCAAATCCATATGATGGTGCAAACCCTGGATGCCACCGATCAAGCCGCGATTGTGATGCGTTACTGGTACGACTTTTCTGAAAAAGAGATTGCCGAGGCGCTCAATTTGACCGTCAGCGCGGTGAAAAGCCGCTTGCACCGGGCGCGTAAGCAACTCGGTAAACTCTGGCAAGAATCCTCCACTACCGCACAAGTGGAAAGGAGTCCCTATGAATCACCGGCCTTTTGAAGACTGGCTGCTGGAAGACCAGCCTCTCGATCCCGCACAAAAACGCGAACTGGATGCGCACCTGCGCGCCTGTGAGACGTGTCGCGCGATCGCCGAATCGAATCTGGCACTGCGCTCCGCACGCATCGTTGCCCCTGCGCCGGGCTTCAGCGCTCGCTTCCAGGAGCGGCTGGTCCTGGCACGCCGCGCACAGCGTCGCCGCACGTTGTTGGGAACCTTATTTTTCTCGCTGGGGGGGCTGCTTTTGCTGGCTTTGCTGGCCGGCCCCTTCCTGGTTTCTTTGATCGGTTCACCCGCTGACTGGATCGCTTCGGCGGTACAAGCCGTCTTGTTTATTTACACAACGAGTTTGGCCGTTGCGGAAGCTGGTTCGATCATCCTCCAAGTACTGCCAGATTTCATACCTCCGTTTGTCTGGTTAATCTTACTATCTACTTTGAGCGGACTGGGTTTATTGTGGTCTGTCTCGATCTGGCGCTTGATGCGCCGTCCGCAAGGAGCTGAATCATGAAAAATACGTTCAAACTATTGACTCTCATGCTGTTGTTGGCATTGATAATATTGCCAACCGGCGCTGTCTATGCCCGTGGTTTATCCGGCAGGCTGTTAGATGGCCGGGTCATCTTCGGTGACAATTTCACATTGCAAAGCGGCGATACGCTGAGCGGTGACCTGGTCGTCTTTGGTGGGAATGTCCAAATCGACGAAGACGCCCTGGTCCAGGGCGATATGGTCGTGATCGGCGGCAATGTTACTTTGGATGGTACGGTCACAGGTTCGACTGTTATTATCGGTGGCTCGACCACCATGAATGCAAGTGCGGTTGTCAAAGGTGACCTGGTCACTGTAGGCGGGTCGCTGTCACGTAACCCGGGTTCGGAAGTGGGTGGAGAAGTGATTACCAATATCCCTGCTCCAAACATCCAAATCCCGCAGGTACCGAGTGTCCCCTCAGTGCCGAATGTTCCGAATCCGCCTTCGCCGCCCAACCCGCCAAATGTAAATTTCAACTTCAATCCTTTCTGGAGTTTCTTCCGCATGTTTGGGACCGCGCTGGCAGTTGCTCTGCTGGCGATGTTGGCCAGTCTGTTCCTGCAACCGCAGATCGAACGTGTTTCCCAGGCGGTGGTCGGTCAACCTGTCATTGCTGGTAGCTTCGGTTTATTGACAGGTGTTCTGGCCCCATTTGTATTGGTGATTTTAGTGGTGACGCTGATCCTGATCCCAGTAGCGGTATTGGCGGCCGTGGCGCTGGCGTTGGCCTGGTTGTTCGGGATGATCGCGATCGGCACGGAAGTGGGCGAACGCTTTACCCACGCCATCAACCAGACCTGGGCTCCGCCCCTGACGGCTGGCACAGGTACGTTCTTGATGATGCTTGTGGTCGGTGGGATTGGCATGATCCCCTGTATCGGTTGGCTGGCAACTTCTCTGGTGGCATTGCTGGGCGTCGGTGGTGTGGTGCTGACGATGTTCGGTACTCAGACCTATCCTCGCTTGGTCGCGCCGGTTGCACCTCCCAGTAACAATCCGGTTGGGTAGCATCCTGTAAGGGTAGCATCCTGCAAGGATACGCCCTGTGGAGAATAGCCTCTGCGCTATCTACTCTCAGTAGTATAATGAATCTGCCTCGGCGCACCTTGCCGGGGCAGGTTTGTGTTACTGCGTAGGAGCGCTATCTATGACTCGGAAAAAAGAAACGGTTGAGACACCCATCCATACCAATCCAATCCCCCTGGTTCAGGTTTCAGGCACACATCGCGAGATGGGACGGCAAATTGGCGAGGCGCGCCGTGAGAATGTGCAGCGCAGTATCGCGAACGCACGTAAGTTACTCGAAGAAGCCTATAACGAGCTGGAGCTGACCTGGGATGGCGCACAGATCCAGGCGCGTAAATATATCCCTTTTTCGCAGGAGCGTTATCCCCAATATGTGGATGAAATGATGGGAATCGCCGAAGGCGCGAATGTCTCTTTTGATGATTTATCTGTACTGACTGCTATGGAAGCTGTGACCACCGATGCCCTGCACCTGCTGCGCTGCACCAGCATGGCGGTCAATGACGAGCGTACTGCCGATGGGCATGTGCTGGCCGCTCATAACGAAGACTGGGTACCCGAGGATGAAGAGGATGTCTTCATCATCCACGCCAAACCCAAAGATGAAGTGCCTTACCTGGCAATGACCTATGGCGGTTTGATCCCGAACATCGGCTTCAACGCGCATGGCATTGCCCAGTTGATCAACTCGGTCTATCCAAACGATTCGCGTATCGGTATCCCGCGTCTGGTCGTAGCCCGCGCGGTCCTGGCGGCCAAGACGCCGGGTGGGGCGATCAACCGTTCGTTGATCCCGCATCGCGCCGCAGGTTACAACCACTTGATCGTGCATGAAAGCGGCGAGATTTACAACATAGAAGTGTCAGCCCGTCGCTTCGCATTCCTGTATAACAAAGATGGGTATTACGTGCATACCAATCACTATCTTTCCCCCAATATGCAGGAAATCGAGAACGACCCGGAAGAACTGATCTCTTCGCGCATTCGATATTTCCGGGCCTTGCGTTTGTTGAACCAATCAGATAAACATACGATCAAATCGTTGCAGAATATTCAACGTGACCATGTCAATTATCCGAATTCCATTTGCAAACATGACCTGGGCGTCAACGACCCGCTCGACCGAGAGAAAACGGTCAACGCGCTGGTGATCGATCTGACGGCACGCGAAATGCACATTGCCTGGGGCAATCCCTGCAAGAATGGCTACCACACCTACCATTTGGATGCTTAGAAATTAAGTTGTGCGTCGCACCTGTTTCGACGGGGTCAATTTTACAGTAGCCCTATTCTGTCTATCGAGTTTATCCTGTCGGTGAGGTGCGACGCACCGTGACAGTTTTTAGACTCAGTAACCACCTTGCTCTAGGCGGCGAGAACAAGTTTAATGCTACCAATCCATCTTTGCCAACAAATCCATCAAACCTTCGCGATCTAAGTCCGTGCCGTTAGCAAGGATGGCAAATCCCATTCCCTTTTTGGGATAGAGACGCATGATGGTGGCAAAGCCGGGTCCTCCACCAGCATGTTCGAGATAAAACAAATCATTGGCTCTGCCCACGACCCAGCCCAGTCCGTGACCGTCAATGGGTGGAGTCTCTGTCAGTGTAGAAACGGATTCGGGTCTTAGAAGCAGGTTTCCGTCCAGTGAGCCGCGATTGAGATAAGCCAGCATGAAACGGGCTACATCCGTTGACGGTCCGATCAAGCCGGTTGAAGGGGTGGCGTCGATATAAACCCGGTTCAGCCACAGTAATTTGCCCTGACGTTTATGGATTAACGCGCTTGTATCCAACAACGTCGGCAAAAGCGGCGTATAGAAGTGGACAACAGGTAATGTACCAAAGGCTTCGTGCTTGGACATGGAGGATGTGTAGACGAAACCGGTTTGGGACATGCCCAGCGGTTCCAGGATGTTTTGGGCAATGTAGGTTTCGTAAGATTGGCCCGATACCGCTTCGATGATCGCGCCCAGCACCATGTAATTAAGATTGCTATATACGGCCTTCTCTCCGGGTTCGAATTCCAGCTTCTTGAAATCCGGTAAATATTTCTTCACGATCTCGGTCTGGTCTCGAGTGGCATCGTCATAATGCACCCAGCCGATCATGGCAGGGATCGTGTCGGGCAATCCGGACGTATGTTGCAACAAATGTCGAACCGTGATGATCGGACTGGTATCCGAAGGATAGGTCACTTCGAACCAGGGCAGATACTTCGTGACCGCATCGTCCAGGTTTAATTTACCCTGCTCCCTCAGTTGCATGATCGCAATGGCGGTAGGAATCTTGGTCATAGACCACCAGTGGTAAACCGTGTCCGTTTCGGCTTTTACGCTGTTGGGTTCATCTGCGTATCCAAAGGCGTTGTTGTAAACGACGTTCCCATCCTTGACCACAACCAACGATAAACCGGGTGGGTTCCCCGAGCTGACCAACCGATCCAGGTAGGATTCCAGTTCGGCCACATCATTGACCTGATTTGGGGTGCCGGGAGCGTGGGGCGCGAAAGCATATAACGCCGTGACAGTGATTAACAGGAAGATTACAAATCCAAGAAGCATAGTTCGGAGCCTTTTCATTTTTACCTCATTCTCTCACGATTGTGGATGATCTGTTCACAGAAATCAGCGTCAGATTGAGTGAGTGGATTTTGGTAAGCGTGCCGAATAGTGCTGCCTGATCGACGAACGTTCCGCTTAGCATCGTTTCACCGCTGGTGTCATTGCGGATCGTCAGCCCTTCGAACCAATCGGACCAACGCTCTGTGAGATGACCTTCGATACGGATCTCGTAAACGCAGGGTTTATCCATTTTCCTGACCTAACATTTCTGGCGCTAGCAAGACCAGGTTACCGGTCACTCGACCGCTTTCCAGCAGCTCATAAGCTTTGACGGCTTCCAGGAGAGGATATTTTCCCGCAATGATCGGTTTGATTTTGTCCTCTTCCAACAGCTTGAAAAGGGCAGTCCAGTCTTCCTTGAACAAGTCCACTCCTAGTCGATGGGTACCGTATCCTTCGATCGATTTGCCATTCGGCAACAGGTTATAGAAGATGTACCTCGCCAGAAAGCGCAGAAAGCCGGCAAAACTCTGCGGCGCTCCATAAGAAACAAGCACTCCACCGCGCTTCAGCACAGCCAGACCGGGTTTGAAGTACTTCTCGTCCATTCCGTTGAAGACATAATCGATACCATCTGGCTCTGCCCGGTGGAATACCTCCACAAAATCCTGAGTGTGATAATCGATAGGCGTCGCCCCGTATTCGGCTAGGATATGATGCTTGCTGGGGGAGGCCAGCCCATACATCTTGAGTCCAGCCAACCTGCCAAGTTGCAAGAACGCCGTCCCTACACCTCCGCTGGAACCGATCAAAAGCACCTTGGCTCCTGCCTTGACCCGCGCAACGCGGTGCAATATCTGATATGCAACCAAATAATTCAAGATTAATGTTACAACTTCAGCCGGGTCGAGGGATTCAGGAACCGGAACCAATTCGTTCGCATTCCAATAAATGTACTCCGC
Organism: uncultured Chloroflexia bacterium; assembly: GCA_963785535.1. Taxonomy (GTDB): domain Bacteria; phylum Chloroflexota; class Anaerolineae; order Anaerolineales; family Villigracilaceae; genus JAABUE01. The sequence goes on along the minus strand of CAWAVQ010000005.1, from coordinate 6,415 downwards.
ATGACTGTTGTATTGTGTCAACCCGGCGACGCGATCACCGATCTTGACACTGGTCACGCCTTCCCCGATAGCATCCACGAGTGCCTACGAATGAATACCCCGGCACGAAGGGCGGTTTCTTCAAAAAAGGGCGATTTCCAATTCGAATAGCGATATCGTCCTGACAGACAGGCGTGGCAAGCACTCGGATGCGTGCTTCACCTTCTATAGGTAGTCGCAGTTCATCCTCTGCGATTTGAATGCCATCCAGGCCGCCTCTTTGAGTCACGAGAATGCTTTTATATTTCATTTCTTTCTCCTAATTTAGTGAACCCTGGAGATTATAGCCTAGCCACAATCTCCAGAATTCATGAAGTTCATAGCAGCTAACTTTACGATTGTCTTCTCGACAGTAAGAAAATGGTGAGCGCTGAAGAAACCAGCGCCAACAGTGGTGCAATTTTATGGATATTCAGAACGAATTCCGGAAGTTGCATTTCTTCGCGGGTAAGAAAAGCACCGGTTGCGATCAAGGCCAGGAACAGAAGCGCGCTGATGACCATGAGGCCTATCTCGACAATGGCCTTGCCATCTACCGTTTTATACAACTGGTTGACAGCCATGCCAATCAGCACCACTGTCCCTGCGGCGATGAGTTTGTGTAGGGTGACCAGCCCGATGCTGAGCGGTCTACTCGAGTGGCTGACGATCACGCCGGAGATTAAGGTGAACAGGAACAGTATTCCAGCGACGACCAGTTTGCTTGTGATTGTATCCATTTTTAAAATCCTTGGTTTTGTTGTGATTGTATTCATCTTCATTCTCCGAGATTCATTCTTTGCCCAACTGATAGAGCTTCCAGCCGACGGCGGTGAACCAGACAACGAAGAGAGACCACCACCAGAAGTAATTAACGTTCAGGATTGGCCACAGCGCCACGGCGATGAAACAGACAATACAGGTTGTGATACCCAAATAGCCAATGCTCTTGTGGAAAACTCCCTTCAGCATAGCGATAGAGAAAAACAGAATGCCAATCCCCATTAGAGGTTCGTAGAGGGGGTTGAAGGCATTGTTAATGGCCATCAGGCTTTCGGCGGCAGTGCCTAACATAATCTGTTGTTCAGCCGAGGCTGTTACAAATTTATCGCTCAGATAGATCGTCCCTAAAAGTACCGGGTAGTAGGCTATGAACAGAATCTGAGTGATAACTGAAATCACAGCACCTAATGTTGCGTTAATTTTATCGATGTGCTTGAGAGCCACAAAAAGCGCCACGAAAGCTACAATCATCAGGATGCTGGTTCCCAACACCAGGGTTTGGAGGGAAAGCCACCAAAATCTGTTTGCAGCGATAAAACGCAGGAATTCCAGCCCACCATATTCTGCAGTCGATTCGAAATATCCCATCGTCAAGACTGATATCGTAGGTACAACAAGTGCAAGAACGATGTACAGGATGGCTGAAATGCCTCCAACCCGATAAAGGCCTTTCCATGATGGGTCTACTCCAGCAACGGTTTTTTCTGCTGATTGCTGAGGGATAGATACTGCTCTTTCTTTACTTTGATTTGCCAACATATTTATGCTCCTTTTTTTCGTTGGTTCAATTTCTTACACTACACTATACGTCCCCGAGCATAAAATGTCAGTGGACGCAGGTCGTATCTTTTAAAAACAAGAGAAGGTGTACCAAAGTACACCTTCCTGATGAAACAATCAACTATGCCAGGAGAAAATCAGTCTGCGGTTAACAGCCCAAGTTCGCGCGCCCGTGTAACTGCCTGAATACGGCTGCCAACCCCCAACTTACCATAGATATTGCCCGTATGTTTCTTGACAGTGCGTACTGTGATGACAAGTTTATCCGCGATGGTTTTGTTAGAATCACCAAGAGCAAGCAGTTCCAAGACCTCCATTTCACGAGGTGTCAATTGCTCGACCAGATCATTTGCCTCGAATACAGGTTGGTGTTTCACAGATTTTCCAATCCCACTGAAAGCATCTAGAAGCTTACGAGCATGTTTCTTCACTCTACCCGAGGCCATGCCATGGCTTAGGACAGCACTCAACAACGGAATCAGAACTTGCCCTTCTTCCAAGAATAGCATCATAAATCCGGGATCGACGGCCAATTCCAAAGCTTGTTCAAGATGTGCAAGCGGTTCTTCTGAAACAGTTTCAGGTTCCTGTTGATGGAGTGCAAGGGCGCGCAACAAATAAACCTCCATGAGTTGCCCAAAACGTTTATCTGGTTCAACTGTGGCTTGCATCTCAACTAATAGCTGAAGAGCCTTATCGAGTTCTCTCTGTGCAATGTAAATCCGGGCCAGGCTCAACTTGAACGCTTCTTCTGCGATCAAGGGCAGTTGTTGAGCATAATGGCTGACTCCCAAGATTTCCAATAAGATTGGCACCAAACTGGAAGCGGCTGTGATGTCGCTAGCAGCTAATAAAAGAGAAACTTTCTGCGCCATAAAGGTAAATTCTCTTCTTTGAAAAGTTTGCTCTAAAAACTGCAATTCTTTCAGGGCCTCTTCGATTTCTCCTTTTGCTTGCAGGAAACGAACTTTTTGTACGTGACCGGTAAACAGCCCATACATAGCGCCTTGTTGGCAAAGTTTTAATCCAAGGGCTAGATATTCTTCTGCTTTTTCCAGTTCATTCCGTTCGATGTGAATGCCTGCTAACCCCACATAACAGGGACCGGCAGGATAAAACACTTTTGATCCTCGTTTTGAGCCGGCATCAATGATTCGCTGGCAGTATTCAGCAGCTTCATCCAATCTACCGTACTGGCAAAGATCAAATGTCCTGATCTTTGTAGTATTGGAGATCATTTCATATTGTCCGGTGATTTCGGCCAAGCGGAAGCTTTCACGGTATGCTGCCGCGGATTTATCGATATCTCCTTCCATTCCATATGCCCGGTAGAATGAAGAATAGAGATAAGCTCTCATTTGCAAGTCATCCTCGGGAATTTCAGCCAGTGTTTCTTCTGCAATTTGGATTGCTTTGCTTGTATTTTGAAATGCAAAGAATAGAGATAGATTTACCAATGCCCTACGCCGCAAGCGATCGTTTTCAGGAGATTGGGGCAAAGCTTTGATCAATTTCTCCTTTTCGATCAAAGTCTGCTCATACATATCCAGTGTCCCTTCAAGCAAATCGATTAGAAGACGGTAGATCTCCAGTCGTTGATAAGATCGATAATATTGTGTAGGGAGTTTATCCAGCCAATTTTTGAGTATGTTGTACTGTTCGGAAAAGAACATCGTCTGGCCGTATTGATCAATTAGAGATGCTGCTTTTTCAAAGTTTGCAGCAACAAAGGCATGGTGCACTGCTTCAACCAAAAAATGGTTGCGCTCGAACCAGGTTGCAGCGCGTATATGCAATTCTGAAACCTGTTCTTGGGAATGTGTTTGCTTTAGATATGATTGGAGCAGTTCAGCAAATAGATGATGGTAACGAAACCACCTGCTCTCATTATCCAAAGGGATAACAAAGATATTTTCCCGATGGAGAGATTGCAGAATAACTTGCCCATCCTGGTAACCTGTGACTGCTTCGCACAAACCTGCGTTCATGCGTTTGAGCAGGGAGGTTTGTAACAAAAATGTTTGAATGTCCTCGGGCTGGCGTTGAAGCACTTCTTCAACCAAGTATTCTGCCACGTAAACATGACTGCCGGTAAAGGCTTTTACAAAGGTGGAAATATCTTCCCGCCCTTGCATAGAAAGTGCGGCTAACTGTAAGCCGGCAACCCAACCCTCTGTGCGCTCTTCCAGGGCGGCTACATCCTCCGCTGCTAGATCCAGGTCCATCGTTCGATTAAGAAATTCCGTCGCTTCTACGATGCTGAAGCGCAGGTCCTGGGCGCGGACTTCGATCAGTTGGTTCCTGGCACGATATCGAGCCAGTGGCCAGGGCGGATCGGTGCGCGTGGAGATTACGATATACAGATTATCTGGGAGGTGTTCGAGCAAGAACAGCAGACTGGCGTGAATTGCCTGGTTTTGGATTTCATGATAGTCATCTAAAACCAATACAACCGTATCAGTTTGCGTCACAAAATCATTGATCAGAATGGTTGGAATCGTCTCGTCAGGCAATGACTGCGGTGTATTCAACAACTCCAGCGCTGCCTCGCCGACACCCTCCAGGACAGATTGACAGGCCTTGACCAGGTAAGTCCAAAATTGAGCAAAGTCATTATCGCCTTCGTCTAGTGAGACCCAGGCTACAGGCCGCTGAAGCTGCGTGACAAAGTCGCTTAACAGGGTGGTCTTGCCGAACCCTGCTGGCCCGGATAACAAAGCAAAACTGCCCGAGCAGTCCAACCCGGAAATCAATTTTTCGGTCAGACGTGGGCGCTCAATAACCTTTGCTCGTGTGGGGTGAATATAGAGCTTAGTGGAGAGTAGAGAAACGGCCATACTTAAAAAATATTATACAATGTGATTGTTTGCTGGCAAAATAAACCACCTCTACTTTCTGACGTCCACCTTCAATTCCACACTACTTTCCGGGTGGGCAGATAAATTGGTTTTATGCTTCGACAATACTTGGTTTGGGAGCAGTCTCTTTTAATCGCAAAGTGATCAACGAAGCTGTCAGCACCAATCCGGCCGTCATCTGGAAAACGGGTGGAAATCCCCAACTATCCGCCAGCGGCCCGGAAAGCAAGGTGCCGAAAGCCCCGGCAGAGAACATAGTACCCAGAATTAACCCGGTCGCTAAAGCCATCCCGCCTTTGATAATTCCCTGCGCAGTGACAACCACGATGCTATGCACGGAACCCGTCAGCATTCCGGAGAGGGGGACTAGCAGATATAGCCAGGGCGACCAACCCACTTTCGAAACCAGAAATAACGGGATGCTGGCACTCGCCAGGATAATGCCAGCTACGCGCGCTTTCCCAAAGCGATCTGCCAAATGCCCACCGATCACATTCCCAAGCGCCGAACCGCCCATGAAAAGCCCAGTGATCAGACCGTAAATGGCCGGGGCTTGTCCCATATCCTTCAAATACTTGGGGACAAACGTGATCATGTTTTGCTGTGCCCAGGCTTGCAGGATCGCGACAGTCACCAGGGCGGCAATGAACCAGAAGCTATGTCGTATTTTGAGCGCTGAGGGAGCTTCTTCTGTTGGTTTGGGCGGACGTGTGTGACGCAATTGCCAACCGATGTTCACAGCCACCGGCATGAACAGCCCGGCCGGGATGAGCAATCCGGGCAGGCCGAAGGTCCCTAACAGCGGCCCGGCGATGATCGGCCCCAAAAAATAGCCCGTTTGACCAAACACAAAGAAAAACGAAGCCGCAGTTGTTTCACGGCCCGCGTAGTGTGTGCGACCCCGCAACGTGGCCTGGCTGGCACCTGCCGGATGCAGGGCCGCCGATCCCAAGCTAGCGACAATCAGGAAAACCAACGCCTTCGTACCGGGTGTCAACATTGCCAAAAAGTAAAACGACATCATCCAGAACATGCCACCAGCAGCCAGCCAGCGCGGTCCGAAGCGGTCGGTCAGCCAGCCGAACACAGGCTGTGTAATGGAAGCTGTCCAAACGTACAGTGTAGAGATCAGGGCAAGATTTGCATTGGTCAGACCAAGCGGGCCGCTCAAGTAGGCCAGCAACACGGCACGACTGCCATTGAGCAGGTCGACCATCAGGTGCCCAAGCGCGATGGACGAGAACAATGTGTCAAGCAGTAGGGGCATAGCTTACCTGTATAAGTTGTTTTTCAAGATGTACTCGTAAACAGAAGGGGATAGATAATAGCGAAAAGAGAGCTTGTCGCGGATTTGACGACGGATGTCGCTCGACGAAATTTCCAGCAGCGGCGCGTCCACGAATTGGACCTTGGCCTGCGTGCCCGGCACCTGCCGCTTCAACGCTGACAGGTCGACCGAGTCGCCGGGGCGGCGCATCACGCCGATTTCATGGCAGGCAGCTACGAGGTCCGTAGGACGATGCCAGCGAGGAGGTCACGGAAGGAGTCTCCGCCGATGATCAAGATGATGTTTGCAGATGGGTAGCGGTCTGCAAGTCTCTGTATGGTGTTCACTGTGTAATGCGGGGCGGGAGACTCAATCTCGATATGCGAGAGTTCAAACTTGGGGTTTTCCGCGATGGCAAGCTTCAACATGGACAGACGCTGGTCCAGCGGTGTGACGTCATCCGCTCGTTTGAATGGCGAGACTGGGGTAAGCACCCACAGCAGGCGATCCAGGTTTAATTGCCGGCAGGCTTCGGCAGCGAGGATTAAATGACCGATGTGGGGTGGGTCGAAGGTGCCGCCAAAGACACCAAGCCGTTCGTGAGACATGGGCGAAGTATAACGCAGTTAGTGGATCTTATCTCTTTCGCTTTTTAGCATCAGTACTTCACGAAAACCAAAAGAATACCCGAAAATAGGGGCGCGAGCGT
>CAWAVQ010000004.1:0-9675 GCA_963785535.1 uncultured Chloroflexia bacterium | reverse complement strand
CCGAGTTTTGTTTCTGCCGGCGCTTGAGTGGCAGCACTGCCACCACCGCAGGCGGAAAGGATTGTAGTAGCAACCATGAGCACAGCTACGAGGCTGTACCACATTTTCTTAGACATGTTTCTTCTCCTTTACAAATGTGTGTGAAATCTATAAAACTTGCAACAATTTATGGTTTTCCTCAATCACCTCCTTTCTACGTGTGTGGGCTTAGACAGGATGTCGTCTACTACGATGCTGATTGCTCCAATCAAAATTGCATCAGTTTCGAAACTCGATAGCAGGATTTCTACATTCGGTTTGATATTTGAGATGGAATGGTTTGTAGCAGTCTCTTTGATTGCCGGCAGGAGATATTTCCCAACAATGCTGAGCGGTCCTCCCAAGATGAGTTTTTCTGGATTAAAGATATCAATCAATTTTTCGAACCCAAGTCCCATTGCCGTGCCAGTTTCTGTGAGCGATTCGAGAGCTACTTGATCGCATTGATCAGCTGCCTGTTTGATGAGTGAAACAGATAAGGAAGCATTTTGTTTTTCCAATAGAACTGGGATAATACTTTCTTGATGATCATCCAATCGGCTTTGCACTCGCCGGATAACGGAATGTTGGTTAGCATAGGTTTCCCAACAACCACGGTTGCCGCAGCGACAAAGCATTTGATAAGGTTCTGCAAGGATAGGCGTGTGTCCGATTTCTCCTGCGAGCCCATCCTTGCCTCGATATAGTTTGCCATTCAGAAATAAACCGCCGCCAATCCCCGTGCCGACCACGACAAAAATAAAATCGTCTGTTTTTTTTGCGGCGCCAAATAAATGTTCTGCAATCGCCGCTGCATTTGCATCATTTTCGATAAATGCATTAATTCCGGTGTGATCATAAAGGATTTGTTTGAGGGGCACGTTCCGCCATTGCAAATTGGGAGCGAACACCAGAACGCTGCCCTCAAGGTCAACAGTTCCGGGTACGGAGAGACCTATCCCTAAGAGATAAAGGTTGTAGCTTTCACAGACCTTTATGGCTTCATCGGTCAACTCTAATATTTTTAGGATAGTCGTTTCCTGTGCATCAACTGGATCTGTGGTTATCAATTGTCGCCATAGAATGTTGCCAGTAAAATCTGTCAAGGCGATAGCGACAAAATCCACCCCTAACTCGGCGCCAATGATTCCACCTGCCTGGGGGTTGATTTCCAGCAGAGTAGCCGGGCGTCCGGTTCCAACCGAATTGACACCTGTTTCATGGACCAGCTTACGCGCGAGCAGTTCTTCCACCAGGCTTGAAACCGTAGACTTATTCAAGCCAGTTGCTTGTGCAATTTGCGCGCGAGATAGCGGTGCGCTATTATGAATATAGCGCATCACCAGCGAAAGGTTTAGTTCACGGATTAGAGCTTGATCAGCCGAATTTTGTGTGGCCATGGAGTTAGTATGTTGGGGCAACCAACTAATTAAATTATACAACGGGATTTCAAAAAGTCAAGGTGTTTTTTACTCGAATATACTTAAATCTCTTGTATGGACGTGGTAGATATTCCCTGGCAGCCGCGTTGGCACGATCTCCCGTGAAGCTATTTTCGATTTAGCTCAAAGATGACTGTCGCGTAAGCGGGGATGGCGACACTTGCTTGAAGGCTAAATCCGCCGTTTTTGTCAACGAGCAGGTTCAAGTTCGAGGGTGATCCGAACAGGCTCGTCAAATTGTACTCGCCCGCAGCGAGCTTCGTTCCCCCTACTTGGAGTTCGTAATCGCTAACCGGCGCATCACTGGTGTTGATGATGACTAGCACTGCTTCATCTTGACTGACCCGCAAATCTGCCAGGAGTTTCGTCTCATTGCTCTTGACAACCTGACTGGCCCCCACGCGTAGGGCTGAATGGGCGTTGCGCAGATTGACCAGGTTGCGATAGTGCGATAGCAGGGAATCTGGATTGTTCTCCTGCGCAGCCACGTTCACCTGCGGATAGTCCGCAGCGGGTGCACGCCAAGGCTGGCCACCGCTAAACCCGGCATTCTCATCCCCTGACCATTGCATTGGCCTTCGGATGTCTTCGTCCGGTTTTTCTCCCTGCATACCGATCTCTTCGCCGTAGTATATGAATGGCGTGCCTGGCGAAGTCAGTAGCAATGACGCGGCAACCTTGGCCTTGCCAATATCGCCGTCGAGATCGCTCATGAGACGATCCTGGTCATGGTTCGTCAAAAAGGTGCCATAGTCTCCGTTTGGCAGGGTCTGCGTTGCAAATGTCAGGGCGCTATTGACGCTGATATTGGAGCCTGTATTAGCGCTGTTGATAATCCCGGTGGCGATTTCAAAATTAAACGCTTCGTCTAGCTGATCGCCGGTATAAGTCTTTGCCAGGGAAGCATCCGCGCCGTAAACTTCTCCAATTGTATATGCATCCGGCTTCTCGGATTTGTAGAAGGTATAGAATCCTTTAACCAAGCATGTGTAGCAGGTGTGTTCTCGGTTTTAGTTCCGTCTTCGATCAGACGGTTAATGGCATCCATCCGAAAACCATCCACGCCTACATCGTTCAACCAGAAGCGGGTGACGTCTTCCATTTGAGCCGTGACTTCGGGATTGTTGTAATTCAGATCGGGCATGCAATCGCAAAAGATGCCAAAATAGTATTTTTGTTGCGCCCCCATAACAGGGTGCCAACCCGTGCCCAGGTTAGTATCAGACCAAAGGTACCAGTCGTAATACTTTGACTGGGGGCCTTGGAGCGCATCTATAAAAAAAGGATGTTGATTGGATGTGTGATTCAATACCAAATCAATGATGACGCGAATGCCACGTTTGTGCGCCTCATCGAGCAGCCTTTTGAAGTCGCCCATCGTCCCGTACTCTGGGTTGACATCATAATAGTCGGTTATGTCGTAGCCATGATAAGAAGGCGAGGGGTTGATGGGCATGAGCCAGATGCCGGTGATTCCCAAGGCCTGCAGATAATCGAGTTTAGCAGTAACACCGTTAAGGTCCCCGACCCCATCTCCATCAGTGTCGTAGAAACTGCGGACGAAGATTTCATAGAAGACGGTGCCCTGCCACCAGGGTTGTTGGCGAACCGGTTTTGGGGTGAGGGAAGACGATGAAACAGACGCAGGTATCGGTGTCGCGTGAGTGCAGTCTGTCAAAAGGAGAACTAGCCAAAGGACAGCCCAGAGTCTTTTCATGGGTAAAAATCGGAGCGGTCACGGAGAGACCGCTCCTGACCAATGCCGATTATCCTTTGATGCCACCAATAGCAAGACCACCAACAAAGTAACGTTGCACGAATAGGTAGACAATTGTCACTGGGAGAGCGATGATAATAGACATGGCAGAAAAATGTGACCAGGGCGTTGTGTTCGAATATTGCCCGATCATATTGTAAAGTGCCATCATCAGTGTAAAATCTTTCGGGTTAGTGAGGAACAACCAGGAGGTGGCAAATTCTGTCCAGGTGCTCATAAAACCCAGGAAGAAAGTTACGGCCAGGACGGGCATGGACAATGGCAGAGTCACACGGAAGAAAGCCGAGTTGGGCGTGCAACCGTCGATCAAGGCGGCTTCTTCCAGTTCCTTAGGGATTGTATCGAGGTAGCCTTTCATATTCCAAATGGCAAAAGGTAGAGAACCAGAAAGGACAGCCAGCCCAACGCCTATGAGGGAATTTCGCAAATTGAAGACAGTTCCGCCAATGTCGATCTGGATTTTATTGAGCAAAACAAAAAGGGCTGGCAGGGTAGCAATGGCAGGAAGCATCAGGACCGTTAGCACCGCAATCATTAAAGCTTGGCGTCCCATGAAACGCAAGCGCGAAAACGCATAAGACGCGAATATACCCACGATGATCGAAGCGATGCCTGTAAGGGTGGCTAATCGAAAACTATTGAACATCAACTGGCCCAGGCTGACAGGGTTGGCAGTGGGCTGTTTGAAAACATCTTCGTATGCTTTGAACGTTAGACCGCCCTGTGCAGGATTGATGCGCAATTCAGTAGGTCGGGAAATGTCTCGCGGGTCAAGAGACATACTGACTACCCAGAGGATAGGATAAATTACCGTCGCGGCGACCAAAAGCAGAAATAACTGGCTGAGCAACTGAGATACGAATGATATACCGCGTTCTCCTGTGCTGCCACGCCCCTGAATATACCAACGAATGCGGGTTAGAAAGGAAGGTTTATTGTTCTTAGACATCATAACTCTCCGTTGCACGCGTGATTGCGTTGGTGATAAGCGTTAACGCAAGCAAAATGAAGAAAATGTAAACACAGAAAGCGGCGGCAACACCATATAATCGTTGTTCATTTATCAGCCGGTATGCTGTTGTGACCAGAATTTCTGTTTGTCTGAGGGGGCCGCCGCCTGAAAGGAAGTAAATCAAACTGAATAAGTTGAAGGTCATGACAAGGCCATACACTGCTGCTGGGATCATGGCTGGGCGTATGAGCGGCAGGGTGATTTTCCAGAATTGTTGAACTTCGCTTGCACCATCTATACGAGATGCTTCATACAAATCCTTGGGGATGCTTTGTAATGCACCGCTGGCGACAATGGTCATAAAAGGCCAGCCAAGCCAGACGTTTGTGATCAGCAATGCGTAATAGGAAAGTGGTAGAGGTATCCAACTGATGGGATAACCTACCTGGTCGATCCAGCGGATGTGAAAAAGATCAGGGCTTAAAGTTAAAGAAAAATTTGCCCAGAACAGCTAGCCCCTGATTGATAGCACCATAATCCGGATCGAACATGTTGCGGAATATGCTGGCTACGATGATCTGTGGAACAACAATCGGCAAAATATAAAGTGCCCGATAGAATCCTTTGAACCACAAACCCTGTCTGTTGAGGATCACCGCAATGAGTATTCCCAATGCAACGTGAATAATAACGTTTGAAAATGTCCAGAAAAGGTTGAAGCTAAGCATCTTGAGGAAATCATAATAGGATAGTCCAAGATGATTGGTCAGGATATTGATGTAATTGGTCAAACCAACATAATCTGGGGCTGGAGCGTCGAACCGTAAATTCTTCAATCCATAATTTGTAAAAGACATCCAAACTTGATAAATCATCGGGTAATACGTGATTACACCCATTACGATGAAAGCAGGCAGTAAATATAGATAAGGGTTAAGAAGCTTCCAGAAACGTTTTCTGGGTTTTCCTGGCGCTGGAGGGGAAATATTTCTTGATATAGTAGCCATATTTGCCTCGTGTCTTTCAGCTATTTCTTAATACTGGCTTTGGGAAATACTCTGGAATTTTGAAAAGAGGGAGCGCTGTTTTAGTAGCGCTCCCCGATTAAACATACTTACTTGTACTACTTGTTATTCGCTGTGTTCATTGCGTCGCAAGCGGTCTTGACAGCATCGGTGGGGGTGGCTGTGTCAGCCAGGACCGCGGTCAGCGCATCGCCGAACGGGCCCCAGTAGTTGCCGAACTCAGCAGATTGCGGACGCGGGTAGCCACCGGCTGCAACGTCAGCAAAAGCCTTGACCAGCGGGTCAGTTGCGGTAACGTCCGAACGGGCAGCAGGGTCGCCTGCATTGTTCTCGTATAGTGTCAAGCCATCTTTACCGAAGGCATACAACGCGAACTCAATCGCTGCTTGCTGGTTCTTGCTGTTCGGGTTGATGTACCAGCCGTCAATGCCCATCATAGGCTTGGATGGACCAGCCGGGCCAGCGGGCAATGGAGCAACGCCAAGGTTATCGCTGAGTGCCTTCTCGAAGTCGCCCAGGACCCACGGGCCATCAACAATCATATCAAGTTGACCCTGGGTAAAGGCGGTATCGAGTTTGCCTGAATCGGAGTCGAAGGTCGCGCCGGCGGCCTGAAGATCCGAGAAGTATTGCAAGGCATCTGCGAAACCGCCTTGATCGGCTGTGCATTTGCCGGTGCTATCCATAAGCTCACCGCCAAAGCCAGACCAAAAGCCCCATACGAAATAACCACCGGTGGCAATGCCAATCTTCTTACCTGACTTGACGAGGTTCATCAGATCATCGGTGGTAGCAGGCGGAGTGTCAATAGTTGACTTGTTGTAAAACAGGCCAACGGCCTTGGCAATGCCAGGGACAGCATAGATCTTGCCATCTACGGTTACGCCTTCGATTCCAGCTTTTGTATAGCCGTCCAGTTTACCAGCTACAAGATCATCGATGGGGGCAATCACGCCAGAGCGTACTTCACTGCCGAGATTGTCGTTGGGCGCGGTATACATGTCTGGGCCGCCGCCAGCAGCAGTGTCGGTTTCGTATTTGTTGAATAGCTGGTCAAATGGGACTTCCAAAACGGTGACCTTGACATTTGGATTATCGTTCATATACTGAGTGGCGATCTGATTAATCGTAGCCTCTTCGGAGCCACCAGCATGATAGCCGTGCCAGACAGTCAGGTCAACCGCCGCTGCAGCAGCAGGTGCTTCGGTTGCAGCAGGCGCAGCTCCACCACCACAGGCGGTGAGCACAACCGACGTAATCACCAACAGGCTGAACAGTATAAACAGAGATTTTTTCATTTCCTCTTTTCCTCTCATGACATTTCAGATTTTTGGCCAATGTAGTTTTAAGTAAGAAATCTATCGATCAGTACGATCACCTCCTTTCAAGAGAATTTAACAAAACCTTTCCTCTGTCCTAGCGTCCAAGATGCTGAGCATATGCAGGATGTATCGTTTCCCATCAACTCTGTCACACCTGTTTTTGCTCTTGCTTTTTTGATATGTATGCTGGCAGAGTGAAATCCGAATTATAGATATTTTCAGGTTGTATATCGAAGATAACGTTATCGCCTTCTCTATTCTCTTTCAAACCCGCTAACAAGGGGAAGGCAACGATTTTGCCGTAATCAGATGGGTCAACGAGGATCAGGGACCCTTTTTCATCGACTTGAATATTCATGCCGTTGACGGCAATCACATCACTAAAGCGTTTGAATGTAGAACCGTACGTTATACTTGCCATGGTTTCATCCAAGTCAGTATGAGTACAATGATTCGATTATACACCGGTCTGAAAGTTGGTGGGCGTTCCAGACCAAATGACTCTTAAGCTTTTTCCGATGGTTTTACCTGCCACGAACTATGCTGGGCAGGTGTTCTGCCGTAAAACTTGGCATCGAACAGGTATCTAACATCCCCCAACCAACGTAAGAAGTTGCTTCCCTTTGAGCGCAACAAGACTGACTCTTATTTTGGTTTTGATCGCGAGATCAAAATGATCACAAGAATCAAAAGAAGATTTGGATAACAATTTAATCCATTTTGCCCTTTAGAACCGACGCCGTCCGCGAATCAGTACAGCCAGCCTCGCCATTTTGGTTGCGTTCTCGCCTGCGCAATTGAGACCACCACTCTCGGGACAGCGATTGACCTGAATGCAGGAACCATCGCTCGAAGGAACATAATCTGTCATGCCGCGTACCAGAATCCCTTCGACCCGGTAAGTGTTTGCGTTTATTACGGGGGAACCGGAGTTGCTTCCAAAGGTATCGAGATTCGCAACAAAGAATGGATCATTGGCGCTATTGCTCATCACAAAAGCATTGGACGCAATCTTCAACGGCAGTCCAGACGGATACCCTAGAACAGCAACGTTATTTTGGGTTTCAAGAAGATCGTCAGTAACATAATCGAGCCCCGCTCGCCCGGTGGGACGATCCAGTTTGATGATTGCATAATCCAGATATCGATTTTCCTGACTGGGAACTTCTTGCGCAATAACTTCCGCACACTGGAAGACATTTTCCTTGGTCAGGGTTGCCAGTGAATTGCTGGATTCCATCTGGTAGCCGAATACGATACTTGTATCGGAACAGGGTGTTTTCTGAAGACAATGCCCTGCAGTTACAAGAATATCGTCCTTGACTAGAAAACCGGTGCAAAAGCCCGGAGCAATCTGCGAAGTGAATAATTCTTCTGAGCACATGGGTAGGTTTGCATCCCTAACCAGCCAGCCCATTTCACTCATTTCGTTAAGCGTATATCCTTCTAACGTGACCGAATTTCCTGTTGTGTTTACCTGTTCGGAGCGAACGAAGATGCCTACAGAAGCAGCCATTTCTTTTAGTTTCGCATCTGTTTGTTGAAAAACCTCAGTGCGCGAATCTTGACCGTACAAAACAGGATATTGTTCCTCCGGTTGAACCGGCTCGGCTGGCGCCTCGGTGGCTGCAGGCGCTTCTGGGGTTGCCGCGCCGCCGCAGGCTGAAAGGATAGCCAGGGTTAGGATCAAGATGCTTAGTAGAACCAGCTTATTTCTGAGTTGATTGTTCTTGAAGCCTGCGTGCATGTTCTTCTATTTACCTCGTATCCAAACAGAGACAAAAATGCCTGGCTGGATTTTATCCAACCAGGCACTGAAGGAGACGGAATTAAGCTTGCTTGAGCGCACCCCAACCAGCATAACGGGCTGTTTCCCCTAACTCGGCCTCGATCCGTAATAACTGGTTGTATTTTGCTACCCGGTCCGAGCGAGCGGGCGCCCCCGTTTTGATCTGACCGGCGTTCAGCGCCACGGCCAGATCGGCGATGGTGGCATCCTCGGTCTCGCCTGAGCGATGTGAGACGATAGCTGTCCAGCCGTGGCGGTGACAGAGTTCCACCGCTTCCAGCGTTTCGGTCAATGAGCCGATCTGGTTGAGTTTGATCAGGGCCGAATTAACGGTACCCTCTTTGATGGCACGGCGGATGCGTCCGGGGTTGGTTACTAGCAAGTCGTCACCCATGACCTGGATTTTATCGCCCAGTTTTTCGGTCATCAGTTTCCAGGAATCCCAGTCGTCCTGGGCCAGGCCGTCTTCGATAGAGACGATAGGATAGTCTTCCACCCACTTTGCCCAGAACTCAACTATTTGCTCGCCGGTCAGTTTTTTCCCTTCTTTGCGCAGGTTATAAGTCTTGGTCTCTTCGTCATATAATTCGGATGCAGCCGGGTCGAGCGCAATGGCTACCTCCTGACCGCGTCCGGCTTTGAAGCCCGCCTTAGAAATAGCTTCCAAAATGACTTCAACCGCCTCGTTGTTCGCCTTTAAGGCCGGGGCGTATCCGCCTTCGTCGCCGACCAAAGTGGCATAGCCTTTTTCCTTGAGCACCGACTTGAGTGCGTGATAGATCTCCGATCCCCAGCGCAGACCCTCTGCAAAGCTGGGAGCGCCCAGCGGCATGACCATGAATTCCTGGGCATCTGTCGATTGCCAGGCTGTGTGTGCGCCGCCGTTCAGGATGTTCATCATCGGGACGGGCAGCACGTGCGCGTACACGCCACCCAGATAGCGATAGAGTGGCAAACCAAGCGAATTAGCCGCGGCTTTTGCCACTGCCAGGCTGACGCCCAGAATCGCGTTTGCGCCCAGTTTGGATTTATTTTCAGTGCCATCGAGCGCCAATAGTTCCGCGTCGATAGCCTTTTGGTCGCTGGCATCCCAGCCGAACAGCATCTCTGCGATCGGTCCATTGACGTTGGCAACGGCCTGGGTCACGCCCTTGCCAAGATAACGCTTCTTGTCACCGTCGCGCAGTTCCAGGGCTTCGTGCGTTCCGGTCGAAGCGCCTGAAGGAACGGCAGCCCGTCCCCATGAGCCATCCGCCAGAATGACTTCCACTTCAACCGTCGGGTTGCCGCGTGAATCCAGGATTTCCAATGCGGAAATGCCCTCAATAATAGTGTCCATGTTACTCTCCA
>CAWAVQ010000003.1:0-20254 GCA_963785535.1 uncultured Chloroflexia bacterium | reverse complement strand
AAGTGGGCCCGACAGGATTCGAACCTGTGACCAAGCGATTATGAGTCGCCTGCGCTAACCACTGCGCCACGGGCCCATGTTCAGTGAACAGTGACCAGGTATCAGTGTTCAATCCAACTGGCTACTGATTTCTGGTCACCGAACACTGCTCAGAGCGGGAGACGGGACTCGAACCCGCGAATGTCAGCTTGGAAGGCTGATGCCTTACCACTTGGCGACTCCCGCGTCGGGTTGTATTCTACCGTGAGGGAGGGGGTTGGTCAAGAAGAGAATGATCAAGGCCAAAGCTGGAAAATCGATCAGAGAGACCTTGCAGAAATATTAGTAACTTTCTTTATCTTGTCTCGTCATGGTATTGACGTTCAATAAAATCCGGGGCGTATGAAGGATGAAATCGACATTTTAGCGGCTGCCAATTCCTTAGATCAAGATGCACTTGCAGCGATCTTTGATGAGTATGCACCAGCTATATATAAATATCTGCTTAGATTGGGTGTATATCCACAGGAAGCAGATCAGATAGTTGGCGATGTATTTGCACGCCTATTAGACAAACTTACAGAAGGGAAGGGCCCTGTACGATTTACGGTCTTATTTGTTCCAAATAGCCTATCATCTTGTGGTAGATCATGCGCGAGAAAGGCAGCGCAGCGCACCACTGGATATGGCTGATTCGGCAAATAAAGAGAGTAAACCGGTTCAATCACGGGCAGAAGAAAAAATGTTGCTTGAGAAACTTTCCATCGTAATGGAGCATGAGCTAACCGAAGACCAAAGGAATGTGATCGTTCTACGATTCCAAGAAGATTTCAGTCTGAAAGAGACGGCTGAAGTTCTTGGCAAAAAAGTGAATGCTGTAAAGGCGCTCCAGAATCGCGGTATCGATAAGCTTCGTCAAGCGATGGGCCGTTTGAACGAGGAAATTTAATATGTCGAACGATCCCTTAATCCTCAAGACATCATCGGGCTGCTTTCAAAGCTTAAGGCCGGAACACCAGACTATCCGACCGATTTGATGGCTGCCAGAAAAGCAGCCTTCATAAAACAGGCCGTAGCCCTGAAAATCCATGGGCGTGGTCATAGCGGAAAGGGCGGCGGCGATAGTGGTAGCGCCGGATCTGGTGGAAGTGGCGGATCGGGAGCATTGGGGGGCATGTCTACTGCTCAGAGCATCTTACTGCAGGCAGTGATCGGGGTTTGGATTATTGCGGCTATGCTTACGGCCGCCTATGTTTTCCGCAACCAAATCATTGATTTGTTACAAGATAATCATCTCATCAGTGTGGAAGTGACACAGGTGCCTGGTATTGATTCTACGCTGGCCGCCCCAATAACACCCGCCACAGAAGTCTCGCCCACGCAGGCTACACCTGGCGCGCCATCCAGCGAACCAACGGCCATTGGGACCGTCATCCCCGATGGTTCTTCGAGCATCCAAAATACGCCGGATGGCACCGAGGACAACCAGGGGCTGCATTTAGGCCAAACCCCTGGAACGCCAGATACGCCGAACCACGACAAACACGACCCGCCTGGCAAGCCCGATAAACCAAAGAAATAATTCAACTGTCTGTTTTGCCCATCAGGCAGCAAAAGCGGGGATTCGTTTTTTGGACTCAACTCCAACTGAGGAGGCTGCTGCCTTCCCGGTTGGAGTTTTCCCTGTTAATTGTGTCCAACTGATATAGGCGAAATCATCAAGAATGTTCGTATGCCAATTCTTCTAACATGCGAGCATGGATGCCGGGCGTGGTTGCGACCACCGACTGCGGAGGGGAGATGTAATCATCCTCACCGAACACGTTGGTCACGCGCGCACCGGCTTCTTCGCAGATCAGGCCGCCGCCGGCTACATCCCAGGGCTTGAGGGCCAATTCCCAGAAACCTTCGAAGCGACCAGCGGCCACGTAGCACAGGTCGAGGGCGGCAGAGCCCAGGCGGCGCACGCCCTGGCTCAACTTCCCAAATTTGACGAAGTTATCGAAGTTATCGAATTTGCTGTTCCAGGCATCATACGGGAAACCGGTCACCAGCAGACTTCTCTGAAGCTCGGCGACACCTGAAACGCGCAGCGGTCGTCCATTCAGGTGCGCGCCTTTCCCACGTTCAGCTGTGAACATTTCGTCACGCATCGGATCGTAAACGGCGGCCAGGCTGAGGCCTGCACTGAGCGACATCGTCCTCGAAGGGGAAGTCGAAGTGGTCCCGTTCGAAGCGTAGGCAATCGAAACGGAGAAAATGGGGATATTGTGAGCGTAGTTGACCGTTCCATCCAGCGGATCGATGTACCACTGGTTTTCGCCACCGCGCGTCCCGCCGCTTTCCTCGGCCAGGATGTGGTGATCGGGAAAATCCTTGCGGATTTCGCCCAGCAAATAGTCTTCGGACTGCCGGTCGATTTCGGTAACCAGGTCGATCACGCCTTTGTAATCGACCTGGTGTTCCTGCTGGTAACCGGCACGCAAAATTTGACCGGCCTGGCGTGCAAGCCGTTCGATGTAAGTGAGTGTAGGGATTGTCATTGGTCTTTGGTGTGGAGATTTCTGATAGTTTCTTTTAGTGCATCAAGTTCAACCTGGATTTCATCCCGGTCGCGGACGGCCTGATCGAGGAGGGTCTTAAATGACTCCCTTTGATCAGGGTCCAAGGTGGGCAACAGACGTTCGATGCGAGCGATTTGGCGGTTCTTGTGCTGGAGTTTGATTTCCAGGCGAGCGCGATAGCCTGAATAGAATTGCGGCTGTGCAAGCGGACTTGGGATGGTGATCTGCTCCTGGCTCAAAAGCTCGGCAATGGTAAGCAAGAAATCCTCGGTATCGATCGGTTTTTCGATGAAACGCGAGGCGCCCAAACTCATGGCAAACATACGATCTTCGGGGGTAACGTAGGTCGCGGAAAGAAAGATCACCGGAATGTTTTGCGTTTTCGGGTTGTGGCGCAATTTCTGTACCATCGAAAAACCGTCCAGCTTGGGCATCAGGATGTCAGAAATTATGAGCGCCGGAGTTTCTTTTTCGAGAATATCCAGCGCTTCCTGTCCGTTGTGCGCCGAAATGACTTCGTAGCCCTGGAAACGAAGAGTCACCTCAAGCAATTCGAGCACGTTAGGGATGTCTTCGACCACCAACAGTGGTCCGCGTGTATTTGCCATATGGTTATTCTAGCCTCAAATGATGAGCCGGGCAAGGCCGCTCAGCTCTCATTCCAAACACGTTTTCCCAGAGCCGAAAGGATGAACTCGACTGCCAGCATCGCGGTCTGGTTTTGCACGTCCAAAATGGAATTGACTTCGACCACATCCATACCGACCAGCGCCCCGGTTTCGGCTATCAGCTCGCAGATGAGGTGCGCTTCACGATACGTCAGACCGCCCGTAACCGGAGTCCCGACCCCAGGCGCATGACGAGGATCCATGACATCCATATCGAACGAGAGATAGAGGCCATCCACATCGCGAGAAATCCACTCGAGGGCCGTTTCCATGCTCGCTACCAACCCGAGACGATCAACCTGCTCCATGCTAAAAACCTTGACTCCGGCCTGAGACAGGTTCCGCTTTTCGCCCTCGTCAAGATCGCGCGCCCCGATGATGGCTACGTGAGCGGGATCCACGACCGGTGTGGCTTCCTCCCAGAGTTGGACGAGGCGCTGATCCCCCAGTCCGCACAGCGCGGCCAGGGGCATGCCGTGGATGTTGCCAGAAGGAGTGGTTTCAGGGGTATTGAAGTCGGCATGCGCATCTACCCATAATACGCCGATCTTCTTGTGTTTGGCTGCGCCACGGATGGAACCGAGCGAAAGCGAATGGTCACCACCCAACACGACAGGCAGATGCCCGCTCTGGACGCTGGTGGCAACGACCCCAGCCACTCGTCGAGACATGGGAACAATGCAGTCGATGTATTTCAGCTTCGGATCGGTGATGGCGCATGTTTCGGCAATCGGCGCTTCCACATTGCCTTTATCTTCTACCACATACCCGAGCTTTTCCAATTCCTGTTGCAAGTGAGCATAACGGATGGCGCTGGGCCCCATGTCCACGCCACGGCGGTCTGCGCCCAGGTCGATCGGGACACCAATAATGTCAATTTGCATATTGCCTCCAACAAAATATATGTTTGATTTTATCAAAGCGCGGGGATGCATTTCCATCTAACCAGACTTTTAATAATCTCCCTGTCCAGTGCTGATGACGGCATAGAGAGGTGCTAGCCACCGAGTCACGGAGACGCTGAGAATTAAGGCTCTGTGACTCTGTGGCTCAGTGGCAAAATTTCAAGATCAACACTCAAGGGGGAGACTGCCAGATTCTGTTTTGTCATCTTGTGTTCATGTAAGCCCTGTATACTACTGGCCGCAAAGGAGAAAATCATGACAACAACTTCTATGACTTCCGCTACTAACGAATCCACCAAGACCACCTCAATCACCAAACGCTATCATCCAGCTCTTGTATCCCTGCATTGGCTCGTGGCAATTTTGATCTTCGCTACTGTCCTGTTTGCGGGCGAAGAGGGGGAAGGCGGTAGGGCACTTTCTGTTGGGGGCTTCCCGCCCATTGGCATCCATATGATCCTCGGTATCACTACATTGGTGCTGCTCACCATTCGCCTGATCGTGCGCTGGCTGACCAAACACCCTGATTGGGCCAGCTGCAGGGAACCCCTTCCTGGAC
Organism: uncultured Chloroflexia bacterium; assembly: GCA_963785535.1. GTDB lineage: Bacteria > Chloroflexota > Anaerolineae > Anaerolineales > Villigracilaceae > JAABUE01. The sequence continues at coordinate 15,579 of CAWAVQ010000003.1, read as the reverse complement.
CTGGTTGGCAAACTGACCCACTTCGGCTTGTATTTCTTCACGTACTCCATCACGATCACTGGTATCGTCATGGCTTCACAAAGAGGTCTGCTTGCCCGCGTGCTGGGGATTGGAACTGCCGCCGCGCGTGGTTTCGGCAGGCGCGGGTTCTCGATAGGCGCTTTCCATGGTTTGAGTTGGGCCCTTCTTTTCATGTTGATCCTACTGCACATCGGCGCAGCGTTCTATCACCAGATCTTCAAAAAAGACAACCTGCTTGGCCGCATGTGGTATGGCAAGCAGGATGCATAGAAAAATACAACGATCCAAAAACCATAACGTAGAGGCTTCCGATGCTGGAAGCCTCTACGTTATTTAATCTTCAAAATAATGTCTCGCCTAACTTTTGGGCGGGCATTTTTTCAGCTTCAAGAATTTAGAATATTTTCAGGTAGTGAAGAATACCCAACACGACCGCCAGCACAACCAGAATCAAGCAACCATGCCACAAGAAGTTCGTCAGAAAGTGAAAGACGTGTAGGATGATGTGGAAAAAGTACCGTACGCCGACAAAGACCAATACCACAGCAATGACCAGGATAGCCAGTTGGAAGAGTTGGTTAAACGTAACGTTCGCTAAACTTGCCATCATCAAAACCACAAATTTCGTACGCAACTCTACGCTGTGCGATAGTAGCCCACATCCACCGAATAAACTCGTCCGCGCTTGATGACTTGCTTGACCAGGTTCGTCCCGAAACGATAGCCCAGGTGACGGTAATCCGGCACAGACAATACCAATAAATCGGCCTGTTTGCCCTCTTCGAGCGAGCCGACTACGTCTGCGCGTCTGATGGCATGTGCCGAATTGATCGTAGAAGCTGCAATCGCCTGGGCGGGCGTCAACTTCAGCATGCGGCAGGCTAGCGCAATCACAAACTGCATCGACTCGTTCCAGGCCGTGCCGGGGTTGCAATCCGTGGCCAGGGCCAGGATACCGTCCGCATCCAGGATCTTTTGCGCGGGGGTGTAATCATGCTCGGCCAAGCCGAAGGGCGTACATGGTAAGGAAACGGCCACCGTATCCGACTTGCCCAGCACGGCAATGTCCGCATCAGATGTTTTGACGAGGTGGTCTGCCGAGACCGCCCCCAACTCGACCGCCAGGGAGGCGCCACCCAGGTTGTCGAACTCGTCAGCGTGGATCTTGACCGGGAATCCCAGCGAGCAGGCTTTCGTCAGGATTTGACGCGATTGTGCGAGGCTGAAAGCGCCAGTCTCACAGAAAACATCCACAAAGGGATAAGGCTTGCGAGGCGCATGCGTTTCCCACCACTGGCACAGGATGGGTAGCATGGTCTCGGTCACCAGGTCAGTATAGCCCTGTGGGTTATCCTTGAATTCAGGAGCGATGGCGTGCGCGCCCAGGAAGGTGATCGCCAGATCGAGCGGACCCTCATCGTCAAGCGCCAGCAGGGCTTTGAGCAGGCGCAGTTCGGTGGCAGTTTGCAAGCCATAGCCAGTTTTGGCCTCGGCAGTAGTGGTACCGGTGGCAAACATGCGCAACAGGCGCGGACGTGTCTGGGCAATCAGCGACTCGATGCTGGCCGTGCGCGTGGCCCGCACCGTGGAAATAATACCGCCGCCCGCCGCCAGGATGTCCAGGTACTTGGCGCCCTCGAGCCTCATTTCGAACTCGCGAGCCCGGTCACCGCCCCAGATGAGATGCGTGTGCGGGTCCACCAAACCGGGCATGACCACACAACCAGACGCGTCTAGGCTGGGTTCGCCGGGATAGTCGGCGCGCAGTTCATCGGTCTTCCCAACCGCAACGATCTTCTCGTCTCGAATGAGAATGGCGCCATTTTCGATGATGCCGAGCGCGCCGAGAGAGCGTCCACGCTGGGGGCCGCCAGCGAGAGTCAGGAGTTGGGTTGCGGAATGAATGAGCATTTTCTACCTTCGTTTTCCACCCCTGTGGCGGTTCCCCCCTCGCTTTTTCGTTTTGCCTTTTTGTGCGGACTTCTTCTCAGCTTTTGGCTTCTCCAGGGTGGGATGCAACATCTTCTGGTAATAATCATCCAGTAGCATAGTGATAATGGGCAGTTCTTCCTCCTGGTCGGCCAGTTCGCGTGCCAGGGGCGCAAAGCGTTGGCTGCGTTCGGCTTGCAATTTGTCGCGGTCACGCAAACGCGCTTCCAATAGGGTCGTCAGACGTTCTGCTACCACATTGGCGACATCTTCATCGCTGGGAATGATACGCTCTTCCAGTTCGATTTCGTATTGTCTTGCGATGCGGTCGAGGGCGGGTTTCTCCATCGCATTGACCAGCGTAATAGCCACGCCGCCAGCGCCGGCACGCCCTGTCCGCCCGGCACGATGGATGTAATTCTCAACTTCATCGGGCGGCTCGTACTGGATCACGTACGAGAGTTCGGGGATGTCCAATCCGCGGGCAGCCACGTCGGTCGCGACCAGGAAGCGTAGAGTCCCTTTGCGGACGCTTCCCAGCACTTGTTCCCGTTGGCTCTGCGAGAGCGCCGAGCTGATCTCATCCGCATCATAACCGAAGCGCTGCAACACCACCGCGACGTAGTGCACGCGGTCTTTGGTGTTGCAGAAGATGAGAGCATTATCGGGGTTTTCCACTTCGATCAGACGCACCAGGCTGCGGTCCTTGTCCATACCTGGCACTTTGTAGTAGACGTGCTCCACTTCGGTGACGTGGATATGGTCGCTGCTGAGCGTGATGAACTCCGGCTCAGGGATGAACTCCTGCGCGGCGCGCATGACCGAATACGGGAAGGTGGCCGAGAACATGCAGGTATTCACGTGTCGATTGGGCAGATAACGCTTCATCTCGACCATGTCGGGATAGAAACCCATCGAAAGCATACGGTCAGCTTCATCGAAGATCAGCATCTTCAGCTTATCGAGCGAAAAGGTACGTTTGAGCAAATGATCGAGCACGCGTCCCGGCGTGCCAACTACAATCTGTGCGCCCTTCTTGAGCCCGTCGATTTGCGGGCCATAGCCCACGCCGCCGTAGACCGCCACATTACGCAAGCCTGCGCTCGCGCACAAGGTTTCCGCTTCGTGCGATACCTGGCGTGCCAGTTCCCGGGTTGGCACCAGGATCAACGCCTGACATTCGTCGCGTTTGGGGTCGAGTCGTTCCAACATGGGCAACAAATACGCGCCCGTCTTGCCACTGCCTGTCCGTGCCTGGATCATCATATCGCGCCCGGCCAGCACATAGGGAATAGCACGCGCCTGGACGGGCATGAGCGTAGTCCAGTTCTCACGTCGAGCGGCTTCTCTCAGCGGTTCGGATAATCCTTCAAAGGTAGTTTCAGGTAAAGGGTTTTTTAGTTCGGTTTTCAGGTTGTCCAAAATGATCTCATTTCATAAAAATGGAATTTTTTCTTCATTGTACCCCGTTTGAAAATGGGATGGGCTCTCGCGCAGGCATCTTGTAAACAAAAATCAGCATCTCCCGGTCCACAAATTCAGGCTGCCAATCCGGAAAATCCGCTGCGACACTGACTACGCGTGCGCCCGTTCGCAATTCTTGTTCCAGCTTTTTCTGTAGACGTGTCGTCTGTGCAGACGTCAGATAAACAAAGACGACATCCGCCTCAGACACATCCGCACGATAAAAATTCCCGCATCGCATCTGGGCCTTGTGCCTGCTCCCGCTTAATAGAATCATCAACCATCCCAACGCGCACTGGACAGGTCCGATCTCGATCCCTACCGCCTGCGCGCCGAATTCCTGCGCCGCCATCAGCAGCACGCGTCCATCGCCTGCGCCTAAGTCGTACAGTATCTCCCCAGGTTGCAGCTTTGCCAATCGCAATGCCTTGCGGATGCGTTTTTCGCGCGTCGGCACCCAGGGTACGCCATACAGCGCCGGAATGACCAGCCACAATCCACCCAGCAAAATAAATAGACTCCCCGCCAATATAAAAATCAAACTCGAAGTAGGTAACATTTCGAACCCTGTAGGTCTTGCCTGTGTGCGAGCCAGCACCAGTGAAATAAATCTAACTTTGACATTCTCGTCTACTAGCCGAAATACTGAAAATGTTGCCAGAAAACAGGCCAGGGAAGACGCAGATTGTGACACACGTAAATGGCCCTATGATTGATGGTCTCTTCGTTCTGAATGTTGAAAGGCATAGTGATCGGTGCGATCAGCGTGCAATCCTGGAAATTCGCCAGGAGGTCGGAATCGAAGCCCACCACAAGTAACGTGGTTGGCGGCGGATTTCCATAGCCGTACGCCCAGTACGAATTGAATCCGCTGATGACTCTGGGCAAGCCGTAGGCTGGGCCGTACAGGTCAATCGATCCGATCTCGCCCGAACTGGCCGCCAGGATGGCCGCGCCAGACCTTTCGTCCGTCGGCAACGAATTGTAGGCCTTTGCCACCTGTTGAACGAGTTCCGGCCAGCCGACTTCGGATTTCAATTCCGCGTTACTCTTGCTGACCACATCCCACCAGGCGGAGCCGAGCGGAGCAATCGGCAACTCCGTGGCGATAATAAGCGCTGCGAAGGCGCTCAAGACGCTCCATGTTATCCATCGCCACACGCGCGCTCCTCGCTGGCTGGCCATGCGGGTCAGGCGTGCTTCCCACCAGACTGCGCCGCCTGCCGCGAGCATCGGGTAAGTCGCCGCCAGATAATAGCCTTTCCCTTGAACGAGAACTAACAGGATAAAAGGCACAATGTACATCCAACCCATCATCCGATAACGCTGACCCGGCCGGCGCAAAGAAGAAATAATATAGTCCGGCGATCACCAAAAACAACATCACCAGGTTGAAATTGAACAGAATCTGGTCTATCAGGAAACTGCTGGTCAAGCCAGCTTGCACATCTCGTGTGTGGATGCTGCCCAGGAAATACAGCGAAATCCAATGGTTCTGAAATTGCCAGATCAGGTTGGGAAGCCAAATCACGGACGCCAGCAGAGCGCCGCCCCATAGCCAGCGGCTTTTCAGATAATGCCGGTTGCGGGTTGCCAGAACCCCCACGATTAACCCTGCGACCGAAAGAGCGATGGTGTATTTGGTCATCATGCCCAGGCCGATGGCCGCACCAATTCCCAGCCACCAGCGCGGATTTTCGGTTTTCAACAGGCGAAGGACCGTAAAGGCCAGCAACACCCAGCATAAATAATCAAGGGTCTCATACTGGAACAGGCCGCCCTGGATGACGGAATTGGGTGTCGTGGCTACGGCCACCGCCCCGAGAACCTGCGCCCATCGGCCGCCACCCAGATCGCGGATCATCAAACCCGCCAGCAGCATCACAACACCCTCCGCGATGACAGCAAAGGCGCGCAGACCAATGGGCGATAGGCCGAACAAGGTCAACGCGACGCGCGCCAGAAAGGGCGTGACCGGCGGCCAGGCCACGTATCCCCAGGCCAGGTGACGTGAAGCGATATCCATTGTGACCAATTCGTCTTGATGGAAGCCGTACTCTCCGTTGATAAAGACTTGCAAGAAAATGCGCACCAGTGCAAGCAAGATCAGAATCCCAATATCGCTCGAGAAGAAGGCAGATAAGGACCGGTTTTTATTCATGATAGACCGAACAATGCACTCGAGTCTAACATCATTTGGAGGACATGCATGAATGAGACAATAATCGTTCCGAGATCGGTAGAGTGGAAAATCTTCTAAGATACCGGGGCTAAATTTTGCAGTTTGCGCAATGCCGTTAATCCAAAAATATTGAATACCACTGCCAACAACGCCACAAATAGAAAGCCAAATTGTTGATAAATGAAAGATGCCAGGAACGCACCCAGGGCACGGCCCAGCGAATGCCCAGTCAAATTGAAGGACATGACCGTCGCCCGCGCACCGGGAAGAAGTTCCGTCATCAGTGGTACATGGCTGACCATCACATACTCGAAGGTAATATAAAACAAAAACAGTCCCACCAAGGCACCAATTTCCGTCCGTCCGATAAAGGGCAACAAAACCGAAGCCAGCGCGTTGGCTGACAATCCCAACGCCAAAGCACGTGGTTTGCCGATGCGGTCGGTCAGCAGGGCAACCAGTCCCTCGCCGCCCAATTCCGAAAATCCAATTACCGCCGATGCGCCCGCCAGCGCCGCAATTTGCAGACCGAACGAATCTTCTAGCCACACACCAAAGATGAGATTGACCAGCTCATTGGCCGCGCTGGCCCACAACGCGATGGAGATGCCCGCCAGCGCAGGAGCGTTGCGCAATACAGCGCCAAAGTTCGCCCAGGGGTTACGCGCCGGGACATGATTTGCATCTCGGCGTGGTGCCATCCACCAGATGACGGCGAACATGCCCAATCCCAAGAGCTGCCAGCACCGGAAAAGGCGCCGACCAACCATAGCGCGCGATCAAAAAGCCCATGGCTGGCACACCCAGGATAAAGGCCAGCGACCAGCCTACTTCCGTGACAGCCAGCGCCAAGCCACGTCGCTGGTAAGGGATGCGGTCGCCAAAATAGGCCTGCATAGCCGGGTCAAACAGGTATTTTCCGAATAGCGCCAGGATTAGTGCAACCGTCAACGCCCACAACGTGGGAAAAGCGACAACCAGCCCCACGCCAAATGTAAACAAGGCAATGCCGGCCAGCATCCCGAAACGACGTCCACGCTGGTCGGCCGCCGAAGCCGCGAACGGGACGAAAGCACCCACTAGCGAACGTCCGGTCAACGCAAAGGACAGGGCCGTGATATCCACACCCAATCCGTGTGCGAAGATTCCCAAAAACGGATACACCATGCGGTGCATGGTGTTGAAGATGGTGCGCAGCACCATGACAATGAGAAGTTGGAAACGCAGGCGCATGGAAATAGGTCTAATATGTCTGGTTTGTCTAACAAGTCTTACAAGTCAACTATTGATCCATCAAACCTATAAGTCGACAGGCACTAATCAAGATCGTCCGGTAAATCCAGAGTGTAGGGTGCATTCTCTTCGCTGATAGATTTCTGGCCTTTTGACCGAGTCAAGTATCCGATTAATGCGTTAATTTGCCGTTCCGTCATATTCGCTCTCGAATAGGCTTCATTGAATGTTTGTGGAGAAATATAGTTTTGATCGAGCGCTGCATACAATTGCGACTGCGTTTCAGGAAACAGACCTTCGAGCGTAGCTCAAAAAACGAACAAAATCTGCATCGGTCCCTGTTCCAAAGCCTTCGGCGATGTTACTCATCACCGAAATCACTGCGCGCCGGATTTGATCGCGCAAAGCAAAATCCCGGCTGAAGTCGGGTTGTTTGGTCATTTTTTAAATCAACCTGACCAATTCACGCGCTGACTGCCAGGCGTGCATTTCTTCAAAACGTTTGAAAGTCGCCATATTACGCTAATGACTTATTAGACCTGTCCGACGTGTAAGACAAAAAGACTTGCGTTAGGAAAAAAGCTGCCAGCCAGGCCATCAAATTTAGAGCAATAAAGAAAGCGATGATATTCCACAGTCCAGAACTGAAGATCGGTGAGGGCGGCGGATGCATTACGTTCGAAGCGGTCGAGAACACCACACGCAGAACTATAAAGAAGACCAGGTTCGCCAGCGAGGTAACCCAGTTCATGTTCACCAGCCACAAACCAATCTGCATCAACGTGCCCACGATGGCAAAGGTTAATGCCAGGCGGAAACGTGGCTCGGCCAGGAACAATCCGTTCCAATTGGCTTCCATGGCCCATAACGAGAGCGGCAGGTAGGTCAGCCAGAAGACGATGCCGGTACGTCCCAGTGCGGCCGACCATTGATGCAGTTGCTCGCGACGCATCACTAACGCGATTAAACCGACCAACGCAGCGGCCGCAAAGGCCACTTCCGCGGCCAGCACCCAGGCGCCATGCAGGTACACGATGCGCACGTTGGAACCGAGCGATTGTTCTTCCGGTCCAAAGGTGGCCAGCACGGCAATCACAAGAACTGTGGCAAAGAAAAGAAGCAAGGGGGGAAAACGTTTAAACATGGGGCAAATTGTACACTACTGAACCGCTATAATCAAAAAACATTCGCCCTGAGCGGACGCTGAGCTTGCCGAAGCGGAAGTCGAAGGGCAGTTTTCAAACAAGATCACGCTTCGACTGCGGCGACAATCACGCCTCCGCTCAGCGAGAAAATGGAGAGATTATGCGTTTCGAAAACAAAGTGGTTTTAATCACCGGCGGCACGCGTGGGATTGGGTTCGCAACTGCCAAACTCTTTGCCCGGGAGGGGGCGCGCGTGGTCATCGTCGGCAGGGATCAGGATCGGACAACGGAAGCAGGCCGCGAGGTCCCAGGACGAGGCGAGGCGGGAGACGTTTCTCGGGCCGCAGACTGTCAGCGCATCGTCGCCCGGACCCTCGACCTGTATGCCCGTTTAGACATCCTGGTCAATTGCGCAGGCGTCATCTTCCGCAACCGCACCGTCGAACAGACCTCCGAAGAAGAATGGGATACAACCTTCGACGTGAACGTGAAAGGAACGTTCCTGATGTGCAAATATGCGCTGCCCGCGCTGCGTGAGACGAAAGGCAGCATCGTGAATGTGTCGTCGTATGTGGGGCTGGTGGGGTTTGCGGGCGCCTCGGCTTACGCGGCTTCGAAGGCGGCCATCCTTAACCTGACGCGCTCGATGGCGCTTGATCACGCGAAAGACGGGATTCGGGTCAACGCAGTCTGCCCGGGCAGCGTGAACACGGATATGATCCATGCCGCCTGGCAGCAATTCGGGGATGTGGAGCAGGCGCGGAAGTTATGGGCCGAAAAACATCCGATAGGACGCATCGCCACACCCGAGGAAGTAGGGCGCACAATTTTGTTCTTAGCCAGCGAGGAAGCCAGTTTTATCACCGGCGCAGCCTTGCCAGTGGATGGGGGCATTACGGCGGGATAAATGCTCGATAATGGAGATGACCGGAGGTCCTATCTCTGTTTATCCCGAGCCATTCCGATTCTACGGAGCCTGGATTTTGAACGCTTTGTCGGCAGATGTTTCATTTGGATCGGTTACATGCAGGGTGAGAGTGTATTCGCCACAATCGGCTGAAAACGCGTTGGCTGTCACTGTCTGCGAACCGGCCTGCGCAAATTGGAGGGTTTCATCAGCAGTCGTATTCTGGTCATCACCACTCACTTCCCAGTGATAGGTAACCGTGGCCGGGCCGTTGGTCGTGATTGATCCATTGAACGTGACCGAGTTCGAACTGCCACAAGCGATGAACGCTACTACCGCATCTGCTGTAACTTTGGTGACCGAGGCCGTCGGCGGCTCGACAATCGGGATGATATTCAAATTTCCGGCGGTATCCACTACATCGTAAGAAACCCAGCAAAAGCTATCCTGCTTCAGCGGGTCGTTGACATACCACCAGGAGGTATCAACGGTACGGCCTTTGATCTCGGTTGTCGTTCCAGGTAGCAACGAACTGACCGTATCCCATGCTTGCCCCGGCCCATAGCGACAATTGACGCCCTGGTCTTTCGGCCAGGCGATTGGCATATCCGGGGTAGAGGTGACTGTCGGCAAGGGTGTCTCTGTGGGGACAGGCGTTAAAGTTGATATGGCAAAGGTTGGTAAGGAGGAAGGCTCAATCACCGGAGCGGCAGGCGGCGCAACGTTCGACCAGTTACAGGCCAGGGCCGCCAGGATCAAGGCCAAAAGCGGAAGGGTCCATGTATATTTCGGGGCGGGTTTCATGAAGAATTTCATGTTTCCTCCGATCGAGGTCAGGCATATTCAGGCTGAGTATAGCACTATCCTATCCGATATTATTTTCTTAAAGTTGGATGAACCCTGGGCCCTATATCCTTTGTCCTTGGACAATAAGATTTTACAAACAAGCCCCTCTGCTTGATACTTGAAGTACAATTCAGGGATAATTTAATAATACAGCAAGGCAAATGGATATGACGAAAAAACAAATCGCATTACTTACAAGCGGCGGCGACGCTCAGGGCATGAACGCGGCAGTCCGGGCAGTGGTGCGTACCGCATTGGATCAAGGGGGAGAAGTTTATGCAATTTATGAGGGATACCAGGGCATGGTGGAAGGCGGCGAGCGTATCCACAAAATGGACTGGGATTCCGTGGGCGGCATTCTGCAATTGGGCGGGACCATGATTGGCACGGCGCGCTGTCCAGATTTCATGACCCGTGAAGGACGCCGAACGGCTGCCTACAATCTGATCCAGCTTGGCATCGATGGCCTGATCATCGTTGGCGGCGACGGTTCGCTGACCGGTGCCAACGTATTTCGGCAGGAGTGGCCCTCGTTGGTCACTGAACTGCTCGAAAGCGGCCAGATCGATGCCGAGACTGCCGCACAGTACCCGAACCTTTCCATTGTGGGACTGGTCGGCTCGATCGATAACGACTTCCACGGCACCGACATGACCATCGGCGCCGATTCGGCCCTGCACCGCATCACCGAAGCGGTGGATGCCATCTCCAGCACGGCCGCCAGCCACCAGCGCACGTTCGTGGTCAAAGTGATGGGACGCAATTGTGGCTACCTGGCTTTGATGAGTGCCTTGGCGACCGGCGCGGACTGGGTGCTGATCCCCGAAGCACCGCCCGATGTGGATGACTGGCAAAAGGCGATGGCGGACCGCCTGCGGGCCGGACGCAAAGCTGGTCGCCGCGACAGCATCGTCATCTTAGCCGAGGGGGCGCATGACCGCTATGGGAATTACATCGGCAGTTCCGATGTCCAGAGAGCGCTCGAGGAGCAGTTAGGGGAAGAGGTGCGCGTGACCGTGCTGGGACACGTCCAGCGCGGGGGACGTCCCAGCGCATTCGATCGCACCCTGGGCACGTTGATGGGACACGAAGCTGTGCTGACAATCATCAACGCCAACCCGGCTGATGAGCCGGTGGTGATAGGGATCAAAAACAACCGTATGACCCGTATCCCCCTGATGGAATGCATCCAGAAAACCCAGGCCGTGCCCGAGGCCATTGCCGCCAAGGATTACGAGCGTGCGATGGACCTGCGCAGTTCATCCTTCAAGGAGGCTTTCCGCACGTTAAAGACGATGGTACGTGCCTTGCCGCATCCCATCGAGCCGGGACAGAAACGCTTCCGTATCGCCGTCCTGCACGCGGGTGCGCCTGCGCCAGGTATGAACACCGCTGCCCGCGCCGCCATCCGGTTGGGGTTGGACCTGGGTCACATCATGCTGGGAGTGCGGAACGGATTCGAAGGGCTGGTGGACGGTGAAGTCGAGGAGATGGAATGGATGAGCACCAGCGGTTGGGCCACACAGGGCGGTTCATTGCTTGGGACCAATCGTCTGGTTCCGAAAGGAAGCGACCTGTATGCCATCGCACGCGTCATCGAAGACCAAAAGATCGACGCCATGCTGATCATCGGCGGCTGGACCGCCTATGAAGCGGCTCACCTGCTGTTGTCCAACCGTCAGAATTACCCGGCCTTCAATCTGCCGGTTGTTTGTCTGCCAGCTTCGATCAACAATAACCTGCCCGGATCAGAACTCTGTATCGGCGCAGACACGGCTCTGAATAGCATCGTGGATGCGGTAGACAAGATCAAGCAGTCGGCCGTGGCAACCCGCCGCTGTTTCGTGGTGGAGGTCATGGGACATTACTGCGGTTACCTGGCCCTATTAGGCGGACTGGCGACCGGCGCGGAACGTGTCTACATGCACGAGGAGGGCATTACGCTGCGGGACCTGCAAGCTGATGTGGAAGAGTTAACAGTGGGTTTCCAGTCGGGAAAACGGCTGGGATTGATGATCCGCAACGAATATGCCAACAAAATTTACACCACACATTTCATCTGTTCGTTGTTCGAAGAAGAAGGCAAAGATGTGTTCGACGTACGCCCGGCTATCCTGGGCCACCTCCAACAAGGCGGCGACCCATCGCCCTTTGACCGCATCCAGGCCAACCGGCTGGCAAGCCTGTGCCTAGACTACTTGATCAAGCAGTGCAACGAGAAGGGCACCGACAGTGCTTTCATCGGACTGCAGAACGGCAAAACCCAATTCCACGATATGCGCGACTTCGAGCGCATGGTGGAAAGCGAATACCAGCGCCCGCGCCGGCAGTGGTGGTTGGACTTGAAACCGATTGCCAGCCTGCTGGCCCAACATGGACCGTCGCAGCAGGCAGAATGATACGCAAACAGGAGCAGATGTCTGCTCCTGTTTTTTTATAATGAGGAGTTATACAGTTGAAGGAGAGAGTGCGTAATATTATGGACTTATGGTGTAGACGTTGGATATGCTGGCCAGGGGCTTATTTCAACCGGACCCACATATCCGTCTTTGTGCGCCAGGTAAATCCGCCCATGTGAGGGCTCGGAACAGTCTGCTTCATCTGTAATGACCACAGACATGGTCTCCGAATATTCTGTGCTGCTGCCTATAGGCGTAAAGACAATTTCCCCACCCTGGCAGGTCCAGAGCTCAAGTAGATACAGCGGACGGTTGCCGGGCTCTCGGTCGCCCGAACCTAAATCGAAAGCTTGCCAGGAAATATCGACCCGGTCAGGCTGCCCTAACCTACGCGTTGCCTCCACATTTGTCGGCGCGGGGAATTTCGAGGTCTGGGAATTTGATAAGCGTGAATTTCTCAGGATTATCAGGATAATATGGCTCAAGACTCGACACGTCTCCGCTTAATTTGACATACTTTGGGGCCGCATTGATCCAGCAAAGCAGTTCTCCATATTTCACATACACCCAGGTACCGAGGCTTGTGTCAGAACGGCCAAGAACCTGTACAGCGTTCCCCCCCTGCAATGTGTATGTATTGAGATAAGCCTCGCCGGGACCGTAGCGACAACTTAGATTCTCGACCTGCACCACACCGCGCAACACCTGGTAAGTCGGCACAGGGGTATCTGTGAGGGTTGCGGTAGGAGAGGGCGTGAAGGTAGCGTGTTGATGTTAGGGTTATTGTCGGTGAGGGGGTAGGGAGTCTCCGTTGGTTGATGGTGGGCGTGTAGGTGGGTTCTGCGGTCGGCGTTGCGGTGGGAGAGGCCGTTGGCGCAGGCGCTGGCAAAGGAACGTTCAAACTTTGTGCGGCGGCAAAGCCCGCGCCCGCCAGGACCAACACTATCAGCAGGACAGTCAGGAATTTACCTACTGTTGCCCCGAAGGTGGAGCGCAGCAGGGGCGGGATTCTCAGCCAGATGGTCTGAAGCAGGCCGATGGTCGCAGTCTGAGTCAGGATACCCAGGGAGGTATTGACGAATCTCGCATCGCCGTCCAGCCGCAGGGAAACCACGCCGAACTGTTTGAAACGCTTGTCCCGGTTCAGGGCCAGAGTCTTTAACTCGTAGGCGCTTTTGACCGGCATATCCACAAAGGCATGCACACTGCCGGGGGCCAGGTTGGCAAGTTGCAGTTGAGAACGATCGCTATTGGAGAGTTGGGCCAGGAAGTCCAGCAGTTGTTCCTGCTTATCAGCAGTCAGGTCTTTCAAACTAATCCCCTGGATGACCAGTTCCACTTGCCGTGCCGCCGCTTCAACGGCAGGTTGGAGCGTTTTGAGATGTTCCTTGATGGTTTCGATCAGTTGGGCTACCGCTTTTTCGAAGCCCAGCATTTGCACGTCGATGACTTGCTGCCCGGCCAGTTGATAGCGGATCTCGGGGGGAATCTTTACCGGTTCCAACTGGAGAGGCAGGAGGGGACCTTTGGCATCCTGGGCCAGGTCGATCTCGCGGCGCACATTGTCGGAGGCGGCGGAGTTGGGCGAGAGCATCAACACAAAAGCCAGGCAGGTGTCAATTGCCTGGACGATCTGCAAACGCCAGGTGTTGCCCGCCTTGATCGCTTCGCGGTCGATCCAGGTGTCAAGACCCGCGTTCTGCATCTCCCCCACAATGTGATCGACGATTTCCGTATCTCGTCTGGAGTAACTGATAAATATCTGACCCATAACGCTCCTGATCTATTCTATGCAACATATCATACGTAATACGATTGGGAAAGTCAATATTTCAGGTTTGCTCTCTTCTCGGATACTTGCGGAACATTCCAGGCTTCCATATCGTCTTTGTTATAGTAAGGAGAAAAGAATGAAAACACTTAACCGTATTTTACTGTTCGTACTGGCTGCACTGCTCTTCACAGCTTGCAGCCCCAAGGCGACGCCCACACCGTCTGTAGTGCCAGGAAATAATCCCTACGCGCCACAAGCCAGCGACAGCACCCTGATGCGCGGTGAAGTCACCATCGATTCGGCCTCGCTGAACGTAGGCGAATCGCAACCATTACAGGTAACTTTGAACTTTGCCTATTTCCAGCCAACGCCCTGCTTCCAACTGCGAGTGGAAGTGAGCCAGCCAGACGCGCAGAACCGCATCGACGTCAACGCCTATGCCGTCGCCGAAAAAAATAAGGCCTGCACTCTGATGGCGCTGGCTACGCCCTTGCAGGCCAGCCTCGACCTGGGAAGTTTTCCACAGGGACAGTACAGCGTGTGGCTAAATGGCAAGCAGGTGGGCGAGTTCGCCTCGTAACAAATCGAATATACGCTCAAACCCAAAGAGCCAAGGGAGCGTTCCCCTGGCTCTTTTCAGTCACAAAGTCTTTTTCTACCATCCCCGCGACGATGTTCCCGATGGGGGATGACGTTCATAGATGGGCAGATGCGCGCCGATGATAAAATAGGGTCTGTCATATTCTTCTCACCCCAAGTAGGAGAAATTGCATGGCAGACAAATACATCCAGAGTTTGATGGGGGACAATGAAAAGATCCTGCTGGTCACCCGCCAGCACTGGTTCGTGGTCTTCCGTACGATTGTCGCTGAAATCCTGATTATCCTGATTCTCATTGCGCTTGGAATCGTTGTCTCCGTGGTATATCCCCCGGCCGCCCTGCTGGCTCCCGTGGTCGGCCTGCTGCTGGCGATCATCCCGGCCATGGGTATGCTGCGCGACATTCTGATCTGGTACAACCGCCAGTACATCGTCACCAATCGACGCGTGATCCAGATCTCCGGCGTGATCAACAAGAACGTGGTCAACTCGTCGCTGGAGAAGGTCAACGATGTCAAGATGAGTCAATCCTTTTTCGGGCGGTTGTTCGACTATGGCAATGTCGAAATCCTGACTGCCAGTGAGTTGGGCATCAACCAGTTCCAGCGTATCGGCGACCCGGTGCATTTCAAAACGGCCATGCTGAATGCCAAGGAGAAACTCGGTTTCGAAGAAGATGCCCATTTCGCCAAACCTGCCGATGACATCCCAACCCTGATCGCCAGACTGGACGAACTGCGCAAGCAGGGCATTGTCAGCGAGGAGGAGTTCCAGAGTAAGAAGGTCGAATTGCTGGCGAAGATTTGAATTGTTGTCGCCATCTGAAAAACGAGAACGGATAGAGCAGTATTATTGCTTCTTGCATAAATCACTAAACTTCCAAATCAGTTTTTTCACGGAAAAAATGAACAGTCAGGTTTAGATAATTACGCAATACTGTGTAAATGCAGGACTCCGAGATGCTCACAAATCTCGGAGTCTTTGAATATCCACACAAAATCTTCACAAGTTTCAAAGTCTTCCCACAGAAATCCTGGATAAAATGGGGAAATTATATCCAAAAATGGAGGCTTTGTATG
>CAWAVQ010000002.1:0-12551 GCA_963785535.1 uncultured Chloroflexia bacterium | reverse complement strand
GCAATTCCCTTAATGACCTCAAAAGGAACCATCTTGCGTTCTATCTCGGTCTCTTCGTAGCGACGACCGATAAAACGTTTGATAGAATAAATGGTGTTTTCCGAGTTGACAACAGACTGGCGTTTGGCGGTCTGGCCGACCATACGCTCGCCGTTTTTGTTAAAGGCCACCACAGACGGGCATAAACGCCCACCCTCTGCGGTCGAAATCACAGCCGGTTGACCGCCTTCCATGACGGCAACAACACTGTTTGTAGTTCCCAAATCGATTCCAATGATTTTTCCCATGGCAATACTCCTACTTTACAATTTCAATCTGTCATAGGATACCGCATCAATGCAAGAATCGTGTTAACAAGGTGTAGAAATTGCGTCGAATTTTACCCCCTCCCCCATTTTCCGCTGAAATTCGCGGAAAATGGGGGAGGGGGCTATGGTTCACTCACCTTCACCCAATCAAAAGCCAAAATGACCGGCGCTTCTTCAAAAGATCCCAGGGCTAGGCCTACTTTCCCGCCAGTCAGGCCAATGTGGGCCACGTTCAGTTTTCGGAGGATTTTGCCATTGAGATAGAGCTGCAGGATATCATCGTAGCAGTCCAGGCCTATTTCATTGATAGAATTTCCAGTTGCAATATGGTTGGAGGTGTCATTGAGAACAGGCGCATAACGGGCAATCCCTTCTGCCAGCCATTGGCCGTAGAGCACGCTATATGTGCCATTGTTAGAAATGTTGAATTCGTACCAGCCGTCTTGTTCATCATAATCGCAGACCAGCCCCATCGAGTTGACTTCGCTGCCGCGACTTTCAATGCGAGTTTCAACGTGCACAGCCTGGTATTCAAACGCGCCATAAATCGCGTACAACCACGTATTTTGGCTGTAGATTTCAAAAGTCAGCGTACTATTCTCGTTGAGGAGATTTACACGGCTGGAATCACCGGATGCATATAAAATGGACCAATATGTCGGCGCAGAATCAAACTCCTCGGTAAAGTATCGTTTGGGGGGCAGCGGGGTGACCGTCGCTGTAGGGGATGGAGCAAGGGTTAGGGTAACGGTAACCCCCTGCGGGGATGATACAGGTACGAGTGTAGGGACGACGCGTGCGGGAGTCGCTGTGGGGAAGGAAGGTTCAGGAGTCACGCTGTTGCAGGCTGTCAGGAGAAAGAGTCCGATCAATACCAGTCTTTTCATGTTAGCTCTATTTAATGTAGACCCTAAAGGTCTCGAAAACCTTTAGGGTCTATTGTAAGTGGAGATGGCGGGAATCGAACCCGCGTCCGAAAAATTCGCGCCACGGAAATCTACGAGCGTAGCCTGTTGAAAATCGTCACGCAGGGCGCCTCAACTGGCGCGGACTACCCTGAGCCAGCCGCTTGGTCTTTCGCACGCTTAGCGGCATCTGCGTGCGGCACTCCGCGTTTGTCTCGCCCGGGCCTGTCCCTGGCGGAGGTTCGGAACAGGTGGACGCGGCCTCATCTATGGAGACCGACTGTTATGCAGATCGCTTATGCAGCGAGGGGCATAGCAGCATAGGAAGTGCGATTGGCACTTAATGTTTTGCGCTGAGTTAACGAGTTCGGCGCCTCTCGGCTCGCATTCCGGGAACAACCTCTCCCGTCGAAGCCTGTCATCCCCGTTGCGGGAACCTTCCCATGTGGAAATTCTCCCGGTGTTCAGAAGCTTTCTAAGCGAGAAAGCTTACCAATTTCATTATAACATGACAATTCAGGATACAATTATATGTGCTTGATTGATAGTTGTCTTTATGCTAGACTTTAGTAAACGAACCAAGGATAACCATATGGCCGAAAAAATACTAATCATCGATGATGACCTGGACACACTGCGTCTGGTTGGTTTGATGCTGCAACGCCAGGGCTATCAAATCACGGCAGCGACCAATGGACAACAGGGATTGGAAAAGGCACTCGAAGAAAATCCCAATCTGATTTTGTTGGACGTTATGATGCCCGATATGGATGGATACGAAGTTGCTCGCCGGCTCCGTGCTAAGCCAGAAACAGTTGATACTCCCATCCTGATGTTCACCGCAAAAACGCAACTGGATGACAAAGTAGCTGGCTTTGAGGTCGGCGCAGATGATTATCTAACCAAGCCTACCCATCCGTCAGAGTTGCAGTCGCATGTAAAGGCATTGTTGGCTCGCGCCGCCATAGCGACCGAACAGGCTACCACAGCCCAACACGAGCAGCACGGCTATGTGATCGGCCTGATAGCCGCCCGAGGTGGCATGGGGGTTTCCTCGCTGGCTGCGAACCTGGCCGCCAGTCTCTTCCAGACATCGCAGTCTGATGTAATTCTGGCAGAATTGACACCCGGGCAAGGAAGTCTGGCACTTGATCTGGGTATTGCAAACGAAACCGGGTTATCAGGCTTACTGGGAAAGCCTCCTGTGGAGATCACACGCAATAACATTGCCGAGCAACTAATTCCTCATGACGCGGGATTTAAGGTGTTGGTAGCCTCCAATCAGCCGCGCGATTTTCATCTGATCAACCAGGTAAATCAGTACGAGAATCTGGTGGCGCGCATGGCTACCCTTGGAAGATTTATCGTTCTGGACTTGGGGATAGGGCTGCCACCGTTTGTCCAGCGCTTACTCCCCTTGATCAATGAACTCATTGTCGTAGTCGAGGGCGTCCCCAACACTATTTCTCACACTCGCGCTTTGATCCAAGATTTGATCGAGTTTGGAAAAGACAAGAACCACATCGCTGCCGTATTGAACAACCGCGTTCGCTCGGAAAGTCAAATGCCCTGGGCAGAAGTCCAGGAACAATTAGAGCATTCCGTCGCAGCGACTCTGACGCCTGCTCCCGAACTGTTCGCACAAGCCTCACGCCTGAAAACGCCCGCCGTACTTTGTCAGCCAGATAGTCTGACAGCGCAACAACTGAACAAATTGGTAGAGCGGATTACAGAGCATGAGGCTCAGGAAAAATGATCCCCTTTTCCAGTCAGACAAAGACAAATATCGAATATGCGGCAGAGTTATTAAGGAAAGCCAAATATGCGGTAGCGCTGACTGGAGCCGGCATCTCGACGCCCTCGGGCATCCCTGATTTCCGTTCTGAAGGAACAGGCCTGTGGTCCAGGGATGAGCCGATGGAAGTGGCGTCACTCAACACTTTTCGTACGGACCCGGAACGTTTTTTTGTCTGGTTTCGACCGTTGGCAGGTCAGATTTTTAACGCACAACCCAACCCCGCCCACGTGGCGCTGGCAGAATTGGAAAAAGCAGGGCGCGTTCGAAGCATTATCACGCAAAATATCGATGCACTGCACCATAAAGCTGGTTCTAAAAATATCATCGAAATGCATGGCACACTGCGTACACTTTCCTGTACGCAGTGTTTTCAACAGGCTGAAGCAAAGAACTATTTGAAAGCTTTTGTCGAACGAGGCGCGTTACCACGCTGTCCGGCGTGTAATGGATTGATGAAACCAGACGTAATCTTGTTTGGCGAGCAATTACCGCAACGAGCCTGGTACGAGGCTCAAAGTGAAAGCCGCCAGTGCGACTTGATGCTGGTAGCAGGCTCATCATTAGAAGTCTTACCGGTGGCGGGCCTGCCCATGCAAGCCATTGACCGTGGATCACATCTGGTCATATTGAACAATGCCACAACTTATCTTGACGTACGGGCAGATGTAGTGATTCAGGAGGATGTGGCTACCATCATCCCCGCGATTGTGGAGCAAGTACTTAATGGCTGAAGTAAAAACCCAACGTTTAGACAGTTACTTACGATTGATCGATATCTCCCGTGATCTGGCCTCAACCTTGGATCTGGATGTGTTGTTGAACCGTATTGTCCAGGCCGCCGCTGACATCACTGCTGCAGAAGCCGCTTCTATCCTGCTGTACGATAATACGGCACGGCAGCTTTACTTTCAGGTGGCCACCAACATTGACGAACCGACTATGCGCGGTCTGGTTGTGCCACTGGAGGGCAGCATTGCCGGATGGATCGTGACCAATCGTAAACCAGTACGTATCGAGGATGTGCATGAAGATTCGCGTCACTTCGGTGATATCGAACAAACGACTGGCGTCCCTACAAAATCCATCCTGGGGATTCCCCTGATTACCAAGAACAAGATCGTAGGCGTATTGGAAGCTATCAACAAAGGGGAGGGAAAGTTCACTTCAGGAGATGAAAATTTGCTGACCGTGTTAGGAGCGCAAGCTGCCGTAGCAATCGAGAATGCGCGTCTGTTCCAACAATCGGACTTGATCTCCGAATTCGTGCATGAGTTACGTACGCCGCTGGCATCCCTCAGCACTGCCACATATTTGTTGCTGCGCCCTGAAATGTCACAGGAACAGCAGGAACAGATTGTCAACAACATTCACAGCGAAACCCTGCGTTTGAATGCGCTGGCCTCGTCCTTTCTCGACCTGGCACGCTTGGAATCGGGCCGCGTGCAATTTCGCAAATCTACTTTCAATATTATGGATTTGCTGCATGAATGCAGCGACGTGATGTCATCCAAAGCTGGTGAGGATCGCATCCAAATCCGCGTGATCGAACCCGAAGGCCCTACATTATTGGAAGCTGATCGAGATAAGATCAAACAAGTCCTTCTCAATTTGCTCAGCAACGCCATTAAATACAACCGGAAAAACGGCTCCATCATATTAAAAATCGATACCCAGGAAAAACGCGAATTGGTCGTTTCGGTGCAGGATACCGGAGTGGGCATCCCAGAAGATGCGGTGGGGCATCTCTTCGAAAAGTTTTATCGCGTGCGTGAAAACGAATCGAAAGCCGCTGGAACGGGCCTTGGGCTATCCATTTGCAAGCAGATCATCCAGGGGCACGGCGGTACCATTGAGATCAAGAGCAAGTTGGGAATCGGCACAAACGTCCTGATCAGTTTGCCACGTGGGAGCAGGACAATACCACGTTAAAAGTTCGCCGCCCGCCCAATCAAAATTGGGCGGGCGGTTTTTATTTATGGTGCCACCAGCACTTTGAGAACGCCCGGTTGCGCAGCACGCTCAAAAGCGGACAACGCTTCTCCCAACCTGAACTCTGCTGCGATCAACACGCTTGGATCGACCTGCCCCTTTTCCATCAAACGTAACGCGGGCTCGAATGGTCCACAACGCGAACCGACCACGTTGATTTCATCCACCACGATAGATGAAAAGTTGACCGACATCTCGCCCTTATACGTGGACTTCATCACCAGCGTCCCGCGCGGACGAATGGCCTGTCTCGCTAAAGAAAAGCCACCCGGCGATCCGGTCGCTTCGACCACGATATCCCAACGCCAGGGTTGAATATCGTGCTCTGCGATGATACTGATGCCCCGCTCGACCAGTATTTTCTGCTGGTAAACATGTCGCGCCACTACATGCAGATCACAGCTCGTCAGCGCCAGGGTCTGGGCGATGAGTTGTCCCAAACGGCCCGCGCCGACCACCAGTACCCGGTCTGTGGGCCGGATATGTACCTGCTGCTGGATCTCGAGCGCAGCCGCCAGGGGTTCCGTGAAAACAGCCATCTCGTCCGGCACTGAAGCGGGGACACGGTGCAGATTAGAGAGCGGAAGAGTGGTAAATTCGGCAAAAGTCCCGTTCCGTTTGGATATCCCCAAAGTAGTTCGGTTTTCGCAATGGTTGCGGCGTCCGTTCAGGCATTGCTCGCAACTCCCACAACTGATATTGATCTCGCCCACCACGCGTTGGCCAACCCAATTCTGCTCATCCGCCGCGACCACCTCGCCGACAAACTCATGTCCCGGGATACCCGTAAACGGATAATAACCCTTCACCAACTCCAGATCGGTGCTGCAAATCCCGGCCACCCGGATGCGGATGAGCGCCTCGCTGGAGCGGATTGGTTCAGGCACCTCGCGCAAGTCAAGTTGATTGTTTTCCAACCAAAGAGCTTTCATGGATAAATTTTACTCAGAAATGGCCCACTGATCGCGCCCGGCATTCTTGGCCTCGTATAGGGCCATATCGGCGCGGCTTAGGAATTTTTGCCAGTTCTCCTGGTCATGCCTGTACTCCGCTATGCCAATGCTAACAGTCAGTTGGATGGCTTCCCCAACATTGATATTCGCTTCACGAATGCGTTTGCACAAACGGGCCGCCTGTTCGGCTGCTTCCCTCAAATGAGTATTTGGCAATACCACCAGAAACTCTTCTCCGCCATAACGTCCCACCGTATCCGGGTTACGGACGCTTTCCTGCAAAATATTCGCCAGTTGGAAAAGCACCTGGTCGCCGACCGTATGACCGTAGGAATCATTGATGCGCTTGAAATGGTCGATATCGATCATGGAAATGGACACTGATGTTTTGTAACGTTCCGCGCGAATAACTTCATTTTGCAATTTCTTGATCACCTGCCGCCTGTTCGGCAGGCAGGTCAACGCATCGATGTGCGACACTTCTTCTGCTTGTGCAATGACAGCTTTGAGCTCGATCTCTTTAATCTTTATGACGCGTTGAGCGGCTTCCAGTTCTTTTTTGATCTCTGTAAGCTCATCGTTGAGACGCTGGTTTTCAGCCTTCAAATCGTCTGTCAAAATCATCATCCTTTAGCGGGCGCCTTTCCTGCCAAATTGGCGTTCCAACATGTCCACAGAAAGATGAATCATGGTTGGTCTACCGTGCGGGCAGGTGCGTGGTGAATTGCAATTTTCAAGGTCGATCAACAAGGCGTGCTGCTCATCACTGGAGAGCGTCTGCCCGGCCTTGACCGCCATCCGTTTGCAGACCCGGGCAGCAATGCGCGCCTCGAACTCTTCCTGCAACGGGGTCTCGTCCTCCTCAAAATCCTCCACCAGCGCGCGCAAGGCAGCGGCAGCATCGCTGCCAGAAAACAAGGTTGGCATAGCGCGCACCTGAAATGTATTCGGTCCAAATGCCTCGACCTGGAAACCAAAATGGTTCAAGAATTCCAATTGTTCCCCCAGCAAGGCCGCTTGCGCAGGCGGCAGGGTCACGCTGACCGGCTCCAACAGAGTTTGCGATGGAATGTTGCGCTTATCATGCTGAAGCATCAACTTTTCGAACAGGACACGTTCGTGCGCGGCATGTTGGTCCACCAAGTACAAGCCATCCGGACCTTCAGCGACCAGATAGGTAGCCCCGATCTGACCGATCAAGCGCAAGAGTGGAATATTCGTAAAGGCGGACTGCCCCGCTTCATTCCCAGACACCGCACTTGCTCCCGTTCCATCGGCCCCTTTCGCATCTCCTGCCATCGTCCAATCAAGGCCAACCTGTCCCGAAGCAGAGGGTTGATATTCTCGTGATGCCGTACCTCCCCACAACGTGGTTGGCGGCAAACTGGGAACGGGTGCATAGGCCAGCAAAGCCCGTCGCACCGCACGCTGCACAAAGCTGAAGACTTTATCCTGCTCCCGAAAACGGACTTCGGCCTTGGCGGGATGTACGTTGACGTCCACTGCAGCCGGATCGACCTCTAGGAACAGTGTCGCCAGCGGGTAACGTCCCACCATCAACAGGGTGTGATAGGCCTGCGTCAGCGCGGCATTGAGCGGAATATCCTGCACCCAACGGCCATTGATGAAGAAGGTCATCTCGCGGCGGTTGGAACGCGTGACCGAGGTCGGGCTGATGTAGCCGGAAAGCTTTAGCCCATCGTCTTCGGCGATGACTTCTAGCATCTGTTTGGCCGTTTCCACGCCGTAAAGAATGGCCAGGATCGCGCGTCGGTCACCGTCACCGGAAGTCTGCAAGGTGACTTTTTTGCCCTCTGCCAGCTTGAAGCGCACATCCGGGTAGGCCAGCGCATAGCGGGTGACAAAGGTATCGATGGCACGTCGCTCGGTGGTGTCCGATTTCAGGAATTTCAGGCGCGCCGGAACGTTGTAGAACAGGTTCTCGACTTGCACCACCGTCCCGACCGGCACGCCCGTTTGTTCCACGGTCCCTGCCTGTCCACCCTCCACACGGATGCGCGCCCCGACTGCGATATCAGTGGCACGCGAGGTGACGGTCATGCGTGAAACAGAACCAATCGAAGCCAGGGCCTCGCCGCGGAATCCAAGCGTGGAGATGGAAAAAAGTTCTTTGGCGGAGGCAAGCTTGGAGGTGGCATGACGCGAAACCGCCAAGGCCAGTTCGTCCG
This sequence comes from uncultured Chloroflexia bacterium, assembly GCA_963785535.1. Classification (GTDB taxonomy): domain Bacteria; phylum Chloroflexota; class Anaerolineae; order Anaerolineales; family Villigracilaceae; genus JAABUE01. Next base: position 4,409 of record CAWAVQ010000002.1, on the reverse strand, counting down.
CAGAGATGCCGGAACCGTCATCTGCCACTTCGATCAGGCCACGTCCGGCTTCTTCTATCCTGACGGAAACGGATTTGGCGCCCGCGTCCAGCGCGTTTTCAACCAGTTCCTTGACCACTGAAGCCGGGCGCTCGACCACTTCACCAGCGGCGATTTGCGAAGCGACTTCGGACGAAAGTAGGTGGATGGGCATAAAAATATTATACCGCCTGCATATATAATTGCGTTCTGATGAAATATACACTCCTGTTAATGGTACTTTTGACATCCTTCCTGTCAGCCTGCGGGGGAAATGCGCCTGTAACATCCACGCCAATCCCTACAACAACCGAAACGCAAACGTCTTTTACAACGGCCACAGCGACAACGCTCCCCACTCCTTTGCCGAGGCCCACGCCCACGTCTGAGCCATATTGGGAGTATAGCATCGCGTACCTGCGCTCGCGAACCTATGGCGGCGGGCAAATCGAAATCACCCAAACATTGGGAAAGAACAGCGCTTTCACACGCCATTATTTTCGCTATGACAGCGATGGGTTGAGCATTTACGGGTTTGCGGACGTGCCGCACGGCGAGGGACCATTTCCGGTCATCATTGCCTTGCATGGCTATATCGAGCCGGAGATCTACCAAACGCTGGACTACACCACTCATTATGCGGACGCGCTGGCTAGCGCCGGCTATCTGGTGCTGCACCCCAATTTACGCCTCTACCCGCCATCGGAAGAGGGGGATAATCTCTTTCGGGTCGGGATGGCAATCGACACACTCAACCTGATCGCGTTGGTCAAAGAAAACAGTGGGATGCCTGGCATGCTGCAAACGGCCGACCCAATGCGCATCGGCTTATGGGGACATAGCATGGGCGGCGGCGTCAGCACACGCGTGCTGACCGTCAGTCCGGATGTCAAGGCAGCTGTGCTTTACTCCGCCATGACCGGCGACGAACGTAAAAACTACGAGGCCATCTATCGCTGGTTGAATGGCTCCATGGGCGTGGAGGAGCTGGCTGTCCCGACCGAAGCCTTGCCGCGCATTTCGCCCATGTATTTCTTCGAGGACATTACTGCGGCAGTAAGCATCCATCACGGACTGGCCGATAAGCTGGTGCCGGTCCAGTGGTCCATGCTAACCTGCCAGCAACTCAAGTCGTTGGGCAAAGAGGTGGAGTGCCATTATTACGAGGGTATGCCGCACACCTTTTATGGACCGACAGATAAAGAGTTCATCCAGTATACGATCCAGTTCTTTGACCGCTATCTGGGTAGGCCGTAAAAGATGTCTTCTACCCAGGCTCACCACAGTGGACTCCGGAGGCTGATCCGAAAATAGGAGTCAACGTCTCCCGACGTTGGCAAAGGGACTTAAGCCCCCGGCTAATAGTACGAAGTCTGCTTCGCAGACTTATCCCCTACGGGGATAAGCCCTGAAGGGGCTTCGTAAAAATAGCCCAGACGTTTACGTCCGGGCGAGTTGATTGGTGCAGATCTACCACATTCGAATGCTCCCATCCTTCAGGGTGAACCTTGCTCATCGTAACTCTGTGGTAAGAGAACTCGTATCCATCTTATTATCTACTCCCAAGCGAACAGGAATCGGGGCGATATAAGCCGAGACGGTATAATATCCATCCCAAAGCGTTGATCAACCTGTGGAGTCCATGTTCAGAAAAAAGCTGGTATCACTTGGCCTGATTTTTATAGTAGCTGCCTGTGTGCCGCAAACCCAACCTATAGTAGAAGTAGAAGCGACCCTCACACCTTTCCAGTTCCACCAGAACACGCCTACATCTTTACCTACTGCTACCCTTACAGCTACGCTAACACCAGTTCCACCTACTGCTACAGCAATTTCGCTGCCTCCCATCCCAGAAGAATATTTGCCCTATACCATCGCGTATCTTCGCACTCGCACTTATGGCGGCGGGCAAATCGAAACGCTGGAGGTGATGGAAGAAAAAGAAAATTTCACGCGTTACAAGTTACACTACCCCAGTGATGGGCTGGACATCTACGGGTTTGTAAATGTTCCAAAAGGGGACGGACCATTCCCGGTGATCATCATGCTGCATGGGTACGGGTGGTCGAAGCGCCTACTGTCTTGAGCTCTGATACCCCGGTAGCCGACCTATTAGCAGAGCATGGTTTTGTCGTTTTACACCCAAACATGCGCGGCTATCCGCCTTCGGACAAAGGTGACGATCGTTACAGGGTTGGATTGGCTGTCGATGTCCTCAATCTTATTGCGCTTGTCAAGGAACAGGCCAACCAACCGGGCCTGCTGGAAAACGCCGACCCTGCTCGTATTGGATTATGGGGTCACAGTCTTGGCGGCGGGGTAGCCTTGCGCGTGGCCACTGTCAGCGAGGATATCAAGGCTATAGTGTTGTATTCATCCATCAGCGCTGATGAACTCAAGAACGCCAAGCTTTTCTACGGAATCACGGGAGAGCAGAAATATCAAACTGAAATGGAAACTCCCCCTGAAGTAATGGCGTATATCTCACCTTTGAATTACTTTGATACAATCAACGCCAGCGTCAAGTTGTACCACAGCCTCACTGATGATGTCGTACCAGCCGCCTGGGCAACGGAAACCTGTGATGCAATGAAGGAAAACAATGTCGATGTCGATTGTTTCTATTACATCGGTGCCGACCACACATTCTCATCCGGCTTCCAGACAGATTTCCGCAAGACCATGCTTACTTTTTTTGAGGCAAAATTGAAAGGGCCATAAACCATCAACCTCAGGTACTGATATCTTGTGAAATACACTACCATTTTCTTCGATCTGGACGATACGCTTTACCCCGCTTCCACCGGGTTGTGGCACGCCATCAAAGAGCGCATGAACATTTACATGCGTGATCGCATGGGCTTCGATCCCGCTGAGATTCCAGTTGTGCGCGAGAAGTATTTTCTCCAATATGGCACCACCCTACGCGGATTACAGGCCAATCACGACATCGACGTGCAGGACTTCCTGGCCTTTGTACATGACCTGCCCCTGAGCGACTATATCCAGCCTAATCCAGAGTTGTGCAAAGTCATCGCTTCGCTCGGGACCCGCAACCTGATCTTCACCAACGCGGACGCAGCCCACGCCCGCAGGGTGTTGAAAGCACTCGAGCTGGACAATTGTTTTGAAAACGTTGTGGACGTGAACGCCGTTGCCCCATATTGCAAGCCCATGCCTGAGTCCTTCCCGATCGCCATGCGCATGGCCGGCGAAAGCGACCCGAGTTGTTGCGTGATGATCGACGACCTGCCCCGCACGACGCTGGCCGCACGGGAAGCCGGTTGGTACAGCATATTATTCGGACAGGAGAAACCGCATCCGGATGCCAATGCTACTCTGACCGACTGGCGAGATTGGCTGCTATTCTGGATGGGAGGGCTTCATGAACTCCGATAAGGTGTTGATCGTCGTTCTGCTAGTGATTGGCATTGTGGTGCTCAGAATTTGGTGATGTTTGCGATGGTGCGCGGTTCACGCGGCATGAAGTTTGATTGGTTCAAGGACATGCGTGGTAGCCTCAGCCAACCCTTCAAGTCGGAAGATGATTTGCTGAATGAGCTGCGGCTGAGAGTGGGAGAACTGCAAAAATCTGACAAGCAGGACCAGGACTAAGTCGTTCTCATTCCTCGACGACATGATACGTGGCTAGCAGCAGGCTCATCGTAAAAGCACCCGAAAATCTCTAATAAAATGCATATAAGTTTCCTACAATTAGGGGATATAGATTTCATACTCTTTTAATAGGCTTGTGATAACCTTTTATATTGATTTAATGGTCATTCCAGGAGGATGCTATGAATAAATACGTACGCGGTGGTTTAACGGCGCTGTCGCTGTGATCATGTTGCTGGGGTCATTCTCCGGCGGTTTTCTGGTGGGACACTTCGTGCCCTTCCAAAACAGCGGCCAGCCTTTTTTAGCAGCGCGCCGGAGGCTTTCCACCGTATCCCCGCAGCAGCAGTCCGCCACCCCGCAGGATGTGCAGACGCTCTTTCAGCCCTTCTGGGAGGCCTGGGGCATCGTCCATAACCAGTATGTCGACCAGCCGGTAGATGATGTGGCCCTGATGCAAGGCGCGTCCCCGGCATGATGGATGCGTTGGGCGACAAGCATAGCTCTTACATGGACCCGCAGACCTACCAAGATGCCAACAACGGACTTGCAGGTGCATACGAAGGCATAGGCGCCTGGGTCGACACTACAGTCAGACTACCTGACCATTATCAGTCCTATCCCTGGATTCGCCCGCCGAAAAAGCCGGTATGCAAACCGGGAGACAAAATCATTGCGATCGATGGCGAACGATATGACCGGTATCGATGCCGAACTGGCGCGCCAGAAGGTGCTCGGCCCGGCCGGGTCAAACGTCGTTTTAACGGTAGCACGCG
>CAWAVQ010000001.1:0-81192 GCA_963785535.1 uncultured Chloroflexia bacterium | reverse complement strand
GCCGTCAGAATGCCGGGCAGCATCTGACGCGTCACCACGTGGACGGCTGTCTCCAACCGCGTGGAACCGAGCGCCAGCGCGGCCTGTTCCAGGTCACGCGGCATCAGGCGGATGACTTCGTCCATGGCGCGCGTCATGATGGGCAGTTCGAGCAAGGCCAAGGCCAAGATTTCGCCCAATAGAGAAGCACGCAGCCCCAGGCTGAGCATGAGCGTGTATTCGAATGCGCCTGACACAATCGAGGGGAATGCCCCACAGCACGTCCAGCGCCAGGCGCACGGTACGTCCCCAGTCCGAGTTGCGGGCATAGGTCTCGATGTAGAGCGCCATCGGCAGGCTGAAGACCAGCGCCAGTAGCGTTCCGCCGCCTGCTAGGTACAGCGACCCGACGATGGCGTTCAGGATGCCGCCTTCCTTACCCAGGTAGTAGCCGCCTTTGGGTGTTTGGGTCAGCATTTGCCAGCTCAGCGCGGGCAGGCCTTTTGAAACCACCGTCCACAGGATCAGGATCAGGCTGCCCGCTACCACCGCGAATGAGACCACCATCAGCGCCTGCATGATGGCTTCTTCGATGTGCCTTTTGTGCCAGTGTTTTTTCATCACCAGGCCTCCGTACGCGGCCCATCACACGTCGCAAAATCAGGGTGGACGCCACGTTGAAGACCAGTACGATGACCAGCAGAATCAGCGCCGCGCCCATCAGCGCCGCGTCGTAGAGCGGATGGACATCATTTCACCGTAGTTATTGGCGATCAACGCCGGAGGGGGATAAGCCGCATCGAATACGGACCCTGGAACCTGCGCCATGTTCCCGACGACCATCAGGACTGCCATCGTTTCCCCGAGCGCGCGCGACGCCCCGAGCACGATCCCGGCGGCGATGCCCGGCAAGGTATGTGGCAGCACGGCATATTTGACCGTTTGCCAGCGCGTCGCGCCGACCGCCAACGAAGCCTGCCGATGTCCTGCGAAGCGGTGGACATGACTTCATAGGTCACACGATGATGAAAGGCGCAATCATAACGGCCAGCACAATCGCGGCGGAGTACACGCCGAAGCCGGTCGGGTTGTCCGAGCGGAAGAGCGGGATAAATCCCAGCCAGCGTGCACAACATGGCATGATGGTTTTCTCAACCAGGGGGACGATAGCCAACATGCCCCATACCCCGTACACCACCGAGGGGATGGCCGCCAGCAGGTCGAGCAACGGCTTGACCACCTCGCGCGTGGATTTGCGCGCGTACTCTGCTAGGTAGATGGCGGTCAGCAGGCAGGGCGGCAGTGCCAGCAGGATGGCCGCCAGCGTCACCCAGAAGGTCCCGGCGATGAAGGGCAGGATGGCCGTCAGGATGCCGGGCAGCATCTGACGCGTCACCACGTGCACGGCTGTCTCCAGCCGCGTGGAACCGAGCGCCAGCGCGGCCTGTTCCAGGTCACGCGGCATCAGGCGGATGACTTCGTCCATGGCGCGCGTCATGATGGGCAGTTCGAGCAAGGCCAGGGCCAGGATTCCGCCCAATAGAGAAGCACGCAGCCCCAGGCTGAGCATGAGCGTAAATCCGAATGCGCCGTACACAATCGACGGGATGCCCCACAGCACGTCCAGCGCCAGGCGCACGGTACGTCCCCAGTCCGAGTTGCGGGCATAGGTCTCGATGTAGAGCGCCATCGGCAGGCTGAAGACCAGCGCCAGTAGCGTCCCGCCGCCTGCCAGGTACAGCGACCCGACGATGGCGTTCAGGATGCCGCCTTCCTTACCCAGGTAGTAGCCGCCTTTGGGTGTTTGGGTCAGCATTTGCCAGCTCAGCGCGGGCAAGCCTTTCGAAACCACCGTCCACAGGATCAGGATCAGGCTGCCCGCCACCACCGCGAACGAGACCACCATCAGCGCCTGCATGATGGCTTCTTCGATGTGTCGTTTGTGCCAGTGTTTTTTCATCACCAGGCCCTCCGTACGCGGCCCATCACACGTCGCAAAATCAGGGTGGACGCCACGTTGAAGACCAGCACGATGACCAGCAGGATCAGCGCCGCGCCCATCAGCGCCGCGTCGTAGAGCGGGATGGACATCATTTCACCGTAGTTATTGGCGATCAACGCTGGGAGGGGATAAGCCGCATCGAATACGGACCCCGGAACCTGCGCCACGTTCCCGACGACCATCAGGACTGCCATCGTTTCCCCGAGCGCGCGCGAAGCCCCCAGCACGATCCCGGCGGCGATGCCGGGCAAGGTATGCGGCAGCACGGCATATTTGACCGTCTGCCAGCGCGTCGCGCCGACCGCCAGCGAAGCCTGCCGAATGTCCTGCGAAGCGGTGGACATGACTTCATAGGTCACAGCGATGATGAAAGGCGCAATCATCACGGCCAGCACAATCGCACCCGAGAGCACGCCGAAGCCAGTCGGGTTGTCCGAGCGGAAGAGCGGGATAAATCCCAGCCAGCGCGCACTCCAAGGCATGATGGTTTTCTCAACCAGGGGGACGATAGCCAACATGCCCCATACCCCGTACACCACCGAGGGGATAGCCGCCAGCAGGTCGAGCAACGGCTTGACCACCTCGCGCGTGGATTTGCGCGCGTACTCTGCTAGGTAGATGGCGGTCAGTAGGCAGGGCGGCAGTGCCAGCAGGATGGCCGCCAGCGTCACCCAGAAGGTCCCGGCGATGAAGGGCAGGAAGCCGAACTGTCCTTGTAGTGGTTTCCAGGTGGTGCCGGAGAGCAAGTCCCAGAGCGACTGCGATTGCAGGATCGGCCAGGAACGGAGGACCAGCGCGGCGGCGATGGCAATCGTTAGCCCGATGGGCATCAGGGTAATAACGAAGAAAAAGCGCCCAGCCCAGTAGTCCAGTGAGCGGCGCGAGGCCGCTCGCTGACTGGTCGATGGAGCGGGTAGGGATACTGCGCTCATTGGATTTTTTGCAAGGCTTCTTGCAGTTGCCCTGGTGAGAGCTGGATGTAACCGGCCTCGCCGACATATCCCTGCCCGTCAGTCAGAATCCATTTGATGAAATCCTGCGTGACGCCGCTCGGTTTGCCATTGGTGACCAGGTTCAGGTCACGCGCCGGGGGTGAGGGATAGACACCCGTGGCAATCGCATTTACTGCAACAGATTTGGTTTCGATGACTTCAGTCGAGTCGGCTTGACCGTTAGCGTTGATGTCGATTGGTACGATGGATGCTCCAGCCACCGGCTGCCCCGTGCTGTTATCGAAAGCGTAGCCCAAGTTGTTGTAGCCGATGCCCAACGGGTCTTTGATGACCACGTCCAGCAGACCGGGATCGCCAGAGACGCCTATGCCCAGCAGGTCTTCCTGTTTCTTACCCAGGAACTTAGCCCAGGCATCCGCTGCGCCACACGAATCGGAGCGCGTATAAACGTGGATTTCATCTGTGATTTCAGGTTTGCCGACCACTTCGCCCCAGGTTTTGATCTCGCTGGTGATGAAGATTTTGACAAACGTTTCTTGTGAGATGCCTTGCGCCAGGATGTCTTTCAGCACTGGGTTCTGCGCGCTGATAACCGGGAAGACCGCATCTTTTGTAACCGAAACCCAGAATGCGCCTTTGGCTTCTTCGTCCGCCGAGATTTCGCGCGAGACCATACCGATGTCCACCGCGTTGGATAGGGCGTCGGTCATGCCTTTGCCCGCGCCGCCTGCGGAAATGTCGAACTGCACGTTGGGATTGACGCGCTGATATTCTTCCGCCCAGCGTGTCACCATCGGGTAGAGCGCGAAAGCGCCGGAAACCGCGATGGTATCTTGGTTGCCTGCGCCGCAAGCGCTCAGGAGCAGGGAGATGAGCACAATCATCAACCCAACACGAAATACGTTTTTCATACTGCCCTCCGAATTGATTATCTATTATAAAGTCTATTGTAGTTATAGACTTTTAGACACACTGGAATCGCGGCGGATTGTCTGCCACGATTTATATTTTTTACCGTTACATATTAGCTTTCTAATTGCGCGCGCGCCACGTCCACGCGCTTGATTACATCGTCCAATGTTGTATTATCCAGAATGTCCGTGATGGCATTACGCACATCGCCCATCACCATGCGCAGGCCACAAGTCTCTTCGTCCGGGCAGCCGCAGGGTTCGTAGGCCATCTGGCTCACGCAGCGGATGGGGGCCAGCGGCCCGTCTAACACGCGGATGATCTGTCCCATGTTGATGTCACTCGGCTGGCGCGCCAAGTAGTAGCCGCCGCCAATGCCCATCCGGCTTTGCAGCATCCCGGCGTTCTTGAGCGCCAGCAAGATCTGTTCCAGATATTTAGGCGGGATTTTATCCTGTTCCGAAATCTCCTTGATCTGCACCATTGCATCGGGGGATTCGTTGTAGGCATGTGCCAAAATGATCATGGCCCGCAGGCCGTATTCACCACGTTTAGAAAGTCTCATAGTATATAAAGTCTATTGTTTCACTTGACTATCTATATTTTAGTGATTCTTTTCATAAAAGTCAAGAGGCAGTTTCGAGCAACTCGACCACTTCCACATTCCCCAACGCGCGTTTGAGATCGTCGCTTTTCAGGATGACAGTCGTCCCGCGGATGCCGGAACCGAGAGAAATTTCCTCTTCGGCGAAGACGCTCGGATCGACCAGAACCCTGAGCTTGCCTGGCCCCGAAAGGGGGCGTACCGTTCCAAAAGGCGATACCGCGCCGATTTGGTATCCCGTTACTTCCAGCACCTCGTCCTTGCTTGCCATCGTCAGGCGCGACTGGCCGAGATAGCTCCGCAGCGCTTTCCATGAAATCTGGTTTGGACCAGCTACCAGCGCCATCAGGTACTCGTCCTCACCAATGCGGAACAGGATGCTGCGCACCACCTGCGCCGGGCGTTGTCCGCGTTCGCGGGCAGCCTGTTCTAGCGATTTGACCGGGCCGGGATGGGTGAAGGTATGGTGGGGAATGTTCAATTTATCGAGCGCGAGGCTCACGGGAGGCTTATTTTCTGGCATAAGTTACCTTTAATGTGAACCCTGCGAAGCTGCCTGGCCCTTCGACAGGCTCAGGGCGAGCCTTCACAAGTTACTTCGTCTTCGGTTCATAATCGCACAACTCACGGACGGGGCAGACCGGGCAATTAGGCTTCCGCGCTGCACAGACTTCCCTTCCCAGGCGGATGATGTTCAGAGTGCGCGGCGTAGTAGGTTTCGGGCGGGAAAACGCTTTCGAGATAGGGATGCGCCTGTTCGACGGTTATTTTTTCCGGGCGCAGGCCAATGCGACCGGTCACACGATAAACGTGCGTATCCACCGGGAAGGCGGGAAGTCCGAGCGAGAAGCACAGCACAATAGCGGCAGTCTTGGGACCAACACCTTTGAATTTGGTCAACCAGGCGCGCGCTTCTTCGAGTGGCATTTCTTTTAGAAATGACAAATCCAGCGAGCCTCGTTCGGCAGTAATATCGCGCAGTACCTGCTGGAGGCGTGGTCCCTTCTGGTTGGCCAGTCCGGCCACACGCACGGCTTCGATCACATCTTTGGTGTCGGCATCGCGTACCTGCTCCCAGGTCGGGAACTTTGCACGCAGCGACCCGAAAGCGCGGTCACGGTTAACATCGTTGGTGTTCTGCGACAAGATGGTCGAGACCAACTCGTCCACGGGCGGCAGCGGGTTGCGCCAGAGCGGTTCGCCAAAGGCTTCAAGCAGTTTTTTGTGTACTTTCAGGGCTTTTTCTTTGTGATCCATTGTTAAGTTTTACCACGGAGGGCACAGAGTTTTTAATTCTCGATGTGCTCAGCAGTGAATTTCCTTTTCCTGTGAGAGTTCACCACAGCAAGCACGCCATAACGGGTGGGCTTGACGATCTGCCCACGGGTCAGTTCAAAACAGGTTGAAAGGGGTTTTGCAAGGATTATTCTTCGTTGCCGCTATTGGATTGGTAGTGGCGGGTATAGTAATGTTTCAGGCCATAACGCAATCGATTGCCATATTGTTTTTGACGGGTGGCCGGCACTTTGAATTTGGAAAGCAGCGGTTGAACCAGGCTCTCGGTCATATCCGGTTTCTGCTTCCTTTGGGAGAGCTTCTCCAGCCTTTTATGAACGTCTTTAAGGAAATCGACCTGGTTTTTGATGACTGTGGTAGAGACCACACCGTCACGCCCGCTGATGACGGTGAAATCACTGTATGCTTTGTTTTGTAGCAGGGCCAGTGCTTCCAACCAGACCGGCAAATTGGCATAAGCCAGGAAGGGCGGCTGGTTTTTCAGGACCGCATCGCCCACGAAGACGACTTTGTCTTCTGGCAGGATTACCCAGATAGCGCCCTGATGAGGCCCAGGATGGCTTTCGAGCAGGATGGGTGTATTGTCCCAGTGTAGAGTCATGGTGTGCGTGAAGGATATTTCCGGGGATACCCAGCGGATGCCGGTCAGGCCGGGAATAGATTCCCAATTAGCGCCGGTGTCATCCCCTTGGGCCTTGAAGATATTCGGTCGATTGTGGAAAACCTGGGTGGTCTTCTCGTGTGCAATCACACTGCAATCCATAGCACGCACGCCCACGGTCCGGTCCGGATGCGAATCCAGGTTGATCAGGATGCGTTCTGGGCCGCTACCCAATCCCATCAAAGTGGCGCGCCACGAACGCCCATCTTCCGGTGAAGGCGGGGCATCGATCAGTATCATTCCCTGGAGATTGCTGATAACGCCCAGCGTCACGCCGGGATATTGTGCTTCGATGAAAACTTGTTTGCTAATGGAATCCATAAAAAATTGCTCCTTGCCTCACCCTCGATTTTACACTAGTCCCCTTGTGCGTCTGTCTGTTGTTGCTTGGTTGCTACAGGCAGGGTGAAGAAGAAAGTGGTGCCTACGTTGTTCTGACTTTCGACCCAGATTTGGCCGCCGTGACCTTCTACCGCAATTTTGCAGAATGCAAGGCCGATCCCTAATCCCCCGGGCTTATGTGGGCCACGCAAACGAGTGAATTTATCAAAAATGCGTTCCCGATCCAAAATGGGAATACCGGGCCCATTATCTTCTATTGAAACTGTGATCCATCCATCCTCTTCGATCGCATCTACCGCTACCCTGCCACCGGCAGGAGTGAATTTGGCAGCATTCTCCAAGAGGTTGAGCAGAACGCGCAGAATCATATCTTTATCGACCCAAACAGGCGAAAGATTGTCGAGGACCAGAGAAGTAACTTGTTGCCTGCGACTTTCTGCCATTGGTTGCACTTCTTTAACTGCCCCGGCTACTAAACTTTCCAGATTTACGACATTCTGATTGACAATTCTCTGGCCGGATTCCAGACGGTTTATATCCAACAGCGAATTGACCAGACGTTCGATACGCGTGGTGGAATTGGTGGCAACGGCCAAAATCGATTGTATCGTCTCATTGTCTTTGGCGTTTACCAGTCCACTTAAAATATCCAGGCTGGAGATGATATTGGCCAGTGGAGAACGCAGATCGTGATAGACCATGGCGATTAAGTCATTACGCAGATCGTCCAACGCTTTGCGTTCGCTGACGTCGTGCAATGTCCATTGCAGCACATCGGCATCCTCGAAATTTACCGGACGCACATTGACTTGCACATGCACGATATGCCCATCTTTTTTGTGAAACAGGGCTTGATAAACGCAGGGCTGATATTCAGTGATGTGCTCAAACTTTTCCCCAGTCTTCTTGAAATCAACTTCATGTACCTGATTGATGTTCATCGTACGCAGTTCTTCATCCAAATACAGACTGACTGCTGACGCTTTTCGATTCGCTTCCAGGATATTTCCTTCCCAATCTGTGATCAGAATCGGGTCGATGCTGGTCTCGAACAGTTCACGATAGCGTTGATGCGCTATCTCCAATTTCTCAAAAAGTTGCGCGTTTTGGATGTTTGTTCCGGCCATACTGCCGATACCGTTCAACACCAGTAACGCGTCTGGATCGAACGTGCCAGAAACGGGATTGATAGCCTCTAGCACACCAATGACTTTGCCCTGGGCTTTGATGGGAGCCGCTGCGATTGTGCGTGTCTCAATTCCCCCAAACCTGTCCTCGCTTTTGAAGCGAGTGTCTCTAACCACGGCGGGTATCACTACCCCATGCCCCTCACTGACAACCTGTCCTATCAAGCCTCTTCCAGCCGGGATACGTCGACCAAGAACATTACCGGCATTTTGCCCTGTTGCCGCGCGGAATACCAAATCTCCGCTGGTCGGAGTCGGTTAGCGCCAGAGCAACTGTCTCCACTTGCAAGGCTTGCATACTCTGGTTCAGGATGCGCTGCAGCACTTCTTCCAAGCGCAAAGAGGTGTTGATAGCCGCTGCGCCTTCGGCCAGTGCAGTCATCACACGTGCCTGACGCTGGCTTTCGGTATACAGACGCGCATTCAATACTGCAATCCCAGCCTGATCGGCAATGGCCTGCATCAGTTCCAGGTGCTCAGTGCCAAAGGCATTGGCCTGCGGATGCACCAGGGTCAGCACTCCCACCAATTTTTCACGTGCCAGCAAAGGTACACATAAAGCTGATTTTGGGCCCGTCCTATCGAGGGCGTCATCTGGACGGCGTAGCCAACGGTCATCCAGACTGGTATCGGGAATCAGGGCAGATTTTCGGTTACGCATTACCCATCCGGCCAGCCCGCGTTCCACTGTATCGCGCAATTGCTGAGTTGTATCCTGGTGAAAAGTCTTGCCGTATACAATCGTTGAATCGATGGGCTTACCATTATCGTCAAGCACTACGATGCTGCCACGTTGCCCACCTATGTTTTGTGTCGCCTCGAACAGCACACGTTGCAACACCGTTCGCAGGTCCAGCGCAGTAGCTACCTCTCGGCTGACGTGATAGAGAAGCTCGAGCAAAGCCCGGGTGCGGTCTTCTCCTAGAAGCGGTTTTTCCTGAGATGAGTCCGTCATCATAAATATTGTTTTACCTTAAAGGTTGTTGAAACCACCTGCTGCAATTAAATAATACCACGTGCTTGCTCATTTTTAATTGTTAAACGCCTGGATGGTGAGATTAGTACGGGTGGGCCCCAGCAGGTTTCGGGTCCAAGGTTCGAAGCGGAGACAATCCAAAACTGAAGTATAGCACAGCGCGCCGCCTTTTTATAAGTCAATGTATGGTTTACAATTAACTCTATGTCTCTTGATTTGTCACGCATCCGTGCTCTGTGTTTTGACGTAGATGGTACCCTGAGCGACACTGACGATATGTACGTGAAAAAGGTTGCCCGCTATTTGCCACACTTTCTCTTCCAAGACCCACAGCGCGCCGCCCGTCGTTTTGTGATGTGGATGGAATCGCCCGGTAACGCGCTGCTTGGCTTGCCTGACATCATCGGCCTGGATGATGAATTACTGGGATTGTGGGAGTGGCTGAACCGCCATCGTCCACGCCCGATGAAGCATTTCATCATGGTGCCCGGTGTCAAGGAGATGTTGAAGCGCTTGTACGGCCAGTACCCTATGGCTGTGGTTAGCGCCCGCGATGAAACGTCAACACGTGCTTTTCTCAATCAATTCGAGTTGACCAGATATTTTCAGGAAATCGTGACGGCTATCACGGCTGAGCATACCAAGCCTTTCCCTGATCCGATTCTGTACGCCGCTAAAAAGATGAGTGTTGCTCCTGAAGCGTGTCTGATGATTGGGGATACAACCGTCGATATCCGTGCTGGGAAAGCCGCTGGTGCGCAGACGGTGGGTGTGTTGTGCGGCTTTGGTGAGCGGGCCGAACTTGAGCGCCGTAGTGCTAATTTGATTTTAGAGAATACATCTGAGTTAGCGGACGTATTATTGGATACATGAAGTTGGTATTGGAAAAAGATACAGCCCTGCAAGCGCGCAGGGCTGTTGTCGTTAAATAACAGATTACGGGGATTACCAGTAGTGATGCACTTGCGGTCGTACTTTTTGATTATAGATTTTTTCGATGGCCGACATGGTTTCATCGGATAGAGGCGGCAAATCAGCTGCCTCGACATTCTCGTTGACCTGATTGACCCGTTTCCCGCCCGGGATGGCACACGTCACGGCAGGGAACATCAGAATCCAGCGTAAAGCCATTTGCGTCATACTCATTCCCGAGGGCACCAACGGGCGTAGTTCATCAACTGCTTGCAGGCCAATGTCATAGTCCAGACCGGAGAAGGTTTCACCGCGGTCAAATTCTTCGCCTTCGCGGTTGAAGGTGCGGTGGTCATCTTTTTCAAACTGGCTATCTTTGGTGAATTTGCCGGTCAGCATTCCGGATGACAGGGGGACACGCGCCAGGATGCCAACTTTTCGGCGCTGCGCCTCTGCGAAAAACAAATCCTTCGGACGCTGCCGGAAGATGTTGAAAATGATCTGAACCGTTTGGACGTTCGGGTATTCGATGGCCTTTAGGGCCTCTTCTACCTTTTCAACGCTCACACCGTAATGCTGGAGTTTCCCGGCTTGCTTTAAGTCATCCAGTACGCCAAACACTTCCGGCATGTAATACACTTCGGTGGGCGGACAGTGCAACTGTAACAGATCGAGCGCCTCTGTCTCCAGGTTCTTCAGGCTACGCTCAACGAACGCAGTCAGATTCTTGCGGTTGTACCCTTCGGCCACATGGGGCTCCAACCTGCGGCCGGCCTTGGTGGCAACGTGGAAGCTCTCTTTGCTCTCGCGGCGCAATTGTGCCAGCAGACGTTCGCTGCGCCCATCGCCGTAGACATCCGCGGTATCAAAGAAGTTCACTCCATGTTCCAGGGCGGCATGCAGCGCTGCCAGGGATTCTTTGTCGTTGACCGTGCCCCAGGTGCCCCCGATGGCCCAACTGCCAAAACTGATGGTTGAAACCTTCCATCCAGTGCGTCCAAGTTCTCGGTATTGCATTTGATTTCCTTTCTTTTGAATAGAATCAATTGAGTTTTAGAATTAGTTCTTCGACTTTTTCTCCACGAGCATTGGGGAGCCTTTTGCCCTGTCTGACTATATCGTTGATGCAACGGCTTTGGATACTGTTTCCTATACAAAGTATAGCATCCCAATTAAAAAGTAAGAGACTCCAAACGAAGTCTCTTACTTTATCTAAATCTGTATAATCTTTTTAGTGACGACCACCCGCGCGGCGCATGGAACCGCCCGTTGTCAAGCTTAGGTTTTGCGGGACGCAGGTACCATCACAGATGCCTGTGCCGGTGCCAGCGCTGTTCATGCTGGCGGTACCAGTACCATTACCGCGTGCGTTGCCGCCATACTGACTATTGAGCAGGAAAGCGGCCTGGTCGGCTGTCAAAACGCCATCAGCGATTGCCAGGTTGATTGCCTCCGTGCGGACGCTGGTCATCAGCGCGGAGAGTTGGTCGGTGGTGTAATCCAGCGACAGCGCGATGGTGGTGAAGGTTTCGCCAGAAGCCAGCCGGGCGTTGACATCGTCCACGCTCAGGCCGAGCACGTCTGCCATGGCGGCAGGCATATAGTTGCTGAGGGTTACTTCCATGTTGATGCTTGTGCCAGTGTTGGCGCCGTTTCCGCCGGGACCGTATCCCTGGGCGAATGCTGCGCCGGTAGCAACCAGCGAGATGGTCAGTGCAGCCACGAGGGCTAATACAATGTTGCGTTTCATTTTTATTTCTCCTTTTTTCGACATATGGCTTGTGACCAGTATGCCGTTGATGTTCCAACTATAGTGCTGCTATGTAAAGAATATGTGAAGAAGCGGTAATGAGACAATAAAAATAAGTGATGATGGTGCGTCTTTAGGACTATTTTTCGGCGAGCCCGTATCTCTGGTCAAATTTATTCGTCTTAATAACTTCGTTTGAATATACAACCTACACAGCCCCGTGCTTACCACGGGGCTGTGTAGGTTGTTATCATCCAATACCGGAGATACTTCTGTCAATCTTTTAAACGTTTAGTCATATTCTGGCTGGTCACTTCATATCCTAGACTCTTGTATAACCCTTTTGCGACTGCATTTTTCGCAAAGACATGCAGCGCCAGCGATTCAATTCCCAACTCTTTGGCGATATCATCCAGAGCTAGCATAGCCTGACGCCCATACCCTTTACCGCGCTTTGATTCATCTATGGCAAAATCGTAAATAAAACCGTAAGGACGTGGCGATTCATGCTTCATCCACAGGATACCAATCTTCTCTCCTGTTTCCAAAATTTGGATGCGGAACAGGTAATTGTTCTCGGTTTTGACACCTTGCGGCAAAAGCTCGTTATATGACTTGCACGAACGCTCCAGCGCTTCATCCTCGGACCAATCGCCTGCACCCGTCTTATCAGCCGCATACTCCGGGATGGCTTTCTTCAGATACACTTTGAGCTCATCCTCATTCATGGAAACCAGTCGAACCATGTGTCCTCCGTCAATCATTCCTTGGATTTGAAAGGCGGAGCAATTTTATCGCAATGACGATGCTCCATGTCAGAATTGCCCCTAGAAAAAGATAAAACGCAACCCCTTTTAGCGCGAAAGATGGGATGGCGCATGCCGCAGTGACGAAGGTGTACGTACCAAAGCCTCGCCAGCTTGGATTGTTTTGGAAGGCCCGACCCAGTCCGAGCATGGATGCCAGCATAAAAATCCCAAGCAGCACAAAGGACAGATCATGCAGGCGTCCGTGCCAGGTAGCGGGTGTGGTCCGGATGGTTGGGTCGGTGGTGAAGGCCAGGCCCGCGAGCGCGCATCCAGCCAGGAGCAGGCTTAGGGTTCCGATTCGAGGCGCGGTTCCTTCGTCTAGTGTGGTCCGCAAAGCCAGAGCAAACGTCACCATGAGCAGCCCACAGAGAATGAACGTCAACGTCATCCAGATACCGTAAGGGCCCAGTGACAACCCGCTGGGCCAGTCGAAGGTAGGCGCATGGATCGGTTCCCAGCCCAGGCCGCGCATGAAATCGTACTGCACGATGGTCAGGATGGTGACTACGCAGGCAAATAAGATCGGTCCGATAATACCGCCCAACGCAGCTAGCTTTTGGAGTTTCATCTTGATTTATTCGCGGATTTTGCCCTATTCGCGAAATTCGCGTTACTAAAAATCAGACGGAGACTGCGCCTTCGTCTGTTGAACCTTATTGGGCCTCTGCTGGTTTTGCCTGTTTTTGTGCGACAATCCTGGGTGCAAATATCCACAGGGTTGCCAGGATCAGCCCGCCCAGCAGGAAAGGCGCTGTGGAACCGAGCCATTGGAACAGCGATCCGTAAAAAAGTGGCGCGATGGCATTGGCCGCGCTGTAAAAAGCCGCAGAAATCCCCAGCATGCCGCCAACTTCCTTCTTATCTGCGGCTTTGGTGATCAGGCTGTTGATGGCGGGCATCAAAACGCCGCCACCTAGTGCGGCTGGGAAACTGGCGATCAGTAGCCAGATGCCGCCCAGCCAACCATTATGGTTATCGGGTGGCAGTGCCACATGGATATTTTGCAAACTGGAGGCGCTGTTGCTCCCGGCGATGCTGGCTTCTACGCTGGCTTTGTTATACCAGGGAACCGGTACGCTGGGCGTCAACGAGGTCAGGATCAGGCCGATGGCCAGCGTCGAAAGCCCCAATAGCACCAGCCAGCGGTCGCCATATTTCTTGCTCCAGCGGCCCACGAATCCGCCCTGTATCACTACAATGAACAAGCCAGCCAACACGAACAGCCCGGACGTATCGCGTGCGTCCATGCCCAGACGGTTGAGCGTGAAGAGCGAGAATAATTGCTCGTAGCCGCCGAAGGCGATTTGGTAGAAGAACATCAGGATCAGTAGAAAACCAATCGTCTGGCGGTTAAGCGCTTCCCACATGGCGGACAGCGTAAAAGCTTTGCGGCGGGAGACGCTACCATCGACATCTTTTTCCAGCGTCTCATGGAACCAGAAAGTTGTCAGCAGAATCGATGCGAGCGAAAAAGCCGCCGCGGTGAATGCCACCGCCTGATAATTTTGATTCGAAACGGCCAACACGATGAAGGCCACAATCGGCCCGAGGATGAAGCCGACCCCAAAAGCCGCTCCGATCAGCCCCAATCCCTGTGTGCGTGTTTTTTCGGTCGTACTGTCGCTGATGGCAGCCTGCGTGGTCGAGATGTTTGCGCCGGATAGCCCATCGATGATGCGCGAGATGAATAGCAGCGGCAGCGTGTTGGAAAAACCTAGCAGGATAAATCCCAGGAAGGTGCCCATCTGGCTGACGATCAGGATCGGTTTGCGCCCGAAGCGATCCGACAGCCTGCCCAGCACCGGCGCGCCGATGAACTGCATGAACGGGTAGGAGGCCTGTAAAATGCCGACAGTCAGCGGGGATGCGCCGAAACGCGCCGCATATAACGGCAACAACGGGATGATGATCGATAGCCCCATCAGATCCACCAGGACGATGACCAGGATGGGCAGGATGCGTTTGAAGTCCAGTTTTTCAGTGGTGTT
Source organism: uncultured Chloroflexia bacterium (assembly GCA_963785535.1). Classification (GTDB taxonomy): domain Bacteria; phylum Chloroflexota; class Anaerolineae; order Anaerolineales; family Villigracilaceae; genus JAABUE01. Next base: position 66,821 of record CAWAVQ010000001.1, on the reverse strand, counting down.
TTCTTGAGTGGTCATATACGCTTCTCTCTGAACCCTTTACCTACTCCAGCCACCCGGCAGGAACGACACCCCAATGTAGATTAACACCAACGTCCCGACGATAGCTCCCAATGCAACCGCATATTTGTTGGCAGCTTTCTTGAACATGGCAGGCGAGTGCGCGACCCCGGCTGCGATCAGCATTGTCACCGCATGTTCGATTCGGAATGCAGGGAATCCCACGCCGCCGAAACCGGTGATCAGGAAATATAGTAGCCCTAGCAGTACCTGCAAATCTATCAGACCACTAAAGCCCGAGGAAAGGCCGCGGTCCATTTTTCCGAACGTGCTCTTTTGTGCCAGGCCGATGGCGAATTTGACCAGTGCTACCACGCCAACAAGGACGATCAGCCAGCGCACAAGAGAGTGAATCATTAGAAGAAATCCCATTTAAATGCTCCTTGATTTGAATATGAAAAATACAGTTATCCTTGCATGGTTCAAAACCTTCGCAAGGATAAGACTTTAGATCATGACGTTTGTTTCTGTTCCAGCCCCGCAATGACTTCTGCGAGCCAATCCAACTCCGCCTGTAGATGGCGAGTCTGGTGTGAAAAGACCAGTTGCAGGCTGCCTTGATGCGCTGGAACATTTTGAATTTCCTGCAGGCGTGCTTCCAACGCGTGCTGTTGTTGGGTAAGCAGCGTTAAGGCCTCGTCTGCATCCAGCCATTCCAGGAAGGCCAGTCCCACATCGCCCGGGAAATTGACCGGGGAATATTGCGCCAGATTCTCGCGCAACAGACGTTGGAAAGCATCTTCCCCTGCAGGTGTCAGCCGATAGATGCGGCGCGGCGGACGGTTGCCTTCCTGCTCGGTTTCAGTGATTAGCCAGCCATCGGCAGCCATTTTATCGAGCAGGTAATAGGCGGTTGGTTTTTTCAAATCAGTACACAGTGCCAGGTTGCGGTCGATGAACTCATGCAACTGGTATCCATGCATCTCCTGACGGCGAAGCAAACCGAGTAAAAGAAGTTTTCTGTCCATAAATACATTAGTCAGATTTGACTATTCAAAATTATACTATTTAGAATACTCTTGTCAAGAATAGCTCCAAAAAGTTAACACAATGCTAACAAAAGTTTGTAGAGATTTGAAAAGAAACTGCGGTTTTCGTGAACTCGGCGGTTCAAAAAAGGGAATCACAGAAAATCCTCACGTATAATTAACGCCACCCTCAAGAAGTTATTTGCAAGGAGCCCCACATGTCTTACACCACTATATTGACCGAAACCCGCGGACACGTTGGCCTGGTTACGCTCAACCGTCCGGATGCCATGAATGCGCTCAGCCCGACTCTGGTTAGCGAGTTGATGGATGCGCTGGAAACCTTCGACGCCGACGAGAATGTCGGTGCAATGGTAGTGGCTGGCAGCGAAAGGGTCTTCGCCGCCGGGGCCGATATCAAGTTCATGGCCGAAGCGACTGAGAAAGAAATGCGCCAGAATCCTTTTATTGGTTCGTTTGATCGCATTCGCAAGATCAAGAAGCCAATCATCGCGGCGGTTTCGGGCTGGGCTCTGGGTGGCGGCTGTGAACTGGCAATGGCCTGCGACATGATCGTGGCTTCCGAAAAAGCTAAATTCGGGCAGCCGGAGATTACCATTGGTGTCATCCCCGGTGCTGGTGGCACACAGCGTCTGACTCTGGCGGTCGGTAAAGTGATTGCGATGGAAATGGTACTCAACAACCGCACTTTGTCCGCGCAGGAGGCGCTGCAGTTTGGGTTGGTCAATCGTGTGGTGCCAGTGGAAAGCTTCCTGGATGAGGCTCTGTCGCTGGCTGAAGAGATTGCCGGGCGTGCGCCGCTGGCGGTCCGTGCAGGCAAGGATGCGATCAATAAGATTTTCGAAGGTTCGTTGACAGACGGATTGGCTTACGAGCAGAACCTGTTCTACGGCTTGTTCTCGACGGAAGACCAGAAGGAAGGCATGCAGGCTTTTGTCGAAAAACGCAAGCCGGAATGGCAGGGCAAATAAGGATTTTAACCACCGAGACACAAAGACACGAAGGCACTAAAATTAAATTTGTGTCTCAGTGTTTTCGAGACTTCGTGGTTATATGGTACTCGTTACAAGATTTCATGAAAGCGTAGACTATGCTCGCTATTGAAGATTTCATATCTGCACTTGAAAGCCTGGAATTAGGAAATAAACCTGCCATTGCACACGCGTCTTTGAGATCTTTTGGGAAGATTCAGGGCGGTGCAGAGACGGTTTTAAATGCGTTGCTGGCTTCCGTTGGCGGGCTGATAATGCCGACCTTCACCTATAAAACGATGATCATCCCCGAAGTCGGGCCGCCAAACAATGGTCTAGCGTATGGCATGCAGCGTGACTTGAACCGCATGGCTGAGTCTTTTTGCCATGAAATGCCCGTAGACCCGTTGATTGGCACATTGTCAGAGGTGCTGCGTCATTTTCCCGGTGCGATGCGTACTGCGCATCCGATCCTTTCGTTTGCGGGGATCAACGTGAACGATGCCTTGACCATCCAGACGATCTACAATCCGTTTGCGCCGATTGGCTGGCTGGCTGACCAGGATGGCTGGGTATTGCTGCTGGGCGTGGACCACACTGTCAACACCAGCATTCACTATGCTGAAAAACTGGCTGGACGGCATCAGTTCGTGCGCTGGGCCTTTGCCAAAAATCGTATCGTCGAGTGCTCTGTTTTCCCCGGCTGCTCAGATGGTTTCGAGGAAATCCGGCCGGATGTCGAACAATTCTCGCGCCAGGTGGAGGTCGGAGACAGTTTTATCGAAGCCATTCCACTTCGTCCCTTATTGCTGGCCGTGGAAACCCGCATTAAAAATGATCCGCTGGCCATGCTCTGCCAGCGGGATGATTGTGAACGGTGTGATGCCGTGCGCGTGATTGCAACTTAATTTCGAAAAAATTTGGACACGGATTGCACGGACAAGACGGATCATTTTCCGCGTTTCACGGAAAGAAATCCGTTCACTTCTGTGTCGTCCGTGTCCAAAAGTTATTGAAACGTAATCTCCTCGATCCGCCAGCTTTCCTCGCCCATCAGCTTTTTCAAGCGCGCCAGCACTTCCGGGCAGACCCGCGTTGTATCGTTAGGAAAATCGATTAGGTGCCCCTTCCCACCCTCGAATATCTGAAAACTGAACTTATCGCGCCCGTGGAACGAGATCAGCGTACCGTGCAGCATTTTAATCCGGCGTTTGTCACGCTCCTGGTCACCGGTCGGGCGTAGCAGGACGGTGATCTGTTGCGGCGGATGTGTGCGGTCATCCATTTGTGCGACAGGGGCATACAAGGATGGAAGTTTGGCAACCGGATGGGCAGGCGCTTCGACTGCCTGCACCACAATTCCCGGCCTCGCTTCAAGAACGGGCTCTGGGGTTGCTTCCGTTTTCTCAGGTGTAGGCGGTTCCCCGGCTTCCGGCTCGGGCCTGGGGGCAGGGATGATTTCCGGTGGCAGGGAGACAGGTTCGTTCTTCTTGAATTTGGGCTCCGGTCGGGACGCTATTTGTGCAGCCTCGAAATCAGGTTGCCAGGCATCGTCCCAGCCAGGCGGGAAAGCATCCGGCGGGGGCGGCAGGGTTTCATCGTCCCATTCGGGTTCGGGAATGTAATTCGAGATCGCTTCGGCCACAGCGTGGGGCGAGGAGCCAATCGTGCCCCGAAGGGGTATCCCGCTTCGCGACAGGTGAGAGGGTCGATATAGCGGAGGCCGGTTGCGAGGTCCGGGCGGGATGCGGGGCAGCCAACTTGGCAGGCGAGCGGACCGGCGTTGGATCAGACAGAGGCAACGGAGGCATCTCAAAGTCCGCTTCATCCGCATCCAGGGAGACCTTCATCTCAAAGTCTGTCCGCACACTGTCCACCAGGATCTTGGGCGGGTTGCTGTTGGCGTCTACCTTGCCTTCGACGATGATGATTTGCCCGACCACCAGCAGATCGGAATATTGCTTCCAGGTGCGCGGGAACATAACCAGGTCGATCACGCCCTGAATGTCTTCGATGGTGACGAAGCCCATCGGTTTGCCGGTCCTGGTCTGGTAAGGACGGATGCTGGCGATCAGGCCGGCCACGCGCACTTTCTCCTCGTGTGCGGCTTCGGGCAATTGGCCTGAGAAATAGCTGACGATTTGGGAAAGTTGCTTTTGATAAGACGAGAGCGGGTGGTCGGAGATATACAGTCCGATCAGTTCACGCTCCCAGTTGAGCATTTCGCGTTTGTCCACGTCGTTGACTTCGGGCAGAGCGATACTCTCAGTGATACCAGTCTCCGCGCCGAAGAGCGACATCTGCCCGGCTCTGACAGCCTGAAAATGCGAGTTGCTGACGGCCACGATACGGTCGAGCGAAGCCAACAGCGCAGCGCGATTGCCAAAGCCATCCAGCGCACCCACCTTGATCAGACATTCCAACGCGCGCTTGCCGACCGCGCGCAAGTCCACGCGGCGGGAGAAGTCGTTCAAATCCTTAAAAGGCCCGTCCCTGCGTGCTTCCAAAATCAAGTTGACCGGAGCTTCACCCACGTTCTTGACTGCGCTGAAGCCAAAACGAATGGATGTTTCTTTATTACCGCCATTTTCAATCGTGAAGTCCCACTCGGATGAGTTGATATCCGGCTGCAGGACGGGGATACCCATGCCCCGGGCATCTGCCACGTAGAGCGCCACTTTGGCAGTGTCGTTGCGCGTGACCGTCAGTAGTGCGGTCATGTATTCGGCGGGATAATGCGCTTTCAGAAAAGCGGTCTGCACGGCGATGATGCCGTAGTCGGCCGCATGAGACTTATTGAAGCCATAACGGGCAAATTCTTCCCAATCGGTGAAGATCAGCTCGGCCGTCTCTTTTGGCATGCCTTTTTCGCTAGCGCCTTTGACGAATTTGTCGCGATGTTTCTTGATTTTTTCGGCGATCTTTTTCGAAATGGCCTTGCGCAAATCATCGGCCTCGGACTGGGTGTAACCTGCCAGTTGTACGGCGGCGTTCATCAGTTGTTCTTGATAGACCGGGATGCCGTAGGTATCTTCGAAGATAGGACGCAGCGCCTCGTGGCGATATTCCACGTCTGCTTCGCCATGCATACGGGCAATGTAATCAGGGATGAACTGCATCGGGCCGGGACGGTAGAGTGCCACCATGGCGATGACATTATCCAGGTTTTGGGGTTTCATCTCGACCAGCCAACGTGTCATGCCGCCGCCTTCCACCTGGAAGACGCCCGCCGTCTGGCCGTTGCCGAGCAGCTCAAAAGCCTTGGGATCGTCAATTGGGAGGTTATCGAGATTGAACTCGATGCCATGACGCTCTTTGATCAGGTCGCAGGCACGTGCCATGGTGGAAAGCGTGGCCAATCCGAGGAAATCTACTTTCAACATGCCGAGCGAGTCGAGGATGCCCATTTCGAACTGCGTGACCGATTTGATGGGCGTTTCTTCGGAGTTGTTGGTAGGGCGGTGTAGGGGCAGGTAATCGGTCAACGGCTTATCGGCGATGACCACGCCCGCCGCGTGCGTCCCGGCATTCCGGACAGTCCCTTCCATGCCCATGGCAATGTCGACCAGTTCTTTCATTTGGGGCGAACTGCTGTAGATTTTCTTGAAATCCGGAACTTCCATGGCGTCTTTTTCAATCGAGACCGTACGCCCGGAAACGAAGGGCACCAGTTTGGCGATGCGGTCCACCTCGGGCAGGGGCACGTTCATCACGCGCCCCACGTCACGGATGGCGGCTTTGGCGCCCATCGTGCCGAAGGTGATGATCGAGGCCACCTTGTCATCGCCGTATTTGCGAGCGCAATATTCCATCATCTCAGCGCGGCGGTCATCGCGGAAGTCCAGATCGATGTCGGGCATGTTGACGCGGCCAGGGTTAAGGAAGCGCTCGAAGATGAGATCATGGCTGAGCGGGTCCACGCGTGTGATATCCAGCGTATAGGCCACGATAGAGCCAGCCGCCGAACCGCGCGCGTTGTACCAGATATTGTGTTTTGCCGCATGGACACACAAATCCCATACGATCAGGAAGTAGGCATCGAAGCCCATGGTATGGATGACGCCCAGCTCATAATCGAGTTGCTCGCGGACCGCTTGGCTGGTAGCCTGTTCCCCGTAGCGCCGCTGTGCCCCTTCTTCACACAGGTGGCGCAGGTAGGTTTCCGCCGTATAGCCTTCGGGGACATCGAACTCGGGCAAATGGTAGCCTTTGAACGACAGGTCCACGTTGCAGCGCTCGGCAATCAGCAGGGTGTTGCTGAGCGACTCGGGCACTTCGGCAAACAGACGCTGCATCTCCTGCGTGGTGCGCAGGTAGTACGAGTCATCCGTCATCATCATGCGATCTTTGTCTGTCAACAGCGAGTTGGTCTGGATGGCGAGCAGGATGTCCTGCAGCTTGGAGTTGGTTTGGTTGATGTAGTGAACGTCGTTGGTGGCTACATACTTGGCCGAATAGCGCGCCCCCATTTCCACCAGCCGGCGGTTGAGGTCGGTGATTTCCTTGATGTTGTGATGCTGGAGTTCGACGAAGAACCGATCCGGCCCGAAGACATCGTAGTACCAGTTCATGCGCCGTACGGCTTCTTCGGGATTATCGTCCAGCAGCGCGCGCGGGATCTCCGCCGACATACAACCAGAAGTGCAGATCAAGCCCTCGGAATGCGCCGCCAGAAAGTCATGGTCGATGCGCGGGTAGTAATAAAAACCGTCCAATTGCGCGGCCGAAGCGATCTTGAGCAGGTTCTGGTAGCCGGTCATGTTCTCGGCCAGCAGTAACAGGTGATAGGAAGAACGATCGAGTTTTGAATCGCGGTCCTTCATCCCGCGTGCGGCCATGTAGGCTTCCATGCCGATGATCGGTTTGACCCCCGCTGCCGTGGCTGAATTGTAAAAATCGATCACCCCGAACATCGTGCCGTGGTCGGTGATGGCCACAGCGGGCATGTCCAGTTCCTTGACACGCTTGACAAGCTTCTTGATGTTCGAGAAGCCATCAAGCAGCGAATATTCGGTGTGGACGTGCAGGTGAGCGAATGTCATGGGGATTTGTTCGCATTATAGCACGTCTGTTTCATTTAACATTTGCGACTCTCTTAAAATATTGGGATTTTTAAGACGTGCTAGAATGAATTACCTGTCAAAATGAACCGCAAAGCTCGCGAAGCACGCAAAGCTTAAAAAATTTCTTTTGCGATCTTTGCGTTCTTAGCGGTTCAAAATAAGAGGAAATTATGCCAACTGAAACCATCGGAATCCTACATCCCGGCGCGATGGGCATCTCCATCGCTACTTCTGCGTTTCGCTCCGGACATCAGATTTGCTACGCCTCCGAGGGGCGCAGCGACGCGACCCGAGCGCGCGCTGCCGAACACGATCTGCAAGATTTGGGTACATTGGCTGAATTATGCAAAACTTGTTCGCTTATCATCAGCGTCTGTCCGCCACATGCTGCAGAAGAAGTGGCTTCGCAGGTCCTTACGCATGGCTTCAAAGGTCTCTACCTGGATGCCAACGCCATTTCTCCACAAAAGACAAAACGCATTGGCGAAAGGTTGTCGGAGGCAGGCATCACCTTTGTGGATGGTGGCATTATCGGCGGCCCGGCCTGGACTCCCGGCGAGACCTGGCTATATCTTTCGGGCAAAGATGCGGGGCGCGTGGCGGATTGCTTCTCGGCCGGTCCGTTGGAGGTCAGTATCATTGGCGATGAGATTGGCAAGGCTTCCGCGTTGAAGATGTGTTACGCAGCTTACACCAAAGGGACCACGGCGCTACTAACCTCCATCCTGGCGTTGGCCGAGGCTTCCAATGTGCGGGCGGAACTGGAAACGCAATGGGAGCGGGATGAGCCCGGGTTCAGCGAGCAGGCTGATCGTCGCGCCCGACGCGTAACTGCCAAGGCCTGGCGTTTTGCCGGGGAAATGGATGAAATCGCTGCTACGTTTGAGGCTGTTGGTCTGCCAGGTGGCTTCCATGCCGCGGCGGGAGATGTCTATCGGCGGTTAGCACACTTCAAGAATGCGAGCGAAATTCCGAGTTTGGAGGAAATTCTGACGGCGTTGCTAAACCGGGTTTCCACGTGATCTGGATGTGTGTTCCTGCCTTTGGCGATGAATTGATCGTGAATTCCGCACCGATGATGGCAGCTCGTTCTTGCATGCCGGCCAGTCCAAAGTGATTTTGGGCGATGAGTGCATCGAGATCCAGGCTGTTGTCACCCAGGTTGAAGCCTGTGCCATCGTCTTGTAATTGCAAATTGATTTCCTTGTCCTCCAGTTTTCCGAAAATTTTGATATTTTTGGCTTGTGCGTGGCGCAAGGCATTTTCACAGGCTTCCTGCACAATTCGAAATAAATGCAATTCGGTCCTTGATTCGTATCTGCTCTGTTCCGTTTTCAGATCTAACTCTACGTAGATTGTATCTTTGCTGCGTTCCATCAAGTTGTCTGCCAGTTCGCGAATAGCAGGTTCCAGACCATAATTGAGCATGGGTGGACGCAAATCGCTGACGATTTCTCGCAGTCGTTGCGTGAGGCCGTCATAGGCTTCTTGGAACTTTTGTGACGGTTTGTCCAGGTTCATCTGCAAGACAGCCAACTGGTTCAGAATACTATCATGCAGTTCAAGAGCCAAATGTAATCGCTCTTCTTCATAGCGGTCGACGTTTGCCTGGTACATGGAGCGCAGGCGCTCAGTTTGCAGGATGTTGCTTAGTGCAATCGCGGTTTGATTGGCGAGTGACTGAAGAATGGATATCTCGGATCGTGTGTACATGTCATCCGGGTCGTGTCGGCCGAATAACCAGAAGCCAATCACAGTTTCTCCAACTTTGAGAGGCAGGATTAGGCGTGCCCATGGACATGGTTCATCGTTCTGGAGAGGCACGGGACGGTATTTCCCTGCGACAGCCATGAGACTAGTGAAATCGCAACCATTCCGGATTTGCTCGTTCGTCACCCCTTTTGTGAGCAGCAATTCTGGAAGGCCGTTTTCAAGTTTCAGGAATGCAAATTGACGAACTAGCAGACTGGGCAAGACGTCGCTATCTAAAAGCTTTAGCAGGCTGGAAAGTGAAGTGCTGGTTGCCAGGCGAGCGGAGTAGATTTCCAGCAAATCACTGGGGGGAAATGGGATATTCAGTAAGTATCGTTCTACGAACGTTTGGAATTTGGAAAAACTCCATATGGAAATAAAGGCTATCAAGGTAGCAACGATGGCACCGAACCAGAGGGCGTTGCCGACAGATTTTATCAATACTCCCCCGATTGTCATGAGTATGGCCGTAATTGCTCCAATGAAAATCAGGAAGATGATTGTGGAAATCCAGCGGTTGACCCGTAACTCTGACTGGCCTAATTGATGCCGATACGAAGCATAAAAGTAAGCTAGAGGCAGGAACGGTAAGCCGACCGTCCCGGCACCGGAAGGGGTGGGAAGCGTACTGAATATGCCCAGACCTCCGACGATAATCGCGGGAATTCAGCGCTAAAAGTGCGGCGATTAACAAGAGGCGAAGGTCACGACGAGCCTCAGCCTGGAAAATTACATGTGCGATGAACAGGAGTAGACTTCCCCCTACGGCCAGAAGAAAACCTAGAAAATAAGCGCTTGGCGGCAAGATTTGGAACCACTCTGTGGCCGCAAGAATTACTGCCGCGCTGTAAATTCCCCAAGTGAAAAGCACTGGGAGTTTTCTAAAAGGCTTGGGATATACCCAATGGAAATGTAAATAGACCGGAACACAAAGCCAGACTGCCATTCTCAAAAAGATGGCCCCCAAAAAAATGTGATAGAACGAAACGCCGCTGCCAATAACCAGCCAAACGGCTGTCAGGTAGTTGAAAGCGATCATCAAGACCCAACGTTCATCTTTTGGGCGAAGGTGCAGCAGGGTCAAGGTTCCCACCACCCAGAAGACGTAGGCCAACCAGCCTTCATTCACGACCAGGTCAATTATTTCAAGAGCATTAGGGCCGGGATACATCCAGGAAATGGCGATCCGCTGATTCCCCCGCTCGACGATGAGAGGTACCACCTGTCCGGGTTGAACCCCGTCGAATAAGGTTTTTCGATAATCGGCTTCGAAATCATCCCAGCGCAGAGCACCGATCTGAATCACTCTATCGTCGCGTCTCAAGGGCGGTTGGCCCGCATTGTCGAAAATAACGAATACATGGCCGTCTGTACTCAGGCGAAAACCGCTATAAGGATGCTCGGCGAACTTGGCATATGTGTAGAGCAACAAGATCGCTAGAACAATCCAGGGTAAAGCCCGCTCAACGAATGATTTTAGTTTTGTATTTTGTTCATCCATCCGCCTGATGCCCTGGTCCTAGAAAGGAGGTGATATTCAAGGAGAAAATGATCTTTGTGCCGATTGTTGTAAGGTTCCACTATCAAAACTATCACTAAAAAAGGAGATCGAATCATGTCTAACATGCAGACTTTTCACGAAATGCTGACGAATACTCCCAACGGACGTGACCACTACGTGGATACCCTGGTGGCCATCACCAAGGCGAATCACGACCAGTTGAACGAACTGTCCAGTGATCTGATCTGGCAAACCTGGAGTGCTCCGGCAATAGAAGCGTAATTAGTATAGCACGGACTGGCCAGAAATATTTCTGGTCAGTCTGCCCGGAGGAAACATGAACCTTTATCTTTCTACCGTTGATGCACTATTAGCTATCCCAGTTGTGGATGTCTGGCCTGAATTGAGGACTCTGATTACACAAGCCTCAGATAAGGAACCGAAGCACTGGCAATTGCCAGTCAGGTAATCGATGATATGCTAGATGAAGATCCTCGCGGAGAGTATCATCGTGCTGGGCCAGCAAAAACAGCCAATTATGCTGCCGCTTTCCAAGCTGCCGGATTGGAAGCTTTGTTATTGAGTGCGTTGGAGCAAAAGGCAAAGCTCTCGGCTTTACGAAATCTCAATCACATGCTGATGGTCCTTGCCTTGGGACAGCACATGGACGTGCAAGCTTCTATCGATGAGACCGCTTATTGGAAAATCGTTGAGAACAAAAGCGCTTCGTTCTTTGGAGCAGCTTTCTATTTGGGCGCTTTGTTTGGGAGTGCATCTGACGAGGTGGCTGGGAAATTGAAGCAGCTCGGACATCTATATGGTGAAATGATCCAGATCCACGATGATCTGAACGACACGCTGGCAGTGCCTGCGAATCCGGATTGGCTGCAAGGACGGTCGCCATTACCAATTCTTTTTGCAAAAGTAGTGGATCACCCTGACCGCTCACGTTTTGTGGAACTATGTGGAGCAATAACGGATGAGGCAGCCTTGCGGGAAGCACAAGATATCTTGGTGCGTTGTGGGGCGGTCAGTTACTGTGCGGATCAATTGTTGCGCCGACATCAAGCTGCGCAAGAGATTTTAGCTGATATTTCACTTCCCCGGCGAGAAGTATTGGATGCCCTGATAGAAGAAGTGATCGCGCCTGTTAGGAAACTCTTTGATGCGATTGGGATATCCCCATCCTAAATGGTTATTCCATGCGGAAGGGCGGATCGGGCGTGATCAGGCCTTGTTGGCGCGCCCTGGCGATAGCGGCGGGACGACTGTGCACGCCCAAACGGAGGTAAGCGCCCGAGAGCAGGTTACGGACCGTCGAATTGGAAACAGCCATCTTCTGAGCCAGATCGGCGCTGGTCCAATCCGGGTAAGCGGCGCACAGCGATAGCGCCTCCAGTTGCCGGGGGCTCAGACGCTCGCCGCTCGGGGTGGTTTTCTGGCTGAGCATCAGTTGGTGCGCCTTCTGACTGAAGTAGATCCCCTCATTTGCAATAGATTGGACCACGTTCCCAAGGTCTTTAAGCATGGCATGATCATCTTTGAGTACATAGCCACTAGCACCCGCTTCCATCACCGCGCGGATTAAGCCACGTTCCGCGTACATCGAGATGACCAGGATATTGAGATTGGGGAATTTTTGTAGCAGGCTGGGGATGTCGTGCAGGACGGGATATGGGTTAGGGTTTTCGACAGAGGTCGGCACATTGATGTCAAGCAACAGCACGTCAGTAGGATTTGCAGCTAGCGTCGGTCCCAGTTCCTCGCCATAGCTGATCGTGGCGACGACCTCAAGGTCGGGCACACTGCTTAAACGGTACACATAACCATCAATGATGCTTTGATGGTCATCCAGGATGGTAACGCGTATAACACGATTGGTCATCTTGTCCTTCCCTCGATTTTGCATAGCGTAGCAAAAAACACTCCAAATTGCAATACCTTTTTACAAATCAGTACAAATGTCTATGAAAGGCATAGTTGTGCCTATTGAACTAATTTGTGAAATTTCTTACACTTCATAGTGTAAGTTTTCATTTGTAAATCGGTGGGGGAATCCAGGGGATCGGGTGCGTTTCAGTTTCTTGGGCGGCGCGGCTACACCAAGAGGGCACAAGAAGGCTGGTGGAGGAAACCTGAAACGCACCCAAACGCAAACAGACCGGACAGGAATTTCCTGCCCGGTTTTTCTTATCTTTCTCATACGTCCCTCTGTTATAATCCCTCCCCGAAAGGTTCAGAAATGCTGCAAAATTTTGTCAAAATCTTCGGGGGCAACCCCAATAAACGTGAAATCGAAAAATTGGGCCAACTGGTGGAGGTCATCAATGATCTCGAACCGGAATTCGAGGCTTTAAGCAACGAGGCCCTGCGTGCCAAAACGGACGAATACCGTGCGCAACTGAAAGACGCCACCGATGGTGTCGAGGACGATCAAGAGCGCTTCGACATCGAACAGGAAATTTTAGATGAAATCCTGCCCGAAGCCTACGCGGTTGTGCGCGAAGCCTCCAAACGCACCATCGGTCTGCGTCATTATGACGTGCAGATGATCGGCGGTATCACCATGCACCGCAGCGCTATTGCTGAGATGCGTACGGGCGAAGGCAAGACGTTGGTCGCTACGTTGCCTGTCTATCTGAACGCGCTGAGCGGACGCGGTGTGCATCTCATTACTGTTAACGATTACCTGGCCCGCCGCGACGCGCGCTGGATGGCGCCCATTTATGACTTTCTTGGTTTGTCGATCGGCGTGTTGCAGATGGCGGCCGTGACAGAGAATGGCAAGAAAGCCTTCCTGGTCGACCTGGAAAAAGAATCTCCGCACGAGGACCAGCACCAACTTCGTATGGTGGACCGCGCCCAGGCTTATCGTGCCGATATCACCTACGGCACTAACTCCGAGTTCGGTTTCGACTACCTGCGCGATAACATGACCATGAGTCTGGAAACACGCGTGCAGCGTGGTCATCATTACGCCATCATCGACGAAGTGGACAACGTGCTGGTGGACGAAGCGCGCACGCCGCTCATCATCTCCGGGCCTGCTTCCGGTGACCTGGAGTGGTACGGCAAGATGGCCCAACTCGTGAAGCAACTCAAGCCGGAAGACTACGAGGCCAGCGAGAAAGACCGCAACGTAGCCCTGACCGAGATTGGCATCGCACACGTCGAGCAATTGCTTGGCCAGCCGCTTCAAGACCCCGACCGCCCTGAAGACGTGACCCCCGAGCAGGCGCGCCTGTTGGGCTATCTTGAGCAGGCTCTACGTGCTCAGTACCTGTTCAAGCGCAACAAGGACTACCTCGTCCAGGCCGGCAAGGTGGTCATCGTGGATGAATTTACCGGCCGCCTGATGCCTGGACGTCGCTGGAGCGACGGTCTGCACCAGGCTGTCGAGGCCAAAGAAGGCGTACGCGTCGAGCCGGAGAATGTCACCTACGCGACCATCACGATCCAGAACTATTTCCGCATGTACAGGAAACTGGCTGGCATGACCGGTACCGCCTCTGACCGAAGCGGAAGAGTTCAACAAGATCTACGAACTGGAAGTCACCCCCATCCCGACCAACCTGGAATACCAGGCATTTGGCAGGAATGCGCAGTTGATCGAGCATAAAGCCAAGGACGAGGAAGGCTATCAATACACCTACTATCTGTACTCCGATGATCCGTCGGATGCCGAGCCGGTGTTGTGGAAACGTAAGGATTATCCCGACGTCATTTTCCGCACAGTAGAAGCCAAACTGCGCAATATCGCCAAGGAAATCGTTCGTTATCATGTCATGGGAAGACCGATGTTGGTGGGTACGACTTCCGTTGAAGCTTCGGATATGTTGTCCAATCGGCTGCGCGCGGAACCGGTCCGTCGTTTGGTGCAGATTTTGCTCGTTCGCCATGCTTGGTTGAAGGCCAACGACCGCGTCGAAGATGGGCGCCTGATCGAAGAACTCGTCCCGTTCAATGTGTCCTTGGATGAGATCAATCCGGGCCAGTTGCGCAAGTTCGTGCAGCCCTTTGGCATGACCAGTATCAATCCCGAAGACGAGGGAAACCTGCCGATTGTGCTGGATATTTTGGGGCTTGAGCCAAGTGATGCCGAGCGCTTGAAGTCTGTGCTTAATGCAGGGGTACCACATAACGTGCTCAACGCACGCCGGCATACCGAGGAAAGCCAGATCATCGCCGGGGCTGGCGCTTTTGGTGCCGTGACCATTGCTACCAACATGGCTGGTCGCGGTGTCGATATCAAGCTGGGCGGTGAACTGGCCGAAGAAGAATTCATGGCGGTCAACCGCGTGCTACGCCGTGTTGGCGTAGAAGATCCTTACGATATGCCGCTCGAAGAGCGACGTCAAGCTTTGCTCAAGGCAAGCCCCGAAACCTATGGCATTTACGATGGCGAGGTCAAACATTTCCTGCAATATTTCGATGATATGGAACGCGTCAAGGCGTTAGGCGGATTACACGTCATTGGCTCGGAACGTCATGAAGCACGCCGCATCGACAACCAGTTGCGCGGTCGCGCCGCCCGTCAGGGTGATCCCGGCTCATCGCGCTTCTTCCTCTCGCTCGAAGATGACCTGATGCGCCTGTTCGCCGGTCAACAGGTCAGCGGGCTGATGGAGCGCCTGCACGTGGACGATTCTCTGCCGCTCGAGAGCCGCATCGTCAGCAACATCGTGGAGCAGTCGCAGGGCCGCGTAGAAGGCGCTAACTTTGATGTCCGAAAACACCTGCTTGAATACGACGATGTGCTCAATAGCCAACGCGAGCGCATCTACTCCCAGCGCGACCGTATCTTCGTCAAGGAGGACCTGAGCGAAGACATCCACGATATGTTGCAGACCGAAATCGGGACGCGTGTGCCAGCCGGACTGGTTGACGAAGAAGGCCCGTGGAAATTGATGGCCTGGCTCGAACAGGTCCAGCCGCCCTTCGCCTACGGAGAGAACCAGATCTTTCCCAGCTTTGGCCTGCATCTGTTACTAGATGAACTCGATGAGACAAATGACGATACTTCTACGGAGTCTCAGCCTGACGATTCGGATATTCGCTCCGCCGTCCTGGAACTGGTCTCGGATGCCATCGAAGCGGAGCAAAGTCATACGCTGCATGCCATCCGGACTTTGATCGAGCGCACGGCGGATAACCTCGACCAGCAAATCGACGAACGCTCTGATGCGCTGGACATCTTCTTCGAGGGTCTGAGAGATCCGATCCTTCGACGCTCAGGACAACGTCGCCCGCAGGAACTGGCTGACGAAATGCAAAATATCGCCCGCCTGCCGCTACGACTGTCCAACAACCAGATGCGCATGTTGGCCAACGAGCCGGAAGAACTCGAAGACGATGTCAAAGATATGCTCGCATCCCAACTGACTGCGTTGTACGCTACACGTATCATTGGCGCGGTAGAGAACCGTCTGAGCGAATCGCTCGAGATCGATAAAAGTGATCTCCAGACCGCGCCTTGGGAAGATTTGGCTGCCACGATCCTGGAGGCCAGCGAGGAGATCATGGACAGGCAGCGCGAACGCCTGGTCGGTGAGAACGGGCAAATCTTGCGTGATCTGGATTTATTTCTGCAACGCGAACCAGCCGATAACGATGATGCCAAGTTGCGTTTGCTGATGTCGCTTTCACAGGGTCTGCGGACGGCCTTCGATGCCAAGACGCACCGCCAGGTGAAGCAGGCTTTTACCCGTTTTAGTTATGTTTTCTTGACAGCAGGGTATTTGCAAGACCTCCCCGAAAATGAAGTGATCGAAGGCGTGTTGGATCACCTGACGGATGCCGAAGATGCGTTGGTGCTGGCCTGGGGCCAGGGAGAACTTTCGAAGCGCGGCGAGCAGTTCGAGGCGCAGGACGAAGCGAAGGCTCGTGAAGTCGGTCGCCAGGTGCTGAACCAGGTCCATCGTCAACTGTTATTACAGGCCATCACTGAGCAATGGGTCGACTACCTGACCCGTGTGGAAGCACTGCGCGTGTCGATCGGCCTGGAAGCTTACGCCCAACGCGACCCGTTGGTACAATACAAAGCTCAGGCTTCTGAGATGTTCCAGGGGCTGTTGTCAGACATCCGCTCGCTGGTCATCAGCCGCGTGTTTGCTTACCAACCGCGCCGCATCCAATTGACCCTGACCGATACGGGCGAAAGTCCCGCTCCCGTTCCTGCGGGTGGAACGTCAGTTGCACAACCTATAAAAAGTGGTAAAAAGAAAAAGAAGCGAAAGCGACATTAGTAGTTGTCGAGCGATACCACAACCCCATTAAACCTGTACAAATCGCTACCCAAGGTGGAATTACACCGCCATTTGGAGGGTTCGTTGCGCTTGCAAACGATGCTGGATGTGGCGCACGCGCACGGCATTACTGTTCCAGCCAGCATTTTGCGTTTAAGTGACATGGTTCAGGTGCAGGATGAAGATCCGCTCACCTTCCAAAATTTCCTGGCCAAATTCAATACACTGCGTCTATTCTATAAATCACCGGACGTCATTCACCGCGTGGCGCGTGAAGCGGTCGAAGATGCCGCTCGGGATGGCGTCAAATATATGGAACTGCGCTTCACGCCGGTAGCTTTGAGCCGCGCCGAGCGTTTTCCCTTACACGATGTGATGGACTGGGTGTGTACCAGCGCTTCGGAGGCAGCACAGGAATTTGATATCCAGGTGCGGTTGCTGGTTTCGGTCAACCGGCATGAAAGCCCGGAACTGGCCGAGCAGGTGGCCTGGCTGGCGGCGGAACATATCGAATATGGCATCGTCGGTATGGACCTGGCCGGAAATGAGGCCGAGTTCTCTGCCAGGCCCTTTGCATCGATTTTTGCTGAAGCCAAACAGGCTGGTTTGCATTTGACCATTCACGCCGGGGAGTGGGCCGGCGCGGAGAATGTGCGCGAGGCCATCGATGAACTGGGTGCGGAACGCATCGGTCACGGCGTGCGCATTATGGAGGACGAAAATGTGATTGCCCTGGCACGCGAGCGGGGTACGGCCTTCGAAGTGTGTGTGACCAGCAACTACCAGTCCGGGGTGATCCCCGCTTTAGGCGATCACCCGTTGCCGCGTATGTTGCAGGCCGACTTGAATGTGACTATCAACACTGACGACCCCAGCGTTTCGCGCATCGACCTGAGTCACGAGTTCAAGCTGGCTCGCGAGGACCTGGGCATCCCGATTGACGTACTCAGGGAACGGATTCTGGCAGCAGCTGGCGCGTCGTTTTTGCCGGAGGGGGAAAGGGATGAACTTGTGGAAGAGTTGAAAAGAGAATTAGGAAAATAATGGACAGCCCCACTCATTGAGCGGGGCTGATTTTTGCTATGATAATACTTCGTCATTTCTGGCTATAGAGTACAACGGCTTCACCTTCTAACACGACTGTACCATCCTGTTTGGTGCAGGTCGTGGCGAGAGTAACTAAAGGTTTTCCTGGTCGCAAGGCTTTCACTTCAACCGTCGCGGTGATGGTATCGCCGGGATAAACGGGTGCTTTGAATTGCAGACTCTGGCTGAGATAAATTGTGCCCGGTCCCGGTAAATCGTTGGCCAGGGTCGCTGAAATCAAGCCGGCTGCCAGCATGCCATGAGCGATACGCCGTCCGAAACGGGTGCTGGCGGCATAGCTATCGTCGAGATGGAGGGGATTGTGATCGCCCGTCAGATCGGCAAAGGATTGGATGATCTCATCGGTGATGGTCTGTGTGCGCGAGGCCTTTGCGCCAGGTTCAAGGGTAGGATTGCTCATGAGATTTCCTGCTGTGAATTTTCTATTTTGCTTCGAACGTAAAGTTTACAACGAGTTCATAAGTGCCGGGAGATTGCGCCTCGGGGTCGTTTTCAAGCGCCTGATTGACGTGCATCACATAATGCAGAGTATGCTCTCCCGCGGGAATCTTGCGTAGCCTGATTCTCCAGACGCGATATTCGTACTGTGTGCCATCCAGTTCTGAATTGAAATCGGCGATGTTGAAAGCTGGCAGGTCAACGGTATAGCCGTCGATGTATAGCTCCCAGGTTCTGGCGTTCCAGAGCGCGTCGCGTTGCGCTTGGCCCACCCCGCGAATTCCGTACCCGATAAACAGTTCATCGACCCAGGGAACCGTGCAATTTGTCGTCTGGATGCCTGGTGTTTCCGTCATTCTGTCGCTGCAGTAGTCCCATATCGGTTGAGAATTCGAGTGCCCGTAGCGATTGACCCACATCGGCCCAATCTTGTCACTTGGCCAAATCTTGTCGGACGGTCCGCAAGAGACCAGCACGATTGCGGTAAACAAAATAGCAGCTCAATCGAGAAAGGCTTTTCATGCGCATGCTCCGCAGATCGAAGTCGACTTCTTAACGAGCTTTCAAGAATAATTTTCATAAAAGCTCATTCGTGCCAATAAAAGTTAGCCTGTCCTCAAAGCTTCTTTCAACGCTGCTCTTGCCAGCAAACGCGTGGAATCCAGAGTCGGCAAAGGACAATCGTCGGGTGCAACCAGCAGGGGAAGCTCGGTGCAGCCTAATATCACCGCATCACAGCCTCGATCTTTCAGCTTTTGAATAACTTCGTTGAAATACAGTCTGGATTCCTCTGGAAAAATTCCGTTTACCAGTTCTTTGAAGATAATGGTATCGATTTTCTCTCGATCCTCCTGATCCGGAATGAGCCAGGAGAAATTGTATTTTTCTAGAACTTCCGGATAGACGGGGCCAGTCATCAAATATTTTGTGCCCGTAATTGCCAACTTTCTAAATCCATGGGCCTTCGCTTCGTCAGCCACGGCTTCCGCAATGTGAATCCAGGGAATAGGCGATTCTGCGATGACGAACTCGAAGGCTTGATGAATGGTGTTATCAGGACAAATAGCGAATTGCGCTCCGATGGCTGATAGTTTACGGACGGAAGACAGCATCAGGTTAGCAACTTCCCGCCAATTGCCCGAACGAATATGAACCATATACTCACCCAGAGGGGGCGTATGCATCGACAATTCTGGATGCATGTGTTCCCCCATTTGAGCCGGCGCCTCCGCGCAAATAGTACGGTAGCATAGTGCCGCACCTTCGGCGCTACAGGCAACTATTCCGATGTGTTTAGGCATGTTCTCTCCTCATACTTGATTCCCTTTGAAGTTGAGCCTGATCACATTATACAAAAGTCCTTGCCCAAGAGATATAGAATTTCTATCGCTTCTCATTCCATTGAGAATATGGATGTTTTACCAGGTTGGCATTTTGATAGCGGAAATCATCTGAAACTTCCATTCCCAGCCAATCCGGTTTGGCGAATTCCTGTCCTTCGTTTTCCAATTCGATCTCCGCCACGATTAGGCCGGCATTTTCTCCCATAAACTCGTCAACCTCCCATTTAAAACCACCTACATAAACTTCATAGCGTGTTTTTTCGATCAGCGGCTTTTGACATAGTTCGTCCAAGATTTCGTTGGCTTCCTCCAGCGGGATTTCGTATTCGAATTCCAGGCGTGTGATGCCGGTTGTTCCCCCTTTGATGGTCAGGTAAGCGCGTTCCCCTTTGGCTCGCACGCGCACGGTTCCATCGGTCTCGTTGTGCAAATATCCCTGACGGATTAGCGTACCGGCGCCGTTTCGCCAGGAAGTTCCCTGTACCAGGAATTTTCTTTCGATTTCGTGACCCATCGTTACTCCATATCAAAACAATTCGGTGGTTGAGTGATTCCAAGTGTTCTTCGAGAGGTGTATTATCTGCCCTGCCGTCCTGAGCTTGTCGAAGGACGGGCCAGGGAGACCGCAAACTTTGACTTTATAAAAGCCCTGTTGGTCTCGATACACCGCTACGCGGTACTCGACCAACGAATTCCTTTTGAAAATTGACAGATAGTTATGATTCTATCGGATAATTCTCCCATATGCAAAAGGTTAGAAACGACAATTTCTAACTTGCTGGATGGCCTGCTACTTTGGTAGAATAAAGGCCCGGCCACCCAATCGTTTCTCACCACATAGTCCGAAAGGACGACAAAGGCGCACCTTTGCGTCTTTTTGGTCTCTATGGTGATCTAATTTCACCCTCACCCCAGCCCTCTCCCTGAACGAGAGAGGGGGAGCGTGGGAAAGTCAAAGGAGACCAAAATGCAAGACTTTTTCAATGCCCGTGACACGCTAAAAACCGATGACGGAACTTACTCGTACTATCGCCTGGATGCGCTGGAAAAAGCGGGTCTGACCGATCTCAAGCGGCTCCCGTTTTCGATCCGAGTCGTGCTCGAAGCGGCGCTCCGTCAATGCAACGAACGCGAGATCACCCAGGAAGATGTCAAGAATATCGCTGCCTGGACGCCGCAGGGCAAGCGCCCCGGCATTCCTTTCCTACCCGCCCGCGTGGTCATGCAGGACTTTACTGGTGTACCCGCGGTGGTCGATCTGGCGGCCATGCGCTCGGCGGTGGCTCGTCTGGGCGGCGACCCTAAGAAGGTCAACCCGGTGGTGCCGGTGGATTTGGTCATCGACCACTCGGTGCAGGTCGATTTCTTCGCTACGCCCGAAGCGTTGCAACGCAACACCGAAATGGAATTCCATCGCAACGGCGAACGCTACGAGTTCCTGAAATGGGGGCAGAAAGCTTTCGACAACTTCCGCGTTGTCCCGCCCATGACCGGTATCGTGCACCAGGTCAATTTAGAATATCTGGCAAATGTAGTCGTGACCAAGGATGTAGACGGCCAAACATATGCCTTTCCCGACACATTGGTGGGCACCGACTCGCACACCACCATGATCAACGGCCTGGGCGTGGTCGGTTGGGGCGTGGGCGGCATTGAGGCTGAAGCGGTCATTCTCGGCCAGCCGATGGACATGCTACTTCCGGACGTGATCGGTTTCAAACTGCACGGCAAACTATCCGAAGGCGTGACCGCCACCGACCTGGTGCTGACCGTCACACAGTTGCTACGGCAGAAAGGCGTGGTCGGCAAGTTTGTCGAATTCTTCGGCCCGGGCTTGACCAGCATGTCTCTGCCTGACCGCGCTACCATCGGCAACATGGCGCCTGAATACGGCGCAACCATGGGCTTCTTCCCGGTCGATCAGGAAACGTTGCGTTACATGCGCTTTACCGGTCGTTCGGAAGAAGTCATCGAGCGGACAGAAGCCTACCTGCGCGCCCAAGGACTGTTCCACGACGAAAATACCTCGGAACCGGAATATACCGACACGCTCGAACTGGACCTGGGGTCTGTTGTGCCGTCCCTGGCTGGCCCCAAGCGTCCACAGGACCGTATCCCCCTGAACGAGATGAAGGAAACCTTCGAGGGCGCACTCAAAGCCCCTGTAAAGGAACGCGGCTTCGAGCTGAGTCCCGAGGCGTTGGCGCATACGGGTACGGTCGGCACCAATGGCGGGTCCTACCAGATCGGGCATGGCACGGTTGTCATCGCTGCCATCACATCCTGTACCAACACCAGCAACCCGTCTGTGCTCGTGGCGGCGGGATTGGTCGCCAAAAAGGCTGTCGAGAAGGGGTTGAACGTTGCGCCCCAGGTCAAGACCTCGCTAGCACCCGGTTCGCGTGTGGTGACTGAGTATCTGACCAAAGCTGGCTTGATCGACCCGCTCAGCAAATTGGGTTTCAACGTGATCGCTTATGGCTGTACGACTTGTATCGGGAACTCCGGCCCGCTGCCTGGCGAGGTGGCCAAAGCTGTCAGCAGCAACGATCTGGTGGCAGCTGCAGTGCTCTCAGGTAACCGCAATTTCGAAGGTCGTATTCACTCATTGGTTAAGGCTAACTATCTGGCCTCTCCACCGTTGGTGGTGGCTTACGCCCTGGCCGGCACAGTGGACATCGACCTGGTCAAGGAACCGCTGGGAACGGACAAAGACGGCCAGCCGGTGTACCTGAAAGATATCTGGCCGACTACCCAGGAAATCCGGGAAGCGATCGAACAAAACGTGACGTCGGAGATGTATCGCACGAAATATGCGGACGTATTCACCGGCTCGGAGATGTGGCGTGATATCAAAGTCTCTGGCGGCGACCTGTATGACTGGGACGAAACCTCGACCTACATTCAGCATCCGCCCTTCTTCCAGGAAGTAACCCGCGAAGTGCCGTCCGTGAGCGACATCAAAGGCGCGCGCGTGTTAGGCCTGTTCCGGGATTCGATCACGACCGATCACATTTCCCCGGCTGGCTCGATTGCTGCCGATAGCCCGGCCGGCAAATATTTGACGGAACGTGGTGTTGAATACCGGGACTTCAACTCGTACGGCTCGCGGCGTGGCAACGACCGGGTGATGGCGCGGGGCACGTTTGCTAACATCCGTTTGAAGAACCAACTGGTAGTGCCCAAGGAAGGTAACTGGACGAAACATATGCCTTCTGGTGAAGTCATGCCGATTTACGATGTGGCCATGAAATACAAAGAAGAAGGCGTTCCCAGCATTGTGATCGCAGGCAAAGAATATGGTACTGGTTCCAGCCGTGACTGGGCTGCTAAAGGGCCGTTGCTGCAAGGCGTCAAGGCAGCCATCGCTGAATCTTTCGAGCGCATCCATCGCTCCAACCTGGTTGGCATGGGCATCCTGCCCCTGCAGTTCGTGGACGGGCAGAATGCCGAAGCGCTTGGTCTGGAAGGCGACGAAGTCTACGACATCAGTGGCATGAGCGATGACATGGCTCCGCAGAGCCTGATGAACGTCAAGGCCACCAAACCGGATGGCTCCACCATCGAGTTCAAGGCTAAAGCCTTGCTCAATACCGAAGTGGAAGTCAATTACTATCGCAATGGCGGTATCTTGCATACTGTATTGCGCAATATGGTGAAATAGGCCCCCTCCCGGCCTCCCCCATTTTCCGCTGAAGTTCGCGGAAAATGGGGGAGGTGACCGAAGGTCGGTGGGGGCGAGCAAGGTGAAAATCGAGACCGGCTCATCGCCGGTCTCTTTTGTTTACCGCTTTAGCGAGTTGAGGGCGGCAGCCCGAAACAGAAAACCACCCGCTTAGCGGGTGGAAGAGAGGAATTTATTTTACTTCTTTTCCTAATGAGGGGTGCAGAATGAGTTTGATATGAAAGTACCATTCAAACCATCCTAAAATGTAGTGTAAAATGCTCTCAAAAGATCCAATGTACAACAATCGTACAAACTTCAATTCTTATGTTTCAATCAATACGCTTTAATCTAACCCTGAACAAGATTTTACAACTGATAGTTTTGTTCTATCAGGCACTTGCAGTAATTATTTTTATTGCCGCACTTGTTTTTGCCTACAACTGGCTGCAAGAACCATTCCTGGGGGCTTTTTTTGAACCCACCATGCTAAGCAGCCCAGCCGGACCCGGGAAGCCCAGCGATGCCTGGCAGTTGTACAACCAGGGTGTTCGACATGGTGATCAGTTACGCTCGGTAGCAGGACAGGAAATCCGCAACGCCAGAGATCTGGAACGGGTACTCAGCGATTTCTTCCCGGGGGAGACAGTTCCAGTTGTGGTGCGATCTGTCAATGGAGAAGATACGACCTATGCTGTGGAACTGCACCAACTTCCTGCTACAGACCGGAACTCGTATCTGTTCGTGCCTTCGATTGTCAGTATCGCGTTCTTTGCGCTCAGCCTGTGGATTTTTGGCCTGCGTCGTAATGAGCCGGCCGGTCGGGCCTTCACGGTTTTTGCCTCCTCGATGGCGATTGTAGCCGGTCTCTTCTTCGATTTATATACAACTCACCGTTTTTCCTACATCTGGGCGCTGGCTTTGCCGTTAGCAGGCGGTGCATTGGTGGACTTGACTCTCTCCTTCCCACAGGAAGCCCGTTTTGTCATTGGACGCCCGTACTTGCGTTGGGTAGGATATGCGATTGCACTTATCCTGGCAGGCTATTCGATTATCTCAATGTCTAACCTTGAGCAGCCAACGGCATATTATTCGGCCTGGTACGCCAGCTATTTCTTTGATGCACTTGCTATCTTGCTCCATCTGGGGGTGACCATTTATCGGGGCTTCTCGGCGCAGTCGCCTGTCGTCAGAAGCCAGGCGCGCGTGGTTCTGATCGGGATTCTATTCTCGTTGGGGCCAATGGCTGTTTGGCTTGCGCTCTTTCCCTTTGGGTTGGTTCCGTTTTCTCCGTATCTGTTCTTCTTTGTTATTTTGTTCCCCCTGACGATTGGGTACACTATTTTGCGCTACCGCCTGGTACGGACCGATATGTGGATTCGGCAGGGGTTGGTTTATGCCATTCTGACCATTTTTGCGGTGGTCGGTTATGCCTCGCTAGTGAGCGGTTTCAGTCTGGTTTTCAAAGAAGCAATGCCGGTGGACAATCCCCTGGTAATCGGTGGTCTGATCTTCATCCTTGCCGTGGGACTGGACCCTTTCCGTAAGCGTGTGCTTGATGTTGTCGACAGTTCTTTCTTCCGTGGACAGCGCATTTACGATCAACGTTTGCGTAATTTCAGTCATCACATGACCAGCGTCCTGGACATTCAAAACGTAGGACGTATTTTGCGCCAACAAATCATGGATACGGTGGCACCTGAATACGTGCACATCTATTCTTTCGACCCAATGAATGACCGCTACGTCAGTTTACCAGATGTCGATGGACGTCCCAGCAGCGATGTGCAATTCTCGTCAAACAGCGCATTGGTTCAATATTTTGCAAGCGAGAATTTGCCGCTTTATTTGGACAGTGCTACTCTGCCGTCTAGTTTGAAAATGGAAGAAGCACGCTTGAATCTGCTTGGCGCCAAATTGTTTATTGGTTTGGCAGGCAAAGAAGGTCCAATCGGTTGGCTGGCGCTTGGACAGCGCATGTCCGGGCAGCCGTATACGCCTCAGGATCTGACATTTCTCGAGAATCTGGCGGATCAGTCCTCGGTTGCAATTGGACGCGTGCAGACCGTTGCCAATTTGGAACGCCGCATTCAAGAGATGAATGCTCTGACGCGCGTATCTCAAGGCGTCAATATAACCTTGACCTTCGACGACGTCATGGAATTGATCTTTGCCCAAACCGGACAAATTATTCCTGCTAGCGAGTTTCATATCACTTTGTATAGCGAGGCCGGGGATTATTATTACTACGCTTTTTGTGTGGAAAATCGCGAACGGTTGGAAGAACGCGAAAGTATCCCGCAACCTCTGAACCTGGGACTTGGCCAGGAAGTGATTCGCAAAGGTCGCCCGATTTTGACTCAGGATTACCTGCGCGAATGCCAGGCACGCAACGTGACACCTGCCTTTCAAGATGTGTTCGCCTGGATGGGAGTCCCACTCAACGCTGGCGCGGATACAATCGGTTCCTTAGGAGTTGGTAGTCGGGATGCTAGCGTCACCTACTCACGTGCGCAACTTGATTTGCTGCAGGCCATCGCTGACCAGACCGCCGGTGCCATCGTCAAGGCTCGCCTCTTGCAAGAAACGCAACAACGTGCCTACCAATTGTCTACGTTGAATGACCTGACCCGCCAGCTTACCTCTACGCTCGAACTGGAACCCTTGCTTCAAAATATTTTGGAAAATGCGGTTAGCATTCTCAATTGCGAAGCTGGCAGCTTATTCCTGGTTGACGAGCAGACAGACGATCTCATTTTCAAAGTAACGGTGGGTCCCCCCTCTTCGGCCGAATTGATTGGCCAACGCGTCCCGGCGGGCAGCGGTATTGTTGGCCGCGCCGCTCAGGAGCGCGGACCGGTGGTCGAAAATCAAGCGCAAACTTCCCCCGCACGTTTTATCGCCACGGACCGGCAAACAGGCTTCACAAGTAAGTCGTTGCTGGCTGTGCCTTTGTTGTTCAAGGATCGTGTGATCGGCGTGATTGAGGTGATCAACCGTAAAGATGGTTTACCCTTTATCGAAGATGACCAGACCCTGTTGTCCGCCTTTGCCGGGCAGGCGGCAGTCGGGATTGAGAATGCTCGTTTGTTCACGCTTACCGATCAGGAACTTGCCTCACGCGTGGAAGAACTCTCGGTCATGCAGCGCATCGACCGCGAACTGAATGCCAGCCTTGAAATCAGCCGAGCCATGCGCATCACGCTAGAGTGGGCTATGCGCCAGTCGAAGGCTGATGCTGGGCTAATTGGCATGCTGGCGGACGAAAAATTACGTGTGATGGCCGAACAAGGCTATGGCGATTTGAACGATCGCTTTGCAGATGGCATGTTAGCCCTGGATATGCCGGCTGCCAAATCTGCCGTGCAGATGGCTCAACCACAGCAGGTCTCATTGCAGTCCGATGCTGAGGGCAGTATTCTGCCGGGGGCACACACGCAGATCGTTATTCCGATTCGACGCGAGGCGGATGTCATCGGGCTGT
Organism: uncultured Chloroflexia bacterium; assembly: GCA_963785535.1. Lineage (GTDB taxonomy): Bacteria > Chloroflexota > Anaerolineae > Anaerolineales > Villigracilaceae > JAABUE01. Next base: position 40,207 of record CAWAVQ010000001.1, on the reverse strand, counting down.
TGTTGCTCGAAAGCGTTAGCGACTCGCAGCAGGATGTTGCCTTCCTCAACCGTCTCAGCGACCATGCCGCTATCGCCATTTCGAACGCCCAGCTTTATGCAGAGGTTCAGCAAGCGAATGAAGCCAAGAGCGAGTTCGTCTCGTTTGTGGCACATGAACTCAAAAATCCCATGACGTCCATCAAAGGATATACCGAACTACTCGCGGCTGGTGCGGTCGGCCCGATCAATGAAATGCAGAACAATTTCCTGCACACAATCCGTTCGAACGTGGAGCGTATGTCGACGCTTGTCTCAGACCTGAACGACAACTCCAAAATCGAAGCCGGTCGCCTCCGTCTGGACTACAAAGCTGTGGACTTGTCCGAGGTAGTGGATGAGGTTACCCGCTCCACAAGCCGCCAAATCGAAGACAAGAAGCAAGAGATCGAACTACAAGTGCCCGAGTTGTTACCCAAGGTTTGGGCGGACCAAACACGCGTGAGCCAGGTGCTGACCAATTTGGTGAGTAATGCCTTCAAATACACCCCTGAAGGCGGAAAGATTATCGTAGGTACCGAGGTCTCCGCAAATCAATGGGACCCTGAAGGCGCAGCGCAGGTTGTGCACATCTGGGTCAAAGATAATGGTATTGGCATCAGTCTAGAAGACCAGCAAAAGATATTTTCCAAGTTCTTCCGTTCGGATGACCAGAAAGCTCGTGAAGCGCCGGGTACAGGTTTGGGGCTGAACATTACCAAGAGCTTGGTGGAAATGCAGGGCGGCAAAATTTGGTTTGATAGTGAATTCCGCAAAGGAACCACTTTTCATTTCACCATCCCGGTGGCAGAGGAATAAGCACTATGACATTTCATGCTGCTGTTGGACAGGCACAAGCGCTAGATGGCCGTGAGGCCAGTTTGCAAGCCACACACCATGCACTCAATCGTCTTGGGGCGGTTGCGCCCAGTTTGGGGATCGTAATTACATCCCACCAGTACCAGGCACGTGACGTTGCTGGTGGCGTCGCCAGCTTGCTAGGGGATGCGCCTTTGATTGGCTTCAGCTCTCCCGCCAGCCTGACCGGAGCAGGGTTGCATTCGCATTCGGTTGTTGTAGCTGTGCTCAGTGCGGATGGGCTGGAGGCCAGTTCCCACTGGTTGCCCGGCTATGCCCAGAGCAGCCGCGAGGCGGCCTCTCAGTTAGATATGCTGGTTTCTGGCAAGCAGGCCCAAAATGTAATTTTCTTTGCAGATGGCTTCAACGGGGATGCGGAGCAGTTCTGCAATTCAATTTCTCCAAATAACTTCCGCATGGTGGGCAGTTTATCTTCGGGTGATTTGCACACCGGAAATACCTATCAGATTGCCGGCAACCAGAATGGTGCGGGCGCACTGGCCGCTTTGACTTTTAGTGGCAATCTGCGCATGGGCGTGGGCCATGCCCACGGCTGGGACCCGGTTGGTGGTCATATGCGCGTGACGCGTTCGCGCGGTTTTTGGCTGCGGACCTTAGATGCGCGCCCGGCTTCCGAAACTTATGCCGAGTTATTTGGCTTTCCTGCCCGTGAATGGGGTTTTCCGCCTCTCAGCCACATGGCACGTCTGTATCCGCTGGGCATGGAACAAGGCGATGAACTGGTCATCCGATCTCCGATCCGCGTGGAGGCGGACGGCAGTTTCCGTATGAACGCCTCCGTCCGCGATGGCATGGATGCTTTCATTATGGTGGGAAGTCGCATCAGTTGCCAGAAAGCAGCCCAAGATGCAACTCAGCAGGCCTTGCGTGAACTAGACGGCGTCAAACCGGCTTTTGCGCTTGTGTTGGTAGATATCGCCTGGCAGATGTTACTTAAAGCTACCCCCGGTGCTGAGATCGCTGCTATCCAGGAAATCATCGGGGAACAAATTCCGATTGCTGGAGGCTATACGCTAGGACAAATCGTACCCGGCGCTGAAGCCACCTCCCTGGATTTTTTGAACCAGCATATTGTGGTGATTTTGATCGGGGAAGAAAAGCAAAAGTAAATCTCCATTGTGAACATAAGAAGCCCGGCTCAGCGAGCCGGGCTTCTGTTTGAAGGGGAAATATTTCCCCCTAGGCGGGCATTTGTACCTTCGGCAATTTTTCCATGGCTGCTTTGACTGCCTCAGCCGGGTACTCGAAGTCTTCCAGCTTGCCACTCAGATAGGCATCATAGGCTGCCATATCAAAGTTGCCGTGACCGGACAAGTTGAACAGGATCACGCGCTTTTCATCTTTGGCTTTGGCTTCCAATGCTTCATTGATCGCACCACGGATGGCATGTGATGACTCGGGCGCGGGCACAATCCCCTCTGCACGCGCAAATTGGATGGCCGCTTCGAACGTAGCTTTCTGTGGAACTGCGACAGCGTCGATTAAACCGGCATTCACAAAGGCTGACATGCTGGGTGCCATGCCATGATAGCGTAACCCACCAGCATGGATCGACGGCGGGACGAAATCGTGCCCCAAGGTGTGCATCTTGACAACGGGTGCCATCTTGGCCGTGTCACCATAATCGAAGGTGTAAGCACCCTTTGTGAGCGATGGAGAAGCGCTTGGTTCCACTGCCAACAGGCGAGTGCGCTGTCCATTTTTGAGATTTTCGCGCAGGAAGGGATAGGCGATCCCGGCAAAGTTCGAACCGCCGCCTACACAGCCAATGACCACATCGGGATACTCACCGGCCATATCCATCTGTTTGAGAGATTCTTCGCCGATTACGGACTGGTGCATCAACACATGGTTCAACACCGAGCCCAGGCTGTACTTCTTGGTCCCGCCGGATGTGGCCGCCACTTCCACCGCTTCGGAAATAGCGATGCCTAACGAACCGGGATTATCAGGGTCTTGTTCGAGCAGAGCACGACCGAAATTGGTGCGGTCGGTCGGGCTGGCAAAAACCTGTGCGCCGAAAGTCTGCATAAAGATACGACGGTACGGCTTCTGGTTGTACGATACTTTGACCATGTACACTTCCAGGTCAAGATCGAACATCTGGCAAGCCATTGCAAGCGCCGACCCCCACTGACCGGCCCCGGTTTCGGTGGTGAGGGCCTTCGTTCCCCCAACCTTGTTATAGAAAGCCTGCGGAATGGCTGTATTGGGCTTATGGCTGCCTGCGGGCGAAACGCCTTCATATTTGTAATAGATGTGAGCAGGCGTGCCGAGGGCCTTTTCAAGCCGTCGTGCGCGCAACAGCGGAGTGGGACGATATAGCTTGTAAATCTCACGCACTTCTTCAGGGATCTCGATATATTGCTCAGTAGAGACTTCCTGCATGATTAGTTCCATCGGGAACAGGACAGACAGAAAATCCGGAGTGACCGGTTCAAGCGTATCTGGTCGCAGCACCGGCGTCGGTGGGACTGGGCTGTCGGCCATCACGTTGTACCAAAACTTCGGTAGATCAAATTCGTTCAAGAGAAAACGGGTTTGTTCAGACATGGGAACCTCCAAGTATTTACGATTTTTGATTTTAGATTTACGAATTACTTCTTACTTTTTACTTCTCACTCATTACTAAGTACTCATCACCCTTCAAGGCGGATGAAAAACGATAACCATCTCATTTCTCCAATTCTCAGCAAAAAATGCCTGAAATATTATTGGTCAGCACTTTTTCACTGAATGACTGACTATGCAGCAATCCCATCTTTTGGTGGACTTCTTCCAACGTCTGCTGGGCGATGAATTTTGCCTTCACTGTGCCGCTAAACAACACTTCTAACAGCATTTTTGGTTGGGCGATGTATTCGGCGCGGCGTTCGCGTAGCGGTGCGAGATAAGCGTTCAATACTTCCACCAGGCGGCGCTTGACCTCCACATCCCCGATCTTGCCTTCTTCATAGCGGGTCTTTAACTCCTCGACTTCGGTACCATTGGGATTAAAGATGTCATGATAGACAAAGACCGGATTGCCGTCCACATGCCCCGGGTCGGTGGCGTGGATGCGCGTGGGATCGGTGTACATCGACATCACTTTGCGTTCCGTCTCCTCCGCCGTATCACGCAGGTAAATCGCGTTCCCATAAGATGTGTGCATCGTGCGGTTATCCACGCCGGGCAGGCGGGCCGCATGGGAGAGCAGCGCACCCGGCTCCGGGAAAGTCTCGCCATAAGTCTGGTTAAACCGTCGGGCGGTTTCGCGCGATAGCTCGATGTGTGGCAACTGGTCCTCACCCACCGGCACCACCTGCGCCTTGTATAGCAGGATGTCCGCCGCCTGCAAAACCGGATAAGTCAGCAGGCCGAGCGAGGGTTGCAGGTTCAATTCCTTGATTTGCTCTTTATAGGTCGGCACGCGCTCCAAGCGCGAGACCGTGGTCAACATGCTGAATAACAGTGCAAGCTGCGCATGTTCCGGGATGATGGATTGCAACACAATCGTCGAGCGTGACGGGTCGATGCCCGCCGCCAGCCAGTCCGCTATCAAGTTCAGGATGTTGTCCTGGATGCGTTCCGGGTGAGCATAATCCGTGGTCAGGATGTGCAAGTCCGCCACCAGGAAGAAGCACTCATGTGTGTCCTGCAAACGCGTCCAGTTCTCCAACGTGCCGACCAGATGACCGATATGACGCGGTCCGGTGGGACGATGCCCCGTGAGAATTCGCTGTTTTGACATGACGACCTCCTTTCAAAAAATGGATGCTCTGACTTACGGCACGAAAACCGGTCCCGCCTCTTCCCGGACCTCGAGCCTGCGTGCCGTGAAAATGGCCTCCGCCGTTGCCTCAACGAATTCTGTCACTTGCCCGCAATGACGCTCCTGCATCGGGTTCTCGGCTTCAAGCGCCGTTTCAGCGATTTTGACAACCAGTTTCGTTTCAGTTTGTGTGTTCATTTTTTCTCCTTTGCTCCCTCTCCCTGAAAGGGACGCGTGCCCGTCAGGGTAGAGGGCTGGGGTGAGGGTTGAATCTGGGGTGGACAAAACAAAAAAGCGCTCATCCCAAACAAGGGACGAACGCTTCTGCATCCGTGGTGCCACCCAACTTAGGCTGACGAAGTGCAAAGTCTTATCATCCCCGAAGGGGACCCGACTTTGCCGCAACGATTGGAGTCGTCGCATTCTCTTTAACAAAAATTTCCCTGATGAAGCACCAGGGAGAAAAGCCAGCCTCACTCATTCAGGTACGCTCTAAAGAGAGTTATACCTTAGCTCTATAACGGGAGCATCCCGGCACGGGCTACTTGTCTCCGTTCGCCCTGCGGCTCGGAGGTCCATTCAGCGCTGTCGTTTCGGGCAGGACTTTCACCAACCGCCTGCTCTCTGTGCCGTCGTTCAACGCGTACTCGTCCTCTTCACAGCCTGTAGGATATTGGTGATGATTATATCCAGAATAGTACGAGAGTCAAGGCCTAATGGGCTATTTAATGCCGGTTAGACCTGTCAGACCAGTTGGACTATAATATGTCCCATGATTGAACTAACCATTCCTGGCCGCGGGCCGTTGCGGATCCAACACCTTGTCACTGATGTAAATGGCACTCTTGCCGTAGATGGCGTTTTGATTGATGGACTTACCAAACGTATCGCTTCCTTGCGTGACCGGCTGGAGATCCACATGCTCACTGCCGACACCCATGGCCGCCAGGCCTCCATCGACGAACAACTTAATCTGAAAGCAACCCGTGTCCCGCCAGGCAATGAAGCCAGGACGAAGGCTGAATTCGTCCGCAAGCTTGGCGCTGAGACCGTTGTCACTATCGGCCAGGGCGCGAATGACTCTGAAATGCTCAAAGCCGCTGTACTGGGAATTTGTGTCATGTCACAGGAAGGCGTGGCCGTAGAAACGCTGGTTGCCGCTGATATTGTTGTTCCCGATATTTTTACCGCCCTAGATTTGCTCGAGAAACCGGTACGCATCGTTGCGAGTTTGCGGAAATGACCTTTCCGAACGATCCCACCCAACCCTTTGAACCAGATCCAAAATCGCGTATAAGTGCCCGCGCTCGCCGTCGGCGCGCTCGCCGCACCTTCTTCCCAAAAGATTCGCAAGGTCGTGCCGCTGTTTTGGCAATACTGGCAAAGCGCGCTTATCCATCCTACGAGCTTTTTATCTATTCCCTCCTTTGTGGAGCGGTTCTGGGGCTTGGTTACATCTTTGATTCATATAGCGTGCTGTTGCTTGGGATTTTATTTGCTCCCTTGATGTTGCCCTGGGTTGGCCTTGTCCTTTCCGTGATCAGCGGAACTCCCCGTCTATTCATACAAACACTTGCTGGGTTGGTGGTCAGCGCTCTGCTGGTCTTCGGAGCCAGCGTGCTGGCAGGCCTGGCTTCGCGCCTTGTCCTTCCGCACACCTTCAACGCGGCTTTCACTTTCAGCCGCCTGTGGTGGCCGGACCTGGTTGTTATGGCCTTGGGGGCCATCCTGTTAACCGTCTCCTTTGTGCGTTCTGAAAGCAAGCCTTATTTGCCCAGCGTCTTAATAGCCTACGAACTTTTTATGCCGCTCAGCGCCAGCGGATTTGGCGTAGGAAATGGTATCGGTGACCTGTGGCCGTATGGCGTTCTGGTCTTTGTTGTGCATCTGACCTGGGCAACGGTCTTCGGCCTGATCACACTAGCGGTGTTTCGCTTTCGCCCGCTTTCAGGCGTGGGATACATTTTTACCCTGGGCGTTTCTGCTGTAGTTGTCCTGACTGTCTTCTGGCTAATGAGCTCTCCGACGCCGTCGCCCGTTGACCCGACAACCGAGGCCCTGTTACCAGCCGCTACCCAAACTCTTGAACCGCTGCCCAGCGGAACGCCATCCCCCACGGCGTATCCCTCTGCGACCCCCACTCTGCTGAGGCCGACAGAAACCGAATCTGCCTCTGAGGCAACTCCCACAGTGAGCGATGGGACTGTCACCCCTGTTCCGTTGACATTAGATGTGACCCTGCCTGTTACCGAAACGCGTACTAGCACCCCTGTTCCAGAACCGACGCCCGTGTACGCAGTCATCCGCGCGCGGGAAGGCGGTGGGGCCTACGTCCGCAAGGCGCCGGGCGGCAATGTGCTGGCGACCTTGGATAATGGTGTTATTGTCCAGGTTCTGCCCGATACGCAGGACTATAATGGTATATTGTGGTTCCATATTGTTGCCACGCGCAATGACATCCGTGTTGAGGGCTGGATCATTCAGTCCGTGCTCGAAACTGCTACCCCTGTCCCAAATTGGGAACCTTCAGAAACCCCAACACCGTAGGGATTTTTGAATAATCTCTGCCCATGAGGAGAAAAAATGCCCATTCATTTTGGCACTGACGGCTGGCGGGCCGTCATTTCAGATACCTTCACATATAGTAACCTGCGCATGGTGGCCCAGGCAATTGCCGATGCAGTTGCGTCAGACCACTGGGACAAATCCGGGAACGGTGGGCCTGCTCCAGATACGAGCAAGATCGTGGTCGGCTTCGACACGCGTTTCCTATCCGACCGCTACGCCGTTGAAACAGCCCGTGTCCTGTCCGCCAATGGCTTCACCGTTTTGCTGGCGCAATCAGATGCACCCACGCCGTCTATTTCCTACTCTGTCAAGCATCACAATGCGATTGCAGGGGTGATGATCACGGCCTCACATAATGCGCCTCGTTACAACGGCGTGAAACTCAAAGCGGCGTTTGGAGGTTCGGCTTTGCCTGAACAATGCCGCCGTGTGGAAGTGTATATCAACGACAACGAAGAACGTGCACGCGGTCCCAACTTGATGGATTTCGAAAAAGCACGCGAACTTGGACTGATCCAGAAGTTCAACCCATTGCCTGCCTACTTTGACCACCTGCGCACCTTGATTGATACGGACGTCATTGCTGATGAGCCACAGCGGCTGGTGGTGGATTCTATGTATGGTTCCGGACGTGGCGTGATCAAAGCCTTTTTGCAAGGGAATGGTTGCGAAGTGGCTGAGATCCGTGGAGAGATGAACCCCGGCTTTGGTGGTGTTCACCCTGAACCGATTGGAAAATATTTGGGGCCGCTGGCCTCGGCTATCAGTTCGGGCATGGGCGATTTTGGTCTTAGCACTGACGGCGATGCCGACCGCATTGGCGCAATGGATGGAAGGGGCAATTTCGTCGATCCGCACAAGATCATGGCACTTTCGCTCAAGTATCTGGTCGAGAAACGTGGCATGAGTGGCGCGGTAGTGCGTACGGTCTCTACTACGCGTATGATCGATCGCCTGGCAAAACGTTATGGACTGACTGTGCACGAAACACCGGTCGGTTTCAACCATATCGCAGACTACATGATGAGCGAAGACATCTTGATTGGCGGCGAAGAATTGGGCGGCATTTCGTTCAAGGGACATATCCCGGAAGGCGATGGCCCAGCGATGGGATTGCTTCTGGTGGAAATGGTTGCAGCGGCGAAGAAACCGTTGCACGAGATGGTGAGTGATTTACTGGAAGATGTAGGACCAGCCTTCTACGATCGCAAGGATTTGCGTTTGAGCCGTCCAGTGGCTAAAGCAGAGATGACCAATTTCCTCACGAAGCAGGCTCCGGCTGAGATCGGAGGCGAGCAAGTCGCAGAAATCAGCACCCGCGATGGTGTCAAATATATCTTGTCCGACGATTCGTGGTTGCTTATTCGTCCCTCTGGCACGGAACCGGTTTTGCGCGTTTATGCCGAAGGCCGCAGCCAGGAAATGGTCAAAGCTTTGTTGGGATACGGTGAACAGGTAGCTGAGACTGTTGTTTAGGTTATCGATACAGAAAGACCCTGGAAGCCTTGTTTTGAGTAGCTTTCAGGGTCTTTTTCTTTTGTGTTTTTCGAGTTTATTCTGTGGGTGAAGCTCGCAGCCTACGTGCCAGGAAGATAACAGCTACCAGCGCTATGGCTGCGATCACCAATCCCGGTAAACCAACCTCGTCTGCAAACCCGGAAGTGGGTAGAGCTGTGGATGTGACCACAATCGTCGCTGTGGAGGCAGCCAACTGGGTTAATCCAGCCGCAACGGTGGCAGTGGCCGGGTCAGGGGTGAGCGTGAATTCCAGCGTGTTCGTTGCTGTCGGTTGAGCCACTACGGGCGTATCCGTGGGAGGCAGCGTTTCAGTTGCTTGTGGTGTCTGTGAGAGATCGAAGGCAACGCCCGTGGCGGTTAGCGCTTCGTTGATCTGTGCGTTCTGGGTTGCCTGGGCGTTTTGTTCCCCTGTTTGGGCTGCCCTTTGTTGTGGCAAAATGATCAAAGCATATCCTGCCAGGCAGGCAATGGAAAGTAGAACAATGCCGCCTAAAATGCCCGCAGCGATCAGGAACGTGCGATTACTCGATTCTTCCGGTGGGGTCTCTTCATCATCGTAGTTAAGATCGTCGCCTTCGTACATAATTCACTCTCCTCACTTTCTGTGCAGCGTAACCATCTCAGGCTTTGGTTACGTCGATAATATTATCCCACAATTTCCAAGTTTACCAAAGGAACAAGAATTTGTTCCCCGTTTTCTAATTTTACGTCGGCGGCTGGGGCACGCAACCCGCTGGGTAGAGAAGACAAACCGGGACGCAGTTTGGCCAGGGTCCCAATTTCTCCAGCGTGTGGCGCACGTCGCATGCGCACAGTTTGACCGGCTTCCAGTGTTTCGATGTCGGTGGGCGGGAGCGGTTCTTGCGATACCGGCAAAGGGATGATGATTTCTGGTCGCGCCCCAGTGTAGCGGTTGAAAGCCTCTGCATTGATGGTAACTTCGCGCTTGACGTTACTGGCTAACAGCTTGTAAGCTGCGGAATTCATAGGGATTTTTCCGAAGCCGTCAATGGCTATGATTGGAAAACGCATTTGTTGTGCAGCGGGTAACAAGCCAGGTGAAATGCTGGACAAGATCAGTCCGCGTACCGGCAGTTCAGCTGCGGTACGCAGGGTTTCAGCATCTTTCAGGAGGCCGGCCAAGAGAATGGAGCCTCGCAGGCTGACGTCCAGGCGCGAAGCGGTGAGCACGTCGTCTGGATTCTCCGTAAAGTTGAGGAGCAGTCCAGCGTCGATGCGTCCGTTGCCCCAGGTTCCCTGGATCAGCGCGCCCACGGTGCGGATGTGCGCTCCGCGGTTGGGCATGATGTGTACGATGGTTCCAGGAATACCGGCCTTGAGTTGTATCGAGGCATCACCAGTTTCCATCAACACCTGCCCGCCGCCAGCCGCGACCACACGACCGCTGCGCGGCGCTCGAATAGTGTGCGGGGCGATCCCTTTTCCGATAGCAATTTCAGCCCCTTCGGAGACTTTATCATCCGTCTTGACGTGGATCAATCGGTCAGCGGCGCTTGTTGAAATACCCAAGATACGGGCGACATCGATTAGCACATGTTCACGTGACCAAGTGGCCTCGGCGATCACATCGTTGGAAGAGACCTTCTGGTTGAGTTTTGCGATCACGTTACCAGCAACCGGGAGAATGCGCTCACGCTCGATGGTTGTCAAGGGTAGGATATGATTGACAGGTGCAAGCATAGGATCAGCCTCCCACCGACCAGAGCCATTTTTTGAACAGTTCACGACGTCGTACCGGGTCTTCTGGCAGCACCAAGGGCCGACCGCGTGCATCGATGACCACACCCATGACCCCACCGGTAACCTGTACAGTAGCATTATGACCGGGCCCGTTGCCGATGTCGGAGCGATGCAAGGGTTGCAGTGTCAGGCGGGCCGTTTGACCTATGCCAAGCGGTAATATTTCCAATCCACCGAATTTGACTTCAGCGCGCGCGTCAGTACCATCTTCATACGTGAGACGTGCCCGTAATACCTGCATGCCATAGCTGGCCGGGCTGATGACCGATACAATCGTTCCCAGACTCATGAATGCCCCTGACTCTAACACCTGTACAGGCAGTAAGTAGTTGGATTCAGCCGCTGCTCCCAATAAGGGAAGCAGGTTATTTTGGTCCAAAATGATCGAAGTAATCCCGACCGGTTGCAGTGCATCCAATAAGAGCAATAGACTCTGTCCAGGTGTAGGCGCATCGCTCAATGCGGCTCCCCCGGCCAGGATGGGTTCGAACAGGGGCATTAAATCTTTTTTGATCAGCCGGGCTTCGGGTGGAAAATTACGTCTGGCCTCCCGTAACGCCAGGTGCAATGCCTGGCGTGAAATGGCATGCGCAATGGCATGGTCTTCCTTTGTGGCTGGGATGGTGCCCGGATAAAGAGAGCGTTGGTATAAATAATCGCGTACCACGCCGGGGGCAATATCGAGTGGCAGCCAGCGCATGATGTCTTCAAGCTGTGTATAGCCTAGCAGACCAGGCAGATTCTCGCCCAGGCCAAACTGCGGATACACACCCAGGGTAAGTTTTCCGTTGAAACCGGCAGCAATCACGGCGGCGGTTGTTCCGATGTCCACTCCCAGAATGCCTCGGCTTGTGCCATTCATTTGACTTAGGAAGCGGATGACACGTCCCTCAGCAAAGGCAGTAGGTAGAACACGCCCACCTGTCCAGGCCGCCAGACCATCCACTCCCGGCATAAGCCGTTTGCGTACATCCGAAAAGACTTGCGCCAGTTCACGGGAAGCGGGCGCCAGATCTTCAGTATCGAGCGAAGGGCGGACATTCGGGCTGAAGTGCAGGGAAGGGGTCAGTTTTCCCAGCGATTCCTTGACAGAATCTGTCAGGCTTTGATTTCCTGAAAAGAGGATCGCCGGGCGTTTTTCTTCCGGCATCAGGTAACAGGCCAGGCCCACTGATTCTATTATTTTTTGTACCGAACGGGATGCACCGCCGTCGGTTCCGCCGGTCAGGATGATGACGTCGGGACGAGCGCGCAAAATCGCATCGATCTGCTCGTCCGGTTTGCGCTGATCGTTCAGGCCAAAGGTTTCTATGACTTGCATGTAAGCCGTTTCCGCCAGGCGTTGAGCGCTTCGCATGGACACGTCAGCAAGCAGGCCGACAACTACAGCACGCAGAGCCGGACCTGCTGAAAGCGTAGCCGCGAACGCATCTACTCCGGACCCGTCGATCTGCACCGGTGTAATGAGCTGATTATTCTGGTCGAGTAGCGTTTTTCCGGTAACGGTTTGCAGGTTGCTGATGGCTTGTTGCACACCCAGCGATATATCCTTAAAGGGCGCTTCGGCCGTGGACGGTCCCTGCCCGGAAGCGATGAAACGATACTGCCCTTCAACCACGTCAAAGAGCACCGCTCGCGTAGATGACGCGCCGACGTTTACTGCCAGGAGGGAACTATCTTGAAGGAGTGATACAGGCATAAGGTTTAGAACAATTGCATCAGTTGAATGAAGAAGCTTCGCATCGAATCCACACGCTCGATCAAAGCGGTCAAGGCTGCCATGTAAACTCCGGCGAACAGAACGCCAAAGGTAATGGCAATGTAGACACGACCAATCCAGGCCAGGATATTGACCAGAACGTTACGTTGCACAGTGCCATCCGTTTTTTGGCTTGCACCAAAGTGGAAGTAAACCATCGTTCCAATGACACCTACCAAAAGCACCGCACCTTGCAAGATCATGAGGGCTACGTTTGTATTGCGCGTAACAGCCAGACCCACATCGAAGTCGTTGAAGGTGGCGTTGATTTGCGGAAAAAGAGTTCCCAATATCGCGCCGCCAATTGTCACCGCGGCTCCCACGCCGACCAGATAGGCCATAGGCAATTGACCGATGTTCGATAGACGCGGGAAGACTTTGAAAAGCAGTAAAATGCTCCCAAGCAACGGGATTGCCCATGCGACTATCTGCCAGGGACTCGCAAAGGCTGTTCCGGACAAAGCAGGTTGAATAAAGGTCGGCGCGATGATCTCGTTCCATGCCACAGCAGCCACATATCCGGCAGCAGCGCCTACGAAAACATAAACTGCCGCCCGGAAGAGTGGGTTATCACCAATGAGATAACTCAAGATCAGGATGGTGATGATAAAACTGACACCAGCAGTGATTAGATCGGCTGGAATTGGCATATTATGCCTCCCCCTGTTCTTTGCGACGTGCTTGCCAACCTGCAGCCAGACTCCACAGGGAACCAATTGTGATCAACATAATCGCTGTCAATAAGCCGAAACCATACGCATCCCAATAACGGCGGACCACGCCGGGCCGTCCACTGTTGACCTGCTCAATGGGGGCACTGCCATCCAGTCCGGTGACCATCCCGTCGATCTGTCCCGATTGAACGTAGGGCAGGAGCATTGGTCCGGATTGGGCGCTGGAAACAACCAGGAGACGAGCTTTGCCGCGCACGCCCTCAGTCTGCTCGATCCAGATGCGGGCGGTTTCGATGTCATCGGTCAGCAAGATAATGGCTGCGAAATCAGATAATTGCTTAACGTTTTGCAATACGGTTGTTGACCAGGCGTTTTCTCCGGTGATCGTGAGCGGTTTGGTAGTTTCCGGATTCATCGAAAATGACAGTACACCCGAAGCGCCACCGGGCAAATACCCCAGGTCGATAAAGTTCTGTCCGCGCTGGTAATCGTGGTTAGCCGGCGCTGTAAAGGGCCCAATAAAGCGTTCGGCCAACCCTGAACCGGTCGGTGTGGAAGAGAGCAAGGTCAGGCGCGGGTGCTTGAGTGTGAGCATGTGATCGACCAACGGGGCGGCAGCCGCTTCCAATTCGCCTGACAACGATGCTTCATAATCGAAGACCAACAAGACGGGGGCATCCGCTGGCAAGGTATTCTGGATATAGTTCAATGTGGCCAGGGTTTCAACGGGCGCGCTAGTGGGCATCGGGTTGATCTGTGTGCCGCTAAAGACTGTCCCGGCGATTACCAGCAAGAGCAAAATTGTAATGACCCAACGCAGCAGACGCTGCGTAAGCACCATCTTTTGTGAGTTGACCGGTTTGGGAGAAATTTCTTCGGCCAGCATTTGTTCCAATAAGGCCGCACTGGATTGCTGATCTTCACTGGCCTGAAGTTTGATTGAAAACGCCTTGGGTTTGCTGGAAGGACCAATCCCGGCACAGCCGGTAGCACGCCGCGCAACCCTGCCAGCGGACCTCGCTGCTCCATGGGCTGATCTTCGGCCGCTTCCCCCTCCGTTTCTGAGATGACCGACTCGACCGGACGCATAGCCTGGACCCAATCGGGAAGGTCAGCCGGGCGCAAGTCATCTGCTTGCGCCTCTGCGGAAATCGTTGGAGGCTCACCTTCCGCCACGCCCTCAGTATCAGACAACCAGTCAGGCATATCCATAGAGAAGATGGCTTCTACATCTTCTGTGGATATGGGCTTGCCCTCATCATCTACAAAAGCAGGCGTTGCCTCGCCTTCAACAGCCGCTTCGCCTTCCTCTAAAGCTGCAACGTCTGGTTCTTCCACAGGTTGCTCTGTCACGGCTGTTTCTTCGCCCATGGACGCAAGCCAGGCAGGGGTTTCACTCTCTGCGGCCGGTTGCGGCGCTTCCACGGGCCCAGCGGCCGGGGCAACTTCTTCGCTTTCGGTTGATGTACTCTCTTCACCGAGTGCTGACAGCCAATCGGGCATTTCGCTCTCACCAGTTGGCTGCGCCTCCTGTGGAGCCTCGCTGCTTTCCTCGCCGATAGAAGTCAGCCAGTCTGGCATTTCTTCCGTTGCAGTAGGCTCTTCGGCCCCTGGCTGGGAAATATTCTCAGAACTCTTCTCATCGAGGGATTTTATCCAATCGGGCACTTCGCTTTCGGCAGCCGGTTGAGGGACTTCCTGTTCTGGCGCTTCTTTAGTGGTTTCTTCTCCCAGTGAAGCCAGCCAATCTGTAGTACTTTGGGTCGCAGGCTGTTCTGCTTCTTGTGGTGGAGCGGCCCCTTCGGTTTCCTCGCCGAGCGAAGCCAGCCAGCCAGGTAAATCGCCTTCACTGGCAGGCAGCGCGGCATCTTGGCTTTCCGAAGCCGGGGTCGGTTCTTCGCTACTCATCCATGCAGGTAGACCGCCCTCAGTTTCTTCTTTCGAAGTTTCGTCCGTGCCCTGTAACCAGGCGGGTAATTCGGTATCGAGCGGAGTCTCTTCTCTGGCAGATTCCGCTTCGAAATCGGCATTCCACCCGAAGTCCGAGCTTGATGCGGCTGGTTGTGATTCGGTTTGCGCCGGTTCTTCGGCCACATCTTCTTTTTGGCCCGCATCCAGACCGGAGATCCAATCATGCAGCTCGCTGGCTTCGCTTTCCTGCCGAGTCGGGGCATCCTCGCCCAGCATACTCTTCAGCGCGGCCAGATCATCTTCTTCTGCGGACGTTTCTTCAGATGCAGTTTGTCCTGTCTCGCCTCGTAAACCAGCCAACCAATCTGGGATTTCTTCATCTTCTTCAGATTGGGATTGTAGACCAGCTAACCTATTGGCTATCTCTTCTGACGGCTGCGCTTCTTCCTGCTCTGGAGGCTGCTCGCTGGTTTCCTCAGCGGATTCGCGTGCCTGTTGGCGGACCTCGCGCAACCACTGCGGCAGGATCGGTTCTAGCTGGCCGGTATCCTGGTCTGTGGGCTCATCGCCAGGATGGATGGGCGGTTGCGAACGGGCCAACTCGTCTGTGAGCGGCTTCAGGCGCGCTTCACAATACTGGCAAACATCCAGTTCGGCTGGATTGGGCTTACCGCACATGGGGCATCTGATTTCAGCCATCAATTGCCTCCGTACGGGCGGTCAATCCCAAATAATACCCGTAGACCGGTGGTCAGCGCACCCAGCGCCACACCGATCAAGATGCCACGCGCGCCAGCCAGTGCAAAGAAGTTGAAAATGATGCCTCTGACAAAATCGCCCCCGGGAATTTTGCCAAAAGGCAAGGGCGCAGCCAACAACAGGGTAATAATTGCAAATATCAGAAAGATGAAACTCATTACATCCGCGCGTCGACGCAGCAGACGAGCGCTGGCATAAATCAATGTGACGGCCAACAACCCCATCAACGCGGCCTCGGCCGGAACGATGATGGTATCCAAGACGAAACTTAATACCGGGCTGGTTGTCCCTACGATCCCCAGTATGAATGTGGCAAACAAAGAAAAAACCAGCAGGATACTGTACGCGCCGTTTTTCTGGCGTGTGCGAATTTTGTGCCAGTGTACGCCGAAAAGGTTGAGCACCCCCACCAGAACTGCAACTGCTGCCAGGATAATCGCCCACTGCACCAACAACTGGCGAATCTGGAGCAGCATTTCCACGGGGACAAAATATCCCAACAAGACAAGCAGTCCGGCAGCGATGGCAACACCCGCAGACAAGATACGCAAAATACGCATTAGAACAATCCTGCCAGTTTCAAAACGGAACCACCCAGTAAGATCAGGATAATGACCAAGCGTAATATATCTTGCACTTGCAAGCTGGCTTGGTGCGCGGGCCCTGCGTTGCTATAGGCACCAGCAGCAAAAAGTTCCTCGCCGATCAGTGGTTCTTCCACGCTGGCGTAGAGGATAGCCTGGGCGGTCGGGTCAACTGCGGCAGCTACCGCCGGGCTGTTGGTGCGCTCAGCGGTATCGGTCAACAGGGCAACTTCAGGGCCAAAATGACCGATGAAAACATTGGATGAAACGTTTTCGTCGCGCATAGAAGGGATGGCCCCGGCCGCGAAGGAGAAAGGCGTCAGGCCGGTTAATCTTCCCGTAGTGGGATCGTAAATATCTTCTGCACCTGCGGCTTTGTACCCGGCTTGCAAGGTGTCGCGTGTTAAGATCGATAAATCGCCTGCTCCGGAAGTCACAACCGGTGGTTTGTCACTGGCTGAAGTCTGTTCTACAAGATGGCGTAACATGGCCAGCCCAGCCAGGCCAGGCGCCGCATTGGGCGTTTGCAGTCCGCTGCGACCCAGCGAAATGTGCAGTCGCGTGCCATCTTCCACCGAGGTGCCAATCGCTCGTTTCAAACGTGTAAAGGCCGCGATCTCGCGGAAAGTGGGCGCGGACTTTCGCCTGATGAAAGTCAACCCGAGCAACAAGCCAGCCGCAACTAGAACCAAAACCAACCCAATGATACTAGTCATGCAGAGGCCTCCTTGCGCAAATAGCTAGCAAATGCAAGCACTTCATCATCCTCTTCCAACATGTTTGCCAGGACTTCAATCTGCTCTCCGCCCAGAAAGGGACGCGCAAAATAAAGCGCCTGGGAGCTGAGCAGGGTAAAAGGACCTCCTGCTTCGAGCAACCAGGCGGCAAAGGCAGTCAGTTTCCAGTGTTGGAGACTTTCAGCCCAGGCAGGCCAGTAGGCGCGCGGCGTTTGCATAAGTTGAGTATAGCATAAATTTTAAGGTTGGTTACACGCTGACCTGCCCCATAAGGTCTAAGAATTACAGGATGGTTGCAATTCAAGTCTGATGCCCATTTCATTGATGGAAAATATAGAAAAGCTCCCATAGTATAATCCGCATAGAAACCCCTGGTGGAGGATCTATGAGCGAACGAAAGACTAATCCTGAGCAAAGCGATGCACCGAACCCGTCGAAGGGTCGAAAGATCCGTGTGCTGATTGCCAAGCCTGGCCTGGACGGGCACGACCGCGGCGCCAAGGTAGTAGCACGCGCTTTGCGCGATGCGGGCATGGAAGTGATTTATACGGGCCTGCGCCAAACCCCCGAAATGATCGCCGAAGCCGCTTTACAAGAGGATGTGGATGTTGTGGGATTATCCATTCTTTCGGGCGCGCATATGGCGCTCGCGCCTCGTATCCTGGAATTGCTGAAAGCCAACGGCCAGGAACAGGTCAAAGTTTTTATCGGTGGCATCATTCCGGATGAAGACTTGCCTCGCTTGAAAGAGATGGGCGTGACCGGTGTCTATGGTCCTGGCGCTTCGACAGAAGACATCATCCGGCAGGTCAAAGCCGCAGTGACAGGATAAGTTTTCTCGAACAATGACCTTAGTAGAACAACTCCTCTCCGGCAATCGCCTGGCGTTGACCCGCCTGTTGACACAAGTGGAAAATGATACCTCCGACGGCCGCGCGGCGCTGACCGAACTCTTCCCACATACTGGCAAAGCGCACCTGATTGGTATAACCGGCGCGCCGGGTACAGGAAAATCGTCACTGGTCAACCAACTGGCGTTGCACTTTCGCAAACAGGAAGAACGCCGTGTGGCGGTCGTGGCTGTGGACCCCTCCAGCCCGTTTACGGGAGGGGCGGTGCTGGGTGACCGGGTGCGAATGCGTGACCTGGCAGGCGATCCCGGCGTGTTCATCCGCTCGATGGCCTCACGCGGCTCGCTGGGCGGACTGGCGCAAACCACCGCTGGTCTGGTGCAGGTCTTCGATGCAGCCGGATTTGATATCATTCTGATTGAAACGGTCGGCGCGGGGCAGGCAGAAGTGGAAATTGCCCGTCTGGCACATACCACGCTGGTTATCGAAGCGCCCGGCCTGGGCGATGATATCCAGGCTATCAAAGCCGGAATTCTAGAGATCGCTGATATTCTGGTCGTCAACAAGGCCGACCGCCCCGGTGTGGAGAATACGCTCAAGGCGCTCAAAAATGCGTTGGAACTGGCACATCCTGTGCAACACGTGTTCCATCATCACGGCAAACTGGAAATTGTCGAAGCGCCGAATGAACCGATTTATAACTCTTGGATTCCGCCCATCTTGCAAACAGTTGCTACCGAGGGAACGGGCATTCACGAGTTGGCAGATGAAATCGCCCGTCACGCGGGGCACCTGCGTGAAAGCGGAGATTGGGCCGCTCGCGAGCGTGGCAGGCTGGGGTCCGAGTTGGAATCGATGTTGCAGGAGATGCTGGTAGCACGCTTTCGCGAACAAGTTCCCGAGTCCCGTTATGAGGAAATGCTTGACCGGGTCTTCGAGCGCGAACTGGCTCCCTGGGAAGCGGTCAAATTGTTGTTAAATGGACGGTCCAAATGAGCATCATTTATGGCAAACGCGTCCGGCTGCGCGGCGCAGAACGTAGTGACCTGGAAAAATTCGTCGTGTGGGTCAATGATCCTGAAGTGACGGCTGGCCTTACGCTGTTTCTGCCTATGTCGTCTATAGATGAGGAGAAATGGTTCGAGAATGCCATGCAGCGTCCGCAAGCGGAGAAGCCGCTGGTGATCGATATGAATGATGGCGGGGATTGGCGCTTGATCGGGAACAGCAGTTTCTTCGATTTTGACTGGTATTCCCGTGCAGCGGAAGTCGGGATTATGATTGGCGACAAAACGGTCTGGAATCAGGGATACGGCACCGAAGTGATGACCTTACTGTTACGCCACGGTTTCGGAACCTTGAATTTGAACCGGATTTATTTGCGAGTTTATGCTGACAACCAACGCGCCATCCGCGCCTACGAAAAGGCCGGTTTTGTGCACGAGGGGCGCTTGCGCCAGGCCGTTTACAAGCACGGTGCTTATAGCGATGTATTGTATATGAGTGTTCTGCGTGAGGAGTGGGACACTATGAAGAAGGAGAGTTGATGGTCCGCCATTTGCCTCGAGAGATGAAGGTGTACGGGGATATAAAGTTGTACGCCGGGACGGGCTCTCCCGACCTGGCACAGAGAATCTCAAGTTATTTGAATAGTCCCCTGTGTGGGCGTGATGTGATCGAATTTCCCAACGAGAATCTGTTCATCAAATTGCATACCAGTGTGCGCGGGCAGGACGTATACGTGATCCAACAAACTGCGACCAACGTTCATCGGAACCTGATGGAATTGCTCATCATGATCCAAACACTGCGGCTGGACTCAGCGGCGCGTATCACGGCAGTAGTACCATATCTGGCGTATGGCCGTTCGGACAAGAAGGACCAGCCACGCGTGCCGATTTCGGCGCGTCTGGTGGCGGATATGCTCGAAGTTGCAGGTGCGGACCGCTACATGACCCTCGACCCACATGCCGGGCAAATCCAGGGATTTTTTTCCATCCCCGGTGATGTACTGACCGTTTCTCATTTGATTGTGGAATATATCAATGAAAATTTACGGGCTACCTTGAAAGATCCGGTGGTAGTGGCCGCCGATTTGGGCTTTGCCAAGAAGGGTCGTAACTATGCCGCTGACCTGGATACGCCCATCGCTTTTATCGAGAAACGCCGGTCGGCTAACGATGCCAGGGCTGAAGCGCTGACCTTGATTGGCACCGTGGAAGATCGGGATGTTATTATTGTGGATGATGAGGTAGATACCGGCGGCTCGATCGCGCAGGCGGTTCACCTGGTCAAAGATAAGGGCGCGCGGGATGTTTACCTGGCATTTGTCCACGGGGTATTATCGCGCAATGCGGCACAACGTCTGGCTGCCTTGCCCTTAAAACATATCATTACAACCGATGCGGTTCCCATTCCATCAGAGAAACTGGTGTATTTGGAAGACAAGACCACTGTCCTTTCGGTGGCCGAGTTGTTGGGAGAGGTCATCCGCCGCGCGCACGAGGGGCGCAGTGTGGGTGAGATGTTCAATGAATAACCATCATATCAATTCAATTCACAAATCCTGTGGAGGAGGACAATCATGAAAGGCAATGAAAAAATTCTGGAAACCATGAACTTGCTTCTGGCAGATGAGCTAACCGCTATAAACCAGTACATGGTGCAATCCGAGATGTGCGCAGACTGGGGCTACGAAAAGTTACACGAGTCCATCGAGAAGCGCGCCATCGATGAGATGAAACATGCCGAGAAGTTGATCGGGCGCATCATTTTTCTGGAAGGCAAACCGATCGTCAGCAATCTGAACAAGATCAACATCGGGGGGACCGTCGATGCACAGCACAATAATGACCATGAGGCCGAGGAGACGGCTATCAAAGCCTATAACGACGCCATCAAGCTGGCAGTAGAAGTGGGCGACAATGGCTCGCGTGATTTGTTCGAAGAGATCCTTGAGGATGAAGAGGACCATATCGATTGGATCGAATCCCAACTTGACCAGATCGATCAGATGGGCTTGCAAGTCTATCTGGGAGAACAGTTAGAAGACTAGCGCAAATTAGTCAACGGTATTCAGTGACTGGTGTCCATTCCGCTGTATTCCTGAGTCACCGAAGTACCGAACGCTGAGGACAGAAATGCCTGAACTGCCCGAAGTCGAAACCATTGCACGCAAATTGCGACCGGAGTTGGTTGGCAAAAGGATCGTGAAAGCCGACCTGCTCTGGTCTCGCACGCTGGCAACACCGACTCCGGCGGAGTTCCAAAAGCGGACCGAGGGGCAGGAAATACGCGCGGTGAGTCGCCGCGCCAAATATTTTGTTATGGAATTGTCAGATTACTACCTGTTTATCCACTTGCGTATGAGCGGAGATTTATATATAAAAGAAGTAGACACAACGCAGGAGAAGCACGACCGGTTGATTTTTTTTATCACCGCCGAGGACGACGGCATGAGCAAGTTCGTGTTCAACGACACGCGCAAGTTCGGACGTGTTTGGTTGGTACGTGACCCGGACGAAGTGGTCGGCGGATTGGGACCGGAACCGTTGAGCGATGAGTTTACGGCGCAATGGTTGTACGAAGGCTTGCAATCCCGGCATCGGCAGTTGAAGCCGTTGCTGCTCGACCAGTCCTTTTTGGCCGGGATGGGTAACATTTACACCGATGAGGCTTTGCACATGGCGCGCCTGCACCCATTGACAGTCTCAGATTCTGTGAATCGGGAGCAGGCAGGGGCCCTGCGGGAAGCGATCCGGGAAGTCTTGCAGGAAGGTATCCGTCGCAACGGGGCCAGCATCGATTGGGCCTATCGCGGAGGCGAGTTCCAGAACTACTTCCGCGTGTATGATCGTAAGGGACAGCCCTGTCCGGTTTGTGGTACGGCGATTGAGCGCCTGGTAGTTGGTCAGCGTGGCACGCACGTTTGCCCAAATTGTCAGAGAATCGGGAGTTGACTATGCTTGAATGGTTACAAAATCCAGTGGTTGCCATCGGATTGGCAATTGTAGCTATGTTTTTTGGCTATTTCTTCGGACTGTTTGAAGGTCGCGGACAGGGGTATAAGAAGCGACAGGCAGAAGAGCCTGAAACGGAGGAAACAGAACCGGCCTCTGACCCGTTGCCACCTGTTCACCCATCAGCGCCTTCTGATGAGATTTCTGTGCTGGATGTGAGCATGGACAGTGCTGGAAGACTGCGTCTGAATTTGGAAGGCGAGCGCATCGAGGCTTCTACCATAACCCCGGAACAGCGCAAGCGCATCATCGCGGTCTTGACCCAGATTCGGCCGTTTCTGGAAGCATCCACACAAGCGCAACCTCAAACCCCGGTACAAGCTCCGCCTCCTGCGCCGCCTCGGCCTGCACCCTCCCCGAGGGAGACTCCCTCTTCTGGAACGATGCCCGCCTCTGTACCAAGTTCGTTATCCAAGCCAGTTCTTTCGTCTGGCGAAGCCAAAGACGAGCCCGCTACTGCGCCGCAAAGCATCGTAGAGCAAATCGACACAATCTTGCAATCACAAATGGTCGGTACACCGCTGATGGAAAGAGGCATTCGTTTGCAGGAATCGCCTGAAGGTGGTGTTCTCGTTTGGGTGGGAATGGAAAAATTCGAGGGCGTCAGTGAAGTGCCCGATGAGCAGATTCAAGCTGCCATCCGTGCGGCCATCAGCGTTTGGGAGAATAAGTACACTCCTGGGCTTTGATTTCCCCGTAAGGCTCGGAATTTTCCGAGCCTTTTTTGTTTAATGATTCTGGGGTTTGAAACGCACCGTTAATACGGGGCAGCCAATCGTTTCAGCTACCTCGGCGGTCACGTTAGGAGCATACATTTGACGCAAACCATGTGCACTGTATGGTGACCCCATGCAGACCAGATCATAATCTCCCTCTTTCAGTTCTTCCAGAATCTGCTCGATCACGTTCCCCTGACGGATTTTTAGATTCGCTTTCAGTTTCTTGCTACGGGCTTCGTCCAGAGCTACGCGTAACGTGCGGCCAAGCAAAGTATCTGTATCGGTCAGCCGGTCCATATTTCTGCGTACAGCGCGCGATTCAGGATAGTCCAGATCAATAGGAGGCACAACGTGTAGCAGAGTAACCGGGGATTTGACTTTCGCTGCAATCTCCAATCCCAGGTTTTCAGCTGTGACTCCATAGCCCAGGCCTCCCAGGCAAACCAGTATATGGCTGGGGGGAATACAGGCCGAAGGTACATACAAGATCGGCCCTTCGATGTCTGCCATCAACTGGTGGAACGAACGCCGCAACAACAGACGGCGCAATGGAGGCCGTCCGAGCGGCGTTAGCACAGTCAGGAAATCCTTCTCTTTGGCCTTTTGCGGAATGACATCCTCGGCATGTCCTTCGTCAATTTCCAGATAATATTTCAGTTCCTTTTCTTTGAAAAGCGTTACTGCCTGGCTGAAAACATCCTCCAGCGGATGAATTTCCTCATCGATGTTCGGACGTTGCTTTTCCTCGATAATGCCGATCAAGGTCACGGGAACGCCCATTGCTGTTCCCAGCCAGGCCGCATATTCGATACCTGGCCAGTTTTTTTCATATCCGTTTGTTGCTACCAGTATTTCGGGTTTCATAACTCACCTGTACCCTGCTCAGCGGAACAGAATCACACCCAGGATCCCCGCCCCGAACAGGACGAGCGGAGATGGGACATTGAACCAAAATGCGATGGCGCTCAACCCGGCGATGACCAAGGCGCGCATCTGGATCGTTTTTGTGCTTTCACTGCGGAAAATTTGCCATGCCACGACTACGATCAACATCGCGACAGCCGGCGCGAGTCCTTTGATGAAGCCGTCCATCCACGCTTCACCCTGAACCCTTTGAATTGCTGCCGCTACCGCCAGCATGATCAGCGTCGGAGGCAGGATCGAGCCAAGCAGCGCCGCAATTGTGCCGGGAATGCCTCCGGCCGCGAACCCAACGAACATAGCCAGTTTCAAGGCCTCGCTGCCGGGCAATACGTTCGAGAAACCAACCGCCTCGATGAACTCAGCCTCACTCATCAAGGGCCCAACCGCCTCTTTGTAGAGCAATCCTACGGAAGCCGGACCCGAAGTAGATAAGACGTTGATCTTGATAAACATCCAAAAAAGCTTTCCCCACACCGCTAGTTTGGACGGCATGATGCGCACTCTCGGTTTGATCTTTATGCGTGGTTTTTTCTTCATCAGAAGATAAATATCCCCAAAATGCCAGCCACCAACAAAACCAGCGGTGCGGGTGCGTCAAAAATGAGTGCAATCAGGCTGGCCAGGCCGAGTAAGCTCATGCGCCAATTGACTGTTCCACCGTTGCCTCCGGTGAATACTTGCCAGGCCACGAACAACATCAAGACGGCCACAGCGGGTGTCAATCCCTCCACAAAGCGGCTGACCCAGGTTTCACGTCGCAATCGATGCAAAATCGACACTACACCGAGCATGAGCAACGTAGGCGGTAGAACCGATCCAACCAGCGCCACCAGCGCCCCGGCTACACCGCCGGCTGCATAACCCACAAACATAGCCAGTTGCAACGCATCCGAACCCGGTAACACGGACGAGAGTCCTACCGCCTGGATGAATTGCGCTTCCGTCATGATCGTGCCGACCGCTTCGGTATGCAACAAGCCCACCGAGGCCGGGCCGGAAGTGCTGAGCAGATTAACCTTTATGAACAACCAAAAAAGGTGAAGCAGCGTTTCCATATCATCTCAGCAACAAGTCAATTCCTGCGCCGATTACCACCAGCGCCAGAATGCCGCGCACGATCCGCAGATCGATGCGTTTGATCGCGCGCGCTCCCAGCCAGGCACCGGGCAAAGAACCGATCAGTAGTAACCCAACCAGGCTCCAGTCGGTTTGACCGACCAGGACATAATTCATAGAGGTTATGACAGTCAGCAATGCACCATGCACCACATCGATTCCGACCATGAGATTTAAGGGGATGGAAAAGAAAATTAATAGCAGCGCCATGATGACAGTCCCGCCGCCGATGGATGTCATGCCTACTAACAGACCGCCAACACCGCCAATCAGTATCAGAGACCAGGGTGCGGGCCAGGTGATTTCGATGTACTCTTTTGGCCCCAGCAGGCGGAATACCCTCGCCAGGATAATCAGACTCACAACGATCAGTGTGATTCCCAGAATTGTCGGGAGCGTTCTCTCGGTCAGGGCGCTACCGGCTCTCTGGTGCAAAATAAATTGCGCGCCGATCAAGGAGGCTGGGATGCTCCCACAAGCCATCCAGAAAACGCGTCGGAACGAGACGTTTTTTTCGCGTCGATGCTGTATGCTGCCAACGATCTTCGTGATGGCTGCAAAGGTCAGGTCCGTGCCGACCGCCAGGACAGGATCAAGCTTCATCACGATGAGCAAGAAGGGTGTCATTAACGCCCCGCCGCCCATGCCCGTCAGCCCGATTAAAAATCCAACTACCAGGCCAACGAAAACAGGGAGAACATTGTTCATTTTGTCCCTTCAAGGTTAGAGTGGTTTGATTAAATATAGCGTCCCGCGTTCAAATCCACGTTCCAGATAATATTTACGTGTTCCGATTGCTGAAATGACAGCAATCTTCGTAAATCCTTGTTCCCTGGCAATTGTTTCTGCAGTTTCCAATAATTGTGTGCCCAATCCACTGTGTTGGGCCGCGCCCTCTTTCTCCGCACCCACAGGCAAGGACTGCCCGTAGACGTGTACCTCGCGGATCAAGGCTGCTCTACGTGTGCCCGTCAGAGTAGCCAGGTCTTCCAATCCAGTATCTGGCGATTCCGATGAAGGCAGCGACAGGCGGATAAAGCCAGCCAGTTTGTCATCCGGCGTATCGAAAGAGATAAAGTGCTCTTCTGCCTCTGCAGCGGAATAGACCAGATCGTGCAATTCTACTTTTTCTGCGTTCACACGTTGTTTGCGCACTTCCCGGCAGCGCACACACTGACAACGAGTCCCGCGGCGATTCAACTCGCGATGCACATCCTGCCGCAGCGACGTGCGGCGGTTGCCCTCCACCACGTTCGTGGACGGGATGTCTCGAATGACGCGGTTGACCCGGCAATAGCGCGGGATGCCTGGCTTGACGTCTGCGATCAAGTCGATCAGTTCTTGCGTGGTATATGGATGGAATTCGCCGCGCTGCCAGTAT
This sequence comes from uncultured Chloroflexia bacterium, assembly GCA_963785535.1. Taxonomy (GTDB): domain Bacteria; phylum Chloroflexota; class Anaerolineae; order Anaerolineales; family Villigracilaceae; genus JAABUE01. Next base: position 14,279 of record CAWAVQ010000001.1, on the reverse strand, counting down.
TCATATAGTTCGGCATTGGCCAGCAACTGGTTGGGGTAGATCTTGATCTCATCCGGGCAGAAACCGTCCCACAGACGGGCGAAGTCGGCCCGGTCAGAGTCGGGGGTTGCGCCGAGCAGGTTTGGCATCCAGTGTAGAACGATTTTGAAACCCGCCGCCCGCAGCAAGGCGGTGGCGCGACGCGTGGTCTCAACATCATGCCCGCGCTTGTTGATTTCCAGGATGTGGTCATCCAGGCTTTGCGCGCCCATCTGCACCTTGGTCACGCCCAGGTAGCGCAGCCAACGGATTTCATCCGGCGTGATCTCGTCGGGACGGGTTTCGATCACCAGATCCCACGTTGCGGTGGGAGGTGGTTTCGTTTATGGCCTGGGCTTCGGTCAGTTCGCCAGGTTTCACCACAGAGTTCACTGAGTCCACAGAGATTTTTTTGAGATCTTCTCCGTGCTCTCTGTGATCTCCGTGGTTAAGCGCATCAAAGCAGCGCTTGACGAACCACTCCTGATAATCCCGCCGATACGACGACCACGTGCCGCCCAAAATCAACAGCTCGATCTTGTCGGTGGGATGCCCAACCGCTTCCAGCGCCTCCAGCCGCGAGCGCACCTGGGCATACGGATCGAAGTTATGTTCCAGGCCGCGCATTGCGCCCGGCTCGTCTGGCAGATATGACTTGGGCATGCGCACATCGGTAGGGCAGAAGATGCACTTGCCGGGGCAGGGATAGGGCTTGGTCAGCACCGTGACGGTGGTCACACCGGAAAGCGTGCGCACCGGCTTCAAACGGATGCGCTCCAGCAGGCGCACATCCGCGCGCATTTCGCCTTCTTCCACCATCTGGTTGTAAGCGGCCACCAGCACGTGCTTGCCCAGGTAGCCCCCGCTAGGGATGGGGTACTTGCGCACGCTGTCCATCACCGGACGACCCCGACGGACTTCGGCCAGCACCTGCCGGGCCAGGTCCAGTTTTTCGGGCGTCAGGGCATGGTTTTTCTGCCAGTTCTGCTTTTTTGACACGTCTAAATCCTTCAAAGAAACCACAAAGACCCAAAGACACGGAAACACAAAAGCGAGTGGTGTCTTAATGATTTTATGTCTTAGTGGTTATTCTCAATCTTTCTTCTCAATCATACCCGAAAGATCCAGGTGAAAATCATGCTTGATTTCAGCGATGTCTTTTTGCTTGAACATTTCGGTATGCAGACCGCACTCGGTCTTGCCGCGACCGACCCAACGACCCGCGCGCTCATCGTCATTCTGTCCGACGGCTATCGTACAGGGCGCGCAGCCAATGCTGCGATAACCTTTCTCCAACAACGGATGGGCGGGCAGGTGGTGTTGCTTAATATAAGCGTCAACGTCCGCTTTTGTCCAGTTGAGCAACGGATTGATTTTGAGCAAACCATCTTCCTGCAACTCCAAAATCTTGGCTTTTGCGCGCGTCGGCGTTTGATCGCGGCGGATGCCGCTGATCCAGGCCTTCAAGTCTTTCAAAGCCTTTTGCATGGGTTGGACCTTGTGCAGGAAACAACACAGATCCGGGTCTTCCACCGGCAACGTGCGCGTGTGTTGCCGGGCAAAAATATCCCAGCGCGTGTCGCGGTATAGGTCGAGCACGTTCAATTTCCATTCCGAAGCGATTCGTTCGCGGAAGATCAGCGTATCCCAGAAGTGATAGCCGGTATCCAGAAAGAAGATCAACACATCCCGCCGGATGCGCGATGCCATGTGCAACAGCGGCATCGACTGGGTCTGGAAGGATGAACTCATGGCAATCTGCGGCCAGAATTCAGCGATGGCCCAGGACAAGATTTCCTGAGGCGTCTTGGTCTCGAATTCGTCTGAAAGCCGCGCAATCTGTTTTTTCGACAACATGGGCGGAAATTATAACCTGATAAGAGCGTTACGGAGCCCAACGTTCTTATCATCCCGCAAGGACCTGACGTTGGAGTCTTTTCCGAAGTCGGGAGACTTCGGACTCCACGATACAACCCGATATAATAAGCGGATGGAACTATCCATTGCCCAACGCCTGATCGAACTCAATCGCCAGTTCTATACCGACTTTGGTGAATCCTTCTCTGCCACGCGCGGACGCATCCAGCCAGGCGTGCGGCGGATACTCGTTTCATTGGATGGGGACGAAACGATCCTTGACCTGGGCTGTGGCAACGGCGAGCTGGCGCGGACCCTGGCCCGCAGCGGTCACCGCGGCGCGTATCTTGGTCTTGACTTCAGCCTGCCTCTGCTTACGGACGCCGAGTCTATGCCTAAAGGGTTCTCAGCGGAGTTTCGTCAATTTGATTTAACCCAATTGTCAGAGTTATCGACGACTGGAGACTGGAAACTGGTTACTGCTTTTTCCGTTCTACACCATATTCCTGGTCAAAATCTGAGATCGGATATCCTGAAATCGATCCACGAGTTACTTGCTCCTGACGGTCTCTTCATCCACTCGAACTGGCAATTCCTGAATAGTCCACGACTTAGGCAGCGGGTCCGGAAATGGAGCGAGGCCGGTTTAACAGAAGCGGATGTAGATGCGAACGATTATCTGCTCGACTGGCGTTCTGGCGGCACAGGTCTGCGTTATGTGCATCATTTCAGCGAGGACGAGCTGTCCACTTTAGCCGAGTCCAGCGGATTTTCGATCATCGAAACCTTCTATTCGGATGGCAAAGAGGGGAACTTAGCGATCTACCAAATCTGGAAGAAGTCGCCGTAGGTTGGGTTGAAAACCCGACGGAGTTGTTTGTTATCTGGCTTTTTCAGATTTCTTACGCAATCTTCAAACTATCTTCACAGGAAATTCACACAGGCGTGCTATGATAGCTGTAATATAGTAAGGAGCAACACTATGAGTAAAACTTGGAAATGGATCATTGGGATTGTAATCGGCTTGGTTATCCTGGCCGGTGTGGGCTTTGTGGCCGCATACTACTTTGGTTTTGGTCACATGGCGTTCTTTGGTCGTACGGCCTATTCCGGTCATCCGATGATGGATGATTATGGATTTGGCAATCGTGGCCCCGTATGGCGGTTTTCGTAATTTCCGTCAGCCTATGATGGGTGGATGTGGTTTCTATCCCATTTTTTGGCGGACTTTTCTTCCTGGGTGGGCTGCTGCGACTGATCTTCCCGCTGGGTGTGCTGGCTTTGGTTGGGTACTTTTCCTACCAGGCTGGCAAGAAGGCCGGGATAAACACCGTGCAGAATACGCCTAAAGTAGAACCCGTGATAGATACCGAGATGGAGCCAGAAGAATCTCCAAAGAAGCGCGGACGGAAAGTTGCCTGACACAAGTACACAATCTAAAATAAAAGTTCCCCGATCCAAAATCGGGGAACTTTTTTACATTCAGGGATTTGGGTTCTTGCCAGTGTCTACTTCAACTTCCAGCTATTTCCGCTTTGTTGGTAACCGTACTTCTCAGCATTTTCCTTTAGCCATAACATTTGCCTGACGTAAATTGGAGCCTGATTCTGTGGCTTACCGTTCCACTCCTGTATCAGTTCATCCACATTGGCATCGACGAAATCTATCTGGGGAATTTTCGCCTCCATCTCGATGATCAGCGCCGTGACATAGACAACGTATGGATCAATATTCCCTTGTTGGAGTTTGCTTTCAACTTCCGGGTGGACCAGGATGTATTTGCCGCCGTTGTCCATCGCTTCCTTCATTGCTGTGAACTGTTCTCCCAAGAAAAGTCTTCCGTCAGAACCGCTGATAGATGATTCCTGCAATGGTCCGGATAAGCCTGGCAGCCTGATGTTCGTTTGAGTTATTATTTGATGGACTTGAGCCTTCGGAGTTTAAAGGCACCGGACTGGTCTTTGCGCCTTCGACAACGCCCATCGCCACGATCCCGGTAGCGACATAAGGGTCGATGTCTTTGTTCTTAATACAATGATACTGAAAAACCATCGAGCAAACGATCATGCCAGCCCGGGCGCTCTCTAAATAATCAAGCCCGTGTTTTTGCATGATCTCGTTATATTGATTCTGATATTCAGCCTGGACCCGGGAGAGATCCATGAGTGGCTTATCTTGGTCAGGAATTTCCTGGGACAAAGGCTTTGCCATGACATCTATTCCTGCTTGCTTGCAATAGTACGCAAAGAGTTTTAGCAGTTGGGGATAGGCTTTATTGACTTCTTCCGAAAGGACAACAACGCCGGGGGCGGAGTTCTACTTTATTGATTGACCTGAACAGGCTTGTCCCGGCCAGACGCGCCGCAACGGAAAGGACCGTCCCGGCATGAGGCTTTCCGTTTAAGAGAGGGGTTTTCTCCTGAAAGAATTGTAGAAACTCCAGCGCAGCCTCATAGCGTTTTTTCGCCTGTTCAGGCGAGCCCAAGGGATTATCATTAGTGGGCTGTTGTTTTTCTTGGCCCTTGGTTGGACCAGTTTGCGTGTTCTTCGCAGGTCCCTTTTTGTTTGGCTTCTTGAATAAATCGAAGAGTGACATGTTGTTCTCCTTTTTCCGATGCGATGAAAAAATGTGGAAGCGTTTCCCGCTCGCGAACATTTTACATTGTGTAGACAGAAATGAAAGTTTACAATTCCCCTTCAATTGATTTAGACTGGAAAGCGAATAAAAAGCAGAGACAATATGCTTGCTAGCTTTTGTTATCGAATGTATTGCCCGATATCTGCTCAAAGCTACTATCTTTTTTCTTCTCAGCGGATAGTATATTTAGAAAGCTCACTCGAGAGATCCGTGTATGGAAGATCAAATAGCAATTTCCCGCTTGAAACAAGGTGACTTAAACGGTCTCGAGTCCCTTGTAAACCGGTATCAGGTACGGGCGGTGCATGCTGCGTACATGATTCTCTTTGATCGCGGGTTGTCAGAAGATGTAGTACAGACTGCTTTTGTGAAAGCTGCGGAACACATCCATCAATTTGATGAGCAGCGTCCTTTTGCGCCCTGGTTCTTTCGGATCGTGGTCAACGATGCCCTCAAACTCGCCAAAAAGCAGAAGCGTAATATTTCACTGGACGAATCACTGGATGAGACAACCGCGCAGCTTGCCGCCCTGTTGGTTGACTCTCGTCCTCAGCCTGAGCAATGGCTGGAAGAACAACAAGCCCGCACAGACATCCTGCAAGCCATCCAAAGCCTGCCGCCCGAACAGCGCGCCGTGGTAGTGATGCGTTATTTTCTCGATTTAAGCGAGGCAGATATGTCCATGAAAATGGAGCGTCCACTCAGTACCATCAAATGGTGGTTACGGGACGCGCGCAAGCGTCTGCGCAGCCTGATGGAAACGTCCCATGGTAAATAGGAGCCAATGATGGACAAGAAAAATATCCAGTCCATTTTGCGAGAAGTATTAGAGAATGAAATCCCATCGGAGGAGATCAATCTCTGGAGCGCGGTGGAAAGCAGCCTTGTTGTGAGAGGACCTCAACAAAGGGAAAAAATGAACAGGACTAGGCCGCGCCACAATTCGCGCGTCGCGTTGGTAACCGTGATCGCCATCGCTCTGCTGACATTCGCTTTTACTACTCCGCAGGTACGCGCCTGGGCGCAGGAAGTGGTGCATTTCTTTACAAGAATCAATTCAACATCTATTCAACTCTCAGGTCAGCAGCTAAAACAGTTGAACGAGGTTAATCAACCATATGATTTGCCGCTCATGCCGGTCTTTATTCCTGGGGTTTCACCTGGCATGGTGGCCATATCGGGGTGTGACACTCCGCAGAAAGCCCAAGCCTATCGCTGTCAGATTGCCTTAGCTGAATCCCAACTTGGATTCGATCTGAAGGAACTTCCTGAAAATCCGGATGGTTGGGAATTTAAATCCCTGCACGTCGATACTGATTTGCGTGTTGCTGTCATGAGGTATGAATTGGATTTTCGTGACTTTGGTTACACCAGTTACAACGCTTACGCTTATACCAGTCACAGCAGTTTGGTTATTACTCAGGGGTTGAGCGATTTCTCAAGCTTCAATTGGTATGGAAATCCATGGGAGGTAGTGCCTGCGAATAAAGTCGAACCTATTCCCATTGGAGCATATAAAGGGGAGTATGTGAAAGGTGATTTTGGTCTGAAGCCTGGCAATAACGAATTAGTATGGTCTGAGATAGATCGGCGTCAAAGGCTGGCTTGGAATGAGGGCGAGAGATGGTATCTGATCGACTTCAGCCCCAACCTCAACATTGCCAGCACAATGAACAAAGATCAACTCATCCGTTTGGCAGAAAGCCTGGTTTATTCACCCATCGAAAAGACCGAACCCTTGACCCCTGATCGCCTACTGTCCATTTCGGACGCGGAGAAAATTTCCGGGCTTGACCTGAAAGCGCCGTCTCTACTCCCCATGGATATGGACTTCTCCTATGCCCGTTATCTTCCTGATGAGCATCAGGTTCAACTCATTTATGGAGTAAATGAGGAATTGACAATCCATGAATGGAAAGGTGAACCCGTTGACTACAAAAAGCCTTTGGGTGCATACGAGTTTACCTGCGAGATGGTAAACATGGACGGTGAGGCTGCCTTCTATTGTTCTCGCGAAAATCCAAATCCCCGCTCATTCTTGTGGTGGCACAAAAATGGACTCAATTATCAAATGTATTTTGATTCCCTCACGGGAGGGCAAATCGACAGGGAGCAAATGCTTTTGATCGCCGAGAGCATGGGAGATATCGATGACTTTCAAAAAAAGGGTCCCAGGAGTTATGAACAGATTGCCATTTATGCACAGGCATTGAGAATGGATGCTAAAAAATTCTCGGAAACGCCCGCTGGCTGGGTATTTTCAAATTTTTGGACTGACGCATACGCAGGCTGCATCGACTTGATTTATGCATCCACAACGGGGCAAGGCACACTCTCTATAAACCAATGTAGGACAGACAAAGGCCCTAACACCGCTGCCTTTCCCTTCTGGTCCATCAAACGGGTAAAGGTAGGGAACAGCAAGGGTCAGTACATTACTGGTGGCGTTGTTATAACGGATGACGGAAAACAAGTTTGGGATCCAACCTTACCCCTGAAACAACTGTACTGGCAGCAAGACGGACTTTGGATGCAGATTGCACTCTATGGTGACGCAGCACTTCGGTCGGATAAAGAAGACTTAATCTCATACGCCGAAAGCCTTAGATAAAAGAGTGCGTCGCACCTTTTTTACCGGGATTGGTGCTAGCCTTGGATTTATCCGATAAACCGAAGAACCCAACCGTCAGGTGCGACGCAGCCTCGCGCTAGCGTTTCAACGTCCGATACTTGATCCTCTGCGGCACCTCGGCGGACTTGCCGTAGCGTTCCTTGTAATCGGCTTCGTAATCGGACCAGTTGCCCAGGAACAGGCGCGCCTGGCTGTCGCCTTCGAAGGCCAGGATGTGGGTGCAGATGCGGTCGAGGAACCAGCGGTCGTGACTGACGACCACTGCGCAACCGGCAAAGTTCTCCAGTGCTTCTTCCAGCGCCCGCAGCGTGTTCACGTCTAAATCGTTGGTCGGTTCGTCGAGCAGGATCACGTTGGCGCTCTCGGTGAGAGTCTTGGCCAAATGGACGCGGTTGCGTTCGCCGCCGGAGAGCACGCCGACTTTCTTCTGCTGGTCGGAACCGTTGAAGTTGAAGGATGAGCAGTACGCTCTAGCATTGACTTTACGACTGCCCAGTTCCAGCATCTCCGCGCCCTGAGAGATTTCCTCGTAGACGGTCTTCTCCGGGTCAAGCGTGCGGGACTGGTCGGCGTAGGCCCACTTGACGGTTTCACCGATTTTGATCGAGCCGCTATCGGGCGTTTCCTGGCCAACAATCATTTTCAGCAGGGTGGTCTTGCCCGCGCCATTGGGACCGACGATCCCAACGATGGAGCCGGGGGGAACGGTAGCAGACAACTCGTCCAGGATGAGGCGCTCGCCAAAGCTTTTGGTCACTGCCTCCAGCTCGATGACCACGTCTCCCAAACGCAGGTCCCGGTGGGATGTAGATTTCCTGATCGCCGCGGTACTGTTCGTATTCCTGCGAGAGCAGTTTGTCGTACGCATTAACGCGCGCCTGCCCCTTGGATTGACGGGCCTTGGGCGACATGCGGATCCATTCCAGTTCGCGCATGAGCGTCTTCTGGCGCTTGGACTTCGACCTTTTCTTCCTGGCGCAGTTGCTCTGCTTTTTGCTCCAGCCAGGACGAGTAGTTGCCCTTCCAGGGGATGCCGTAGCCGCGGTCGAGTTCGAGGATCCAGCCGGCGACGTTGTCGAGGAAGTAACGGTCGTGGGTGACGGCGATGACGGTGCCTTTGTAGTCGCGCAGGTGGTGCTCCAGCCAGGCGACGGACTCGGCGTCCAGGTGGTTGGTGGGCTCGTCGAGCAGTAGGATATCGGGTTCGGTCAGCAGCAGTCGGGTCAGTGCGACGCGGCGCCGTTCACCGCCGGAAAGGACTTTAACCGGGGTCTCGGCCGGCGGGCAGCGCAAGGCGGACATGGCGACTTCCAGATGGGAATCCAGGTTCCAGGCGTCGACCTTGTCGAGCTCGTCCTGCAGTTTGGCCTGCTGCTCGATCAGGGCGTCGAAGTCAGCATCAGGTTCGGCGAATTTGGCGTTGACCTCGTCGTATTTGGCCAGCAGGTCGACGATGGGCTGCAGGGCTTCGCGGATGGTTTCGATGACGGTCTTGGAACTCATCGAGTTGCGGTTCCTGCTCGAGGTAGCCGACCGTGTAGCCCTTGGACATGGCGATCTCGCCGACGTAATCGGGATCCACGCCGGCCATGATGCGCAGCAGGGTGGACTTGCCCGCGCCGTTCAGGCCGAGTACGCCGATCTTGGCGCCGTAGTAGAAGCCGAGCGAGATGTCGCGCAGCACTTGTTTGTTAGGGGGATGGATGCGCCCGACGCGCATCATGGAGTAGATGACTTGTTTGGTGTCTGTGGTCATAGGTTAGAGAGTGGAGATTGGAGAATAGAGATTAGTGGGTGGATTGTACCAGAGAGTATAGAATGAAGAATGGGAAGGAGTTGGGACGCTTTAGATCTATCAGCCTCAAAATGTCTGTCTATCATAGCCTTTTCGTAGGTAGTTTATCCGCCAGAAATATTGAGCCGGAAAATCGATTGTGCTAAGATGGAATATAGGTGGTGCCTCCCTGTCTAATGTTGTTGGCGTTCTGAGACGTTCTATCACCGCCAAGGCCGCCAGGCTCGCCAAGTTTATTTCAAATTCGCCATACCCTTTCGGGCACTTAGGGTGTTCCTTGGCGTCATACTAAGGTTTCTTGGCGCACTTTGTGTCTTGGCGGTTCAGAAAAACATTCTCAATAGGGAGACTATCGGAATATGGACCTGCCTAAGATGAAAAAGACCGGCAAAACCCAGAGTGCTCCCATAAAACGCAAAAGGGCCGTCAGGCTGGGCACAATCCTCGGGCTGATCGCAGAATTCATCTACATCATGCTTTCCATACCGACCGCTGCGGGGCCCATGTTCATACACTATTCCCCAGAAACGATGCGAGACGCGGTGATGCCTGCGGACTTTCCGGCCAATTGCAGCGTCCCGGTGGATGAGGCATGGATTGCGAAGGTGGATGCCATCCGATGGGTGGCCTATGGCAACCCCAGCGCGCTTCCCGGTCAAGATTCCTATCAGCAAAAAATCGAGACGATCCGCCAGGATTTGACGGTTCTAAGAAAGGCTGGCTTCAGCGGTCTTGTCACGTACGGTGCTTCCGGCATCATGGGAGGCAAGTTCCTGAGCATGGCCCAGGCTCTGGGGTATCAGGGGGTCATCATGGGCATCTGGAACCCCTCGAGTCCAAACGAATTGAAAAATGCCAGGAATGCCTCCAGCCTGCCCATCGTGCTCGGTTACAGCATCGGGAACGAAGGTCTTTACGGAAACCATGAAAGGTACACGATCCCGGAGCTTTGCGCCGCCATGGCCGATTTGCGCTTCAACACCGGCAAACCGGTTGCGACCTCCGAGGAAATAGACGATTATTCCTTCCACCCCGAATTGTTGTTCGCGGGCGATTGGCTTTTCCCCAATGCACACCCTTACTGGCACAGCACAAAACGCCCGCTCGCTGCAGTGAAATGGGAAACGGCGCGTTATGCAGATATGGCCGATAACACAAAGCGCTTCGTGCTTTTCAAGGAGGTGGGCTTGCCCACTTCCGGCGCTGGCGGATTATCCGAGGCGGACCAGGATCTGTATTACGGCGAGCTTGCCAAGACGGACGTGCGTTTCGTTTACTTCGAAGGCTTCGACCAACCGTCGAAAGACAATACGTCGGTCGAACCCTATTGGGGAATCTTCGACGCCGAGCGAAACCCCAAGCTGCTGGGCTGGAATCTGATGGGCTACCGGGCCTTCACTTCGGAGGGCATATACGACGGCACGCTAACGGAATGTCCGGATGCGCCTGGGACGGGATGTAAAGCCGATGCCGCCTCCACAGTCCTCCTCGTCGGGGACGATGCGTCGGACCGTCAATATCGCGGAATCCTGTCCTTCAATACCTCCCTCCTGCCGGACGAGGCGGTCATCACTTCCATAAGAATAAAGATCAGGCTGGAAAGCCATGCGGGGATGAATCCGTTTTCCAAACGGCGGCAACTGAAGGTAGAGGCCTGCTCCTCCTTTGGCTCTTCGGTGAAACTGCAGCCGGTTGATTTTCAAACGGGGAAGGATTGCGTCGACGCGGGCACCTTTACGGAGAGACTGGAGGGGAGCTGGTTCGCCGCGGACCTCGATCCGGCCGCATTCCCATATATCAACAAGGAAGGGGCGACACAATTCCGCCTGCAATATGATATGGGCAGGAGCAATAATGGCAAGCCGGATTATATAAAGTTCTACAGCGGGGATTTGGAGGCTCTGAACAGGCCAATCCTGGTGTTGAGATATTCCGCACCTTGATATATACTCTCCGCCCATGACAACCACCACAACAATCGACCAACTCAACGCCCGCAGCCAGGGCACCCTGCCCGGCCTGATCGGGATCGAATTTACCGGCATCGAGCCGGGACGGGCCACCAGCCGCCTCGACCTGCGCCCGGAACTGCTGGCCCCCAACGGATACCTGCACGCCGCCGTGGTCATTGCCATCGCAGATACCACCTGCGGCTACGGGACCTTCACCGACCTGCCCGAAGGGGCGCACAGCTTCACCACCATCGAACTCAAGAGCAACTTTTTGGGCACCGCCCGCGAAGGCACGCTTGCCTGCGTTGGCACGCGCGTGCACGACGGCCGGACCACCCAGATCTGGGACGCGCAAGTGACGGACGAGACCAGCGGGAAGACTATCGCATTGTTTAGGTGCACGCAGTTGATTCTGTATCCGAAATCAACATGACTCAAAAGATAACTGTGAAGTTTTCAAATTGGTTGCTGTTTTAATGTGGAGTAAAATACACCAAATTATCGCAGTTGTTATTCAAACAGATGGATCAATCCATGCCCGAACTGGCTACCGATTTCCAACCCCTGCCCTCGGGAACGGTCACTTTTCTCTTCACCGATATCGAAGGCAGCACAAAACTTTCCCAGCAATACTCGGAATCCATGCCTGCCTTGCTGGCACGGCATAACGAGATCCTCGATCAAGCCATCTCGTTGTATCATGGCTTCACATTTAACACCGTTGGAGACTCGTATGCCGTGGCGTTCCACAATGCAAGTGACGCGCTGGAGGCTGCGCTTGACATGCAACGCGCGCTGCATAAGGAAGCCTGGTCCCCCGCCCCTATCAAAGTGCGCATGGGAATTCACACCGGCACGGCGCAGTTGCAGGATGCATCCCAGCCAGATCGCTACCTGGGTTACGCAACGATAGCAACTTCACAACGGGTCATGTCCGCCGGGCATGGAGGGCAGATTCTGCTCTCCCAGGTTGCGGCTGATCTGATAAGTAACAAACTACCAAGGGATGTTCAACTAAAAGACATGGGGGAACGACGTTTAAAGGATGTCATTCAACCTGTACATCTTTATCAATTGACTACACCAGATCTGCCCTCCGATTTCCCACCGCTCAATGCGATGGATGTGGTCAACCATAATCTTCCGGCACAACTCACTGAATTCGTTGGACGTGAAGTTGAACTGGAGTCACTTAAGTCCCTGCTTTCAGACGTTCGCAATCGGCTCATCACGATCCTGGCTCCGGGCGGGATGGGCAAGACGCGTCTTTCGTTGGAAGCGGCTGGGCAGATGATGGGATCATTTCGGCAGGGTATCTACTTCGTCGCGTTGGATCGCATCACTTCGGCGGATATGATCGTGCAGTCAGTAGCGGATGTGCTGCCGATATCCCTGGCATCCAACGAAGACCCGAAAGCCCGCATTTTGGATTACCTGCGCGACAAAAAAATTCTGCTGGTGATGGATAACTTCGAACATGTTCTGGAGGGCGCGACATTCGTTCAGGACCTTTTGATTGCTGCCCCTCAAGTTCAGGTTCTCGCTTCATCCCGTCTCAAACTCAATTTGACGGGGGAAACCGTCTTCGCCCTCGAAGGTTTGACCGTTGGAGAGAGTAGCCTCGAAAAGAACAGCGCCATACAACTGTTTGAACAAGGCGCCCGGCAGACTCAGCCCGGTTTTGAACTCAATGATAAAGCCTTGCCCTTTGTAACGAGCATTTGTCGAATGGTTGACGGCATGCCGTTGGCAATCCTCCTTGCGGCAGCCTGGATCGATACCCTTTCAGTGGACGAGATCACAACTGAAATCGAAAAGAACATCGATCTGCTGGAGACGGAAAAGCGCGACGTGCCAGACCGTCAACGCAGTGTGCGAGCGGTTATTGAGTCATCTTGGAACCAGGTCGACCCCTCAGCCCAGAGTTTGTTGAAGCGTCTATCCGTCTTTCGCGGAGGCTTTACGCGCGCCGCTGCGCAGGAGGCGGCTGGCGCAGCCCTGCGCGGATTGTCGCAACTGGTTGATAAGGCATTATTACGACGTGATCCGGGTACGGGTCGCTACTCGATCCATGAGTTGTTGCGCCAATACGCCGAAGAACAACTCAAAACATCCACTGACGAGGAACGCTCCGCCCATGAAAGCCATGCAAAATACTTTGCGGAGTTTATGAAAACGAGAGCGATACACTTACACGACAACCGCAGCAAAACAGCATTATTGGAAATTGGAGCCGACTTCGACAATATCCGTGTTGCATGGAACTACTGGGTCGACAAGCGAAACACACATCGTATCCTCGATTTTGTTAGTGCGCTTTGGTTCTTCTTTGAAGTGCGCGGCTCATACATCCCGGCAATACAATTCTTTGGTAATGCAGCGGAGAAGTTCACAACCAGTGAACCTGATGTTGCTTGGGTTCATGCTGAACTTCAAGCGCGGCAGGCATGGTTCACAGCCTTGATTGGCTTACCTGATGAAGGTCTCCGTATGGTACTGGAAAGTCTTCAAATTTTGAGCCAAATCAACAAGGATGAAATCACAGTAGAAACCTTCCATTGTGCGAACATCAATGCCATATTTTTGAACAAGGATGAATTGGTCGCCCAGATATGCCAGCAGATGAAGGAACGCGCTGAACGAAGCGGGGAAATCTGGGAGCGAGGTTTTGCATTGATATGGTCTGGCTTGTTCACTTTCTTATGCAACATAAACTTGATGAAGCCTCGAAACCAGGTCAGGAAGCGCTAGCCATTTTCGAGAAATTGGACGAACCCTTTGGCACTTCGGTTGCTTCGGGAGTCATTTTGGCGAGCATTTCGATGGCAACCGGCAGATATTGATGCCGCGAAAGCCTATTGCTTGCGTGGAATGCAGGCAGCGGAAGAAATCAATTACCTTCGCTTTCTTCAGAGGACGTACGATGGTCTTGGTACTGCTTCACTGTTGGAACACGAGTATCAGCAGGCTCAACAGTTCTTTATCAGAAGCCTGCAAATCAGCCAGGAATGCGGGCAAATACGAGAAATGTTATCATCCCTGCTTGACATCGCCAGTGTGGATATTGCGAGTGGCAATCTGACCAATGCTTTGAACTTCTTGGCTATTGTGTTAGTGCATCCCGCCAGTAACCAAAACTCTTTAAATCGTCCCGGCTTCTTACGCGATGATGCCGAAAAGTTGCGGGCACAGATCGAGACGCAACTGGATCATTCTTCTACCAGGCAGCATGGGAAGCCGGACAAAAACAAAAGCTTCCAAATGTTGTGACACAAATCCTGAATTAAAGACATTTGGACATCTGCCACTCCGCTCCGCTTCGAGTATGTCCCGCTAGGGAAGACCGCGCGATAAACGTTCTCCGTTAAATCTTTGTGGTAAAAACAA